>NZ_JRGM01000130.1 GCF_000764665.1 Aeromonas lacus | reverse complement strand
CTCCCTCACCAAGCCAACTCGTGGCCTCTACTGGGAGCGCTGGAGCTGGCTGGCAATCAGGGAAGGGTGATGGAGAGGCAGGCCCCTACAGCACGTTGAATAGGCTCTGCTCTTGATACCAATGGCATTGCGCAGGAAAGTAATCTAAGCAACAAGACACCGGTTTGAGGTCGGTGTCAGGTGATAATTAGATCTGTACATCCTCGGCTGCACCTTCACCAGGCTAACTAATTGCTCTTTAGCATAAGCGCAGGTGCTGGCTTACCAGCAGGATAGAGTAATAGATGCATAGGCCTCTCGAAAAGTAAATCATAAGGCGCGATTTCCATATCTTTCAGATGATTTTCGAGAGGTCATAGATGCCACTAGTTTTCCACGTAAAAGTTAGCCAGAGGCCAATACCAGCGCAGGAATTGAGATATTTGAGAGTTTATATGAGTAAGGGTGATTCTGCAGGAGGATTGGGAGGCGTGCGATCAGCTGCAGATGAACGGCTCCATCGCCGAACATGCGGCGCTGCACGAGATTGGGGAAGTGGGTAGCCGTCTCTACCGGCGCGGCAGCGATCTCGCCAAACGGCTGGAGGTGCTGACCGGCATCCCCACCTACTACTACCTCTACCGGGTGGGGGGCGTGAGCGCGGCCGAGGAGAAGGCGCGCCCCTGCCCGAGCTGTGGTGGCGAGTGGGCGCTGGCAGCGCCGCTGCACGAGATCTTCGACTTCAAGTGCGACAGCTGCCGGCTGGTCTCCAACCTCTCCTGGGATTTCAAGGATTAAGCGCACACCCAGCCCGTGACGCCATAAAAAAGAGCCTTGCCGCGTGGCAAGGCTCTTTTTGTTTCGATATTCATTTCGGCATTTCGTTTCGAGATCTGTTCCGCCAAGCGGTGGTGGCTCGAACAGCACTATTGCGGCAGGGTCTCCAGCCGCTCCAGAAACGCCGGCAACGAGGGTGCCAGCGGCAGCCTACGGCCGGAGTCAAGCCACTCCAGCCACACCTGACCACTCTCGTTATCAAGGGAGATCAGGGTCATCTCGTTGCGGGTGGTCGCAAGGAAGATGGAGGGGGTGCGCTTGAGCTTGCGCAGCATCAGCAGATGGCCGATGAGGTTCTCCTTGAGCAGGTCGAGATCCGCCTCGTTCCACGGCAGGATCAGCTCAAGACGCAGCCCCTTGAAGAGGCAGGGGACAGGGCGGCTGAACCAGTGGCCAAACAGGGTGGTCGCCGCAGGATGAAGCTGCAGCTCCAGCGCCTCGTTCATGGCGGTGAAATCGCCGGGCTCGCTGCGCAGATGGGGACGCCAGCTGATCTGACCGTCGACCGGCTCGCCAAGCTGGCAGGGAGAGCGCCACTCCGACTCCCACTGGCACAGGGGCAAGCCTCGTCTGGCCTCGCCGTCACGCTGCCAGCGGGTAAAAAAGTGCTTCAGGGCAGACAAAACTTGATCCGACATCGAAAATCCCCACAATTGCTGGCAAAGTCCGCTATTGCACCATCAAACCGGGTGACAGACAAGGTTGCCAGCGCCCCGTTGCATCTCGGGATTATCCCCCGCGGGCAAGGCTGCGAGCACGCTCTGGCCACGCAATGGCCCGCTTCCTCCCAATCATGATGAACACATTAGGTGAGCAAACCTGTGAGCAAACAAGATAGATACGCCGGCGCCAGCGCCCTCAAGGGCTTGAGCCTGGGCCAGCAAGCCGACTACATCAGCCAGTACACCCCCTCCCTGCTGCAGCCGGTTCCCCGCAGCCTGAACCGGGATGACCTCAAACTCGGTAATGACCTCCCCTTTACCGGTTGCGATGTCTGGACGCTCTATGAGCTCTCCTGGCTCAACAGCAAGGGCAAGCCGATGGTGGCCGTTGGCGAAGTGACCATTCCGGCCACCAGCCCGAATCTTATCGAGTCCAAATCGTTCAAGCTCTACCTCAACTCCTTCAACCAGACCCGCTGCGACTCCATCGATGCGGTGGCGGCCATGCTGGAGCAAGATCTCGGCGCCTGCGCCGGTGAGCCGGTCAAGGTGACCCTGTTCCCGCTCGATCGCGCCCCGCACCAGATCGCCACCCTGCCCGGCGAGTGCATCGACGAGCTGGATATCGAGGTCGATAACTACGAGTTTGATGCCGACCTGCTGCAAGGCGCTGCCTGCAGCGAGCTGGTCGAGGAGACCCTGCACAGCCACCTGCTCAAATCCAACTGTCTGGTCACCAGCCAGCCGGACTGGGGCTCTGTGGTGATCCGCTACAAGGGGCCGAAACTGGATCGGGAGAAGCTGCTGCGCTACCTCATCTCGTTCCGTCAGCACAACGAGTTCCACGAGCAGTGCATCGAGCGCATCTTCATCGACCTCAAGCACTACTGCCAGCCGGAGCAGCTCACCGTCTATGCCCGCTATACCCGTCGCGGCGGCCTCGACATCAACCCGTTCCGCTCCGATTTCGAGGCGGTTCCCGCCAATCTGCGGCTGATCCGTCAGTAAAACGGGCAGACAATAGAAATGAGAGGGCGTCGGTTGGACGCCCTCTTCTTATCTGCAGGGGAAGCATGAGTAAACTCTGGACGCACAGGGGGGCGTTGGATAACATGCCCTCACCCCTGTGCCGTCCTTAATCCAATGAATCAACTGTTTTTTCTGGCCATGATGATGTCCTCCCTGTCCGCTCCGAATCTGGATCTGGACAAGGAGCAGCTCTCTGTCGACCTCCAGCAGGCTCAGTCGCTGGTTCAGACCGATCCCGCCAGATGCGTCCAGATCACCTCTGCCTTCCTGACGCGCGCAGCCAACAATCCCCAGCAGATCATCAGCAACCGGCAGGAGTTCGGCTATCGCGAGCCGATCCTGAACTACAGCACCATCGCCCAGTCCGTCGGCGCCTATCTGCTCAAGGGGGAGTGCCTGTTGCAGCTGGGCCAGTATCAGGCCACCCAGCAGGCGCTCGACAAGGCGATGGAGCTGGCTGACAAGGAGAATCTGCCAGAGCTCAAGGTGCACGGCCTCTATCTCAAGATCCGCAGCCAGCTGCTCAAGCCTGACAGCCAGAGCAGCAGTCGCCCTTTGCTCAGCGAGCTTGAGGAGCAGCTGACAGCCCCCAACCTCAAGCAGAGCCAGCTGCAGATCTACAGCCGGCTGCTGCACACCAGCTATGACATCGACAATCAGCAGCTCGAGGATGCCAAAGTCCATCTGGCCGAGGCGCGCAACTGGGCAGCGAAAGCGGGCTATCCGCTGGCCAGCGCCTGGGTCAGCGCCATCAGCGGCGATCTCTATCGAGCCCTGCAGCAACCCCAACTGGCCCTTGGCGAATATATCGATGCCCAGCAGCAGGCGAGAAATCTCAACGATCCGCTCTTCCTCGGCCTGCTCTCCAACCAGATCGTCAAGCTCTACCAGCAGGAGCAGGAGCCCCAGAAAGCGCTCCAGTATGCCAATGAAGCGGCCAACTACTTCCACTCCATCGGTAACCCCTCCCTGCTGTGCGACTCGCTCATCGTGCTGGCGCGCCTCAACCGGGATCAGGGTGATCTCAATCTGGCGCTGGTCTACTTCTTCAATGCCCTCGACCTCATCGATGAAGGGAGCAACCGGCCACAGTCCTCCCTGCTCAAGTACGAGATTGGCAAGACCTACCTGCAAAGCGGCAACCTCTCGCTGGCCAGCAACTACCTCAATGCGGCGCGCCAGTCCCATGAGCTGAACGATGCCAAAGAGCCGCTCATCGATACCCTGCTGCTGCTCGGCGAGCTCTATCTGAAAAAGCAGGAGGCCGCCATCGCCATCCTGCAGCTGGAGAATGCCCGGGCACTGGCCGACCAGATCGGCGATACCCGCCGCCAGTACGAAGTGTTCCGCCTGCTCTCGCTGGCCTACGAACAGAAAGGATTCCTGCGCCAGGCGCTGGACAGTTACAAGCGCTTCCACCGACTGGGTGAGGAGGTACGCCAGCAGGAGATCGCCCAGGAGCAGGCCGCCATCCGTGACAACTATGTCCACGTCGAACGGGTGCAGCACATCAAGGAGCTGGAGCAGCAGCTAAGCCAGAGTCAGCACCAGCAGGAGCGCTATCTCTGGTCGAGCATCACCACCAGCCTGCTGCTCGCCCTCTTTATCTATCTCTTCTTTACCCTCTGGCTCAAGCTGCGCACCGCCCGTCTGCAGGCCAAGCGAACCGGTGAAGCCCTGCTGATAGAGCCCCGCTCTGGACTTGCCAACTGGCAACGTCTGATGAACCGCTGGCCGCGGGAGATGGCCAAACGCCAACTCAAATCGGAGCGCTGGTATCTGAGCGAAGAGCCCACCAGCGAATTTGACGACAAGCTGCACTACCTGCTGTTCCGGGTCCCCTTCCTGCTAAATGTGCGGGAGCAGCACGGCTATCAGGCCAGCAGCGAGATTGAACAGGCCTTTGGCGCCTATATCGAGACTCTGACCCCGCAGGATGGCCGCATCTACGATTTGCGCGAAGGACACCTGCTCTATGTGGTACCGCAGCGGCATGTAGCCAATCTGCATCAGTTGGCCGGCGATCTGCTGATCGCCATCGCCGCCTTCCCCTGCGACTACCCCATCGATCGCCGGGTCAGCCTTGGCATCGTCAGCCACCCCTTCCTGCCGAAAGCGGCGACCGCACTCGATCACCATGGCCTGTTTGACCTCTGTTATCTCGCCCTGTCGGGAGCCATTCAGCTCAGTGAAAAACACCAGCAAAACGTCTGGCTGGAGCTGGCCGCCATCGATTGCCAACAGGCAGCATTTTTTAATGGGGATGTGTGGCAATGCGCCCTGATGGCAATTGACAAGGGACTGGTAAAAGTCAATTCTTCTCATGAAAAGCAATGGGTTAATTGGCACCAGCTTGCAAGGAAGCAAGACACCGGCCCACAACCGTAAAATAGATAACAGACGAGGCTCGATAACGGGTTCGGTCACTGTTGCTATCTGACACGAAAAACAATAATGACAACAGGGCGACCTGATAATGAATGACATCGCTGCCGTAGCAGGACAATTGGCAAGGCTAAGGGAATCCCTTCAGCAGAAACAGCTGGAACTCGACGGAGTACTCTCATTCTCCGATGCCGAGCGGGCCCGCGGCATTCAGTTTATCAACAAGCTGATGCTCTCCTGCCGTGGCTTCGACCGAGAGCTGGACAACCGCTTCGCCAAACTCAAGCAGAAACTGGATAATAATCCCGCTTTCACCGCCCTTGACGCCGATCTGCTGGCTATCGAAAAACTGCTGCAACAGCACAGCAATGCCATCGAAGAGTCGATGACCCTGACTCAGGCCGCCATCGATCTGGGCTCCAGGCAGCTCAAGACCATCAAAGGCTTCCCGGAAGAGACCCGCAAATCCCTCAAGGAGTTTTTGGCCAGCCCCGCCGGTTACGGCATTGCCGACCATCAGAAGAAGGTGATCCGGCTGCTGGAGTTCTACCAGCAGGCCATCAAGATCCAGCTGCTGCCAAGCCAACCCCTGCAGGTCAATCAGGAGCAATCGACAGCCGAGAGTGAATCGAACCCCGGCGAGCCGCAGGCAGAAAACGATGCCTTCGATCTCAAGGAGCATGTCCGTCTTGCCGACGAATTGCAGCGTCTCATCACCGAGCTCGATTTTGCCGGTTCCATCGGCGAGAGCCTGAGTGACATTCGCCGCCAGCTGCTGATCGGGATCAACCCGGCCCTGCTGGCCGAAACCAGTCTGCAGGTGATCGAACTCATCATCGAGGGCACCCGTGAAGAGCGTAAAGCCTCCCGCGCCTTCCTGAGCACCCTCAACGAAAGCCTTTCCGCCGTTCACGTCGGTTTTACCGAGTCGCTGGATGAAGGGCGCGCCCTGCACAACGAAACCAAAGAGACCCGCGAGGCGCTGGTGAACGAGTTGCAGGCCATCGATCAGACGTTGGCCAGCCACAACACCCTCGATGCACTCAAAGAGGCAATTTCCGGCCATATGGGGGCCATCAACCAGCTGTTGCAGGAGCGCGAAAACACAGCGGCAAGGGAGCGCCATCTGCTCACCCGCCTCTCCACCATGGAGTCCAAGCTCAGGTTGATGAAGGAGGAGACCGCCGAGTACAAGAAGCGGCTCACCATCCAGAAGCACAAGCTGTTCCTCGACAGCCTGACCCAGGTGCACAACCGGGCAGCCCTCGACGAACGGCTGGAGCAGGAGTACAAACGCTGGCTTCGCTATCGCACGCCGCTCTGCATGGCCATTATCGACATCGATCACTTCAAGAACATCAATGACAACTACGGTCACATGGCGGGTGACAAGGCGCTGAAAGTGGTTGCCAAGGCGCTGCAAAGTGCTCTGCGTGACACCGACTTCATCGCCCGTTTCGGCGGCGAGGAGTTTGTGGTGCTGCTGCCCAACATCAATCCGGACAAGTTCCAGAAGCCCCTTGAAACATTGCGCCAGACCATCAAGAGCATTCCATTCCGCTTTCGGGATGCCAAGGTGGAGATCACCATCTCCATCGGCGCCACCCTGTTCAAAGAGGGGGACAACCCGTCCGATGTGTTCGAGCGGGCGGACAAGGCGCTCTACCACTCCAAGCATACCGGTCGGGATCAAGTGACTCTGGCCTGACGAGCGGTCAAAAAAACAGCGAACAGTCGTCCCCCTATTTCCCTCCCCCCTCAGTTACCACTACTATCGAAGTCAGGGGATGCAAGAAGGCATCCCCTTTTCTCCCCAGGGAAAAGCACAACGATAACAAGATGAGTAAAGGGGAACCCTATGATTACGCATATAAATCCGGTCGGCAGCATGGATTTGCTGTCACAGCTTGAGGTCGATCGCCTCAAGCAGACAGCCTCCAGCGATATCTATCAGCTGTTTCGCAACTGTTCGCTGGCGGTGCTCAACTCTGGTAGCCACACCGATAGCTCCAAAGAGATACTTGAGCGTTTCAAATCGTTTGATATTCACGTGATCCGGCGCGAGCGCGGGGTCAAACTCGAGCTGTTCAACGCGCCGGAACACGCCTTCGTCGATGGCGAGATCATTCGCGGCATTCAGGAGCACCTCTTCTCGGTGCTGCGCGACATCCTTTATGTCTCCAACCAGCTCGAATCGAACCGTCAGGTCAATCTGACCAATTCAACCCACATCTCCAACGTGGTCTTTGCCATCCTGCGCAATGCCAAGGTGATCCAGCCCGGCGCCGATCCCAACCTGATCGTCTGCTGGGGCGGCCACTCCATCAACGAGATCGAATACCAGTACACCCGGGCAGTCGGCAACGAGCTGGGTCTACGCGAGCTCAACATCTGTACCGGCTGTGGCCCGGGCGCCATGGAAGGCCCGATGAAGGGCGCTGCAGTCGGTCACGCCAAGCAGCGGGTACGCAACGGCCGTTACATCGGCCTGACCGAACCCTCCATCATCGCGGCCGAGCCGCCCAACCCCATCGTCAACGAGCTGGTGATACTGCCGGATATCGAGAAGCGACTGGAAGCCTTCGTGCGCCTCGGCCACGGCATCATCATCTTCCCGGGCGGAGTAGGTACGGCAGAAGAGCTGCTCTATCTGCTCGGCATCATGATGAACCCGGCCAACGAACGCCAGCCGATGCCCATCATCCTGACCGGCCCGAAAGAGAGTGCGGACTACTTCCGTGCCATCGACGACTTCGTCAAGGCGACCCTCGGCGAACCGGCCACCCGTCTCTACCGGATCATCGTCGGCGATGCACCGGAAGTGGCGCGGGTGATGAAAGAGGCGATGCCGAAAATTCGCGAATACCGCAAATCGGTCGGCGATGCCTACTCCTTCAACTGGTCGCTCAAGATTGAGCCGGAATTCCAGCTCCCCTTCGAGCCGGATCACGCCAACATGGCCAGTCTGGACCTGCACCGCAACCAGCCACCCCAACTGCTGGCGGCCAACCTGCGTCGAGCCTTCTCCGGCATCGTCGCGGGCAACGTGAAAGAGGGCGGCATTCGCGCCATCGAGAAGAAAGGCCCCTTCAAGCTGCACGGCGACAAGGAGCTGATGCACCTGATGGACAAGCTGCTGGAGAGCTTCGTCAAGCAGCAACGGATGAAGCTGCCGGGCAGTCAGTATGTGCCTTGCTACGAAATCGTCCGCTGACGGGGACAACAGGTAAATCGAGGGGCGCAATGCGCCCCTCTCTTTTGCCACTCAACTGCCAGCGACCATCAATCCCCCATCAGGCCCGCTGGTTTGTTACAATGGGGCGTTCCGACTGCCAAGAGTGCCCCATGTCAAATCCAAGGCCACACCTGCTTATCATCGATGCCCTCAACCTCATCCGCCGTCTGCATGCGGTGCAATCGCAGCAGGCGCTGACTCCTGCCCAGGCACTGGTTGCCACCCGTGCCAACCTCGTCAATACCTGCCGCAAGTTGCTGGCCAATAGCGAACCAACCCATGTCATCGCTGTTTTCGACGGGGAAGTGCATAGCTGGCGCAAGGAGATCTACCCGGCCTACAAGGAGGGGCGAACGCCCATGCCCCTCGAGCTGCGTGAAGGGCTGGGCACACTGCAGGATGCCTTCTGGGAGTGCGGTATCGATGCCCTGCTTTCGGAAACCGACGAGGCCGACGATCTCATCGCCACCCTTGCCTGCGGCATTGCCCAACACGGGGCAAGGGCCACCATCATCTCCACCGACAAGGGGTTCTGTCAGCTCATCTGCCCGCAGATCCAGATCCGCGACTACTTCAACAAGCGCTGGCTGGACGCAGCCTTTGTCGAGCAGCAGTACGAGGTAGCGCCGACACAACTGGTCGATTTCTGGGCGCTGACCGGTATCGGGGGCTCCAACATCAAGGGCGTTCCGGGGATTGGCCCCAAGACAGCTACCCAACTGCTGCAGCAATATGGCGATCTGGCCACCATGCTAGCGGTCAGCGAGCAGGAAGAGTCAGCAAAAGCACTGCTCAAGCTGCGTCAGCATAGGGAAGAGGCGCTGCTGGCCCAGCGATTGGTGCGGTTGCAACAGGATATTCCGCTGGGATTCAACCTGCGGGACATCCGTTACCCGCCCCAGCCCGAATAACGCCCGAACAAAAATGCAGGCAAGGGCGCGAACCATGACGAGACTCACCCTCGCAGTTGATGAAAATGAGTAGAATGTAAAGGAATGTGGTTGGATTGCTAAGTAAATGATATAAAGCAGCCCCATCCTCCCCTATACCCTGGAAGTGGAACCCTCTCATGTCCAAAAGAACAATTACCGTTATCCCGGGCGACGGCATTGGCCCCAGCATCATCGAATCAGCCATCCAGATCCTGACCCACGCAGGCTGTGATTTCGAATATGAGTATGCAGATGCGGGTCTGGTTGCCCTTGAAAAACATGGCGAACTGCTGCCACAGGCGACGCTGGATCTGATCGAGAAGAACAAGGTCACCCTGAAAGGTCCGCTCACCACTCCGGTTGGCGGCGGTTTTACCTCCATCAACGTCTCCCTGCGCAAGAAATTCAACCTCTACGCCAACGTGCGCCCGGTCATCTCCTTCAAGGGTACCAAGAGCCGTTACGAAAATATCGACATCATCACGGTGCGCGAGAATACCGAAGGGATGTACTCGGGCGCTGGCCAGAAACGCAGCGATGACAACAAGAGCGCCGAGGCGATGAGCATCATCACCCGCGAAGGAGCCGAGCGCATCGTCAAATTCGCCTTCGAGCTGGCCCGACAGGAAGGACGCAAGAAGGTCACCATCATCCACAAGGCCAACATCCTCAAGTCGACCTCCGGCCTGTTCCTCGAAGTGGCTCGTGAAATCGCCAGCCACTACCCGGACATCCAGAGCGAAGAGATGATCGTCGATGCCGCCTGCATGAATCTGGTGATGTATCCGGAGCGCTTCGATGTGATGGTCACCACCAACCTGTTTGGCGACATTCTCTCGGATTTGTGCGCAGGTCTGGTTGGCGGTCTGGGCATGGCGCCGGGTGCCAATATCGGCGATGGTGCCGCCATCTTCGAAGCTGTGCACGGCTCGGCGCCGGATATCGCAGGCAAGAATATCGCCAACCCGACCTCGGTGATCCTCGCCTCCATCCAGATGCTGGAGTACCTCGGCATGCAGGATAAAGCAGAGCGGATCCGCGAGGCGGTACGCGCAACTATCGAATCAGGTGATCGGGTTACCCGGGATCTGGGTGGCAGTGCCTCTACCAGCGAATTTACTCAGGCCATCATCGATCGGTTATGAGTTAATCCATTGATATTGAAAGGGAGCTTCGGCTCCCTTTTTTATATGCACAACCCCCTTACCCAGCCGGACATTGCCGTCTATGTTCAATGAAGAGGCGACAGGGAGGGTCTCCGATGCGTACTACCGGAATGGTATTTTTGACAGGGTTGTTGCTTTTGACTGACCGGGCTGTCGCATTGGAAAACAGCACCAATCCGGGGGCCATGCTCCCGCGCCAGCAGGCACTGACCAGTCGCGAAGTGTGGCGCTCTACGTTGGATACCAACGATCTGCTCAAAGCTCCCAAACCGCTCTCGTTCGGCATCGAAGTCACCACCGACAACTACGGCAACCAGCAGATCACCTCCTACCCGCAGCTCAATCTCACTCTGGAAAAGGGTGTCAGCCTCTCTTTCGAACGCTACAAACCCAAGGTCAAGTTCAGAACCGGCACCATGAATACGGCGATCAAACTGAGAGGCAACGGGGTAAAGCTGCAACTCAATCCGGTCGACAAGAGCATTCCCCTCGAGATCGAACTGAAAGTAACCAATGACGAATCCTCCCTGCGCGTCGATTATCGCTTCTAGCCAGTGAAAGATAGCAAAAGACCGGTGAGTTTCCTCGCCGGTCTTTTACTATCTCGGATGTGCGCTCTGTCTATCAGACCTTGGGCTGCAGCTTGGAAACCCAGTACTTGTTGTAGACATGCACGGTGATCTCTTCACGATCGTGGTAGAGCTGCTTGGCCTGGATCACGAACGCGTTGTCGATCTCCTTGAGCATCTCACGCAATACCTCGATATTGTGCACCGATTCGGCATAACGCTTCTTCATCGGCAGCTTGAGGTTGAACATCGCCTCCTGGCAATCATTCTCCCGGAACCAGTCCGCAATCATGTGAACGACACGCGCCGGTTTATCGACCATGTCGCATACCAGCCAGTAGGTGTTCTTCTTGCTCGGACGCCAGACAAAGCCGTCATCGCGCACATGTTTGACCTGACCGGTATCCATCAGAGATTGCGCCATCATGCCGTTGTCGACCGCCGTCACCATCATGCCACGGCGCACCAGCTGATAGGTCCAGCCACCCGGGCAGGCGCCCAGATCCACCGCCTTCAGGCCGGAGCAGAGACGCGTATCCCACTCTTCTCGCGGCACGAACACGTAAAACGCCTCTTCCAGCTTGAGGCTGGAGCGGCTCGGCGCATCGGCCGGGAAGCGCAGACGCGGGATCCCCATGTGGAATCCGGAGTTGTTGAAGGAGTAGGAGTAACCCAGCAGCACGTGATCATTGGCCATGAAGAAGGCGTGGAACACCGGGCGGTTCGGAGTCTCCTTCTTGGTGAGGATCTCGTTGTTGCGCAGCGCCTGACGCAGCGGCACGGTGAACTTGCGGCAGAAGGCCGACAGCTCTTTCGCTTCGTTGGTGTCAGCGGTCTCTACCCGCAAATCGCCACAAATGGTGTATTCGCGAACAGCGTCGATGATGGGGGTGATCCGATCCGCAACATCCAGATCCTTCAGGTCGTGGGTGACCACCAGCATCTGACGGATAAAAATAAGCTCGCGGAATGGCAGCTTGCGAGCCAGCAGATCCGCCTGCTCCTCGTCATACAGTTCGAATATCACATAACCACTGTCGTCCTTGACCCGTGCGAAACCGTAGCACTGCATGTTACCGGCACGCTCGGTGATCTCTGCAGCCGCCTCTTTCTCAAAACCGGGGCGGCAATAAAGCAGCAGATTATTCATTTTTTCCTCCAAGACGACAGCCAGCCCAAATAAGAGCCGCCCATCCCAACATAAAACAGAGGCCACCGGCCGGGGTAATGAGCCCCAGCCCTTTGCTGCCAAGCAGCACCATGGCGTAAATACTGCCGGAGAATCCCAGGATCCCCAGCACAAATGCGGTGCCGGCAACGGTAATCACCTTGCTGCGCACCCCGCACCAACCCAGTACCAACAGGGCCAATGCGTGAAAAAACTGATACTGCACGGCGGTATTAAAGGCCGCCAGACGCTCGGGAGCAATGCCGGTGGCGGCCAGTCCGTGGGCGCCGTAAGCCCCCAGCATGGTTGCCGTCAGCCCGAAAAAACTGGCCAGTACCAGCCAGTGTCGATGGATACTCATCCTGACTCTCCTTCTGTAATTCCCCGACGCGTCAAACCGGCGCCGGCAAGGCACCAATGAATTGCCGTATCCGGCTGGCGGCCTGTTGCAGATTATCCTGCTCGCAAAGACCACTACTCTTTCTCGGCTTGAAACCATGATCACCATCGGTCAGCCAGTGGACCGATACGGCGGATGAGAAAGGAAAATCGGCCAGTTCGACGCGAGAACCGAAAGTGTCGCGCTCCCCTTGCAGCAGCAGGGTCGGCGTCTTGATCTGCTTGAGTACCTCACCCCGCCAACGGTCGGGCCTGGCCGGGGGGTGGAAAGGATACCCGAGAATGAGCAAACCTGCAGCATTCATCTCGCAATAGATCTCGTCACTGATCTCGGCCGCCATCCGCCCTCCCATCGACTTGCCAGCCAGAAACAGCCGGGGATGGGCAAATTCCCGCACCACCTCGCGCCAGTGGGCAAGCAAGACGGGTTGTCGGTCTGGCGGGCGACGCTTGCCATCCAGAGCTCGCTTGCTCATATAGGGAAAGTTGAAGCGCACCACCTCGATATCCGGCCCGGCCAGCAGGCGCGACAGCTCGGCGAGAAAGGTATGTTCCATTCCGGCGCCGGCACCATGTGCCAATAAAATGCGAACGGGGGCATCAACTGCCCCCTCACGGATCACCTCATGCATCGGCGAGTCGCGCTCTGCGGCGGGCCTCTTCCTGCTCCACCAGCTCCAGCATCCAGTCGCGAAAGGCTACGATCTTGCCCTGATCAGACTGCTGCTCCTGACAAACCAGATAGAAGGCATTTTTGCTCACCAGCACCTGCTCGAACGGACAGATGAGGCGGCCAGCCTCAATCTCGGGCTGAGCCAGCACGCTGTGGCCAAGTGCCACTCCCTGACCGTGGATCGCCGCCTGGATCACCATGGTGGAGTGGCTGAAGATGGGGCCCTGATTGACGTTGGGCGCATCGATATCGAGCTGGCGGAACCACGCCTTCCAGTCGCGGCGGGAAGTGTCGTGCAACAGAGTGTGCAAGGTCAGATCCTGCGGAGTGCGCAGTGGCTTCGGGCCAGTCAGCAGCAAGGGGGAGCAGACGGGGATCAGGTATTCGGTGTGAAGCTTGTCCGAGCGCAGACCCGGCCAGTTGCCGCGGCCGTAGTAGATCGCCACATCAACATCATCGGTCAGGGAGCCTTCATCCAGATCGACCGCCTTGATCCGCACATCGATGTCGGGATGGCGCTCGCTGAACTTCACCAGCCGCGGCACCAGCCACTGGATGGCAAAACTCGGCTGCAGGCTCACCGTCAGCGCCCCTTTGGCGCTGCGCGCCAGCAGCTTGTCGGTCGCTTCCGAAATGGAGGCGAAGATATCCTTGATATCGAGGAAGTAGCCCTGCCCCTCTTCCGTCAACAGCAGAGAGCGGTTCTTGCGGCGGAACAGCTTGATGCCAAGATACTCCTCCAGCGCCTTGATCTGATGACTGATGGCAGCCTGGGTAACGAACAGCTCTTCCGCAGCCCGGGTAAAGCTTAAGTGACGAGCCGCAGCTTCGAACGCCTTGAGGGCATTGAGCGGGGGTAAACGACGAGACATGACACCAGCCGACGATGAGTTTTTCTAATGGGGCGCATTATAATTTGTCGGTTGCGGGTCGACCAGTGAATAAACATAATTCGCCCAGCAATCAGTCGCCATATGGCTCACATTTTCTACTACATGTTGGTTTGCATGGGTTTTTCGTGAGTCGTTCGACTGTGATTGTGGTGTTGTGTTTCTTCCTCTGCGGGAAGAGGGGTTTAAATCTTATCGATTTGACCCAGTCTGTCATCTGAATGTGTTTGGCGCCTCCTGTCGGATGGCGCCTTTTTTCATTCCCCTACACCTTGAACTGACCCACCAGTTGCTGCTGCTTGTCGGCCAGTGCCGACAACTCACGACCGTTTTCGGCGGAAGTCGCCGCCTCGGCGCGAATGGTGTGGCTCACATCGCGAATGTTGCTGACGTTGCGATTGATCTCGTCAGCTACCCGGCTCTGCTCCTGCGCCGCCCGGGCAATCTGCTCGTTCATCTGGTGGATGGTGGAGACAGACTGGATGATCTGCTCCAACACCCGCACCGAAAGATCGACCTTGCCAAGGGTCTGGTCAGCCTGACCATGACCATCGTGGATCGCCTTGACCACGGCCCCGGTGCCGGACTGCAGCTCGCTGATCAATTTCTGGATCTCGACAATCGCATTCTGGGTTCGTCCCGCCAGATTGCGCACCTCGTCCGCCACCACGGCAAAACCACGGCCCTGTTCACCGGCCCGAGCAGCCTCGATGGCCGCATTGAGCGCCAACAGGTTGGTCTGCTCCGCAATGCCCTGGATCACGGTGAGAATATCGTTGATATTGTCACTGTTGGCGGAGAGCCGCTCAACCACCGGCAGCGCGTTGTTGATGATGGCCATCAGCTTGCGCATCGCCTCCTGGGTATCGGCCACAACATACTTGCCCTCTTGGGCAGCTGCGTCGGTTTCATTGGCCGCAGCAACCGCCGAGGAGGCGTTACCAGAGACCTGCAGAGCTGTTGCGCTGAGCTCTTCAAAGGCCGTAGCGACCAGATCGACCTCCTGATACTGGGTCTGCATGCCGGTGCTGGTACGCTCGGCGACATGCGCCGCCTGCTCGGCGCTGGTACGGGTTCCTTCTACCGTGGCGATGACCTGACTGATGGTCGATTGCAGTTTGTTGAGAAAGCTGTTGAACCACTTGGCCAGCTCGCCGATCTCGTCCTGACGATGGATTTCGATGCGTTGGGTCAAGTCCCCTTCACCAGTGGCAATATCCTTGAGTCGGGCAACCACGGCACGGATGGGGGCAACGATTTGACGGGCCATCAGCCAGATAAAGCTCAAGGCCAGCAAGGAGATAAGCGCACCAATCCCAAGCTGGGTGGCGACGCTGCGGCTCGATTCACTGGCGAGATCCTCTTGCAGCTGCTGTGCCGATGCCAGCACCACGGCTCGGGGCAATTCGATATAGATGCCCCACTTGCGATCGGTACCACGCATGGTCACGGGGACAAAGGTTTGCAGTATGGAGCCGTCGCTGCTCCAGCGGCTCAGCTCCTGCCCTTGGTTGAGCCACCCTTTCAGGTCAGCAGCCAACCCCTGATACTTCTGATCCAGCGCTCGCCCCAGAGTGACATCGAATTGATCAGCCCCTGCCACACGCCCTTCATGGCTGACCAGCAAAATCCTGCCTTTGCCGTCATAGAGCTCCTTGTCCATCGCAGAAACCAGATTTTGCAACGCAGTCAAAGAGATATCGACGCCAACCATCCCCAGCAAGTTGCCGTTATCCAGCAGAGGGGTGCTCACCGACGTGATCAGAACCTTTTTATCGCCGACATCATCCAGATATGGTTCAAGCAGGCAGAGCGCCTTGGTACGGATGCTGCAACGATACCACTCGTTTTCAACGCCGCCAGATGCGGTCGGTGTTTCGTCAGCCAGCACATCCTCGTTTTGCACTTCAGGCACCAGCTTGCCGTTGTCATAGGCCCAATAGGTGGAGAAACGCCCTTTATCATTGGAGCCAATATCGCTGGAGCCCTGATAGTTGCTGTCCTCCCCGTCCAGCTGATCGGGTTCAAACACTGCATAGACACCGAGCAAATTGGTGGATGAGGCCGCGGCATCGTGCAGCTGCTGGTTGATGGCGCCACGTAGCGCCTCGGAATGGACAAAGTTGTCTGCCGCATTCTTGCGCTGGAACAGCACATTTTCAGCGAGCAGAGTCGCCCGGAAATAGGCCTCGTCCAGATAACTGGTCACCTTGGCAGCCTGCTCCGCACCCATCGCTTTCATCCAGTTTTCTGCCGATTGCTGTGCCTCGTGCATTGTTGCTTGTCGCACTTGCTCCTGCATCTTGTTGGCATTGTAAAGAGATGAAGCAACCAGAGCGGCAGCGGTAACCAACAAACAACAACCGGCAATCAGGGTGATCCGACCCTGGACAGAAAGAGCACTCATGCCAATATTCCTAACGTCATAGCGATATGGATAGTTTATCGACTTTATAAACAAAAACTTAACTATCTCAGAGCAAATCCAGCGATAGTTGGTTAACTTCTCCCTCTTTCGGCAAACCTACCACCAACCCCAGTAGACGCACCGATCGCCCTTGCGAACGCAGCAACCCCTCTTTTAATAAGGGTATAAACAACTCGGCCTGATATCCTCCCTGACTGCGATAAACTGTTGTCTGGTGAAAATCGGCAAATTTGAGCTTGATCCCCTGCCCCATGAGCTGTTCTGCCGGGCAGACCTGCTGGAAGCGGCGCTCCAGCTCGGGCAACAGTCGATTTAGCACCTCCATGCAGGCCAATTCATCACAGAGATCGCTTGCCAGTGTGGTTTCCACGCCCACCGTCTTGCGGATCCGCTGTGCCTGCACCGGCTCTTCATCCAGACCCCAGATGCGGCTCGTCAGCATCTCGCCCAGCTTGCCAAACCGGCTTTGCAACTCCTCAGGCGCCAGGGCGCGGGCATCCTCACAAGTGAACAGACCTTGCGCCTCCAGCCGTTCTGCCGTCTTGCGCCCAACGCCGGGCAACTTGCCAAGAGGAAGCAGGCAGGTAAACGCCTCCACCTCGTCAGGGCGGATAATGAACAGACCATCCGGTTTGCGCTGTTCCGAGGCGAGCTTGGCCAGAAACTTGTTTGGCGCTACGCCAGCCGAAGCGGTCAGTCCCAGTTCGGTGACGATGGCATGACGGATCTCCCGGGCCATCAGGGTTGCACTGCCACCACAACAGCCACAGTGAGTGACATCGAGATAAGCTTCATCCAGCGACAAGGGCTCCACCTGATCGGTATAGCGATGAAAAATGGCTCTTAGCTGGCGGGAAATATCCTTGTAGAGCGCCATCCTTCCCGGCAACAGCACCAGCGGCGGACAGAGCTTTTTCGCCAGCGCAGTGGGCATGGCCGAGCGCACACCAAAGCGGCGGGCAACATAATTGCAGGTCGAAATGACGCCACGCCGCTCGGATGCCCCCCCTATCGCCAGCGGTACTTCCCGCAATGCGGGGTTATCCCGCATCTCCACCGCAGCAAAAAAACAGTCCATGTCGATATGGATGATTTTGCGCATACCACTGTATAAATAAACAGACATCGCATCATATTACTGCAAGCCTAGGAGGAGCTCTATCTCAATCAATGGCTGCGTTCCTGTTAGACTCCAAAGAGACCTCATCAATCACTGCAACAAGGAGTGTTGGCAATGAAATACCTCTGGTTGGGACTCTGTCTGCTGCCGCTCGCCGGGATCGGCAAAAACAATCCGACCGCCGAGTGCCGTTGGCTCTACGATCGCATCGCAGCACTGGAACAAGCCATCAAGAAGGGGGACAAGCTGGGTACGCAGGAAGAGCTCTCCCGCTGGCGCACCGAGTTCAACGAGAAACAGTGCAAAGAGTACGACTACTGACCCGGGTTATCGTCCGGGCATAGAAAAACGGGCCCCTGCCGATATGGCAGGGGCCCGTTTTTAGGCAAGATGAAAGCCCAGATAAAGGCTCATGAAGCAGATAACCCTTCGCTAAGGCAACACCATAGGCGCTGCAACCGCCGCAGCCAGCTCATCACTACGCAGCACCCGCACCAGTTCGAGGGCAAACTCGATGGCGCTGCCCGGCCCCTGGCTGGTGATCAGGCGATGCATCTCATCCCTTACGACCCGAGCGGTGGAGAGCTGCGTTGCCGGCAACTGAGCCTGAAAAGCGGGGTGACAAGTCACGCAAGCCTTATCCAGCAAGCCGTGGTGGTGCAGCACAACGGCAGGAGCTGCGCAGATGGCAGCTCGCCAGCGACCAGCGCTTGCCTGCGCACTGAGCAGCTCGATGGCAAGCGGGTTATCGCGGATCACTTCGCTGCCAGGCAGACCACCTGGCACCACGATAGCCTCGAAATCACGAGGTGCCAGCTCATCGATATGGCAGTCGGCCACCAGCTTAACCCCGCGCGATGCCTTGATCTGGCGCTTGCCAAGCGGGCAACAGGAGGCCAACACCACCTCCAGCTGGGCACGCACCAAGGTATCGACAATCGCCACCGTCTCGATCTCTTCAGACCCGGGCGCTACCAAGACCAGTACGCTCATCTTTGCCTCCTTGCTGTTGACCTCGTCAGACTCAGGCTGTCTGACTCTTCTCTTTGACCGCCTGATAGAGCCCCTGATTGACCGGTACCGCGATGCCATGCTCGGCCGCTTTGGCCAGGAGGAATCCGGTGATCGCTTCAATCTCGGTCTCTCGACCCAGCTCCATGTCCTGACACATGGAGGAGTAGTTGTCGGCGGTCAGCTCGACCACTGTCATCACCCGGCGCAGCAGCTCTTCAGCGGTCGTGACAATGCCTTGTGCGCTCATCACATCGGCCACCTCGACGCAGACCTGCTGCAGTGCATCGGCAAAACGGGGGCCTGCCAGCTCGCCATTTTTCAGCTTGTGCAACGCAGTCAGCGGGTTGATGGCGCAGTTGATAGCCAGCTTTTGCCACTGACGCTGCAAAATCTGCTCATCCCAACCGGCCTGACCGAGCGCCAGTGCCAGTTCGTCAGCCAGAGCGGCATGTGCCCTGGCGGCTTCATTGACCGGCCCGAGCCAGGTTTCGCCCTTGCCGGTGTGGCGAAACACGAAATGGCCCAGCTGCATGGCACCATGGCTGGTCACCCCGGCAATAACCGGATTGTGGGGGAACATGGCAACAACCTGCTCGGCAATCCCCATGCCGTTGTGCAGCAGTATGATGGGCACTCCGGCATCCAGCTTGCCAACCAGCGGCACCAGTGCGGCCACCACCTGACTGGCTTTGGTCATCACCAGCAGGCGCTTGATCTTGCCCGGTTTGCTGGCGAAACCACGCTCGATATTGAGCAGCTGAACGTGCCCTTCCAGCGAGGTGAAATCAAACCCCGGATGCAGGGTGGATTGATGATGCTCGCGCAACAACACTCGGGTTGACTGACCGCTTTGGGTCAACAGGGAGGCAAAAACGCCGCCGAGAGCACCGCAACCCAATATGGACCATTGAGTGGTGGCAGGCTGTCGGGAATTCTTTAATCCGCTTGGCATGGTGTGACTCTGTCAGGGTAAGGGTTGCAATCCTCTCAACCTGTTACCGGGGATAAGTGAAGCTGTCGCTGGCGGACACTATCGGGTCCACCCATCCTGTGCGCACAGGATTCTAGCAGAGCAGCCCCATCAAAATCAGCAAATTTGCCTTATTTCTGGTAGATTTGGCCCCCGATAACGCAACATGAGGAGCCCGGCTATGCCGTCATTCGATATTGTCTCTGAAGTCAAAATGAACGAGGTGTTGAACGCCGTCGACAACGCCAATCGTGAACTGGCCACCCGTTTCGATTTTCGTGGGGTAGAAGCCAGCTTCGAGTTGAACAAGGAAGAGGTCAAGCTGGAGGCGGATGCCGATTTCCAGCTCAAGCAGATGGTTGAAATCCTGCGTGGCGCCCTGCTCAAGCGCAATATCGAAAACAGCTCGATGGACGTGGGCGATTCCGTTCACTCCGGCAAGCGCTTCCATCTGACCGTCAAGTTCAAGCAGGGGATCGACAAAGAAGTGGCCAAGAAGCTGGTCAAACTGATCAAAGATTCCAAGATCAAGGTGCAGGCAGCCATCCAGGGTGATGAAGTGCGCGTCACCGGCAAAAAGCGTGACGACCTGCAAGAGGTGATGGCGATGGTGCGTGGCGCCGAGCTGGGCCAGCCGATGCAGTTCCAGAATTTCCGCGACTAAATCATTCTGTTGCGTGGCGCCTCAATCGAGCGTGTCACGCATAAGCGCGAAAATAAAAAACCGGAGCCAAGGCTCCGGTTTTTTTGCACCTGAAGTTTGATTAGAACTTGTAGGTAACAGAGAAGTAGTGACCGAAACCGGTAGTGCTCAGACCACCAAACGCACCATTGTTGATACCATAAATTTCGTTGAAGTACTTCAGGCCGTAACCGACAGCGTAACGATCGGAGTGCCAGTAGATACCATGGAAAGTCCCAAGACCATTGGAGCTCTGGTTGTCATTACCATGAGTATCTTTATCAAACAGATAATCCAGATAGCCCTGATAGGATACGAAGCTACCGTTGGAGAAGGTGTAGAAAGGCTTGAACCAGTTCATTGAGAACTGATAACCGTTCCAGTCGCCCTCTTCCTCTGCGAAGCCACTTTCAGTTGCATGACGAGCATACAGGTTCATACCTACTTTGCCGAACCAAGGCACTTGCACATCAGCACCCAGACCGATCATGTTTTCCATCATATTGCCATCGGTACCGTGTCCGGTTTCAACGTTGTTCAAAGTGGCAATATAGAGTTCCTGCACGGGGCCAAAGGAGAGATCTTTACCGGTCAGAGCATCCAGAGAGAGACGCGGTGCAAACTTCATGAAGATGTTGCTGCCATTGTGTTTGTCACTGTGGCTGCTTTGGAAAATATCAAATACGTCTACATAACCATACAGGTCAAACAGACCAGAGCGACCGCCAAATTCCATTTCCAGATAGGTGTCGTTATAACCATCTTTCGCGCTCATAGGACGCTGGTCGATGGTGTGCATTACGTTGAACTGCATCCACTTGAAGTCGTTCTTGTGGATGTCACCGCTGTAGTCAGCAGCGAAGGCCGGAGTGGCAGCAGCAGCCATCAGGCCGGCAGCGATCAGAGTCTTGGTAAATTTGGCCATTTTTATTGGTCTCTTGTGCGTTAGTTGAGGTTTTCCGTAGCCTGCCCACAAGGAGCGAGAGGAATTCTAATCAAATAAAATAGGGGGAGAAACAACTTCTCGGGAACTTTATCCGGAAGTGTGAATCTAATCACCCCCGATTCTACGCAAACGCTTGCTATTTGTCAGCCGCTGAGAGCAACTCACTCCCCTTTCTGGCTACTAGCACAATCAACAACAACACAGGCAAGCCCAATAAACTGGTTCCAACAAAGAAGGCACTGTAGCCAATCTGCTCCACGATTTGTCCGGAAAAACCGGCCAGCAGTTTGGGCAACAGCAACATCACGGAGCTGAACAGGGCGTACTGGGTCGCCGAAAAGGCGACATTGGTAAGGCTCGAGAGATAGGTGACAAACGCAGCGGTCGCGATACCGGCGCTGAGGTTGTCGAGGGAAATGATCAGCGTCAGCAGCTCCAGATTGTGGCCCACCTGATGGAGCAGAGCGAACAGCAGGTTGGTACTGGCAGTGAGCAGCGCGCCAAGAAACAAAATGCGCAATGTGCCAAACCGCATCACCAGCACGCCCCCCACGGCGGCCCCCACCAGCGTCATGATCACCCCGAATACCTTGGTGATGGTGGCCACCTCGGTCTTGCTGAACTGCATATCCACATAGAAGCTGTTGGACATCACCCCCATCACCACATCGGCAACCCGATAACAGGCGATAAGCGCCAGGATCAGCATTGCCGAGTGACCGTAACGACGGAAGAAGTCGGCAAAGGGGCTCCAGACCGCCTCATAACCCCAGGCTCCGGCACTGGCCAGCGGGGCAGGCCAGCCACGAGCCAGCAACAGAGCCTTGCGTTCCCCCTGCTGCTGGCTCTGTCCCGCCAGATCGATTTCCGGTTCATGACACAAGAGGGTTGTAATCACCCCAAGGGACATCAGCGCGGCCATCAGCAGATAGGTCACCTGCCAGCCGTGATAGTCATACCCGCTGTTGCTGCCAAACCAGGCCGCCAGCGCCAGTGCGCCGGCACCGGCGATGATCATCGCCAACCGGTAGCCAGTCATGTAGGAGGCCGCCATCGCAGCCTGCAGCCGCTCCGGTGCCGACTCGATGCGATAGGCGTCGATCACGATATCCTGCGTCGCCGAGGCAAACGCCACCAGCAGGGCGAACAATGCCAGCTGGGTTAAACCGCTCTTGGGATCGCAAAACGCCATACCGACCAGCGCACCGGAGATCAGCAGTTGGGAGAAGAGCATCCAGCTGCGGCGACGCCCCAGCAGGGTAGAGAGCAGTGGCAACGGCATGCGATCCACCAGTGGCGACCACAGCCATTTGAAGCCGTAGGCCAGCGCCACCCAGCTCATGTAACCGATATCGGTCAGGCTGACATCCGCTTCCCGCAGCCAGTAAGAGAGGGTGCCAAAGACCAGCAACAGGGGCAGACCCGATGAGAAGCCCATGGCAAAAAGGATCAGCACTCTGGGTTCGAGATAAACGGCGAGGGATTCTCGCCAGCTCGGCTTGCGGATCATGTTGAACTACCTGACGAATCTGGGAAAAGTGCGCCATTTTGGCAGGTTGAGGCGCGATAGCCAAGGCAGGGAGAGAGATGAACAAAAGGCTAACCCCGAACGGGGTGAGCCTTTAAAACAATTACCAAACCAGCCAAAGACGGCGCGGCAGGGAAAACTGGCACCTATTTCTTGGCTTTCTTCTCTACCGGGGGTTCAGCCAGCAACACCACCTTCTTCAGGATGATGGGGCTGGTCGGCACGTCGTTGGCACGCAGAATGGGGCTGTAGCCAGTCTGTACCTGCGCCAGCTTGTCGAGCACTTCCATCCCCTGCACCACCTGACCAAATACCGTGTAACCGGCACCACCATCGGCGTTGAGGTTGTTGTTGTCGACCAGATTGAAATAGAACTGGCGAGTGGCGCTATCGACCGCCTGAGTACGGGCCATGGCGATGGTGCCGCGCTTGTTGGGCAGGCCACCACGGGATTCATTGACTACTGGTTCATAGGTCGGCAACTGCTGGAACTGCTGGTTGTAACCGCCGCCCTGCACCACGAAGTCCTGGATCACCCGGTGGAAGATGCTGCCATCGTAGCTGCCATCAGCCACGTAGCGCAGGAAGTTCTTCACCGTCTGCGGTGCCTGTTTGGATGCCAGCTCCACCACGATATTGCCGTGGTTGGTCTCCAACTTCACTTTCGGGCCAGCGAATGCCAGCGGGGCGATCAACATGGCCAGCAACCAGAGTTTTTTCATCTTTACACCCCTGTGGTCGCAGGCTGACCTTTCAGATAACCGCGCAGCGCCTCGTCGGCCATGATCTGCTGCAGTGCGCTACCCAGTTGCAGGTTGAGAGTGGACTCCAGATCCGCCATGCCCGGCTCGCTCGGGCTCTCCTTGCTGGAGGACATGTTGAACTGCTTGGTCAGACGGTTGCCCTGAAAATCGGCGATCACCTGCAGGCTGACACGGGACTTGGTGACATAGGTAAAGGTCTTCTCTTCCACATTGACCGCGGCGTTGGAGATGACCAGCGTCAGGTTGGTAGTACCGCTGTTACCCACTTCCAGCCCCTGACTGCGCAGCCCTTCCGCCAGCCGTTCGGCCATCAGCAGGTTGAGCGGACGTTCGCTGTTGACCAGCACCGGCGCTTTCTCCTTGTACTTGATGGAGAAGACATAGGCGGCTTCACGCTTGTCCACCCCTTCCATGGTGATGCGGTTACCAGAGTAGACTTGCTGGTTGGCGGGGATCACCTGCGGGTTGAGCATCGCCGTCTCCGGCCAGTGAGTGGCACACCCGCCCAGCATCAGGGCGGCCAGCAGCAAGAGTGACTTTTTCATCATGGGTTTCCTTTAGCGTTTGATGGCTTTCAAAATAACGAATTTGCTGTTCGACGCAACGACTTGTGCGTTGGCAAACAGACGCTTGAGCTTGTTGTGATAGTCCAGATGACGGTTGCCTACTATCCAGAGTTCGCCCCCCCGAGGCAACACCCGGTGCGCATCGCAGAACATCTGCCAGGCGATATGGTCGGTGATCGCCTGCAATTGATGGAAGGGGGGATTGCAGAGGATCCGATCCGCCGAACCGGCCACGATGCCGTCGAGACAGTTGTTGACCATAAAGTGGGCGCGCGGCAACGCATCGGCCAGATTGTGCTCCACATTGAGCCGGGCCGAGTCAACCGCCATGTAGGACTCATCGATAAAGGTCACCTCTACCTCGGGATCCCTCGCCAGCAGCGAGAGTCCCAACACGCCGTTGCCGCAGCCGAGATCGATCACCTGACGGGCACTGTGGATGGGCAGATTGTCCAGCATAAAACGGGCACCAATATCGAGACTGGTGCGCGAGAAGACGTTGGCGTGGTTGTGGATGAGCATGTCGGAGCCCTCCAGCGGCCAAACGGTCGGAAAGGGGTTGGCCAGCGCCGGCATGTCAGCCTGCGGCTCGCAGTGGATGAGGCGCGCTTTTTTCCAGGCCAGCGAGGTACGAGTCGGCCCCAGATACTTTTCGAACAGCTTGAGGGTCGAGGTATGAATATCCTTCGCCTTGCCGGCTGCGATGACGCGGGTCGTCGGTGTCACCACCTCCCGCAGCGCCAGCAGTTGCTGCTCCAGCAGCGCCTGATATTTGGAAACCTTGATTACCACCAGCGCGGGGGCAACCGGCAGCGGCGCCAGCGCATCCTGCAGAATGATCCCGCCGGCATCCAGTCCGTTCTCGGCCATATTGGCCAGGATCCCGCGCTCGCTGATGTAGGAGTCGGTCACGCAACAGGGAGCATGAGCGTGCAAAAAGGCGGTCAGCGCTCCGAAGCTGTCATTCATGATGATGACGGGGCCAGCCTGCTCAAGCGGCGACTCCGCCAGCGTGTTGATCAAATACTCGTCTGCCGCATCCCATGCTTGCAGGGTCTCCTGGCTCAGGCGCGGATAACGATAGAGCGTGAGCTGGCAATGGGGCGTCTCGAGAAGGGTTTGCATAGGATGAGTCCAACCTCGGCTTGATTCGGATAACAGGCGCCAGGGACGACGCAAAGTGGCGCTATTCTAGCGAGGAGCAGGAATTTCACCAGTTGCAAGCGCGTCAGAGCGCGCTGCTCATGGATGATTTCCCTCGCAAGGGGGGTTATTCAGCCCCGCAACTGCCGATAGAATGGCTCGACATTCACGTTTCGGAAACAACACAGATGACCATGCAACAACTGATCGAAGCCAAGCTGACCGCAGCTCTCTCCCCCAGCCTGCTGGAAGTGATCAACGAAAGCCACATGCATCGGGTTGAACCGGGCTCGGAGAGCCACTTCAAGGTCATCATCGTCAGTGAGCAGTTTGCCGGACAGCGCCTGCTTGCCCGCCATCGCCAGGTCAACGCCATTCTGGCAGACGAGCTGGCTGGCCCGGTTCATGCGTTGGCGCTGCACACCTACACCGGAAGCGAGTGGCAAGAGAAAGGCAATGCCCCGCGTACCCCGAGCTGCGTGGGCAAACCGTCGCTCTCCTGACGGAATTGACCTCCCGATAACCTGAACATCGGCAAATTGCCATAAATTAAACAAATCCTGCGCATTTCCAGCCTTTTTGACGGGCTGGAAGTGCAATTTTACCGGGCGATGTTTGAGACTGCCCCATCCAGGTCTTCCCCTACTTTTTCCTCGACAATACGCAAATAAAAAACCTTTAAAACCACGACTTACAAGGGGTTTGGCGATTATTCATTGCAGGTTAATTTTGTGATACCACGGGGATTTTGCCCATTTGGCATGGAAAAAAATGCACCTTGAGTGGTAAACTCAGGCGCTTTTGAATGACCTCGCATGTTTAATAATCGTTGTGTCAGCCCGCCTGACACGGCTGCAATGCCGATTCATTCAACCACCCGTCGTGATGTATTTCTCGGCGCTAACCAACCTCTCTTCCCGTAACGGTAGTGCAATTAAGTATGATTACAATCAAAAGAGGACTGGACATCCCCGTGCTGGGTGCGCCAGAGCAAGTAATCTACGATGGCCCCGCCATCACCCGTGTTGCTACACTGGGCGAGGAGTTCGTGGGGATGCGACCTACTATGTTCGTCAAAGTAGGTGATCGCGTCATCAAAGGTCAGGAGCTCTTCGAAGACAAGAAGAATCCGGGCGTTAAATTCACAGCTCCCGCCACCGGTGTGGTCTCAGAGATCAACCGTGGTGCCAAACGTGTTCTCCAGTCCGTGGTCATCGACCTGGACGGCTCCGATGAACAGGTTACCTTCGAGCACTTTGCCTCTGCCGAGCTGGCCAAGCTCGAGCGCAGCAAAGTGCAGGAGATCCTGCTTGCATCCGGCCAGTGGACCGCGCTGCGCACTCGTCCCTTCAGCAAAGTTCCCGCGGTAGGCACAGCCCCGCGAGCCATCTTTGTGACCGCCATGGACACCAACCCGCTGGCCGCCAACGCAGAGCTGATCATCAAGGAGCAGTCTCAGGCGTTCCTCGACGGTCTGGCCGTGCTGACTCGTCTGACCGACGGCACCGTCTATGTCTGCAAGGGCGAAGGCAGCCTGCCTCACTCTCCTCTGGCCAAGGTCAAGGAAGAGATCTTTGTTGGCCCGCATCCTGCCGGTCTGCCAGGTACCCACATCCACTTCCTGGATCCGGTCAGCAGCACCAAGGTGCAGTGGCACATCAACTATCAGGACGTGATCGCATTCGGCAAGCTGTTCACCACCGGCCAAATCTTCACTGACAAGGTGATCGCTCTGGCAGGCCCGAACGTGCTCAAGCCGCGTCTGCTGCGTACCCGCATGGGTGCCTGCATCAGCCAGCTCACCAACAACGAGCTGCGCGCTGACGAAAACCGCATCATCTCCGGTTCTCTGCTGAGCGGTGCCAAGGCTGACGGTGTTCACGACTATCTGGGTCGCTACCACAATCAGGTTTGCGTACTGGGCGAAGGTCGCGAGAAAGAGTTCCTGGGCTGGATCAACCCCAGCGCCAACAAGTTCTCCATCACCCGCACCACCCTTTCTCATCTGATGAAGGGCAAGCTGATCAACTTCACCACCACTACCAACGGTAGTGACCGTGCCATGGTGCCTATCGGCAACTATGAGCGGGTGATGCCACTCGACATCCTGCCGACCCTGCTGCTGCGGGACATGATCTCCGGTGATACCGACGGTGCTCAGGCACTGGGTTGTCTGGAGCTGGATGAGGAAGATTTGGCCCTCTGTACTTTCGTCTGCCCCGGCAAGACCGAGTACGGCCCCATCTTGCGTGAGTGCCTGACCAAGATTGAACTGGAAGGTTAAGCGATGAGTTTCAAGCAACTTCTTGAAAAAATGGAACACCACTTCGAACCGGGTGGAAAGTACGAGAAGTACTACGCCCTGTTCGAAGCGGCGTATACCCTGTTCTACACCCCGGGTTCCGTAACCCGCAACGCCTCCCACGTTCGTGATGCGCTCGATCTGAAGCGCATGATGATCATGGTGTGGCTGGCCGTGTTCCCGGCCATGTTCTGGGGCATGTACAACGTTGGTAACCAGGCCATTGCCGCGATCGCCCACATGGGCACGGCAGCCGGTGCCAGCAGCTGGCAATATGCGCTGGCGACCATGCTGGGTGCCTCCCTCGATCCCGCTGTTGCCGGCATTGGCAGCAAGATGATGATCGGCGCCGCCCACTTCTTCCCCATCTACCTGACCGCCTTCCTGGTCGGTGGCTTCTGGGAAGTGCTGTTCGCCATGGTACGCAAGCACGAGATCAACGAAGGCTTCTTCGTGACCTCCATCCTGTTTGCCCTGATCGTGCCGCCCGAGCTGCCCCTGTGGCAAGCTGCTCTGGGTATCACCTTCGGTGTGGTAATGGCCAAGGAAGTGTTCGGTGGTACCGGCAAAAACTTCCTGAACCCGGCGCTGGCTGGTCGTGCCTTCCTGTTCTTCGCCTACCCGGGCCAGATCTCCGGTGACGCCGTATGGGTTGCCGTCGATGGCTACTCCGGCGCAACCGCGCTTAGCCAGTGGGCACAGGGCGGCCAGATGGCACTGATCAACGGTGCAACCGGTCAGGCTATCAGCTGGATGGACGCTTTCCTGGGGAACCTGCCGGGTTCCATCGGTGAAGTCTCTACCCTGATGATCCTGCTGGGCGCAGCCATGATCGTCTACATGCGCATCGCCTCCTGGCGCATCATCGCCGGTGTGATGATCGGTATGATCGCCACTTCCCTGCTGTTCAACGTCATCGGTTCCGATACCAACCCCATGTTCAACATGCCGTGGCACTGGCATCTGGTGCTGGGTGGTTTTGCCTTCGGTATGGCCTTCATGGCAACCGACCCCGTTTCCGCCGCCTTTACCAACAAGGGCAAGTGGTGGTACGGCGCCCTGATCGGCGTGATGGTCGTGCTGGTTCGCGTGGTCAATCCGGCGTTCCCGGAAGGCATGATGCTGGCCATTCTGTTTGCAAACCTGTTTGCTCCCCTGTTTGACCACTTCGTCGCTCAGGCAAACATCAAGCGGAGGATTGCTCGTGGCGTTTAATAAAGACTCAACCCTCGGCACCATCAGCGTGGTAACCGGCCTCTGCCTGGCCTGTTCCATCGTGGTATCCGTTGCTGCCGTTGGCCTGCGTTCTACCCAAGAGGAGAACAAGGCGCTGGACAAGCAGAGCAACATTCTCGCCGTAGCCGGCGTGGACATCAGCGATGTAGCCAAGCGCGATCTGGCCAAGCTGTATGGCGACAAGATCGAAGCCCGTCTGGTGGATCTCGCCACCGGTAACTTTGTTGACGGCGATGCCGACAACTTCGATACCAAGCAGGCGGCCAAAGATCCGGCGCAAAACATCCGTCTGGCTGCTGCCGACGACAAGGCTGGTCTGCGTCAGATCTCCAAGCTGGTTCCGGTGTTCTTCGCCAAGGATGCCGAAGGCAAGATCGACAACATCATCCTGCCCATCTACGGTCAGGGTCTGTGGTCGACCATGTATGCCTTCGTCGCCGTTGCCGCTGATGGCCAGACCATCAAGGGCATCACCTACTACGACCACGGTGAAACCCCGGGTCTGGGCGGTGAAATCGAGAATCCGGCCTGGCGTGAGCTGTTTGTCGGCAAGAAGCTGTTCGATCAGGATGGCATGCCGGCGCTGCGCGTCATCAAGGGTCACGCTCCGGCGGGCTCCGAGCACGAGATCGACGGTCTCTCCGGTGCCACTCTGACCGGTAACGGCGTACAGCATACCTTCGACTTCTGGATGGGTCCCAAGGGCTTCGGTCCTTTCCTGGCCAAGGTTCGTGCAGGAGAAATCAACAATGGCTGACAAGAGCGAAATGAAAAAGTTGCTGTTGACCCCTGTGCTGGGCAACAACCCCATCGCCTTGCAGGTGCTGGGTGTCTGTTCTGCACTGGCGGTTACCAGCCAGATGAAGACAGCGTTTGTAATGACCCTCGCGGTTATGGCGGTCACCGCCTTCTCAAACCTGTTCATCTCTCTGATCCGCAACCAGATCCCGAACAGCGTGCGGATCATTGCCCAGATGGCCATCATCGCTTCGCTGGTTATCGTGGTTGACCAGGTGCTCAAGGCTTATGCCTATGACATCTCCAAGCAGCTGTCGGTATTCGTCGGCCTCATCATCACCAACTGTATCGTGATGGGTCGTGCCGAAGCCTACGCCATGAAGAGCGCGCCGCTCCCCTCCTTCCTGGATGGTATCGGCAACGGTCTGGGCTATGGCGCCATTCTGCTGAGCGTCGCTACCGTGCGTGAACTGCTGGGCTCCGGTACCTGGTTCGGCATCGAGCTGCTGCCGCTGGTGAACAACGGTGGCTGGTATGTACCCAACGGTCTGCTGCTGCTGCCGCCGAGTGCATTCTTCATCATTGGTCTGATCATCTGGGGCGTTCGCACCAAGGATCCCAAGCAGGTGGAGGCGAAGGATTAAGGTATGGAACACTATCTGAGTCTGTTGATTCGTTCGATTTTCATCGAAAACCTGGCACTCTCCTTCTTCTTGGGGATGTGTACCTTCCTGGCTGTGTCCAAGAAGGTTAAGACCTCCATGGGTCTTGGTATTGCCGTTATCGTGGTGCAAACCATCGCCGTACCGGTCAACAACCTGATCTACAACTACGTGCTGAAGGCAGGTGCCCTCTCCCCTGACCTGGATCTGAGCTTCCTGAGCTTCATCACCTTCATCGGGGTGATCGCGGCGCTGGTGCAGATCCTGGAGATGGCGCTGGACAAGTACTTCCCGGCTCTCTACAACGCCCTGGGTATCTTCCTGCCGCTCATCACCGTGAACTGCGCCATCTTCGGTGGCGTCTCCTTCATGGTGCAGCGTGACTACAACTTCATGGAGTCTGTGGTCTACGGCGTGGGTTCAGGTGCAGGCTGGATGCTGGCGATCGTTGCGCTGGCAGGTATCCGCGAGAAGATGAAGTACTCCGATGTTCCACAAGGCCTGCGTGGTCTGGGCATCACCTTCATCACTGCCGGCCTGATGGCGCTGGGCTTTATGTCCTTCTCTGGTATCTCCCTGTAATCGGCTTTCCTGCAATCAGAAAGGAACGATAGATGGAAATTATTTTGGGTGTGGTCATGTTTACCGTGATCCTGCTGGCACTGGTGGCAGTCATTCTGTTCGCCAAGTCCAAGCTGGTGACCGCGGGCGACGTGACAATCAGCATCAACGGTGACCCGGCCAAGGCTGTGACCAGCCCGGCCGGTGGCAAGCTGCTCGGCGTTCTGGCCGGCAACGGTATCTTCGTCTCCTCCGCCTGTGGCGGCGGTGGCTCCTGCGGTCAGTGCAAGGTGCGGGTGAAGTCTGGCGGCGGCGACATCCTGCCGACCGAACTGGATCACATCAGCAAGGGCGAAGCCCGTCACGGCGAGCGTCTGGCCTGTCAGGTCACCGTTCGTGGCGACATGGACATCGAACTGCCGGAAGAGATCTTCGGCGTGAAGAAGTGGGAATGTACCGTTATCTCCAACGATAACAAGGCCACCTTCATCAAGGAGCTCAAGCTGCAGATCCCCGATGGCGAGAGCGTACCGTTCCGCGCCGGTGGTTATATCCAGATCGAAGCGCCGGCTCACCACGTCTACTACAAGAACTTCGATATTCCCGAGGAGTATCGCGGTGACTGGGATCGCTTCAAGATTTTTGAGCTGGAGTCCAAGGTCGATGAGCCGATCATCCGTGCCTACTCCATGGCCAACTATCCGGAAGAGTTCGGCATCATCATGCTGAACGTGCGTATTGCTACGCCGCCGCCCAGCAACTGGACTGCCCCTCCGGGACAGATGTCCTCCTACATCTTCAACCTGAAAGCGGGTGACAAAGTGACCATCTCCGGTCCGTTCGGCGAGTTCTTCGCCAAGGACACTGATGCCGAAATGGTATTCATCGGTGGTGGTGCGGGTATGGCGCCGATGCGCTCCCACATCTTCGACCAGCTGCGTCGCCTGAAGTCCAAGCGCAAGATGAGCTTCTGGTACGGAGCCCGTTCCAAGCGCGAAATGTTCTATGTCGAAGATTTCGACATGCTCGCCGCCGAGAACGAGAACTTCACCTGGAACGTCGCCCTGTCCGATCCGCAACCGGAAGACAACTGGGACGGCTACACCGGCTTCATCCACAACGTGCTCTACGAGAACTATCTCAAGAACCACGAAGCGCCGGAAGATTGCGAGTTCTACATGTGTGGACCTCCCGTAATGAACGCAGCCGTCATCAACATGCTCAAAGATCTGGGCGTTGAGGACGAAAACATCCTGCTGGATGACTTTGGTGGTTAATCCATGAACAGCGTTGTAAAGACCTGGCTAGCCTTCGGGCTGGCCTTTTTCTTGACAGGGTGCGGTCAGGAACAAACGGTCCAATCCAAACCGGAGATCCACATCACCGGTAGCACCATGGGCACTTACTACTCCATCAAGGTGGCGGACAACGTCATCAGCGATCCGGCCAAGTTTCAGGCCGAGGTCGATGTCTTGCTGGAGCGGGTCAACGATCAGATGTCGACCTATCGTCCCGATTCCGAACTGTCGCGCTTCAACCAGCATCGCAGCTCCACGCCGGTGGTGGTCTCGCGGGATACCGCGCGGGTAGTCACAGAGGCCATTCATATTGGCCGTGAGAGCCAGGGGGCGCTGGACGTCACCGTCGGCCCCTTGGTCAATCTGTGGGGCTTTGGTCCGGACAAGAGACCGACCAAGATGCCGTCGGAAGAGTTGATCACCCAGACCCGTCAGAAGACCGGTCTGGGCAATCTGCACGTCATCACCTCGGTGGATGCCGATACCCTGCAAAAGGACATCCCGGATCTCTACGTCGATCTCTCCGCCATTGCCAAGGGCTTTGGCGTAGACAAGGTGGCCGAGTATCTGGAGTCCCTGGGGGCGCGTAACTATCTGGTGGAGATCGGCGGCGAGCTGCGGATCAATGGCGTCAACGGCAAGGGACACCACTGGCGCGTCGCCATCGAGAAGCCGACCGCTAATGCCGGCTCGGTGCAGGAGGTAATCGTTCCGGGTGACAATGGCGTCGCCACCTCGGGCGAATATCGCAATTACTATGAGATGGATGGCCAGCGCTTCTCTCACACCATAGATCCGCGCACCGGCAAACCGATCCAGCACCGTATGGTGTCGGTCACTGTGATCCACCCCTCCTGCATGACTGCGGACGGGCTGGCGACCGTATTTATGGTGATGGGGCCGGAGAAGAGCCTGGCCTATGCCAACGAGCGGGGTCTGGCGATCTTCGTCATCACCAAGACCGACAACGGCTTTGAAGAGGCCTACTCCGACGCGTTCAAGCAGTATCTGGTCAGGAAATAGGGAGGATTGATGCAGGTTTTTCTGATCACCTTCGGGGTATTCATGCTGGTGATTGTGGCCATGGCCATTGGCTACATCTTCCAGAAGAAGACCATCTCGGGCTCCTGCGGCGGCCTGGGTGGCGTCGGCATCGAGAAGGAGTGCGACTGCCCCGAGCCTTGCGACAATCGCAAGAAGAAGATGGCCAAGGAAGAGGCCCGTCGCAAGATGCTGGAGGAGAACCGGATCATCTGATCTGCCTGCCTTGCGATAGACAAAAGCGCGCCATCGGCGCGCTTTTTTATTGGCTTTCATGCGAAGCACACCGGTCAGGATGTTCGCTCGATGTAGAGGATCACCTCCCCCAGATGGATGCCGAACTTGCTGATGGCGGCGCGATTGATCAGGCGATCCTCGTCCAGCAGATACATCCAGTCATCAAAGCTCACCCGCACCACCTCGCCGTCCGGCAGTGCCAGATCGAGTTGATAGCGCCAGTTGAGGGCAAACCCTTCACTCTTGCCCACGGCCTCCCCGACCACATCCGATGCCGTACCACGCCAGTGGCCATCAGCACCCTTGCTCAGATGCCAGGTGCGAGTCTGCTGGCGACCATCGTCAAAATAGAACTGCTCGAACAGCTCTCCCTTACCGTTCTGCCAGCGCCCTGTCATCTCGACCCGAAAGCGGCTGGTCACTTCGCCGCTGCGGTCGGTCACCAGACCATGGGCCACCAGCTTGCCATTGAAGAAACGGGCGAGATCCCAGTTCGGCCCCTGCCCCCGATAACTGTCGAGACTGGCACCACAACCACTGAGCAGCAGGGCGAGGCACAATACAAATAGCCGCTGCCCGGATAGCAGCGACCGTAACAACGACGGGATAAACAGCATGACAGACTCCACTATCAGGATTGGCCGCGCAGACGGCGGGTAAGTGCAGGATCCAGACTGTTGTCAGCCAGCCAGATAGCGAGAAAGGCAGCAGAAAATCGGGGATCGTCGAGCGAACCAAGGCGCTTCTCTTGCCACCAGAAGTGGCCATGCCCCGCTTCATCGACATAGAAGGTGAGCCGATCACCCGAAGCCACATCCGGCCAGATTGCGGCGAGTTGCTCCAGCCACTGCTTGCGCTCGGCATCGCTACCCACGCCGAGACGCTGCCACTCGGACGAAGTGGCGCCGAGCAGATCGTCCCGCTCGATGGCTCTGGCATAGGTAAGGGTAAGCGCTTGTGGATAGTGGCCCGGTTGGTAGCGACCGCTCGCGCTGTAAAGGGTGGCATCGTAGAGCTTGAACCAGAGCCAGTTCATCTCCCCCTGCCCGACCGGACGCAGCTTCTGCCAGGGTAGCGTTGCCGCATCGCTGGTCGTGGCGACAAGCAGGCTCAGTGCGGCAAGGTGGAGGCTAATTCCACCCCATATGCCAGTGATTGGGGTCTTCGAGTTCATGCCAGTCCATCTCCTGTTCCTGCAGGGTATTGATATCCTGCATCACTACCTGCACCAGCTGGCCCTGCGCATTCCGCTGGCAGGCAACCACCAGATAGAAGCGATCCGTCAGCTCATGCTGGCTCTCTTTGGTCCACTTGGAAAAAAGCAGCGTGTCGGTCGAAAAGGAGTTCATCATGACTCACCCTCCAGCTTGACCATTACCCACAGGAGTACGGGTAACCACCACATCCAGATCACTGCCAGCAGTGCTGCACTGATCCCGATGCCCCAAGGTAAGTGTACTGCCCCCATGGCGGCCCCCGCCACATAGGAGGAGGCACCGCCAAACACGCCAAACAGCGCCTGCTGCCAGCGGGGCAGACGCAGCAGCCAGCGCATGCCGTGGCCCAGCGTCAGGGCAAAACCGAGCCAGAGCAGTACCAGCCAGAGGGGAAAACCGGACGGGAACCGGAACAAGCCGAGCTGCCATAGCAGGGCATCCAGCAGACAGCCGGCAACCGCGATGGGGAGCAGCCGCCAGTCTTGCTGGCGGCTGGGTGAGAAGAGAAAGTGCAGCAGCAAGATCACCAGCAGCGGGCCCGGCTGCTGCCACTTCACCGCCAGCAACCAGTAGAGGTTGAACCCCAGCAGGTGAGCCCACTGCCACATGGTCACTGACCGCTTACTGGCACATCACCCGACCAGCCAGCGGGGCCCGGCTTGGCAGCCTCCAGCTGTACCAGACTGATGCTGCGCTCCCAGAATCCCCCCTCGCAATAGGCGAAGTAGAAGTGCCACAGCCGGATGAAATCCTGGCTGTAACCGAGCTTGGGCAGCTCGGGTGACAGCGCCAGAAAACGCTCGCACCAGTGAGCCAGGGTGCGGGCATAGTGATGGCCGTGATCGTGCAGCCGCACCAGCTGCATGTCGGTCTCCCGCGCCAGCAACCCCGCCATCTGGGAGACGCTCGGCAGACAGCCACCGGGGAAGATGTAGCGCTGGATGAAATCGACCCCGCGCAGATACTGGGCATGACGCTGATCGGCGATGGTAATGGCCTGAATGAGCAGGCGGCCACCGGGTTTGAGCAGCCGCGACAGCTGGCGGAAATAGTCGGGCAGGAAGGCGTGGCCCACCGCCTCGATCATCTCGATGGAGACCAGCTTGTCATAAGTACCCTCCAGCTTGCGGTAATCCTCCAGCAGCAAGGTGATGCGATCCCCCAGCCCCTCCCGCGCAATCCACTCCTTGGCATAGTCGTGCTGGGCCCGGGAGATGGTGGTGGTAGTCACCCGGCAGCCGTAGTGACGGGCGGCATAAACCGCCAAGCCACCCCAGCCGGTACCGATCTCCAGCAGATGATCATCAGGCCCCAGCGCCAGCCGCTCGCAGATGGTGCGCAGCTTGGCCTGCTGTCCCTCTTCGAGAGTGGCCTCGGCGCTCGGATAGATGGCGCTCGAGTACTGCATATGGCTGTCGAGAAAACCCTGATAGAGGGTATTGCCGAGATCGTAGTGGGCGGCGATGTTGGAGCGCGAGCCGGTCAGGGTATTGCGATTGAGCCAGTGGCGCACTTTGTTGAAGGGGAAACTGAGCCAGCCCAAGCGTCGCTCAAGGGAGTCGAGCAGCGTCAGGTTGCGGGCCAGCAGCCGCACCAACGCCACCGGATCCGGGCTGGTCCAGAGCCCCTCCACCCAGGTTTCCCCGGCGGCGATGCTGCCCCCCAGCAGCAGGCGGCGATAGAAGGCCGGATCCTGCACCACCAGTTCAGCATGCAGATCGGTGCCCGCGACGCCAAAGCTGTGGCGCTCACCGCCATCCCGCAGCAGCAGCTGGCCATGTTCGAGGCGACCCAGCAGATTGAGCAGCAGTTGTCTTGCCCCCTTGTCGATGAAAGAGGCAGAGAGGGTTGATTGAGCAAGTTCCATTAGCGGCTCTCCGGATGGGTAAAAATCGGTGTTCGTTTGATAAAAAGACGCAGGGCCTGCCAGTAGATCCCGAGCAGCACCTTCATTGTCATCCAGGGCCAGCGGGCCAGCAGGGCCACCAGCCCCTTGCGCGACAGCGGTTCGCGAGTGAGCGCAAGGGTTGCGTCAAACAGCTTGGCCTCACCGGATACGGGATGACTCTCGATATGGATCAGTGTCTCCTGCGCGGGCGGCCTGATGCGCCAGTGGTAACGCATCGCCAGCCCCATAAAGGGGGAGACGTGGAAATCCTTGTCATGGGGCGCCAGCGCCGCCAGATCCAGCAGGTAGTAGTGACGCTCGTTCCAGGGGGTGTTCGACACCTCCGCCAGCAGATAGCGGGCTTCTCCCTGTCGGTAGCAAAAGTAGAAGTTGACCGGGCTGAAGTAGAAGCCCAGACAGCGCACGTTGCCGAGCAGCAGCACGCGCCCCTCGGGCTCGGCATCGCCACCCAGTTCGCTCACCTTCTGCCACACCGCCTGCTTGAGACTCCCCTCGCTGCCCTTGAGATAGTCATGGCGGTGAAACGAGAGCAGCCCAGCCCGCTCCACCCCGAACCAGCGCCCCTGATCGATCTGCGGCAGCTCGTCGAGATCCAGCCCCAGCATAAAGAGGCTGTAGGAGAAGGCGTGGGTCCGCGGCGCAAAACGGCGGTGGCGCACCGAGCCCTGCCAGATGGCGCTGGTGACGCCAGCCAGTTCGTCGGCACGCTCATGTTCCGTGGCCACGGTGGCGCCATTCATAGCTCGGCCCCGAAGCGCCTGGCGACGTCCAGCGCGCTGCGTACCCCATCCTCGTGAAAGCCGTTGTACCAGTAGGCGCCACAGAAGTGGGTGTGCTGCTGGCCACAGATCTCCGCACGGCGCTGCTGGGCGGCGATGGAGGCCTGATTGAACACCGGATGGTGGTAGACGAAGCGGCGCAGCACCTTGCTCTCATCCACCTTGCCCTTGGGGTTGAGGCTGACGCAGAAGGGCTCTGGCGAGCTCACTCCTTGCAGGATATTCATGTTGTAACTCACCAGCGGCCGCGCCTCGTCGTTGTCATCGAGCTGATAGTTCCAGCTGGCCCATGCCTTGCGGCGGGTGGGCAGGCAGCGCGCATCGGTATGGAGCCAGACATCGTTGGCCTGATAGGGCATGTCGCCAAGGATGGCCTGCTCCCGCTCGCCGGGATCCGCCAGCAGCGCCAGCGCCTGATCGCTGTGGCAGGCGAAGATCACCTCGTCAAACTGCTCCTCGCCGTAACTGCTCTGGATCACCACGCCGTCCGCCTCCCGCCGCACGCTCTGCACCGGACAGGCGAGGCGGATCTGCGACTGCCAACCCGCCGTAAGGGGGCAGATATATTCCCGCGATCCACCCGGGATCACGTACCACTGGGGGCGATTGGCCACATCCAGCAGGCCGTGGTTGGCAAAAAAGCGCAGGAAGAAACCAAGGGGAAAGGCGCGCATATCGGCCAGCGTCGATGACCAGATCGCCGCCCCCATCGGCAAGATGTAGTGGCGGGCGAAGTAGTCGCTAAACTCCCCCGCCAGCAGAAAGTCTCCCAGGGTCAGCTCGGGGCCCGCGCCCTGATGTTGACCATCGGCCAGCCAGGCCCGCGCCTCCCGGTTGAAACGCAGGATCTCGGCGACGAAGCCATAGAAACGGGGGCTCAGCAGATTGCTGCGCTGGGCAAACAGGGTGTCGAGGTTATGGCCGTTATACTCCAGCCCTTCCGGGCTTTTCACCGAGAAGCTCATCTCGGCCGGTTGGCGCGCCATGCCGATCCGCGCCAGCAACTTCAAGAAGTGGGGGTAGGTACGATCGTTAAAGACGATAAAGCCGGTATCGATGGCATAGCTGCGGCCAGCCTGATTCACATCGACGGTGGCGGTGTGACCGCCCAGGGTCGGCGCCGCCTCGAACAGGGTAATGTCATGGAGTCTGTGGAGCAGAAAACCGGCGGTAAGCCCCGAGATCCCTGAACCGATGATGGCGATCTTTTTCTTCATGAATGGCTTCCTTTCGATACGAGTGCGCGGCCAAGGCGCAGCCAGAGCCCCACCGGCAGCGCACCCAGCAGGCGCAACAACCAGATGAAACGGCGGGGAAAGTGGATCTGGTGACGACCAGCGGTCAACCCGTCCATGATGGCGCGGGAGGCCTGCTCCACCGTCACCAGACAGGGCATGGGAAAATCATTTTTGGCGGTCAGCGGTGTCTGGACAAAACCGGGGCGGATCAGGATCACCCCGATCCCTTTGCTGGACAAATCGAGGCGCAAGGTATCCGCCAGATAGTCGAGGGCCGCCTTGGAGGCACCATAGGCCTCGGCTCGAGGCAGCGGCAGCCAGCTCACCGACGAACTGACGATGGCAAGCCGTGATCCCGCCCCTAGCAGCGGCAAGAAGGCGGCCAGCGCATGGCCGGTGGCGGTCAGATTGGTTTCGATCACCCGGGCAAACAGCTCGCTGTCAAACCCCTCGCCGACATCCATGTACTCGCAGTTGCCTGCGTTGAGGATCAGCAGATCGAGGGATGGCAGGGTGGCAGCCACCCTGCTCATTGCTGCCAGATCCCGGGCATCGAACTGCAGCGATGTGACGCCATCCAGCTCCAGAGCCTGCAGCCGTTCGCCATCACGACCACAGCCCCACACCTGCCAGCCTGCGCGCCGGTAATCCAGCGCCAGCTGGCGGCCGATGCCGGAGGTCGCCCCGGTGATAAGCACCCGGCCGCTCATGCGCCGAGCCTCCCCTTGATAGCGCGCACCACGGGCCCGAGCAGCGGCAACTGCTCGTAGAGCATGGCGCCCAGGTCAAAATAGTCCCTGTGCTGGCACACCTTGCCCGCCTCGTCGAATTCAAGACGGGTGGCCCCCTCCACCGTCACCGGCTCACCACCGCGCAAGCTGGGGTGAGAGAAGGTCATGGTCCAGCCGAGCCAGGCCTGCGACCCTTGCTGCTGCTGACTGGTGATGACGAAACGGCAGTAGGCGAGGCGCTGATAGAGGGCGGCAAAATAGTCGCCAAGGGCCGCCAACCCCTCGATGCGGTGGGCCGGATCGGTAAAGACCACCTGTTCGGCATAGACCTCGGGCAAGCGGTGCAACTGCTGTTTGTCCAATTGCTGATAGAGGCCAATAAAGCGGGCCAGCGGCTCGTTCATCCTATTTCTCCAGAGAGCGAAACATCTCGATGGATCTCACCCGGGCAACGGCGTGATCCACCATGGGTGCCGGATAATCCTGTCGCCCCTTGAGCCGCAGCCAGTCATGGGGCTGATGCACATAAGCGGGGGGAATATCGGCAAGTTCAGTTACCCAGGTACGGCTAAACTCCCCTTGTGGATCAAATCGTTGCCCCTGAGTGGTGGGGTTGAAGACCCGAAAATAGGGCGCCGCATCGGCGCCGGTACCCGCCGCCCACTGCCAGCCGCCATTGTTGGCCGCCAGATCCCCATCGATCAGCTGACTCATGAAGTAATCCTCCCCAAGCCGCCAGTGGATATGGAGATCCTTGGTGAGAAAGCTCGCCACTATCATCCGCAGCCGGTTGTGCATCCAGCCGGTGGCGTTGAGACAGCGCATCGCCGCATCGACGATGGGGTAGCCGGTGCGCCCCTCGCACCAGGCGGCAAAGGCATCCGGGTCCCAGCTCCACGGCAGCGCCGCCGTCTCGGGCTTGAAGGGGCGATTCATAGAGAGGGTCGGGATCAGTACCAGCAGGTGGCGATAGAACTCGCGCCAGACCAGCTCATTGAGCCAGACAAAGCCGGGCTGGGAATTCGACTGGGGCCGATAACCGAGCCGCTGCTGGAGAGCAGCCACACATTGGCGCGGGCTGATGATGCCCGCCGCCAGATAGGGGGAGAGCACGGACGTACCCGCGATGGCAGGAAAATCCCGGGTCTCGCCATAGTCGAGCACCGCCTGCTCCAGAAAATCGTTCAAACGGCGCCGGGCTTCCACCTCCCCCACTGGCCAGCGCGGATCAGCCGTCAGCTCGCCGAGCGCCTCATCAACCCACGCCCGTTCAGCCAGCGGCTGCCACGGCAGCGGCTCGCCACGGGGCGCAGGGGCGCGATGAATGACAAAACCCTCCTCGTCGAGTGCCTTGAGCCAGGCACGGCTGAAGGGGGTGAAGACCTTGAACATCTCACCCGAGCCGGTCAGCACCCGCCCCGGCGGCAATACGCAACAGCCGTTGAGCCAGTGACAACTCACCTCCTGCTCTGCCAGCGCGGCGGTAACGGCGTGATCGCGGCGCTGCTCGTCGATCTCGATAGCCTGATTGGCATAGAGCCGGGTCACCCCCAGCTCGCAGCAGAGGTCTGCCAACACCGCCGGCACTTCGGCAAAGGTCTCCACTCGCAGCAGATGGAGCGGGATGCCGAGCGCCGCCAGCTCGTGGCCCAGCACATCCACCTGCGCCAGCATAAAGCGCTGACGGATGGGGGCCATCTTGTGCTGCCGCCACTGGGTGGGGGAGACGATAAAGAGCGCGGCCACCGGCTCATCATCGGCGCAGGCATGCCGCAGTGCCGGGTTGTCGGCAAGGCGCAGATCGTTGCGAAACCAGACCAGCTTCATGACTTTTTCCTCCCGCGTCCGCTGGCGCCAGCCGCAGCAGGTGCGTCTGCCATCAGCTCGGCAAGGCTCGCCTGCCAGCCGTGGGCTTTAAGCCACTCACCATCGTAGAGACGCCCCAGCTCGCCAAACAGGCGTGTGCCGGCGGGCCAGCCGGCGGCCAGCTCCTGCTTGCCAAGCCCTGCTCCCAGCAGCACCAGCCAGGGGGTGGCAGCACGTCCCTCAAGCAGGCTGGCATGGCGAGGTTCAACCGCCCCCAGCAGTTGCACCTCATATCCCTGACCGATCAGCTCGTAAGCGGCCCAGACCAGATCGAGGGGGCCGACCTGTCCCCAGCTAGCCAGCGTGATCGGCACGCCCTTCTCCTGCTCGATCAGGTGGCGGGCGAAGCGGGTATGGAGCCAGCCCAGCCACACCTGTTGCAGCAGCTCGCCATCGGGCCGCTCACGCCACAGTCCCAGCAGCCGCTCCACCAGCGGTTGCAGCACCCGACTGCGCACCAGCTCGAACGGGTAGCTCGCGAGCAGATCGTTGAGCTCGGCCTCCGCCTTGCGCTGGTTGAAGGCGAGCTGCGCCTGACTGAACTGCTCCAGGGTCTGCTGCCAGTGATCGCTCACCGGCTCGGAATGGGGTTCGCTCAAGAGCCCCTTCACCTGACCGATACTCACCCCCCGCTCCAGCCAGCTCAGGATCTCGCCGATCTGGCGAATATCCTGCTCGCTGTAGAGACGGTGGCCCTTTTCGGTACGGGCCGGCTGCACCAGACCGTAGCGGCGCTGCCAGGCGCGCAGAGTCACGGCGTTGACGCCGGTGAGACGGGATACCTCGCGAATGGGGTAGATCCCCTCATCAGCCAGAGGAGCAACTTCTTGCGATAAATCAGACATGACAACGTCCATCAAACAGAGGTGTAAAGCGCCCTGGCGCAAGCCATGCACCGGGGCAACAGAACGGATTCAGAGCCCGTAACGCAATTTGAGCGTATCGGGGTGCGGATTGAGATAAACCTGCTCGGCGAGATAGGGATTGGGGTACTCGCGCAGGTAGTGACGGATCAGGGTGAGCGGCACCAGCAAGGGGAAGATGCCGGTGCGGTACTTGTCGATGGTATCGGCAAGCTCCTGCTTCTGGGCTGGGGTCAGCACCCGCTTGAAGTAGCCCTGCAGGTGCATCAGCACATTGGTGTGGCTGCGGCGGTTGGCCCGCAAGGTCAGCGCCGTCATCAATCCCTTGATGTAGTTGTCGGCCACCTCCTGCACATTAGCGGACTTGCCCAGATTGCCGAGCAGCTTGCCGAGCGCCCGGTAGTGGGTGGTGGCATGGGAGAGCACCAGATACTTGTAGCGGGAGTGGAAGCGGATCAGCGCCGAGGCGGTGATGCCGCGGGCGCAAAGCTGCTGCCAGTCGTGGTAGGCAAAGACCCGCAGCACGAAGTTCTCCCGCAGGATGGGATCGCACAGGCGGCCATCCTCTTCGACCGGCAACAGGGGATTGGCCTCCATCAACGCCTTGGCAAAGAGGCCGATCCCCTCCTTGGCACTCCCCTCATTGTTGGCGCCATAAATTCTCACCCGCTCCATACCGCAGCTGGGGGATTTGGCACAGAGGATATAACCGGAGATAAAGTCGAGCTGACGGGCTTTCTGCTCGCTGAAGGCAATCAGCTTTTCGGTGACGTCGAAGCTGCCGTTGCTCGCCTCGGCACGGATCTCGCCATGGCGCTTGACCAGCCGGATGGCGGCGCGGGGTGCCCCGAGGCCGATAGCCATCTCGGGACAGACGGGGTGATAGTCAAAGTGAGCGCCAAGATCCCGTTCGCAGAAGCTGGAGCGCTTGTGGCCCCCGTCGAAACGCACCTCTTGTCCCAGCAGGCAGGCACTGATACCGACTTTAATTTTGTACATGATGACGCTCCTTGTATAAGCATTGATTCAGTTATAGCAGTTATACAAAGAAATGGAAGTTGTATAACTATTGCCAACTGATACGACATAAGGAGAAAAAGAGGATCACCGGAAAACAAAAAAGCCCATGGCAAACGCCATGGGCAAGCACAAGACACTAAGGTACGGAAAATTAGAAGCTGTACTTCACACCCAGGCTGGAGATGGAACCCTGTTGCACATCCCACTTGCGGTAGGTGTAGTCGGCAGTCAGTGCCCAGTTCTGGTTGAGCTTGTAGGCACCGCCTACTTTGAAGTCGTGCATATCGCCGGTCATGTTGGCGTAGCGGTAGGCAGTGGAGAGCTCGACATTGCCGATGTCGTAGCGCAGGCCAACTTCACCGTACATGCTGCCGCTGCTTTTGCGCACGATTGCATCCCAACCCTTGTTGTCAACGTTGCTCATCACCTCTCGCTCCAGGGTATAACCCATCACACCGGTTTCACCGTAGAGGTTCAGGCCAGTGCTGAGCGGGGTAAAGACACCAACACCCAAGCTGCCGATGCCCATGCTGTCATTGCCGCTCTGGGCAGAGGTACCCTCGGAAAACAAACGGCCGTAGAAGTGATCGGCAAAGGATTTGGACAAGTCCAGAGTCAAACCGCCAAAGTCACGTGAGCCACCATTATCCCGCGAGAAGTCCCCGCCGAATTGATCGGACTTGAGAAAATCAGACTTGGTGTGAGCCCAGGTAGCCGCGCCCTTGGCGTAGCTGAAAGCATCCTGTGCCAGTGCAGAGGTAGAAGCAAAACCGGCCAGAACCAGAAGGGAAACAGCGCTCTTTTTCATCTCATTAACTCCATTGATAAGCTCGTCGAGCTGGTATGGAGTCATTGTGCGAGGAAGGCATGGCGTTGCCGAGCGGCAAGCTGTTGCCAAATCATGTCAGATGTAAGCAGATATTGCGGATGATGACAGGAGTTACAAATGGCTGGCGTGAGGCTCACGCCAGCCGGTAAAAATCAGCGGAAGACCACCTCGTCGATCTCGACTCGCACCAGCGGCTGACCGGTCAATCCGGCCGGACGGGCAACCTCGAGGGCCAGTGATGGACGCTCCTGCCCCTTGCGCAGGTAGGTCTCCGGCAGACGGTTCTCGGCGACCCAGAAACGGGCCTCCTGACGGGAGAGCTGTACCCCCTCCTGACTGAAGAGCGTGACCCAGCCACGTACACCGACCACATTGCGGGTACCGGTATTGCCCACCATAAAGGTAAGCATCAGGGGATCTGTCCCCTCAACCTTGTCGAGCTTGACCACGATCCCGTCGCGCGCAGCCTGTGACAGCAATTCGGGGTGTGCCTTGGCCTGATCGGTCAGCACGGGGGCCGCTACCGCGACCACTGCGCCTGCTTTCGCCCCTTCGGCCAGCGCCTTGACGGGCTCGGCCGGCTTGACCACCAGATATTCCCAGGTGAAGTCATCGTTCAGTTGCACCTGACGACCATCAGGCAGGGTCACCTGAGTAACAGGAGCAGCCTGCGCCAACACGGGCGAGAGACAGAGAGCAACCAGCAGACGGGAGAGAGATTTCATGGCATGAACACTCGGTAACGGGTGAAAGGGCGACAGTATAAACAGTCGCGCCCCTCCTTGCCTATGACGGGACTCACGTTCCCGCTGTCACAGGAGCCTAGATAGCCCGGTCGTGGCGCTCTTCCTGCACCATGTCGAGGGTCACCAGATCGAACTCGGTTCCTTTGAGCGCCATCAGGATATCCGGCTGGAGATCAAAGGCCTGCGCCCGCTGGTGTTCAGGCAGACGCACCCGGGCCAGGGTCATGCCGCAATCGGAGAGGGTGTGAAAAAACACCTGCGCCTCGTCCAGCCCCATGTCGGCCAGCATCTGCTCGGCTTGATCCACCATCCGCAGGTAACGCTGCTCAAGCAGCCGTGGATTGGTGAAGCGATGGCTCAGGCAGCCATTGCCCCCCTTGCCCCAGCGACCAAGTTCGCGCTTGTTGAAGCCATAGCGAAAATCCCGCCGGGTCATCTGGTTGTCGGCAAAGAACCAGATAGTGTGGTCAGGCAGAGAACCGAATTCAGCCAGATACTCATCCCGCTCTTCCAGCGCCGCCGGCACCAGCAGCGGGAGATGGTTCCACTTTGGATGTGCCCCCACATGTTCACGCAAGCGGCGCACCGGATCGATCAACCCCTCCATGTGGGGCAGGCGATCACAGAAGATCATTTCGTCGGTCTTGATAATCCAGTGATCGATACCGTAGCGCTGGCAGTAACGGCGGGCTCGCGCCACTTCGCTGCGGCTGCGGGTCGGATTGTCAAAGGTGATGGCATGGATCTTCACGCCGCTGGCACGGCACATGTCGATGCTGTAACAGGATTCCAGTCGCCCGGAAAAAGAGACCACGACCTCCTCAAACCCGGCCAGCCGCTCAAGCATCTGCTGCTCGCGGGCCAGGAACGCATGATCATATCCCTGATTCAATAGAACGACATTGGCACCCATGACAACAGCTCCGGCGGATCAACAACAGGTTCCGGTATTGTGCAACGGGCAAGCTGAATAGACCCTTAAAAAGGTCAGGATTTGTGGTTAAAACTTGATAATTATCTCTTGCGATTCGGCCCCGACATCCTCGTTCTGGGCATCATAAACCCGCAGCCGGGCCTGATGGATCTGGTGAGCACGAAGGAAACCCTCAGCTTGTTCCAGCGAGGTGAAGGTGAGGCGCCCTCCCTCGCTGTCGGTCAGGCAGAGGCACTCCCCTTCCGCTTCGATGCATAGTTGATAACCGCTGCCATCCTTGCAGGCGATCAGCAGGCTCGACTCAGGATAGTGACTGAGCCAATTGCGAAACCGGCCATGCTCCATAACGCTCCCAAAGGGGCATTACCCCTTGCCGGTGGCGGGCAAACAGCCCAGCTCAACCAGCTGCTGGCGGCAACTCGCCGCGTCGGTGAAGACCATGCCCCTGATGCCAAGGGCCTCTGCCGCCGCTACGTTGGCGGGGTTGTCATCGATGAAGATGCACTCTGCCGGCTTGAGATCGAACGACACCAGCAGGTAGCGATAGATATCCGGCTCCGGCTTCATCATCCGCACCCGCGCCGAGACCACCTTGCCGCTGAAAAAACGCCAGAAATCCTGATGCTGCTCCAGCCAGTCGATGCTGGCGTGCCCCATGTTGGAGAGGGCATAGAGCGAATGGCCCGCTCCGTGCAGCTCGGCCATCAAGGTTAGCATAGCGGGATCTGGCAGCTGCGAAGGAGGCACCGCCTGCAAAATCGCCAGGTTTTCTGCGGCGCTCAGGCCGGTTCTACTCTCTGCCTGACGAGCCATGGTGTGCAGTGACATGGTGCCTCTGTCCACCTCCAGCCAGTCCTGATGATTGAACAGCCGCTCCGCCAGCTGAGCAGCCCCTTCTGGGCCACGCACCGAGCTCACTATGCCGACCGGATCCCAACTCACCACCACCCGTCCCAAATCGAAAACAATCGCCATCGCAACCTCCTGCAGCTCTGAATCGCGGGCAAACATTCAGCTTCATATAAAGCCGTTTATACGCCTGCCACTTGACCGGATACCCTGCCCCCATCTCGCGGTGCGGGCAAGTTTTACTTGCATCACAGCGGCAAATCCCTTAATGGTTATGACGTTACTTCAAGGACACAGTTATGCACGCACCATTCTTCTTTGCTTTCTCGTCTATCCGGCCCGCTTGAGGGAAGGCCTGTCGTCGTGTGAACAGAAAGCAAAGACGAATCAAGCCTCCCCTCGCGGAGGCTTTTTTTTGCATCAATATCAATCGATTAATTGGATAGGGAACCATCATGGCAACGCTCGACGAGATCAGACAAGACATCACCCGGTTGGATCAGGAGCTGCTTGCCCTGCTGGCAAAACGCAAGACCCTCAGCATCGAGGTAGCCCGAGCCAAGCAAGCCAACCCACGCCCCATCCGTGACCACCAGCGCGAGCAGGAGCTGCTGGTCGCCCTGATCCAGCAAGGACGCGTGCTGGGGCTGGATGCCCAGTACATCACCCGCATCTACCACACCATCATCGAGGACTCGGTGCTCTCCCAGCAGGCCTATCTGCAGAGCCTGCTCAACCCGGAGCAACAGGAGCCGATGACCAGCGTCGCCTATCTGGGGCCACGCGGTTCCTACTCCAGCCTGGCCGCCCGCAAATATCTGGCGCGCTACAAGGATCAGGTGATCGAGGTGAACTGCCAGAACTTCCGCGAAGTGCTGGATGCGGTGGAGTCGGGTCGCGCCGCCTTTGGCGTGCTGCCCATCGAGAACACCAGCTCGGGCTCCATCAACGAAGTCTATGACGTGATGCAGCACACCAGCCTCTCCATCGTCGGCGAGCTCACCTACCCCATCGAACACTGCATTCTCACCGCCGTACCGACCGAGCTTGGCCGCATCAAAACCTTCTATGCCCATCCGCAGGTGTTCCAGCAGTGCTCCCACTACCTGAGCAAGCTGGAAGGGGCGCGCCACGAGATCTGCGACTCTTCCTCCAGCGCCATGATGAAGGTGAAGGAACTGGCCAGCCCGGAGGCCGCGGCCATCGGCAGCGCTGCCGGTGGTGAACTGTATGGTCTGGACGTGCTGGCCGAGCAGCTGGCCAACCAGAAAGAGAACTACAGCCGCTTTATCGTGGTGGCGCGCAAGCCCATCGACGTGGCGCAGCAAATCCCGGCCAAGACCACCCTCATCATGTCCACCTCCCAGAAACCGGGTTCGCTGGTCGAGGCGCTGCTGGTGCTGCGCAGCCACGAGATCAACATGACCAAGCTCGAATCCCGTCCGGTGCAGGGCAACCCGTGGGAAGAGATGTTCTACCTCGACGTCTCCGCCAACCTGCAAACCCCGGCGATGCAGGCCGCGCTGGTGGAGCTGACCAAGATCACCCGCTATATCAAGGTGCTGGGCTGCTACCCGAGCGAGGATGTCAAACCGACCGCAGTGCCGCCGGTACTGATGGGCAAATAATCCAGCCAATCGGCAAGAGGCGGGCATGATGCCCGCCTCTGTTTTTTTGCCACCAGCCACACCTGAAGCGCTGAACAGGCTGTAGCCAGGTGCCAGAACTCACCACCACGGGCTATTTATTGTCCAGAAAAACTAAATGACAGCCCACTATCATCAAGCAAAAATTGACGACACAGCCCGCTAAAAAGGCCCTTGCTACGGCTAAATTGCCTGCCCAGAGCCATTTTTTCCCTGCCGGGCCCCGGATATTCACTCTTGCGGATAACAAAAAGGCGAGCCGCTGGCTCGCCTTGAACACACCGCTTTCGACCGGTTCACATCAGAACTGACCAGCCATCAGCTGGTTGATGTTGTAGAGGGCGCGGGTATCGAGCTCCATCTCGGTGGCATAGGTGTTGCCGCGCGGATAGGAAGCGACCACCCGGGCACCACGCACCACGCCAGCCACCGACACATCCAGCGAGTTGGAGGTCTGGGTCAGGTCACGATAGCTGCTCTGGCCGCGCACCTGCTGACCATTGAGCTGCTCGGCCAGCTCGCGATAGGCATCCATCTTGGAAGCGCGAATGGCTTGCAGCATCTTCTCCGACTGGGAGGGGCCGGGCTGAATGTCGATCACCGCATAGCCCACCGCCTTGAGCACCGGAAAATCATCGGGCTTGCCACCCTGGGTGTAGTCCATCACCCGGTTGTAGCTGCAACCGGTGAGCAAGAGAGCCAGCAGGCAACCAAACAACATCTTCATGACTCGCTCCTTATGGGGTCAGGTTGACCAGATGACCACCCGGTCGGGCCTGACTGTCACGCATCAGATAACCGCGGTTGATCGATGCCCGACCAAACGAGTTGTTGGCACCGAACAGATATTTCTGCGGGATCAGGCTCTGGGCCGTGGTCTCGACCATCTTGGTACGCATGTCAATGATGCGGGCGTTGACCAGGATCCCCTTGCTGTTGCGACTGAAGGTGCCGACCAGAATGCGCGAGATGGGCAGACGGGGAGAGAGCTCCTTGTAGTTGCGGCTCAGCACAAAATCCCCCTGCGGCGTCACCTTGATGCTGCCGGTCAGCTTGAAGTCCACCACCACCTCACCGCGGCGGTTGAGCTCGTAGATAAAGCTCTCCTCAATCTGCTGCCCCATCCAGTTGGTATCCTGCAGGGTATCGAGATCGACAAAAGAGGCTACCGCGATGGGATCGGTCAGGGTGGAAAGCGATTTGCGCTCCATCAGCTGATCGGTCATACGCGCTACCAGCCAGTTGAGCTCCATCCCCTGCGCCGCCTGACGCGGATCACCCTGATCCCGATTGATAGGGTCGGAGCCGCAGCCAGCCAATACCAGAGCGAGCGCCAACGCCGTGATGAATTTGTTCATGGATACCTTTCCTGTATCTGCACCTGATCTGTTATCGGACGCGTCGGCCAAACCTTGAGCCGGGAATGAGGCATGATTCTTGCTGAAAGCTTCGCTGTTGAGCCAATCTCTGGCGGATGGTCAGAAAAACGCCATCGAACAACTGTTGTGATCCATGTCGGCCCGCAATGCCCTCTTCAAGAGAAGAGGCTGCGAGTCGCCTAATCAAGGTATCTGCTATGAAATTACCGCTGCTGTTGACCCTGCTGCTGGCCAGCCTGAGCGCCCGCGCCGAGCTTATCGAAGCGCAGGGCAGTGCCGCCATTCTGGGGGGGGATGAAGTCTACGCCCGTGAACAGGCGACTCGCGATGCCCTGCGTCAGGCGCTGCTGGCCAGTGGTGCCGCCGTCTCCAGCGTCCAGCGGCTGGAAAATGGCAGCCTGCAATCCGAGCAGATCCAGATCCGCTCCGGCGGTGACATTCGCCAGTACCGCCTCAAACGGGAAGAGGTACGCAATGGCCGCATGTACATCACCCTGGTGGCCGACATTCAGGCCGAACGCCAGATCTGCCAGACCCAACACTTCGCCAAGGATTTGACACTGGTCAGGCTACGCCTGCGCTACCCCGATCAGGCCAGCTACGGCGCCATGGACGACATGCCGGAAAATCTCTCGCGCAGGCTGTTCGAAACCCTCGCCAACGCCCAACAAGGGGTGGCGGTGCGCCAGTGGCTGGATGAAAACCTGCGTATCGACCCGCTTCACCTGCAACAGGGGGATCGCAGCGCCCTCGAGGAGATCAAGGCCCTCAGCCTGCGCACCGACAGCCAATATTTGGTGCTCGGCAGCATCGACGATCTCTCCATCGAGCCACAGGGCAACCAGCTGACCAGCTGGTTTCAGGATCCCGTCCGCAATTTTCGCATGCAGCTCTACCTGTTCGACGGCATCAACGGCAGCCTGATCAACCGCAAGGTCTATGAAGGGCGCGCCACCTGGACCTTCGGCAAACGGGATCAGGTTGGCAGCAACAGCGGCCAGTTCTGGCAATCGAGCTACGGTCAGGAGGTCAACTACCAGCTGCAGCAGGCCGCTCAGGATCTGGTGGCCCAGCTCACCTGCGCCCCGGTCACCGCCCGGGTGGTCGGCCAGAACGAACGCGGCCCCTACATCAATCTCGGCCGGCGCAACGGCGTCAAACTCGGCGACCAGTTCCGGATCCAGCACAATGCCGACTTCATCGACCCCTACGGCAAGTCCCGCATGATGCGCAACCCGGCCGACGGCCTGTTCGAGGTGGTGCAGGTATTCGACGACGGCGCCATCATCCGCAGCCAGAACAAATATTCACCGTTCAACATCCAGAACGGGGATTTGGCAGTATTGGAATAGGAATCAAGGGTTTAAAAGGGAGTTGCTTCTTGTATAATGCCCGCCACAAGGCTCCCGTAGCTCAGTAGGATAGAGCGGTCCCCTCCTAAGGGACAGGCCACTGGTTCGACTCCAGTCGGGAGCGCCATATAAAACAAGGGGTTGGCATCGTCATGGTGCCAGCCCCTTGGTCGTTTTTAGCGACAGAAAATCCTTTCTCCCCCATCCGTTATTGCCCTCTGCTTTCCGCATTCTGGGCTTGCACTCTCTCTGATAGACTGGCTCTCTTTGGCTGGGCCCCGAGCCCAAAGCCAGCAGCTTCATCTTGCAAAGGAGTGTTGGATGTCCGGTTGTTCCTGGTGGGATAGATCCACCGGTTTTGCCTTGCTGACCATTGTGCTGTGGGCTTCGCTGGCGGCACTGACGTCGCGTATTGTCAGCGTGTCACCGCTCGTTCTGGTGGGACTGGTGCTGTTTTTCTGCGGGGCCGGGGCATTACCGTTCTGGCGCCAGTGGCGGGCCAGCCCGCTCACCTGGCTGATTACCATCACAGCCCTGCTCTTTTATCATCTGCTGCTTTTTATGAGCTTTCGCCACGCCCCGGTGCTTGAAGCCAACCTCATCAACTACCTCTGGCCACTCTGCATCATCCTCTTCACCCCGCTGTTGCTGCCAAATCATCCCCTCCACCTTCGCCACATTCTGGCGGGGATCTGCGGTCTGGCTGGCTCCATGCTGGTGATGGTCGATGGCGAGCTGCAACTGCAGCAAGCCTATCTGCCCGGCTATCTGCTGGCGCTGGGTGCAGCCATCATCTGGGGCGCCTACTCGGTACTGTCGCGTCGTCTGCCACCGGCGCCTGCCGTGGTCACGGCCGCAGCCTGTCTGCCCGCCGGCGTGCTGGCTCTGCTGCTCGCCCGTCTGCTGGAGGGGCCTCTGCCGCTGGCACAGATCCCCGCCAGCGACTGGAGCCTCATCATCGGGCTGGCCCTGGGCCCCATGGGGGCGGCCTTCGTTACCTGGTACCTGGCACTGCGAGACGGCGATCCGCGCCGGATCGGCGCCCTTGCCTACCTGACCCCCCTGCTGAGTACCTTGCTGCTGGTGACATTGAACGGAGAGGAGCTGACCTCGCGCCATCTGCTGGCTGGCGCCCTGATCATGGGCGGCGCCCTGATCGGCATGCAGAGCAAAAAAGCGCCTTCAGCTATTTCTACCGCCCGCTAACCCCTGCAGCACTGGCAAAAATCGCTCCGATAAAGATGGTGTCATAAAAACGCCATCACTCCCCGTTAGGCTCAGGCCATGCCCCATGGATGGTCTACAGCTGACAGGAACAACATCGTGAAAATTGCCCACTACGTCACCCTCTCCTCCTTTGTTCTACTGCTGGTCGCGGGAGGCGAGGCGCTGGCGCTCTACCGGGGGTGGCAACAGCTGGCACAGACCGAGCAGACTCAACGACAACATGAGGCGCTGCAACAACAGGTCACGGTCGCGTTGCAAAACAGCCTGCGTGACTACCTCGCTGCAGGCGATCCCCAGCAACTGGCCGCCGCAGAGAAGATCCGCACACAGGTTCTGGTTGCGCTGGCAAATCAGCCACAAGAGATAGCCGCCCCTCTGCAGCATCAGCTGGAGGAGATGGGCAAGCGCATCGAGCACGACTATCAGGCGGCGGGCAAGCTCTCCGGCAACAGCCAGTTGCTGTTGCAAAATGCCGAGAACGAGATCGCCAGTCAGGCGCTGGCTATGCTGCGCTACGGAGAACAGGGTGAAGGCGGGGAACAGGCCGATGCTGCCCGGCAATACCGCTTGGCAGCCTCGGAGATTCTGGCCAGCCTGTCGCAGCTCGGTCACCAGCGCCAAAGCTACATGGAGCAGGGAAGCAGCAAACTGCTTGAAGGGCTCACTCTCGAACTGGAAGGGATGGCGAAGCAGGCGAACCAGCTGCAAGCTCTGCCACTGCTCGGCATCTATGAACAGCCAGCGGCGGACGAATTCACTCTGGGAGAGCCTGAACGCAAGGAGATAGGTGATCAGCCGCGCAGCGAGGTGCAATCACTCATCAAGCGCTATCCACAGGAGCTGGCCAACAGCCGCATGGCGCTGCAGCAACAGCAGGCTGCCCGCCATGCCGTGCAGCAGGATATCAGCCGGATGGTGCAGCTCACCCGCGAGATGGGCGACACGATTGCCAGCGAACGGCAAGCCGTCAACCAGAGACTGGCCACCATACTCGGCACTCTGGCGCTGATCCTGGTGGCGGTAGCCCTCCTTTTTGCGCTGGTGCAGCGCCGCTGGCTGCTTGCCCCCTTGCTGCGCTTGCGTCACGCCTTTCTGCAGCTGGATAACACCGGGCAAGCGGAACCCTTGCCTGCTGCTGGCGAGCGCAACGAGCTGGGAGACATAGTCGCCAGCTACAACCGCCTGATTGGCCGACTGCAACAGGATCAGCAGCAGAAAGCGGGGCAACTCTCGGCGGTTTCAACCAGCCTGCAGGGGATGGTGAGCCAGGTAGAGGAGATCCACCAGAGCACCCGCACCACCGAGCAGGTCGTCGATGAAAGCGGTCAGATGATGGGAGAACTCAATCAGCTGGCTGGCGAGGTGCATCAGGTAGCGGCCGAGATAGCCCGCCATGCCAGCCACAACGAACAGGCCATGAGCCAGAGTGAAGGACTGGTTGGCAGCATGCTGCATGCGACCACCCAGACCGGACTTGCCATCGACGAGAGCGGCGAAGCACTGCAGGCTCTCAAACGCTCGGTCAGCGACGTGACCGCCATCGTCGACGTGATTGGCCACATCGCCCAGCAGACCAACCTGCTGGCCCTCAATGCTGCCATCGAAGCCGCCCGTGCCGGCGAGCAGGGGCGCGGTTTTGCCGTGGTAGCCGATGAGGTGCGCCATCTCTCTGCCAACACCCAGCGCTCGCTCAACCAGATCACCGAGATCCTCGGGCGACTGACCCAGTCAGGCGACCAGCTTGGAACCGTGCTCGACCGCATCACCAGCGAGGCAAACAGCCAGCGCGAGCAGGCCGAGCGACTCCGGGAAACCACCCAGGCCGTGCGGGAGATAGCCCGCAATACCGCAGTGATCGCCCTGCAAGGCGCCGACAATGCCAAAAGTCAGGAGCACAAACTGGCCAGCTTTGCCGACCTGATCGCCCGCATTCATCAGCATGCCAGTCAGGTCAACCAGCTCTCGGTGCAGGTCTCCTCCCACATTCACTATCAGGCCCGCCAGATCCCGCTGATCCTGGGTCAGCCAAATTGAATATTGCGCGCTAACAGCCCCGCCCCTCTCTCGCCTGTCAGCGGGAGAGTTTTTTTGTTGCGCAAAATTATCTGTTACCTGCAGGTTAATATTGACCACAGACAGGCCGTCGCCCTGCTCGCACCCCACCTCATTCTGCAACCCATTGAAAATGGCTCTCATGGCCGCATGACGTGGAATGAGAGCCCTTCGCCTCGACGCAATGAATATTTGCACTCTGTCATACTTTTGAAACTTGGCGGGAACTTTTCATTGATATTTCGCACCGCGAACGTACTCTTGTGATTGTCCGATAGCCAAGAATCGGAACATAAAAACACAAAGAGTGATGAACAGAACTGCAGTGCCACAGATGTGCCAAGACATCGGGGTCGCAGACATCAAACTGAACGATTTTTTGCCCTGCGGGGTTTTGATTGCAATGCCAATACCGAGCGGTAGGCCAGATGCCGACTGCCGGAACAAAAAAGCTAAGTCCATAAAATCAGGAGCAATACAAAATGGAAAAAGTGATCTTCAAGCGCGCCGCGTTGAGTGCCGCTGTGGTAGCCGCTCTGGTAGCACCCGGTATGGCATTGGCAGCTCAGGACATGATGAGCCCAACCTACGGCAAATCCTACGAAGCCTTCGTCAATGATTCCAAGCTGACTGGTGGTATTTTCTACTTCCAGCGTGAACGTGACCGCAAACAGGGCCAAGAAGCCCACTACGATGACGATGGCAAATATGTACCTGCCCAAGATGGCAAGTATCATACCAACCTCAGCCACTCTACTGCACAGGTAGCACTGAACTTCAACTCCGGCTATGCATGGGACATGATCGGTGTTGATGTAGGTGGCTTCGCTGCTGCCAACCTTGCTGTTGACGAAAGCAACGGTGTCAACGAAGAGAACGAGTTCTCCTTCTGGGGCAACAGCTGGTCACAAGGGGATGGTCTCTCCGAAAATGGTGCCAGTCTCTCCAATGCTGCTTTGAAACTGAAATTCCTGGACGGAGCACTGACTGCCAAGGGTGGTTTGACCCAGCTCTATGTTCCGGGCGTAATGGGTGTTAACTGGTCCTATCAGCCAGGTACCTATCGTGGTGGCCAGATTGAAGGCAACTTCGGCGGCCTCTACCTGACCTATGCCATCGCTGACGAGTACAAGGCCCCCTGGTTCAAAGATACCAACGGCTTCTCCAAAGCTGGCAACTACGCCGGTGCTGCTACCCAGTACTCTGATGAAAACCAGATCGACTACATCCACGCCCTGGCTGCTCGCTATACCTTTGAGAATGGCACTGCCGTTACCGGCTCTTTCGGTCAGTCTGAAGGCTACATGGACAGCTACCACTTCAAACTGGCTCACAAGTTTGACGTGCTGGGTGGCCTCACCACCAGTTATCAGTTCTACGGTTCCGAAACTGACAACACTGACTATGACGGTCTTGCATGGCAGCAAGCTCTGACTGCCGCTTGGGCCATGGGTCCTTATGGTTTCCGCCTGGAAGGCTTGTGGACTAAAGCTGAAGGTGACATGGGGAACTACCTGCCCCGTCTGACCAAAGGCTACGGCAACTCCCAGGGTGCCAACGAAATTTGGTGGGACTCCCGCTCAGACTGGAACGAAAACAACGAGAAAGCACTGTTTGCCGGTGTAACTCGCTCTCTGGATGATCTGGTAGGTGCCCCTGGCTGGTCTGTTGGTGTATCCGGTGCCTATGGCTGGGATGCCGAAAATGGCAATAGCACCCGTGTGGATGGCAAAGAGTGGGCAGCCAACTTTGACGTCATGTATACCGTGCAGGATGGCAAGTTGAAAGGCACTCTGTTCAAACTGCACTACACCGATTACAACAACATGCAGGATGAGAAAGGAAACTGGTACTATCCGAACATGTTCCAATCCGAACACGACGTCAAATTCCACATCATCATGCCGTTTACCATCATGTAATCAGGCAATACGATGTCAGCAAACCGGGCCACTTGGCCCGGTTTTCTTTTCCCCGATCAGCAGGTTAACATGCTGACAGACTCCCACTTTCCATCCGTCGCCCCTCTCACAAGGATCTCCCTATGCCCCGATTTGTTCTTGTCACCGGATGTTCCAGCGGGATTGGTCTGGCTGCCGCGCAGGCGCTGGGTCAGCACGGCTTTACCGTGATCGCATCGGCACGCAAGGCAGAGGATGTGGAACGCTTGCAGCAGCAGGGGTTGCTGGCAGTACAGCTGGATCTGGCGGATCCCGCCTCCATCGAACTCGGAGCCAGTGCTGCACTCCATCTTGCTGGAGGTCGCCTCTATGGCCTGTTCAACAACGGCGCTTATGGCCAACCGGGGGCGCTGGAAGATCTGCCCACCGAGGCACTACGCGAGCAGTTCAACACCAACCTGTTTGGCTGGCATCACCTCATTCGTCAGGTGCTGCCCGCCATGCTGGAGGCCAGAGAGGGGCGGATCGTGCAAAACAGCTCGGTGCTGGGGCTGGTCGCCATGAAATATCGCGGCGCCTACAACGCCAGCAAGTTTGCGCTGGAGGGTTACTCGGATACCCTGCGCCTCGAGCTGGCCGGCAGCGGCGTCCATATCAGCCTGATTGAGCCGGGCCCCATCGATACCCGTTTTCGGGCCAATGCCCGCGCCGCCTTTCTGCGCCATATCGACCCGACCAAGAGTCGCCATCAGGCTGCCTACCAGCAGACCCTCAACCGGCTGGAGCGCGAGGGCGGCGCCCGCGGCTTTACCCTGCCAAGCGAAGCCTGTCTGCCACCACTGATCCATGCACTGACCAGCGCTCGCCCCAAAGCGCGCTATCCGGTCACCACCCCGACCAGAATTTTTGCCCTGCTAAGACGGATCCTGCCCACTCGCTGGCTCGACAAGCTATTGGCAAAGTCAGCCTGATCCCTTGCGCTGGCGACGACCTGCGTCGCCTCGCTCAATAGTGCTCGCCATTGCTGTAGTAGGCGCCTTTATCGATGGGGAAAACCTGCACTACCACATAGGTCTGTTCCCCCAACGCCGCCTTCAGATGGTGGGTGATAAGGCCTGCTGCCGCATCCTGAATCTCCTGCGGCCTGGCAAACCAGTGCAGCTCGACAAACGGAAAACCGGACTCCAGCTCACCGTCACGAACCCAATGGCTCTCGACCCGTTCCATGGTGACGAACTCTGGCTTGCCACCGATCAGGGCACAGAGATCCGCAAGCAGTGGCGCGCAGATCTCCTTGAGGGTATCGAGTGAAACGGCACGAAAACGAAGATGGGGCATGGCAAACCTCTTGGCTATCGGAAATGAGCACTTATCATAGAGTCTCCTGCGATGAAAAGAAGTCACCAGCCCGGATAAGGATCACCATGAAATTCCAGCGCTCCCTGTTTGCCTTTCTACTCTGCCTGCTGCTGCCGCTCAGCGCCTTTGCCGATCCCGCCTTCTACAAGATCAGCAAGGGCAACCAGCAACACTGGCTGCTGGGCTCCATTCATGCGGGCAAGCCCTCCCTCTATCCGCTACCAGAAGCTGTCGAACGGGCCTGGCTGCAGAGCCGTGCACTGGTGATGGAAGTCGACATGAACAACATCACGCAAGAGCAGTGGCAAGAGATGGGCTCTCTCACCCGCCTGGTAGATGGCAAGGCACTCAAAGAGCATCTGCCTGCCGAGCTCTACCAGCGCACCCTGATGGCTGGCGCGCGTCTTGGCCTCAATGAAGCTGCGCTCGCCCCGCTGCGCCCCTGGTTTGTTGCCATCACCCTGACGCAGGCCGCCATGGCCCGATCCGACTTCAAGAGCGAGCTCGGGATAGATCAACACTTTGCCGCACTGGCCGCCAAAGAGGGCAAACCCGTGGTGGGCTTCGAGACCCTGCTGGAGCAGCTCGGCTATCTTGCCAGCGTGGGTGACAACCAGACCCTGATGCTCTCCAGCACCCTCGACGAACTGCCAATGCTCGACACCGGCTTCGCCGCCGTGATGAAGGCGTGGCAGCAAGGGGACGAGGCAACGCTTATCAATCTGCTCAAGGAGGAGATGGCACCGCCCGCCCTGCAGAGCTGGATGGAGCAGACCCTGCTGGCCGAACGCAACCACAACTGGCTGGCAAAGTGGCAGACCCTGCCCAACGAGAGCTTTATTGTGGTCGGCGCGCTGCATCTTTACGGCGAGCAGGGACTGCTGGCGCTGCTGGAGCAGCAGGGGTGGCGCGTCACTCTGCTGACCACGCCAACCGTGCTGCAAAGCACCAAACAAGGATTCGAGTGAGATTCATCACAATTTGCAGGTGGTCATAAAACAATCGCATAGGGAGTTGATCGGGATCATCTCCCTGCAGCTAAAGGGGTATTTATGATGCCTGTCATCCACCGGGTGACAGGAGCAATGAAATGGACTTTTGGCTGGATCTGATGTTTGGCAACAGCGTGGGTTTGATGTCGATGATGGTGATTATCGGCACCTTCATCCTGATCAGCTCTTACGCTGCCTACTTCATCTACAAGGTGATGCACTCGCAACCACCCAAAGCAGAGAAGTAACCCCCGCAGGCGGCAGCAACTGGCCGCCTGTTTCGTCTCCGGCGCCCCGGTTTATTCCTCCCCGCGCTATTGAACCGGACGATCGTTTTGCAGATCGGCTGGCACCGCTATAATGACCCCCACTTTGTTTCATATGGGGAGCCTGCCGTGTCACATAGCGACGAACTCTCGCTTTTTCTGAATGAAGTGGCCGATGTCAGGCCCATTCGCAGCGACAATATCCATCCCCAGGGGGTGAAATCCGCCCCAACAGAAGCTCAGCTGGCCCGCCGTCAGGCCGCCACTGCCGAGCAGCTGGCGCTCGATCACCTCACCATGGAGGCGATCGAGATGCTCGACCCGCACGAGATCACCGGTTTCAAGCGCGATGGCGTACAAGAAGGGGTCTACAAAAAGCTGCGACTCGGCAAATACGAGCTGCAGGCAAGCCTGGACTTGCACCAGAAAACGCTCAATGAAGCGCGCCAGACGCTGGTGCAGTTCATCACTGATTGCGAGCAGCGCGATATCCGCTGCCTGCTGATCCTGCACGGCAAGGGGGAGCGCAGCACGTCGCGCGCCCTGCTGAAAAGCTACGTCAGCGCCTGGCTGCCGCAGTTGCCGGCGGTGATGGCCATCCACAGCGCCGAGCGCCGCCACGGCGGCAGCGGCGCCCTCTATGTATTGCTGCGCAAGAGCGAGCGCAAGAAAGCGGAAAACCGCGAACGCCACCAGAAGCGCCTCGGCTGATCCCGGGCGCCCGTCAGGGACGATCACAAGGACAACACCATGTCATACCAGAAACTTGAACAGCACCAGCAACAGCTGCACCGCCTCAACCACCTCTCCGCCATCTGTGGCTGGGATCGCGCTGCCATGATGCCGGAAGGGGGCAATGAGGCGCGTGCCGAAGCGCTGGCCGAGCTCGGCCTCATCATCCACCACAAGCGCACCGCCCCGGAACTTGGCGACTGGATTGCCAAGGCAGAGAGCGAGCAGCTGGACGAGGTGCAGCGCGCCAACCTGCGCGAAATCAAGCGCCAGTGGCAGGATGCCAGCCTGCTGCCCGGCGAGCTGGTCGAGGCGCTGTCGCTCGCCGGCAGCAAGTGCGAACACGCCTGGCGCAGCCAGCGCAAAAACAACGACTGGGCCGGTTTTGCCCCCAATCTCGAAGAGGTGGTGAAGCTCTCCCGCGAGGTGGCACGTTTGCGGGCAGACAAGCTCGGCGTGCGCCCCTACGACGCCATGCTGGCACTCTATGAGCCGGGCATGACCAGCAAGCGGCTGGATCAGATCTTCGGCGATCTCGCCAGCTGGCTGCCGCCCCTTATCCAGCAGGTCAGCGAGCGGCAGAAGGGAGAGTCCGTACTGCTGCCGCAAGGCCCCTTCCCCATCGCGGCCCAGCAGGCGCTTGGTCAGGAAGTAATGGGGCTGCTCGGTTTTGACTTCGCCCATGGCCGACTTGATGTGAGCAGTCACCCCTTCTGCGGCGGTGTACCGACCGATGTGCGCATCACCACCAGATACAACGAGCAGGAGTTTATCTCCAGCCTGATGGGCATAGTCCATGAGACTGGCCACGCCCGTTACGAGCAGGGCTTGCCACGCCAGCTGTCGGGGCAGCCGGTTGCCGAGGCGCGCTCCATGGCGATTCACGAGAGCCAGAGCCTGTTTTGCGAGATGCAGCTCGGCCACGATCCCGCCTTCCTCTCGTTGCTGGCGCCCCATATTCGTGCCCATTTCGGCGATCAGCCGGCCCTGAGCCCGAGCAATCTCGCCAGACTCTACAGCCGGGTCGAGCCCGGTTTTATCCGGGTCGATGCGGATGAGGTGACCTATCCTGCCCACGTCATCCTGCGCTACGAACTGGAGCGCGACCTGATAGAAGGGCGGATCGAAGTAGCAGACATCCCCGAACTGTGGGATGCGAAGATGCAGCAGTGGCTGGGACTCTCCACCAGGGGCAACTACCGCAATGGTTGCATGCAGGATATCCACTGGACTGACGGCTCCTTCGGCTACTTCCCGAGCTACACGCTCGGCGCCATGTATGCCGCTCAGCTGCGCTTTGCGCTGGAGAAAGAGCTCGGCAGCATGAGTGAGGTGATCGCCGCAGGCCGCCTGCCGGAGATCTTCGCCTGGCTCGGCCGCCATATCTGGTCGCAGGGTAGCAGCTACAGCACGGATGAGCTGATCAGCCGCGCTACCGGCGAGGCGCTGAACCCGCACTGGCTGCGCCAGCATCTGGAACAGCGCTATCTGAGGTGACAGCAATAAAAAACGGGGCGACAAGGCCCCGTTTTTTATTGGCAAACGATCCGTGTCAGAGTGGATCCTGCGCGTTCAAAAACTCGCGCAGTTGCAAGATGTTACCCTCCGGGTCAAACGCATTGCGCACCACGAACCCAGGCCCGGACCACTGCTGCGGCAGCAAGCCGCCACCGAGATCCGCCGCTTTCGCCTCCGCCCACGCAAGGCTTGGCACGGTAAAGAAGAGCTTGATGGCCCCCTGCTCGCGCAGCGCTGGCGGCGTTGTAATAACGACCTGTCCGATATAGGGCTCGGGGATGGCATGCACAAGCAGCTGGATGTCACCGTTCTCCAGCACGATCAGCTGCTCGCTCTGACTGCGGATCTCCATCTGCAGCAAGGTTCGATAAAAGTGGCTCAGCAAGCCCGGTTCCCTGGCGTAGATCAGGGCGCCGGCACGGGCGGGACCTGGCATAGTGCAATCCTCGGTGATAAAGGCCCAACCACCTTCGCACAGTTGCGCATGACCTTCACCTGTTTCAGCGCACATTCCGCGCAAACTTAATTGCTATCTCTGTCCGTTTCTGGCTAGTCATCACCCGCGATCCTGCTTAGTCTCTCACTCATCCCTTTTGTGCCGCATCAGCAAACACCCGGCACCCACCAGCAAGAGAGCCATGCCATGACGCCGCAGCACGAGCGTGACCAGCCACAGGATCACCAGATCAACGCCCTCAGCCGCGAGCAGTGCCACGCCGCACGGCTCGCCCGCGACGCGCGATTCGATGGCCGCTTCTTTACCGGCGTCATCTCGACCGGCATCTACTGCCGACCTGTCTGCCCGGCACGTCCGCCGCACGAGCACAATGTGCGTTACTTCCCGAGCGCCGCAGCGGCCGAGCAGTATGGCCTGCGACCCTGCCTGCGCTGCCGCCCTGAGCTGGCGCCCGCCGCTCGCAGCGACTTGCCTGCTCAGCTGACACGGCTGCTGGCGCGTATCGATCGCGGCGAGCTGGCAGACTGCACGCTCGCCGAACTGGCCGCAGAAGCCGGTATCAGTGAGCGCACGCTACGCCGCCAGTTCGAGGCCTACCTTGGCGCCTCGCCAAAGCAGGTGGAGCAGACGCGCCGCCTGCTGCTGGCGAAACGGCTGCTGACCGAGACTCGGCTGCCCATCACCGACATCGCGTTTGCCGCCGGATTTGCCAGCATCCGCCGCTTCAACGATGCCTGGCTGAACGCCTATGGGCTGGCCCCACGAACCCTGCGCCAGCAGGAAGGCTGCGACGATATGGCCGACCACAGTGCTTCAGGCCAGCGTGGGGCAACGCTGACACTGCAACTGCCCTACCGCCCTCCGTATGACGTAGCGGCCATGCTGGCGTTCTATCGGCTGCGGGCGATCCCCGGACTGGAGCGGGTGGATGGCGAAGTGTATGAGCGGCGCTATCTGGTTGGCGATCAGGTTGCAGTGGTGCGCATCGCGCAGGGCAAGGGGCACAGCCTGCAGCTCACCGTCCATGATCTGCCGCTCGCCGCGCTGCCTGATCTGCTCTATCGGGTGCGCAGGATGTGGGATCTCGATGCCGACATGCAGCGGATCGGCGCTCAGCTCGGTCAGGATCCACTACTGGCCCGTTTGCAGACACGCTGGCCCGGCGTGCGACTGCCGGGTGGCTGGGACGAGTACGAGGTGATGCTGCGCGCCATCGTCGGCCAGCAGGTCTCGGTCAAGGGGGCCATCACCATACTCGGGCGACTGGTGGCCCGCACCGAGGCCCAATTCGGGGTGGCGCAACTGCCGACCCCCACCCAGCTGTGTGAGCTCGATCTCGACGGCATCGGCATGCCCGGCAGCCGCATTCGCACCCTGCGGGGAGTGGCCGAGGCGCTGGCCAGCGGCGAGATGACCCTCACGACAGCCAGTGACGGCCAGTTGCTGGCACTACCGGGCATAGGCCCCTGGACGGTCGCTTACTGGCGGCTGCGCTGCGGACTCGATACCGATGCCTTCCCCGCCTCCGATCTGGTACTGCAAAAAGCGCTCGGGGGAGGCGCCAAACTACCGGTGAAAGAGGTATTGGCGCAGAGTGCCGCATGGCAGCCGTGGCGCGCCTACGCCGCAAGCTGGCTATGGCATGCCATGAGCGAAGCACCTGCCTTGCTTACCGATACCGGTCGCAACGAAGCGCAGTCCGGCAACCAACAACAGGAAATAACATCATGATCCGATACGATATTCTGCCGACCCGCTGCGGCGATCTGCTGGTTGCCATCAACGAGCATGGCTTGGTGCACGTGGACTTTGTCACGGGCCTGCGGGCGCTGCCCGATATGAGCGGCTGGCAGCAAGACGCCGCAGCGCTGGCCCCCTTCCTCGCCGAGTTTGACGCCTATTTTGCCGGTCGCTTGCAGCGCTTCTCCCTGCCCCTTGCGGCTCGTGGCACCGCCTTTCAGCAAGCGGTGTGGCAAGCGCTGTGTGACATCCCCTATGGCGAAACCCGCAGCTACAGCGATATTGCCCGTGCCATCGGCAAGCCGAATGCGGTACGAGCAGTGGGCGCGGCGAACGGCCGCAATCCGCTCTCGATCATCGTCCCCTGCCATCGGGTGATCGGCCAAAACGGCAGCCTGACCGGCTATGCGGGGGGATTGGAGATTAAAAAGGTGCTGCTGGCGCTGGAGAAGCAAGAGAAGAATGTTGTAACCACTGCACAGTAAAGAGCTCCGCCAAGCCGAACGAGGGCATCAACAATCGCTCACCGCATCGGGGCAAAAAATATGCCCCCGGAGCGGGGGCATAAGGGTTCTGCCATTACAACCATGCATCACTCATGGCGATGCACCGCTCGCAGCCTATTCAACCAGCTGATAGATCGCGTGGTTGACGAACTTGGGATCATTCGGCTTGACCCCTTCGACTCGCTTCAGCTTACTCCCCGCCAGTTTTTCGGTTTCCGGGTTGGTTGAGGAGTAGAAGTACACCTTGGCTCCGGCCGGCAACGCAGCCAGGCTCCAATTGTTATCCACTTTCTGCTCAAACCCTTCCGGATGCTGCTTGGCCATCTCCTTGACGTAAGCAGAGAGCACTTCGCGGGTCTCCATGGGATCTTCATGCACTACCGCTTTGCTGTCGATGCCCGGGAAATTGCCGCCACCGCTGCCGCGATAGTTGTTGGTGACCACATAGAAGTTCTGCTTCAGGTCGATCGGTTTGCCCTGATAGGTGAGCTCGGTGATCCTGTGCTTATCGCTGATCTGCTTGCCATCCTGGTCATAACGGGCTGGCTGGGTGATATCAATCTTGTATTGCACCCCTTTGATCATGTCGAAGTTATAGGGGCGGAAGTCATCGACCACCAGCCACTGCACCTTGCTGGCATCGGGGACGATATGGTTGTACTGGCTGACGCTCTTCTCCAGCCACTCTTTCACCGTCGCACCGTTAACTTTGGTCACTTGCAGGGTGTTGGGGAAGACATAGAGATCCGCCACGTTGCGCAGGGAGATCTTGCCCGCTGGCACCCAGGTAAAATCGTTCGGGCCGTTGCGGCCACCACGGAACGGCGCCACCGCCGACAAAACCGGCAGATCCTCGTTGAGGGCGCAATTCACCCCGTTATGACTCAGACAATCCGCCTTCACCTGATCAATGTGCCACTTCTGGGCATCGCTCACGATCTGGAGGGAGGCATCGTCCTGCACTACCGAGAAGAAGCTGTAGATGGGCTTGGCGATCTCGCTGATAGGATCGGCCAGCCACTGGTTGGTTGCATCATGGGTTTTGTCGACCAACGCCTCGATTTGACTATCTCCCGGCACATCCATGCTCTTGTCGACCAGCCGCACTTCCGAGTGACTGGAAACCACCTGCCAGCGGCCATCCTTCTGGGTCAATTTCAGGTCGATAACCCCAAGATGGTTACCCGCAACCCCCGGCATGACGGCAGGCACGCCGGCAATCCGGCCCTGGGCATTATCGACCTGGGCGACATCCGGATACTCGCCCGGGAAAGCCTTGTGGGCATGGCCCAGCAACAGAGCGTCAACGCCTTTCACCTGTGCCAGATAAACCGCAGCGTTCTCCATAAAGGGCTCCTGCGGCGTCCCCGTGATACCGGTGTGAGCCACTACAACCACCAGATCGGCCCCCTTGGCACGCATTTCGGGGATGTAGTGTTCAGCCGTCTCGACCATATCGGCCACGATGACCTTGCCTTCCAGATTACGGCGATCCCACTGCATGATCTGGGGCGGATTCACCCCCAGTACCCCTACCTTGACCGTCTGCACATTGCCATTGACGTCCTTCACCTGACGGTCGAGCAGCACATAAGGCTTGAAACGGTTGGGCATGGCATTCCAGTCGATCTTGCCATTGCCATCGCGTTTGAAATCGCGGGCATCGAACACGTTGGCATTCAATACCGGATAATTGGCCCCCGACAGCGCATCGGCCAGATAGTCGAGGCCATAATTGAACTCGTGGTTACCAAGGTTGCCGACATCATATTTCAACTGGTTGAGCGCATTGATTGCAGGATGCCCCAGCTTTTTCAGGTAATCCGGATTGCCCTTGTATTGTGCAAACACGTAATCCGACAACGGCGTACCCTGGATCAGGTCGCCATTATCGATCAGCAGGTTGTTGCCATTTTCCTCACGGGCTTTATGGATCAACAGCGCGGTACGGGAGAGCCCGAGAGAGTGGTCGACCTTGTTCTGGTAGTAGTCAAAACAAAGCAGATTGGAGTGAATATCGGAGGTCTCGATCAGACGCAGATTGACATCTCCCGGGGCGGTTTTTCCATTATCGCTATTGCAACCGGAGAGCAGCAGCAATACGGCCACCGAGCTCAGCGTGAGGGTCGTCTTCATTGGTATAGTCATGAGTTGTTTCTCACTTTATGTTGTGTTTATCGTTAATGCCAGCCCGTACATTCTACCTGCAAACCAGACAGATTCATGTGAGCAAAATTGCATAAATGGCTCATATTACTATCTGTCTTTCATATGCTCTGACAACGAGTCTTAACTTAAAACAACACCAATTAATAACAATAAAAACAATGTCTAAACAACATATAAACCGCTATAAAAAAGCAGCCCATTTCAATATCTGCTGCCAGTTAATAGGTGTCCCATCACCCCAGTCATGTTTCAGCAGTAATGCAACATCCAAAGAACATTGCAACATGAGGATGTAACCATTTGAAATTGGATTTACTTTTCAGTTCCGAACAATCACGCTTAATTACCACTCATTTTCATCCGGTATCTATTAATAGAGTACTAATAGAAATAGCCACTGCATAACTACCGGTGACACCCTATTTAATGGAGAAAAATGATCGACAACACCTTAACAATACACGCCCAACACAGAATAAGAATGTCAGCGTAAAAACATCAACTGGCATTATTTCAGCAACTGAAATAACCATTCGTAAGAATCTGTGAGCATTGACTGATTGATACATGGATTTTTAAAAATCCAATGATGGAGACAAACCTTATACTTATATACTGAATTTATTAAATATCGATATTGTATTGGGAATAAATGCATTACCCAAAGTCGATGACAACGTCGTGACCCAATTAATCTCATTCAGCCGAATAGGTACACAAAGCGCCATTCAGAGCTTGAAAGCGGCTGCGCAGTTCCAGCCGTAATCGCCAAAAACAGAGCCCCAGAGCCAAACTCCGGGGCTTTTTCATTGCTTCCCAGCCTGCACTGGCTTAACAGAGCTACATTCCTGCTATCACTTCTTCAAACTGCCCATCACATGCATTTCGCAGCGGTTGCAGTCAAAACGCAGGCGGAAGGTATCTTTACCCATCTTGAGCTCCAGTGGCTCGGCCTTGAGACCCGGAACCTCGTTCGGGCAGAGGTTCTGGCTGTAACGGATACAGTGCTTGGTGATCATCAGTACCACTTCCCGCTCCTCCTTGTTCGCCTCATAGGCGGGGGCAATACGCTCCACCCCGTGCTCATGGAAGAACTTTTCGGCGGCGCTGTTCAGCACATTGCCAAGATAGGAGAGGCGGTGCTGGGGATAGCTGATATCCCGCAGGGCGATGCGTCGCTCGGGGCGCTGGTAGCTGGCCACGCGCGCCACCTCCAGCGCAGCGATGCCATCCCGGCGCAGCCCGTTGAGCTGTGATGCGGCGATGAATAGCGGGTAAGTGAATGCCAACTCAATCTTGCGCGCCACAAACAGGGTATTGCCGAGTTTGCCAAGCTGGTCGCGCGCCTGTTGCAGCGCCCGCTCCGGATTGTCGGCTGGCTGCTTGTCGCAAGACAGGGTCACCGCGGCGCTGATCCCCTGCTCGTCGGTAAGCGTGAGGCACAAGCCCTCCTCGCACTCTGCCAGCACCATATCGACCCGGATGCGGCGATCCGCGCTCGCCTTCTCCAGCATCTTGCTGAACGCCTGATCGTGGTTGCGGTAGATTTCGGTGCCCACCTTCAACCCCGGCATGCGTTCTGACAGGAGTAACTGCTTACCTTCGACTTTGTTGAGGCGCATCCCCACCAGCTCGTTGTTCGGCTTGAAGAAGCCCAAACCGTCACCGTTGTTGAGGGTGACCTGCTTGCCGTCGATCTCGATACCATCCTTGGTCACTCTGGTGACACGCCCGAGCGGTTCACCCACGTATTTCGGGCTCTTGGTGGAGTCGATCCCCTGCTGGCGGCCATTAAGGAAGTAGTCAGTGCTGCCACGGTTGAAGCTCTTTTTGGGATCAGGCTCGAAGCTGTAGCTGCAACGACCCGCCGAGGCAGCCACCAGATCGGAGCGGCTGTCGAGAATGGCGTCGAGCTTTTTGCGATACCAGGCAGTGACGTTCTTGACGTAGTCGAGCCCCTTGAGGCGCCCCTCGATCTTGAAGGAGCGAATGCCCGCCTCGATCAAGGCCTCCAGGTTATCGGTCTGATCCATATCCTTGAGGGACAGCAGGTGGCTGTCGGCCACCAGCACTTCACCGTCCGGCTTTTGCAGCGAGCAAGGCAGACGGCAGAGCTGGGCACATTCACCGCGGTTGGCACTGCGGCCGGTACGGGCGTGGCTGATGTTGCACTGGCCGCTGTAGGAGACACAGAGCGCGCCGTGGATAAAGAACTCCAGCTGCACGTTGGTTGCCGCGCTGATCTCGCGGATCTGCGCAAGGGACAACTCGCGCGCCAGCACCACCTGAGAGAAGCCCACATCCTGCAGAAACTTCACCTTCTCCGGCGTGCGGTTGTCAGTCTGGGTACTGGCATGGAGCGCGATGGGAGGGAGATCGAGCGCCAGCAGCCCCATGTCCTGCACGATCAGCGCATCGGCCCCCGCTTCATAGATCTGCTGGGTCAGGCGCCGGGCCTGCTCCAGCTCGTGATCGTGCAGCAAGGTGTTGAAGGCGACAAAGACCTGGGCACCGAAACGGTGGGCGTGACGCGCCAGCGCTTCGATATCTTCGAGGGTGTTGCCCGCCGCACTGCGGGCGCCAAAGGCAGGGCCGCCAATGTAGACGGCATCGGCGCCATGGTTGATGGCTTCGATGCCGTAGGCGAGGTTTTTGGCCGGAGCCAGCAGCTCCAACCGGTTGTTGTGGCTTAACGGGTGCTTGTTCTGGTGCATGGTCTCGGGATCAGAGCGGACAGCAAATGGCCGCTACTCTAGCCCATTCACCACCCGCATGCCTTGATCCCGCTTAAGGTATCTGCGAAATGCAGGATTAGATAACCACCTTGAGTGCCAGTCCCAGCAGCACCAAGCCGCTCACCTTATCGATCACAAAGGATTTGGCTTTAAGCCATGCCAGCACAGGCCCGCGCGAGAGCACCAGCGCCACCAGCACGTACCAGACTGCATCGATCCCGCCCGCGGTGAGCATCATGATGCCACCTTCGCTCCAGCCGGTATCGGCTCGCACAAACTGGCTGAACAGGGCGATGAAGAACACCGCCAGCTGGGGGTTGAGAAAGGCCACCATAAAACCTTCAAAGGCACCCTGCCGACCGCGCAGCTGGTGCACCTCTTCACTCGCTTCACCATTGGCAGGCTTGGCCAGCAGGGCTTTCACCCCAAGCCAGGCAAGAAACGCGGCACCGCCGTAGCGGATCAGATCAAACAGGATCGGGGTCTGGGTGATCAGGATGGAGAGCCCAAGCGCGGTGACCAGCGCATAGATACCAACCCCGAGGCCGTGGCCAAGCGCAGTGGCGACGCCATGCCCCTGCCCGCCCTGCACCGTGTTGCGGATGATCAGCGCCAGACTCGGCCCCGGGCTGATGGCGCCCATCACGCAGATTGCGGCCAGTGCCAGCCAACTCGTCAGTTCCATGCTTTTCCTCTTTATATGCTCGATATGATGCCCTGCATTCAGGGTACGGGTTGAGCAATTATGCCAGTAGTGAAAGTTATGAATAGATTCCATAACCAATGGCTATAGCAGCACACAACTAACTGAGACTAATCACTGTGACCGAGCAGCTTGCGACTCTCGCCAACGGTACGTTGCAGGTGATCCCGCAGGAAAGGGTAGGCCAGCTCGCGAAACCAGCGGTGGGCCGGATCCTGATGATGGCGCTGGTGCCACAGCAGATGATACTGCTGGTCACGGGTAGCAAACGGCAGGTCGACAAAGGTGAGCCCATGGCCGCAGGAGAGCTGCCAGGCAATATGGGCCGGGGTGGTCATCAGGCAATCGGTGCGCAGCAACACCTCCACCGCCGCCTGAAAGAAGGGAACCCTGGCAAACCAGCGCCGACCCAGTCCCTGCGGCGCCAACACCTGTTCAACCGGGCTGTCCTTGTCGCCACCGCCGCTCACCTGCAGGTGAGGCCAAGCCAGATAGTCATCGAGACTCAGCGCCTTGCCCGCCAGCGGGTGATGACGTCCCATCAACACCGCCAGCCGATCTTCCCCCTGATGCAGACCGCGTATCTGATCCGGCACCTGCTCGGTGATGGTGGAGACCAGATCGAGCTCGGACTGCCACAGTTGCGGCAGCTGGCGCTTGTCCCACAAGCTGTACTCCAGCGCCGCCAACGGCGCCTCTTTGGCGAGCGCGGCGCAGATATCGGGCAGAATATGCTGAGCCACATAATCAGAAGAGGCGAGCCGAAATACCCGCTCACAGCGGCTCGGATCAAACCCGGGCGCCTCGTAGAGACGTTCCAGTGCACCGAGAGAGTCCGCCAGCTGGGCTGCCAGCGCTTCAGCCCGTGGCGTCAGCAGCCAGCGTTGCCCCTCCCGCACCAGCAGCTCGTCGTCAAACTCGCTGCGCAACTGGGCAAGCTGCTTGCTGATGGAGGGTTGACTCAAGTGCAGCAGCTCGGCAGCCCGGCTGATATTGCGGGTCTCCAGCAGTACCTTGAGGGTGGGCAGCAAGTTGAGATTGGCTCTGAGCAAGGGATACCCTCATCGGTGGCGAAACGCCTATCTTAGGACAAGCAAGCATCTCGTTTTAAGCAAAATTTCCAGCCATGTTCAGCACGTTGCGACCCTTTCTTGCCAGATGGCGCAGCCACTTGCCCAGCACATAACCATGACCACAAGATGACAGTGGTTGTCTCGTACGGCATAATTGCACGATTTTCCGCCCGCGGGGCGCTCCACTTTGAGAAGCGGTAACAAGATGAAATACGCCAATATCACAGGCTGGGGAAAATGCCTGCCCCCCTCCGTGCTGACCAACGATGATCTCAGCACCATCATGGATACGTCAGATGAGTGGATCTATCCCCGTACCGGCATCAAGCAGCGTCGGGTCTCCCATGTCAGTACCTCAGACCTGGCCACTCTGGCTGGCCGTCGCGCGCTGGCTTGTGCCGGTCTCGAAGCGAGCGACCTCGATGGCATCATCCTGGCTACCGCCACCCCAGACAACCTGCTGCCAAGCGCCGCCTCTGCGGTGCAGAAGAAACTGGGCGCCGTGAACGCCGCCGTGTTCGATCTCAACGCTGCCTGCACCGGTTTCGTCTACTCCCTCTCGGTCGCTACCTCACTGGTACAGACCGGCATGATGAAAAAGGTGCTGGTGATCGGCGCCGAGCGCCTCACCTATCTGCTGGACTGGGCCCGTCGCGATACAGCGGTACTGTTTGGCGACGGCGCCGGTGCCGTGGTGATCGAGACAAGCGAGCAGGAGTGTGGTCTGATTGCCAACAAGCTCGGCTGTGACAGCGAAGCCCGGGAGATCCTGCACGTACCGAACTTCGGTACCGATCGGGTGCGTTTTGCCGATATCGATGGGCTGTTCACCTTCAACTTCGAAGGTCAGGAGATCTTCAAGCGTGCCGTACGCGGTATGGGTGAAGCAACTTCTACCGTTTTGTCTCAGGCTGGAGTGACCCCCGAGCAGATCGACCTGATCGTTCCCCATCAGGCCAATATCCGCATCATCGAAACCCTCGCCAAGCGGATGAATGCGCCAATGGATAAGGTGATGGTCAACATCGAAAACTACGGCAACACCTCGGCCGCCACCGTGCCCATCGCCCTGTGCGAAGCGCTGGAGCAGGGCCGTGTCCAGCCAAACTCCTATCTGCTGACCGCCGCCTTCGGTGCCGGCCTGACCTGGGGCGCCGCCATCATCAAGTGGGGCGATCGTGTTACCCCTATCAGTAAGTGCGAGGCTGAACTGCCGCCGTGCGACAAGAGCGCGCTGGAGCTCATCGCCCATGCGGTGGAAGGGTGCCAAAAAGCCCACGCCAACGAAGCCTGACAGCTACCGCTTTCAGCAAAAGAGCCTGCAATTGCAGGCTCTTTTTTTATCCAGTTCACCCAACTCCTGTTCTTGTCCCCTTAACAGCGCCTCTGACTACCTGTCATAACAGACCAATTTGCAGCCAATTATTTTTTTTACGCTACCCTTATTGTGCCAACTATAAATAAAGAAAGAGATTCAAGAGACCCTCACATTAAAACCATTGGCTCTTGAACCCCTAAAAATTTTGCACTGGGATAAAACTTCAAATGACACAACCAAAAAGTGGCGTAAACACACCGCTTTGGGAACCGGTTTGCTGGTTCTGCGGTATCGGTCTTGGCGTGTTGAGCTGCCTGCTGTTACAGCTTGCCGGCGCCCTTTCGCTCATTTACCTGCTTGTTACCGTGCTCTTCTCCTGCGGGGCCTCTCTCTGGACATCTCGCCATTTCCATCAGCAGTTGCACCACCAGCAAACTCGCGCAGCTGATTCTGCGGCCATAGATAACAGCGTATATGCCCACTCCATCGCTGGTCTCGAACAGGTATGTGAAAAAGTTCTCCCCATCTGGTCAAAACAGATTGAAAACTCTCGCCAACAGACCGAGGAGGCAATGATCGATCTGACTCAACGCTTCAGCGGATTGGCCACCAAGCTGGAAGAAGCCGTCAATGCCTCTCATCTTGCTGCGGGGGAACTGGGAGATGCCAACTCTCGCGGCATGGCAGGAGTTCTGAGCGAAAGCCAACAACAGCTCAATGAAGTCGTGGCCATCTTGCACTCGGCGCAAGCCAATCGGGATGCCATGCTGGCCGAGATAAAAAGCCTGACAACCTACACCATCGAACTCAATGCCATGGCGATGGATGTTGCCAAGATTGCCTCCCAGACCAACCTGCTGGCACTCAACGCAGCCATTGAAGCTGCACGGGCTGGCGAAGCCGGACGTGGTTTTGCCGTGGTAGCGGATGAAGTGCGTAACCTGTCACGCCTCTCCAGCGAAACAGCCCAAAAAATGACGGATAAAGTCGACACCATCAACACAGGGATCAGCCGTGCATTTCAGATTGCCGAAAATGCCGCGGCACGGGATCACGCCTCGGCCCTCAATTCCGAGCAAACCATCGAGCAAGTACTGAGCCGCTTTCGTCATGCCACCGACAGTCTGGCTGAGTCAGCGTCTTTACTGCAAAACGAAAGCACAGAAATCCATCGCGAGATCTCCAACGTTATTGTCTCACTGCAATTTCAGGACAGGGTCAGCCAGATCCTGAGCCATATCCGGAAAAATATGGAGAACCTCTCGAACCACCTGCAATCGGAGCAAAACAACCAGCTATCGGGACCAATCCGGATCGATGCCAACCGGTGGTTGGCTGATATGGAGCTCTCATATGCAACCGATGAGCAACGCAATATTCACCATGGTCGCACTACCCGTACAGTCCAAGCGCAAACAAGCAGCGCTGACATCACATTTTTCTAGGAGAGATATATGGGCAAAACGATCCTGATCGTGGATGACTCGGCAACCATTCGCCAAGTCGTAGGCATGACGCTCAAAGGCGCAGGTTATGAAGTAATGGAAGCCTGTGATGGCAAGGACGCGCTCAAAAAACTCGACGGCAAGAAGATCAACCTGATCATCAGCGACGTCAACATGCCCAACATGGATGGTATCACCTTTGTTAAAGAGGCGAAAAAGCTGGCTAGCTACAAATTCACTCCCGTCATCATGCTGACGACAGAGTCGCAGGATAGCAAAAAGCAGGAAGGCCAGGCTGCAGGCGCCAAAGCATGGGTAGTCAAACCGTTCCAGCCGGAACAGATGCTCTCCGCGGTATCCAAACTGATCATGCCATGATCCCGGAGCTCATATGTCATTGCAAAGCGAGATGCTGGATAACAAGACAGTGGTAACACTACCTGACGAGCTCACCATATACACAGTGGGCGAAATCAAAGAGGCACTCACCCCCTTGCTCTATCAAGGACGGGAACTGGAACTCAATCTGGCAAATATTGCCGAGATAGATAGTGCGGGACTCCAACTGCTGATCGCAGCCAAAAAAAGTGCACAGCAACAAGGTTACCCCCTCTCGCTGGTCTGGCATAGCAACGTCGTGCTGGAACTTCTGGAACTTTGCCAATTATCCGGATTCTTTGGCGATCCAACTCTCATCACTCATGACGAGCGGCCCTGAGCCACCATGACAAGGAGTCACTGTGAGTATCGATCTTGATCAGGCTTTACAAACCTATATTGCCGAGGCGCGTGATCTACTCGAAGAGATGGAATCCGCTCTACTCTCACTGGAAGGTGAGCCAGATAATGGTGAACTGATAGGTGCCATCTTTCGTGCGGCTCACACCATCAAAGGCTCTGCAGGGCTGTTTGGGCTGCAGCCGATTGTCGGGTTTACCCACATCGTAGAGGATCTGCTCGACCAGATAAGAAACCAGCAATTTGTTGTCACCTCTCCCTTGATAAAGGATCTGCTGGAGAGCTGTGATCACATCCAGCTACTCATCAGTGTCGTGGCCGAACAGGGCTCTGCATTGAGCGATAGCGACGAAATGCAGGATCAGCGCTTGCGGCTTGCTCTCACCCGTTACCAATGCGTACCGCAAACCACGTTGCCAGATACTATACCCACTCCCGAAGCCAAAATTGAAAAAGAGGGAGCTGTCACCAGCTCTGCATCGCTATGGCATATCTCCCTGCGCTTTGGCCAAGACGTGCTGCGCAACGGCATGGATCCTGCGGCCTTTCTGCGCTATCTCTGCACGCTCGGTACTATCAGTGCACTGGAGACCATTCACCAGGCCATACCGGATTGGGATCAATTTGATCCGGAAAATTGCCATCTCGGTTACGAAATTGATTTCGACTCTCAGGCCGATAAGGCTGCCATCAGCGACGTCTTTGAATTTGTCAGAGATGACTGCCAGATTGCCATTCTCCCCCCCCACAGCAAGATCACCGAGTTCATCAATCTCATTGAATCGCTGCCGGAAGATAACGCCATGCTGGGGCAACTGCTGGTCAACACCGGAGCCCTGACCGCAGAAGAGCTGGCCGCTGGACTACAAACCCAGCAAGCAACATCCAATGAAATCGCGCCCAAGCTTGGTGAAATCCTCATCGCGCAAGGCGCTGTCAATGAAGCCGTTGTCGATGCTGCACTGAAAAAACAAAACCAGACCAAAGAGAGCAAAAACAAGGAAGGGCGCTACGTCAGGGTACATGCCGACAAGCTGGATGACCTGATCAATCTGGTTGGGGAGTTGGTAGTCGCCAGTTCAGGGGCAAACATGCTCGCGCAGCGCATCAGGGAAGCACAGTTACAGGAAGCAACATCGGTGATCGCCATGCTGGTGGAAGAGATCCGCGATAATGCATTGCGCCTGAGAATGGTCCCCATTGGGGATACCTTCAACCGCTTTCAACGAGTTGTACGAGATGTGAGTCAGGAGCTAAACAAAGAAATCACCTTGGTAATATCAGGTGCAGAAACCGAGCTGGACAAATCCGTTGTGGAGAAGATCGGCGACCCGCTCATGCATCTGGTCAGAAATGCGATGGATCATGGTATCGAATCAGCCGAGCAACGCCTCCTTGCGGGCAAACCGTCCAAAGGAACGTTGAACCTCAACGCCTACCACGACTCTAACAGTATCGTTATCGAGATCAGGGATGATGGTGCCGGCCTCAACAAGGCAAGGATCCAACAAAAAGCCATTGAACGCGGTTTGATCAGTACCACCAGTACGCTGACAGACCAGGAGATTTACCAACTCATCTTCGAGCCCGGCTTTTCCACTGCCGAAGCGATTACCAATCTTTCCGGCCGCGGCGTCGGTATGGATGTGGTCAAACGCAATATTACTGCCCTGCGTGGCACAGTTGAGCTCGACAGCATCCCAGGCAAGGGCACCAGAGTGCAAATCCGCCTTCCGCTGACACTCGCCATCATCGACGGTTTTCTGGTCAGGGTCTGCGATACCCATTATGTGATCCCGCTGGATATGGTGATCGAGTGCGTAGAATTAACCCCGAACGCTCTGGCCGATACACAAGGACGAAATTACATCAACTTGCGAGGTGAAGTGCTGCCCTTCATTCGTCTGCAGCACTACTTTGATACCCAAGGCATCAAGGGGCGTCGTGAGAATATTGTAGTGGTGAGTTATGCAGGGAAAAAATCTGGACTGGTAGTCGATGAGTTGCTGGGAGAGTTTCAAACTGTCATCAAACCTCTGGGTAAATTATTCCAGCGGCTGCAGGGAATAAGTGGTTCAACCATTTTGGGAGGAGGCGAAATTGCTCTTATCCTCGATATCCCATCGCTTATTCAGCACGCAATAAACCAAGAATCAGGGCAATTTAGCCGATTAAATCCCCCATCAATCCAACCCCAAATCAGCATCAACTGAGGAGTCACATATGTTTAAAAACTCCACCATAAAATTACGCCTCATTGTTCTGCTTTGCCTGCTTTGCACACTGCTGCTCGGAGTTGGTAGCCTTGGCTTATATAATATGCAGAGCAGCAATACAGGGTTGCAACGGGTATACAACGACCGGGTGGTTCCACTCAAGCAACTGAAAACCATCTCTGATCGCTACGCCGTATCCATCATCGACAACATCAATAAAGCCAATGCAGGCCTCATCACGGCAGAAGAGGCGCTTACCCAGATAGAGCAAGCTCAACAAGAGATCAAACAGGTCTGGCAGAATTACCAGTCCACCACGCTCACCAGCGAGGAGCAGCGTTTATCCTCCGAAGCTATCAACCTGTTTAGCGCAGCCAATAGGGACATTGGCAAACTGGAGAAATTTCTGGCTACGCAACATGGGATGATCCCCGGCATGCTCAACAATTTCGATGGTGCGCTCTACGAATCCATCGATCCGATAGGCAATAAAATAACTGAACTGGTTACCTTGCAGTTGAGCGTAGCCAAATCTGAATACGCTGCCGCTCAATCCTGGTACCACAACATGCTGATTACAATGGCATCCGTCATCATTGCAGGCATGGTTATCGCAGCTTGGTTCGGCACCATGCTGATAAAAAGTATTATCACCCCCATTGAACAAGCCTTGAATGTTGCCAATAGTCTCGCGGCAGGCAACCTCGATGTATCGATAAAGATTGAGTCAAATGACGAAGCAGGTCAGTTGCTGCTAGCCATGGATAATATGGTCAAGACTCTCGGTGCCCTGATTACAGATATTGAAACGCTGGTAACGGCAGCGGTGGAAGAGGGGGACTTCAGCCATAAAATTGCACTGGAAAACCGCCAAGGTTATATCAAGCGTGTATCAGAACTATTGAACCGGTTATCTCACGTCACGGATACCAGCCTTGAGGATGTGATGCGCATCGCAACCTCTCTCTCCAAGGGAGACCTGACACAACGTATTGACGAGCCCTACCCCGGGATTTTTGGTCAGACAAAAGATGGCTTGAACCAAACCATAGTGGCACTGACACACATTATTGAAGAGGTGCGCAACGCCGCAGATAACCTCACCAATGCATCCAACCAGGTGAGCAACACTGCACAGGCATTAAGCCAGGCAACCAGCGAACAAGCAGCCAGCGTCGAGGAGACAAGTGCATCCATTGAGCAAATGAGTGCCAGCATCAATCAGAACACTGAGAATGCCAAAATCACCGACAGCATGGCCAGCAACTCGGTAAAAGAGGCAACCGAAGGTGGACGCTCTGTTCAGCAAACCGTGGCAGCCATGCAGCAAATAGCCAAGAAAGTCAGCATTATCGATGATATTGCCTACCAAACTAACCTTCTGGCACTGAACGCCGCCATCGAAGCAGCCCGCGCCGGAGAACATGGTAAAGGTTTTGCTGTGGTCGCGGCTGAAGTTCGAAAACTGGCTGAACGCAGCCAGGTCGCCGCGCAGGAGATTGGTGAGCTATCTTCCGACAGCGTCAGCAAAGCTGAATGTGCTGGCAGTTTGCTGGAAAAAATTGTCCCCTCGATCCGCAAAACATCCGATCTGGTTCAGGAAATTAATGCGGCTTCCTCTGAACAAGCCAGCGCAGCCAACCAAATCAGTCTGGCAATGAGTCAACTTAATCAGGTAACACAGCAAAATGCGGCCAGCAGCGAAGAGTTGGCAGCCACAGCGGAAGAGATGAGCTCACAAGCAAGTGAACTACAGCAGACCATGTCCTTTTTCTCGCTGGAAAAAAATCCGCAAACCAGTGTCAGTCAGTATGAGCAGAGCCATAAAAGCCATAAAGCATCTCCTCCCAGAGGAAGCTTTATTGCCCCACCACAACGGGCTATTCCGCCACATCAGCCCCCATCTTCATCCCTGAATGAAGCTGATTTTATTCACTTTTAACCGGAGGACCGCATGAACAGTACAACCAATATCACGCTGCCGCCGGCAACATTGAACGAACAATCAGGCGACGCACAGTACCTGACATTTCTTATTAACAACGAGATGTTTGCCATCAATATTTTGGGCGTCAAAGAGATCATAGAGTACGGCAACATTACTCCCATTCCCATGATGCCGAGCTTTATCCGCGGGGTGATCAATCTGAGGGGATCCGTGGTATCTGTCGTGGATCTGAGTGCCCGTTTCGGCTGCGCACCCTCAAACATTACGCGCCGAAGCTGCATAGTCATCATTGAAGGCATGCCGCAGCAAGGCGATGAGCCGGCTGGTCATGACATCGGTGTTGTAGTCGATTCAGTATCTGAAGTACTAGGCATCCCCCCATCCGACATCGAACCGCCCCCCAGTTTTGGCGCAAAAATCAGGGCTGACTTCATCAGCGGAATGGGCAAAGTGAATGGCAAGTTCGTCATTCTGATCGACACCGAAAAAGTCCTGTCACTGGAGGAGATGGCCCAGCTCAATGAAATAACCCAGCCGCAGGCTCGTTTACCGCAGAGTAATCTGCAACTTTCCTGAACCGGTATCCACACCATGACATGTAGCAAAAGGACACGCTCATGACTCAATCACTCTTTGGCAAACTCTTCGGCAACGCTACAGCAGAAGCCCACCAGCAGGCTCGGCTACTGACATCTATCAAACAGATCCAGCAAGCATTAATCGAAGATACACCGCCCAGCCCCCTCGATCTCTCCGGTTTTAATGGCGCATTACTAGAGACCGGCCACAGCATCAATGAACTTGTCACTCTGATGAATGACAAGCTGGAGAGCTACAGAGAAGAGCTTCATAACAACCAGAGGCTCCTCCATGAAAATCGGCTGGTTCGCAAAGCACTCGATTGCGCCACAACCAATGTGATGATCGCCGATACCAATTTCGACATTATCTACATGAACGAAGCCGTGACCGAAATGCTCAATACAGCTGAATCTGATATCAAAAAAGAGCTATACAGCTTCAATGCCAATCAGCTGATGGGGGCAAACATCGACAGCTTTCACAAGCATCCCGGCCACCAGCGCGCCATGCTGGCCAAATTGAGCAGCACCTATCGTACCCAAATTAAGCTCGGTGGACGCACCTTCGCCCTGATTGCCAATCCGGTCTTCAATGACAATGGCGAACGGCTTGGTGCCGTTGTCGAATGGGCAGACAGAACCAAGGAGGTGACCATCGAGAGAGAGATGTCTGATCTCGTGCAAGCAGTCATCAACGGCGAACTGCACCACCGCATGGATCTGGCAGGAAAGAGCGGATTTTTCCAAACTATGGGGGAAGGGATCAATCAGATTGCCGAAGTAATCGACAGCACGCTAAGCGATGTCATCCGGATAGTTCAGTCGTTGGCTAAAGGAGACCTGACCCAGCACATTGAAGCCGATTACCCCGGCATATTCGGTACCACCAAGGATGCTCTCAACCAAACCATTGCCTCCCTGACCAATATTGTGACAGAGGTGAGAAGTGCCTCGGATAACTTATCCAGTGCAGCCGAACAGGTTAGTGCAACAGCTCAATCCATCAGCCAGTCGAGTAGTGAACAAGCAGCCAGCATGGAGGAGACCAGCGCATCAATAGAGCAGATGAGTGCCAGCATCAACCAGAACACCGACAACGCCCAAGTCACCGATGGCATGGCCAGCAAGGCCGCGAAAGAGGCGATAGAGGGTGGCGAGGCTGTCAAACTTACCGTTGATGCAATGAAGCAGATAGCCAAACGGATTGGCATCATCGACGACATCGCCTATCAAACCAACTTGCTGGCACTCAATGCGGCAATCGAGGCCGCCCGGGCAGGCGATCATGGCAAAGGCTTTGCCGTAGTTGCAGCTGAAGTTCGCAAGCTGGCCGAGCGCAGCCAGATCGCGGCACAAGAGATTGGTGAGCTCGCGTCCAGCAGTGTAGATATGGCAGAGAAAGCTGGGCATCTTCTGGATCAAATGGTGCCCTCTATCAACAAAACATCGGATCTTGTTCAGGAGATCAGTGCTGCATCGACTGAGCAATCAACCGGCGTCAGCCAGATCAACCTCGCCATGAACCAGCTCAGCCAGGTTACCCAGCAAAATGCATCCTGTAGCGAAGAGCTGGCGGCAACAGCGGAGGAGATGAGCACTCAGGCAGAACAACTACAACTCGCTATGGAGTTCTTCACTCTGGAGGAACCACACAAAGAGAACAAAGCCAACGGCAAGTCTGCGCATCACCATACCAAAGGGCATTTCGTTACCGAGGGGAATAACAAAAACCAGGATCGATTAGCCGGTCAATCGCGTCCACTCAATGATTCTGATTTCGTCCGCTTTTAACCATGAGAAGAGAGGCATTGCCTCTCTTCTGAATATCTCTGGTGGAGGCATAGACACTTGTACCAAATCCAGCTGCATGATGACGAATTCTCCCGTTTCCAACGCTGGCTACATCAGACGGCGGGGATTGATATGTCCCCTGCCAAAAAAGCGCTGGTCGCGAGTCGGCTGGCAAAGCGGGTATGTCACTACGGGCTGGAAAGTTATGACGACTATTTTCAGTTCATCATGGCCGACAGGAGTGGCGAACTGCAACTGGCACTCGATCTGCTCACGACCAATGAAACCTACTTCTTCAGAGAACCCAAGCATTTTGATTTTCTGACCCAGCAGGTTCTCACCCACATACCGGCAGATCGCTCATTGCGGATCTGGAGTGCTGCCAGCTCCTCTGGTGAAGAGCCATACAGCCTTGCCATGACCCTGGCTGAGAAGCGAAACACGCTCGGCTGGGAGATCCTGGCCTCGGATATCTCATCACGGGTGCTTGAGCAGGCGATGAGTGGGCGCTATCCAATAGAGCGTGCCCATAACATACCGCTCTCATTTTTGATGAAATACTGCCTCAAGGGCATCGGCCTGCAGGAGGGTATTTTCATCATTGATCGCAAGTTGCGGGAAAAAGTCCGTTTCATGCAGATCAACCTCAATCAGGAGCTACCCGACATTGGCATGTTTGACGTCATCTTCATCCGTAATGTCATGATCTACTTCAACAAGGAGACCAAAGCACAAGTGTTGCAACGGTTGGTGCCCAAACTGAAACATGGCGGCTATCTGCTGGTCAGCCATGCAGAAAGCCTGCACGGCTTGCCGCATGGTTTGCAGCTTGTCTCTCCCTCCATCTACCAGAAGAGATAACCAGCATGGTACGGGAGGTGATCCTGCAACCGGGTGAGCTCTTCTTTGGCAAGGAAGATGTGCACATAAAAACCTTCCTTGGCTCCTGTGTGGCCATCACCTTGTGGCATCCGGAACAGAAACAGGGCGGTATGTGTCATTACATGTTGCCAACCCGGGGAACACCCGCCACAGAGCTGGATGGGCGCTATGCCGATGAAGCCATCGCCCTGCTGCTGAAGGCGATTGCCCTGTATCCCGCCCCCATTCATGAGTACGAGGTGAAGTTGTTTGGAGGGGGCAACATGTTTGACGCACCAGAGTACATCCAGAGCGACAACAATGTCGCCACCAGAAATATTCAGGCAGCCTGGCAGCTGACCAAACACCTGGGACTTGATATCAAGGCTCATCATCTTGGCCACTATGGCCACCGGAGTCTGATTTTCGAGCTCAATAGCGGTAGTGTCTGGTTGCGCCATCATCGTCTGCCACATCAACGGGAGTCGCGAGAATGAAACAGATCCGGGTCATGCTGGTGGATGATTCCGCCGTGGTCAGACAGGTCTTGCAAGCTGTGTTGGAGCAGGAGCCAGATATCAAGGTTATCGCAACAGCCTCAGACCCGATTTTTGCCCAGGACAAGCTGAAGAAAGAGTGGCCCGATGTCATTATCCTCGATGTGGAGATGCCAAGAATGGATGGCATCACCTTTCTCACCAAGATCATGGCAGAGCACCCAACCCCAGTAGTTATCTGCTCCTCTCTGACCGAAAAAGGAGCTGAAACCACCCTGCAGGCAATGGCGGCCGGAGCGGTCGATATCATCACCAAACCCACCATGGGGATAAAGAGCTTCTTGCAGGAGTCAGCCCATGATCTGGCTATGGCAGTACGAGCCGCTGCTCAAGCCAACATCAAGCGGCTCGGCAAACCGGCGCCCCGCACGACCAATCCCAAACTCAATGCCGATGTCATGTTGTCCCCCAACCAGCACGCCATGGCGCAAACCACCGAACGGCTCATCGCCATCGGCACCTCCACGGGGGGCACCCAGGCTCTGGAAGCTGTCCTGACCGCCCTCCCCCGGGTCAGTCCCGGCATCGTGATCGTGCAGCACATGCCGGAAAAATTTACCGCCATGTTTGCCGAGCGTCTCAACGGGGTGTGTCAGATAGAGGTAAGAGAAGCCAAAAACAATGACAGGGTGATCCCGGGACTGGCGCTGATCGCGCCGGGCGGCAAACACATGATGCTCAAGCGCAGCGGCGCTTATTACCACGTCGAAGTGGTCGATGGCCCTCTTATCAACCGTCATCGCCCCTCGGTAGATGTGTTGTTTCGCTCCGTGGCCAAATATGCCGGCAAGAACGCCACCGGCATCATCATGACCGGCATGGGGGATGATGGTGCCCGGGGATTACGCGAAATGCTGGAAGCTGGTGCCAACACCTATGCCCAAGATGAGGCCTCTTGCGTTGTCTTTGGCATGCCCAAGGAGGCGATCAAACTCTCGGCAGCCCGCCATGTACTTCCTTTGCAGGAGATGCATCATGCCATCCTCGGTAGATAACTCCTTTGACCGGGATCTCCGCCATTGCCCATAAAAAAAGTCCGGCTCCCCAAGGGGAGCCGGACTTTTTACTGCAACCGGAATCAGTCCGATTTCAGGCAAGCAGATTACTCTGCAGCAGGTGCTTCAGCAGCAACCGGAGCATCGGCAGCCGGAGCTGCTTCAGTCGGCGCGTTCGCTTCCTTGATGGAGAGACGTACGCGGCCCTGACGGTCCACTTCCAGTACCTTAACCTTCACCACGTCACCGATCTTCAGGTAGTCGGCCACGTTCTGCACGCGAGCGTCGGTGATCTGGGAGATGTGAACCAGACCATCCTTGCCCGGCAGGATGTTGACGAAAGCGCCGAAGTCGGCCAGACGAACAACCTTGCCTTCATAGATGCGGTTCACTTCGATCTCGGCGGTGATGGCCTCGATACGGCGGATCGCTTCTTTGGCAGCGTCACCGTCAACGGCGGCGATGCGGACAGTACCGTCATCATCCAGCTCGATGTTGGTGCCGGTCTCTTCGGTCAGAGCACGGATCACGGAGCCACCTTTACCGATAACGTCCTTGATCTTCTCTGGGTTGATCTTGATGGTGTGGATGCGCGGAGCGAAATCGGAGATCTCGGCACGGGGAGCCTGGATGGCTTCGTCCATCACTTTCAGGATGTGCAGGCGAGCACCACGAGCTTGCTTCAGGGCAATCTCCATGATCTCTTTGGTGATGCCTTCGATCTTGATGTCCATCTGCAGTGCGGTCACACCTTCGGTGGTACCGGCAACCTTGAAGTCCATGTCGCCCAGGTGATCTTCGTCACCCAGGATGTCGGACAGCACGACGAAACCTTCTTCTTCCTTCACCAGACCCATGGCGATACCGGCAACGGAGGCCTTGATCGGCACACCCGCGTCCATCAGCGCCAGAGAGGAGCCACACACGGAGGCCATGGAGGAAGAACCGTTGGATTCGGTGATTTCAGAAACCACACGAACCACGTACGGGAACTCGTCAGCGCTCGGCATCACAGCAGCAACACCGCGCTTGGCCAGACGGCCGTGACCGATTTCACGACGCTTCGGGCTACCCATCATGCCGGTCTCACCGACGCAGTATGGCGGGAAGTTGTAGTGCAGCATGAAGCGATCGGCTCGGTTGCCGGTCAGCTCGTCGATGTTCTGGGCATCACGCTCGGTACCCAGGGTCGCAACGACCATGGCCTGAGTTTCACCACGGGTGAACAGGGCAGAACCGTGAGCACGCGGCAGAACGCCGGTAGCAACGGACAGGGCACGGATCATCTCGGGATCGCGACCATCGATACGCGGCTCGCCACGTACGACACGACCACGAACGATGCGGCTTTCCAGGCTGTGGAACTCTTCACCGATCTTCTTGGCATCTTCTTCCACACCGGAAGCGATCACCTGCTCAACCACACGGCCCTTGATGGCAGCGATGGTTTCGTAACGAACAGCCTTCTCGGTGATGCGGTAGGCTTCACCCAGCTCGGCGGTCGCCAGCTCGGCAACCTTGGCTTTCAGTGCTTCGTTGACGGCAGGCGGAGTCCAGTCCCACGGCTTGGTGCCGACGGCAGCGGCAAACTCGTTGATCGCATTGATCACGATCTGCATCTGGTCATGACCAAATACCACGGCGCCCAGCATCACCTCTTCGGAGAGGATGGCCGCTTCGGATTCAACCATCAGTACCGCGTTGGCAGTACCGGCAACCACCAGATCCAAATCGCTCTGCGGCAGTTCGGTGGTGGTCGGGTTCAGTACGTACTGACCGTTCATGTAACCCACGCGAGCAGCACCAATCGGGCCGCCAAACGGGATACCGGAGATGGCCAGCGCAGCAGAGGCGCCGATCATGGCAACGATGTCGGGGGATACGGCCGGATTCACGGACATCACGGTCGCAACGACCTGAACCTCATTGAGGAAGCCTTCCGGGAACAGCGGACGAATAGGACGGTCGATCAGACGGGAGATGAGGGTCTCGCCTTCGCTCGGACGGCCTTCACGACGGAAGAAACCACCCGGGATACGACCAGCAGCATAGGTACGCTCCTGGTAGTTGACGGTCAGCGGGAAGAAATCACGGCCGTGATCGGCCTCTTTCTTGCCGACGACGGTCACAAATACGCAGGTATCGTCCATGCTGACCATAACGGCCGCAGTGGCTTGACGGGCCATCACACCGGTTTCCAGAGTGACGGTGTGTTGACCGTACTGGAATGACTTTACAATAGGATTCACGTGAATTTCCTTTTTACAATTTGGCTCTTTAAATTCGCGCACAAGTATACTTGATTCGATGCAAAAGGTAAGCGGCGACGCGAATTCTGTGAGGGCGGCGACAACCTGCGAAGAGCAATAAAAAAGGGGAACCCGGAGGTTCCCCTTTTTCGCGAAATCTGATGGTCGATTAACGACGCAGACCCAGCTTGGCGATCAGAGCAGCATAACGCTCGGAATCTTTACGCTTCAGGTAGTCCAGCAGCTTACGACGCTGGGAAACCATGCGCAGCAGACCGCGACGACCGTGGTGATCCTTGGAGTGCTCCTTGAAGTGACCTTGCAGATGGTTGATCTGGGCAGTCAGCAGGGCAACTTGCACTTCGGGGGAGCCAGTGTCGTTGGCGCAACGAGCGTTGTCAGCAACGATTTGAGCTTTGATCTCAGCATTTAGAGACATGGTAATACTCCAGTAGAGTGTTTAAAGGTTCACAGCCAATCTCTAATTCAGCCGTGAAATGAGGGCGGTATAATAATCGTCCCCGTCCCTTTTCGCAACGATAAAGAGGCGAAACGGGAAAGAGATGCCCTATACCGCCAGAGGATCACTCCTCGTCGTGATAACGCACCAGTCGCTTGGGCGCGACACGGCCATCATCATCAATCTCGCCGACACCGATGAACTCGCGCTCCGGGCCGACTGTCATGCGAACCTGACCGCTGGCCGGTGCCCCCGGTACCTGCACCGCCTGACCCTGATTCACATAGGCGGCGACTACCGCCAGCATGTTCACCTCGGGCAGGGATGCCACGGCGGTATCCATCGGCAGCAGCAGCGGATCGAGCACTTCGCGCGGCGGAATGGTCTCGTTCTTGGCCTGCTCGAAGATGCACTCGAGCTGCTCCAGGGTCAGCATCCGCTCATAGGGATAGCTGGCTACCTGAGTGCGGCGCAGCTGGGTGACGTGAGCACCGCAGCCCAGTACCTCGCCCAGATCATCGACCAGAGAGCGAATGTAGGTACCCTTGCTGCAGTGCACTTCCAGCTTCACCTCGTCCCCTTCAAAGCTGATCAGTTTCAGCTCGAAAATGGTGATGGGACGGGCTTCACGCTCAATCTCGATCCCCTCGCGGGCATACTCGTAGAGCGGACGGCCGTTGTGCTTGAGCGCGGAATACATGGACGGCACCTGCATGATCGGGCCGCGGAACTGGTCCAGCGCCTCGATCAGGGTACCCACAGCCACATTGACCGGACGGGTCGCAACCACTTCACCATCGGAATCGCTGGTGTTGGTGCGCTCACCCAGTTTGGCCGTCACTTCGTAACGCTTGTCGGCATCCAGCAGATACTGGGAAAACTTGGTGGCCTCGCCCAGGCAGATCGGCAGCATGCCGGTCGCCAGCGGGTCAAGCGCACCGGTATGACCGGCCTTGGCGGCGTTATAGATACGCTTGACCTTCTGCAACACATCGTTGGAGGTCAGGCCGGTCGGTTTATCCAGCAGCAGAATGCCGTGAACATCACGGCCCTTGAAACGACGTCTTCGAGTCATCTCAGCCTTTATCCTCAGCGTTATCATCCGCAGCCACGTCGGACTCTTCGTCACGACCCGACTCCGCCATGCGGCGCTTGTCTTCACGGATGGTATTGGTCACCAGGTTGGAGAGACGCATCCCCTCAACCAGCGTCTGATCATAGAAAAAGCGCAGCTCTGGCACCACGCGTAGACGCATGGCACTGCCCAGCAGGCTACGGATGTAACCAGCTGCTTCGGTCAACGCCTTGAGCCCTTCACTGATGCGCTCGGCATCATTTTCCAGCTGCAAGAAGGTGACATAAATCTTGGCGTAGTTAAGGTCACGGGACACTTCCACATCGGAAACGGTCACCATGCCAATGCGCGGGTCTTTCACCTCGCGCTGCAGGATCAGCGCGATTTCACGCTGGATCTGCTGTCCGACCCGACGGGTCCGGCTGAATTCTCTGGCCATATTCTATCCTGCGATAAAAGGGGGCCATGGCCCCCTATTTTGTCTGACTCTCGGCTTACAGAGTCCGTTGGATTTCAACGGTCTCGTAAACTTCGATCTGGTCGCCTTCGCGTACGTCATTGTAGTTCTTGACCGCGATACCACACTCGTAGCCGTTCTTGACTTCGTTGACGTCATCCTTGAAGCGACGCAGGGATTCCAGCTCGCCTTCATAGATAACCACGTTGTCGCGCAGAACGCGAATACGGTTGGAGCGCTTGACCACACCTTCGGTAACCATACAGCCGGCAACTGCGCCAAACTTCGGTGATTTGAAGACGCTGCGCACTTCGGCCAGACCGATGATCTCCTGACGATACTCGGGAGCCAGCTTGCCGCTCATGGCCTGCTTCACTTCGTCGATCAGGTCATAGATGACGGAGTAGTAACGCAGATCCAGGCTCTCGGCTTCGATAACCTTGCGCGCAGAAGCATCGGCACGCACGTTGAAGCCAACCAGGATGGCGCTGGATGCAGCAGCCAGAGTCGCGTCGGTTTCGGTGATACCACCTACGCCGGAACCCACGATCTTCACCTTCACTTCGTCGGTGGAGAGCTTGACCAGCGCATCGCAGATCGCTTCCACAGAACCCTGTACGTCGGCCTTGATCACCACGTTCACTTCGGAGACTTCGCCTTCGGTCATGTTGGAGAACATGTTCTCCAGCTTGGCCTTCTGCTGGCGAGCCAGTTTGACTTCGCGGAACTTGCCCTGACGATAGAGAGCCACTTCGCGGGCTTTCTTCTCGTCACGAACCACAGTCGCTTCGTCACCGGCAGACGGAACACCGGACAGACCAAGGATTTCCACCGGCAGGGACGGACCCGCTTCCTTGATTTCGCGGCCCAGTTCGTCACGCATGGCACGGACACGACCGTATTCGAGACCACATAGAACGATGTCGCCCTGACGCAGAGTACCTTCCTGAACCAGCACGGTCGCAACCGGACCACGGCCCTTGTCGAGGAAGGATTCGATGACCACACCGTTGGCCATGCCGTCGACTACGGCTTTCAGCTCCAGCACTTCGGCCTGGATCAGAATGGCTTCCAGCAGGTCGTCGATGCCCTGGCCGGACTTGGCAGAAACGTGCACGAACTGGCAGTCTCCACCCCAATCTTCGGACATGACGTTGTAACGAGCCAGCTCGGTCTTGACGCGGTCCGGATCTGCTTCAGGCTTGTCGATCTTGTTGACCGCAACAACCAGCGGCACACCGGCAGCCTTGGCGTGCTGGATAGCTTCGATGGTCTGCGGCATCACGCCGTCGTCAGCAGCAACAACCAGAACAACGATGTCGGTCGCCTTGGCACCACGAGCACGCATGGAGGTAAACGCCGCGTGACCCGGAGTATCCAGGAAGGTGATCATGCCGCTGTCGGTCTGAACGTGGTAAGCACCGATGTGCTGGGTAATACCACCGGCTTCGCCAGCAGCAACCTTGGCCTTACGGATGTAGTCCAGCAGCGAGGTCTTGCCGTGGTCAACGTGACCCATGATGGTCACAACCGGCGCGCGCGGCTTGGCTTCGGAGGTCTCGTCACGATCGGACAGTACCGCCTCTTCCAGCTCGTTCTCGCGACGCAGCACAACCTTGTGACCCATCTCCTCGGCGACCAGCTGAGCGGTCTCCTGGTCGATCACCTGGTTGATGGTGGCCATGGCGCCCATCTTCATCATCACCTTGATGACTTCAACACCCTTGACGGCCATCTTGTTGGCCAGCTCGGCCACTGTGATGGTCTCGCCGATGATGACGTCACGGTTGACGGCAGCTGCCGGCTTGTTGAAGCCGTGCTTCATTGCGTTCGGGGTAGCAACCTTGCCACGCTTGCCCTTGCGAGCGCGCGGATCACGGGAGTTGCGGTCGTTGCGATCATCATCGCGACGGCCCACTTTCTTCGGACCTTTGGCGGCAGCGGCAGTACGACGGCTGCTCTCTTCCTTGCGATCCAGCTCATCTTCAGCAGCTTGGGCGTGCTTGGAGGTGGTCACATGGTAGTCGCTGCTCTCTTTGGCGCGAGCCGCTTCTTCTTCAGCCCAGCGGGCTGCATTCTGCTCTGCCATGACACGAGCCTCTTCGGCTTTCTTGGCGGCGAGCTCTTCAGCTTTTTGCAAAGCTGTCTGTTCCTGTTGGCGCTTCAGTTCTTCTGCTTCGCGCTTGGCCATCTTTTCTGCCTCTTGCTGAGCTGTGCTACTGGCTGCTTTGGCGGGCTGTTGAGCCTGTCGAGCCTTTTGTTGTGCCTCGATTCGCGCCTTTTCCTCAGCTTCACGACGAGCCTGCTCAGCCTCACGGCGAGCCTTCTCTTCCGCTTCGAGACGAGCCTTATCTTCGGCCTCGCGACGAGCTTTTGCTTCTGCTTCCAAACGCGCTGTTTCCTCGGCTTCCGCCTGACGCTGTTCTTCTTCCAGCGCCGAACGTCTTACATAGGTGCGAGATTTGCGTACTTCTACCTGCACTTCTTTGTTCTTGCCACCAGTACCCTGCACACTGATGGTGCTTTTGGTCTTGCGCTGCAAAGTCATGCGAGCAGGAGCGGCAACCTCGTCACCACCATGCTGTTTCTTCAAGTGTGCCAGCAGGGTCTGCTTTTCAGACTCGCTAACCATGTCGTCGGCCTTGCTCTTGCTGATACCGGCATCGACAAATTGCTGGAGAAGACGATCAACCGGTGTGTCGATGTCAGTGGCAAGTTGTTTGACTGATACTTCTGCCATTCATTTTCCTCCGTTTGATCTTACTTAAGACTGCTCTTCTCCGAACCAACAGATATTGCGAGCAGCCATAATGAGCTCACCAGCCTTCTCGGCAGTCAGCCCTTCAATACCAGCAAGGTCATCAATGCCTTGCTCAGCCAAATCTTCCAGGGTACCAACACCACGACCGGCCATGGCGTAAGCCAGTTCGCGACTCAGACCGTTCAGATTGAGCAGGTCTTCAGACGGCTCGACGCCATCGAAGGACTCCTCTTTGGCCAGTGCCTTGGTGGTCAGTGCATCTTTGGCACGCTTGCGCAGCTCTTCGACCATGTCTTCATCCAGACCGTCGATAGCCAGCAGTTCATTGACCGGAACGAAGGCGATCTCTTCCAGAGTGGAGAAACCCTCTTCCATCAGCAGGCCGGCGAAATCGTCGTCGATGTCCAGAGTGCTGGTGAACAGGTTCATGATGCGGTCGTTTTCAGCCTGGTGCTTGGCACGCATGTCCTCAACGGTCATCACGTTCAGCTCCCAACCGGTCAGCTGGGAAGCCAGACGCACGTTCTGACCGTTGCGACCGATGGCCTGAGCCAGGTTGGCGGCTTCCACGGCGATGTCCATGGTGTGGTTGTCTTCATCAACGATGATGGAGGCCACATCGGCAGGCGCCATGGCATTGATCACGTACTGGGCGGGGTTGTCATCGTACAGCACGATGTCGGCACGCTCACCGCTCAACTCGGCGGAGACAGCTTGCACACGGGCGCCACGCATACCGATACAGGCACCGATCGGGTCGATACGACGATCGTTGGTCTTCACCGCGATCTTGGCGCGGGAACCCGGATCTCGGGCCGCGCCCATGATTTCGATCATCTCTTCACCGATTTCCGGTACTTCGATGCGGAACAGCTCTTTCAGGAAGTCAGGGCTGGAGCGGCTGACGAACAGCTGGGAACCACGCGCTTCCGGACGTACTGCATACAGCAGGCCGCGAACGCGGTCACCCGGACGGAAGGTTTCACGCGGCAGCATGTCGTCGCGGAAAATCACGGCCTCGGCATTGCTGCCCAGATCCAGGATCACGTTGTCGCGGTTGCTCTTCTTGACCACGCCGCTGATGATCGTGCCTTCTTTGTCCTTGAACTGGTCAACGACTTGTGAACGCTCGGCTTCGCGCACTTTCTGCACGATAACCTGCTTGGCAGTCTGGGTAGTAATACGGTCGAAGGTGACGGAATCGATCTGGTCTTCAACGTAATCACCAATCTGGATCTCCGGCTGCTCGATTTGGGCTGCTTCCAGAGTGATCTCGGCGTAAGGGTTCTCCATTGCGGCTTGATCCGCAATCACCACCCAACGGCGATAGGTGTCGTAGTCACCGGTCTTGCGATCGATTTCAACGCGCACTTCAATCTCGCCTTCATATTTCTTCTTGGTCGCAGTCGCCAGCGCAGTCTCCAGAGCCTGGAAGATCTTCTCGCGGGGTACAGCTTTCTCGTTGGATACTGCGTCAACGACCAGCAAAATCTCTTTATTCATATCCGATAGCCTCGTTAACCAAAGTTCGGCACTATGTTCGCTTTTTGGATATTGGTGAAAGCCAACACTTCGTCCTTACCATCTACCGTCAGAGTGATCATGTCGCCCTGCACGGCTTTGATTACGCCTTTGAACTTGCGGCGGTTGTTTGTTGCCATCCGAAGCGTTACCGCCGCCTCTTGGCCAACGTATTTTTCGAACTGGGCAACCTTGAACAGGGGGCGATCCAGACCCGGGGAAGATACCTCGAGGTAATACTCCTCGGTGATGGGATCTTCTACGTCCATAATGGCGCCAACCTGATGGCTGACCTCAGCACAGTTCTCAACGGTCACGCCCTGCTCGCCGTCGATATAGACGCGCAAGGTGGAGTGTTTACCCGCACGGATAAACTCAATACCCCAAAGTTCAAAACCCAAGGCAACGACCGGAGCCTCGAGCAGATCGGTCAAACGTTGTTCCAACGTAGCCAAAGTCACCCTCCGAAAAACAAAAAAAGGGCATAAAGCCCAGATAGAGATCGATTCAGAGTAAATCGCACATAACAAAAAGCCCCGATGTCAAATCGGGGCTTGGCGCTTTACCCTGATTGTCGCCTCGCAGCGACCGCCTTCCTGAGCGTAGGAAATGCGTGAAAGTTGGTTGCGGGGGCCGGATTTGAACCGACGACCTTCGGGTTATGAGCCCGACGAGCTACCGAGCTGCTCCACCCCGCGTCCGAAATCGTGCGAGATTATAGCCACTTCATTCTTTCTATACAAGACTGACTTGGCTATAACATCCCGGTTACCCGGGTCACTACTTAATTGGTGCCGTGGGCGGGACTCGAACCCGCACACCCTAGAGCACTACCCCCTCAAGATAGCGTGTCTACCAATTCCACCACCACGGCAAAACTCTTACTCGGGAACGTCAGTATCTTTCTTCACTGGCGCTTTGGTCTGCTCAACCTGTTGGGTTTGTTGCAGATTTTCCCATTCGCTGCCCTGTTTGACCTTGTTGCTGGACATAGAGCCGAGCACCAGGCTGATTACGAAAAACAGAGTAGCCAAAATCGCTGTTGTTCGGGTCAGGAAACTGCCTGAACCACTGGAGCCGAATACTGTGTTCGATGCCCCCGCGCCGAAGGAGGCGCCCATATCAGCCCCTTTACCTTGCTGAATCATCACCAGACCAATCAGAGCCAGTGAAACCAGCAGATAAACGACTAAAAGAATCTCGTACATTTAACTTGCACCCTTTGCCGCTTCAACAATTCCTAAAAACGCATCGCTATCGAGACTCGCTCTGCCAATCAATCCGCCATCTACGTCGGGTTGGGCAAACAAATCTCTCGCATTGGTCGGCGTCACGCTCCCACCATAGATGATTCTGATCTTCTCACCTATTACCGGAGTATCCTCCGCCAAGCGACCACGAATAAAGGAATGAACCTCTTGTGCCTGCTCGGGTGTGGCGCATTTACCTGTACCTACAGCCCAAATCGGCTCGTAGGCGATGATAGCATTATCGAAAGCCATTGCGCCATTTTTCTCTATGACGATATCCAGCTCTTCTGCGATCACCTCGAAGGTTCTTCTCGCTTGCCTTGCTGCACCTGACTCACCCAAACAGAGGATGGGAATCAGACCTGCCGCTCTGGCTGCCGCAAACTTCTCTGCGACGATAAAGCTGGTCTCACCAAAGAGACGCCTGCGCTCGGAGTGCCCTACTAAGACGTATCGACACCCTGCCTCGACCAGCATCTCACACGAGACTTCACCCGTGTAAGCGCCCGTTTCGTGCTGACTCACATTCTGAGCCCCCAACCCTATCACTTTCTGCTCGCTGAGCAGTGAGGTGGTAAAGTCGAGATGCACATGGGACGGGCAGATAACAACATCTACATCACCATCAACACCTTTCAGGCACTGACTCGTAAACTGTTCTAACTGCGACCTACTACCGTGCAACTTCCAGTTGGCTGCTACAAACGGCTTGCGATGTCCCATCGGCAACTCCCTTGCGAAAGCGGGGCTGATAATATCCAGAGGATTGTCAGCTGACAAGTGCTATTTTCATTTTTTTGAATCGATTGAACAAGATACAACCAGGGCGGCTAAAAAGCCGCCCTGAACGCTCATTAAAACGCCGACTCAACCTGATCGGCAATGCGCTGAGCCATATCACGCACCTGTTGCTCGTGCTCCCCTTCCACCATGACCCGGATCAGGGGCTCGGTACCGGATTTACGCAACAACACGCGGCCACGACCGCCCAGTTCCTGTTCAACCTTGGCGACCTCCTGCTTGACCGCTTCTGCAGCCAGCGGATCCTTTCCTTCGGCAAAGCGCACATTCACCAGTACTTGCGGGAACTTGCTCATGCCGGAGCGCAGCTTGGCCAGCGGCATCTCGGCACTGCGCATGGCGGTGAGCACCTGCAAGGCGGCCACGATGCCATCACCCGTAGTGGTCTGATCAAGACAGATGATGTGACCGGAGTTCTCGCCACCGATACGCCAGCCCTTCTCTTCCATCATCTCCAACACGTAGCGGTCACCCACCTTGGCACGGGCAAACGGGATACCCAGTGTTTGCAACGCCAGTTCCAGACCCATGTTGGCCATCAGGGTGCCGACGACACCTCCCTTGAGACGACCGTTGCGCAAGGCGTCCCGCGCGATGATATAGAGGATCTCGTCACCGTCGATCAGGTAGCCGGTGTGATCCACCATGATCAGGCGATCGCCGTCACCATCGAATGCCACGCCGAGATCCGCCTTGCACTCCAGCACCTTGGCAACCAGTGCCTCGGGGGCAGTCGAGCCAACGCCATCGTTGATATTGAGGCCATCCGGAGAGCAGCCCATGGTGATCACCTCGGCCCCGAGCTCACGGAACACTGAAGGCGCGATATGGTAGGTTGCCCCGTGACCACAATCGACCACCATCTTCAACCCGTCCAGATTCATATTGGAAGGGAAGGTGCTCTTGCAGAACTCGATATAGCGGCCAGCTGCATCATCGATACGCAGTGCTTTGCCGAGCTCGGCAGATTCAACGCACTTGAGCTCGTGATCAAGCTCAGCCTCAATGGCCATCTCGACTTCGTCAGGCAGTTTGGTGCCGTCGGCTGAGAAGAACTTGATGCCGTTGTCATAGAAGGGGTTGTGCGAGGCGCTGATAACGATGCCGGCCTCGGCACGGAAGGTGCGGGTCAGGTAGGCAACGGCCGGAGTTGGCATGGGGCCCATCAGTATGGCTTTGAGACCGGCGGCTGAGAGACCTGCTTCCAGCGCTGATTCCAGCATATAGCCAGAGATTCGGGTGTCTTTGCCAATCAGCACCTTTTTGGTGCCCTTCTTGGAGAGCACCTTACCCGCGGCCCAGCCCAGCTTCATTACAAAATCAGGAGTAATGGGATATTCGCCGACTTTGCCGCGCACACCATCTGTGCCGAAATACTTTCTTGCCATTGTCTGTTCTCTTTATTATCTGGAAATAAAATCTTGTCCCGTCATGGCCTGCCAGCCGACTCGCAACGCATCCATGGTCTCCCGCACATCGTGAACCCTGATGATCCTGGCTCCGTGCTGCATGCCGATAAGGGCACAAGCCAGACTGCCAGCCAGACGTTCACCCACAGGGCGGTTCAGCAGGTTGCCTATCATAGACTTTCGCGACATTCCCACCAAGAGCGGAAGACCGTAGTCAAGCAACTCTCCCTGGGCGGCCAGGAGCTGATAGTTGTGTGCCAGCGTCTTGCCAAAACCGTATCCCGGATCCAGCAGCAGCTGCTCACGGGCTATTCCGGCGGCCAGGCAGGCTGCGATCCGTTCGTCAAAGAAGGCTCTCACCTCTCCCACCAGATCGTCATAATGCGGCTCGACCTGCATGGTTCTCGGCTGCCCCTGCATATGCATCAAGCAAACCGGAACGCGCGCTTCAGCGGCAGCATCAAGCGCTCCCGGCTCCTGCAGCGCCCTCACATCGTTGATCAGATGGGCACCCGCCTTGCAACCCTCCCGCATCACAGCCGCTTTGGAGGTATCGAGAGAGATCATCACGTCCAGCTCACGGGCAATCTGCGCCACAACAGGAATGACCCTGTCCAGCTCCTCCTGCTCGCTCACATCGGGCGCACCTGGGCGGGTAGACTCGCCACCGATGTCGATGAGGGTTGCGCCATCCGAGACCATTTGCCGCGCATGGGCTATTGCCCGTTCAAACTGGTTGAAATTACCGCCATCGGAGAAGGAGTCGGGCGTCACATTGAGGATCCCCATCACATGGGGACGATCGAGAGAGAGGCTGAGCCCCTTGCTGGTTAACTGCATGTTCACATCCATCTGATAAAGAAAAACCCCGGGCAAGCCCGGGGTTTGGAGAGTCACGATTATTTGGCCGGAGCGTCGTTGGCTTTGTCGATAGTGACATCCACCACCGGTGCAGCCTCATCGGCTGGCTTGGCCTCGGCAGCCACGGTAGAACCACCTTGCGGGGTATCTCCGTGCTCGTCATGCCAGTTGCTCGGAGCACGTACCTCGCGACGAGCCATCAGATCATCGATCTGTTTGGCGTCGATGGTCTCGTACTTCATCAGCGCATCTTTCATGCTGTGCAACACGTCCATGTTATCCAAAAGGATCTGCTTGGAACGGGCGTAGTTGCGGTCGATGACCTGCTTGACCTCGGCATCGATGACGCGAGCGGTATCGTCGGACATGTGCTTGGCCTTGGCCATGCTGCGACCGAGGAACACTTCACCATCTTCTTCCGCGTAGAGCATTGGGCCGAGACGCTCGGACATACCCCACTGAGTCACCATCTTGCGTGCAATGTCTGTTGCCCGCTCGATGTCGTTGGAAGCACCGGTGGAGACCTTCTCGGCACCGTAGATCAGCTCCTCTGCCAGACGACCACCATACAGGCTGGAAATCATCGACTCCAGGTGCTGCTTGGAGTGGCTCCAGCGATCCTGCTCCGGCAGATACATGGTCACACCCAGCGCACGACCACGCGGAATGATGGAAACCTTGTAAACCGGGTCATGATCCGGAACCAGACGACCAATGATGGCGTGACCGGCTTCGTGATAGGCAGTCATCTCTTTCTCGGACTCTTTCATCACCATGGAGCGACGTTCTGCGCCCATCATGATCTTGTCCTTTGCCTTCTCGAACTCGGCCATGGAGACCACTCGGCGGCTCTCACGGGCAGAGAAGAGGGCTGCTTCGTTGACAAGGTTGGCCAAATCCGCACCGGAGAAACCGGGGGTACCACGAGCAATCAGAGCCGGGTTGACGTCATCCGCCAGCGGCACTTTGCGCATGTGCACTTTCAGGATCTGTTCGCGGCCACGGACATCCGGCAGACCCACCACAACCTGACGGTCGAAACGGCCAGGACGCAGCAATGCCGGATCCAGTACGTCAGGACGGTTGGTAGCAGCGATAACGATAATGCCTTCGTTGCCCTCAAAGCCATCCATCTCGACCAGCATCTGGTTAAGAGTCTGCTCACGCTCATCGTGCCCACCGCCCAGACCGGCACCACGCTGGCGACCGACCGCATCAATTTCATCAATGAAGATGATGCAAGGGGAGGATTTCTTGGCCTGCTCGAACATGTCGCGTACCCGGGAGGCACCGACACCCACGAACATCTCCACGAAATCGGAACCCGAAATGGTGAAGAAAGGCACCTTGGCCTCACCCGCAATGGCCTTGGCCAGCAGGGTTTTACCGGTACCGGGAGGACCAACCAGCAGTACGCCGGTCGGGATCTTGCCGCCCAGTTTCTGGAATTTGCTCGGGTCGCGCAGATAGTCGACCAGCTCCTTCACCTCTTCCTTGGCTTCATCGCAACCAGCGACATCAGCAAAAGTAGTCTTGATCTGATCTTCACTCATCAGGCGAGCCTTGCTCTTGCCAAACGACATGGCGCCTTTGCCACCGCCGCCCTGCATCTGGCGCATGAAGAAGACCCAGACACCGATCAGCAACAGCATCGGGAACCAGGAGATGAAGATAGAGGTCAGCAAAGACGGCTCTTCCGGCTTCTCGCCCATCACCTTGACGTTGTGATTGAGCATGTCGTTGAGGAGCTGGGGATCCGGCGCAGGAATGATGGTGGTGAAACGCTCACCAGTACGCTTGACGCCATTAATGACCTTACCGTCCATCCGCACTTCACGGATCTGCTCTTGGGTCACCTCTTTAACGAAGCTGGAATAGTCCAGCTGGCGACTGGAGGTATCGCTGGGGCTGAAGCTATTGAACACCGACATCAACACGACGGCGATGACCAGCCACAGGATTAAATTTTTCGCCATGTCACTCAAATCAGTAACCTCGCAGACTGACAGTTAACGATGAAGGTTAGGGTACTACAGTTTAAAACCGGTAGCCACAATGTAGACTTCCCGTGAACGAGCGCGGGACGAGTCTGGTTTACGAATTTTGACAGTGGTAAAAAGTTGACGAATTTCATTGAGATAGGCATCAAACCCTTCTCCCTGAAACACTTTCACCACGAAACTGCCGTCACCACGCAATACCTGATTGCACATGTCCAGCGCCAGTTCGACCAGATACATGGAACGTGCCTGATCCACCTGCTGGGTACCGCTCATGTTCGGCGCCATGTCGGACATGACGACATCCACCTTGTCCGGGCCGACCCGTTCCAGCAGCGCGCCCAGTACAGCTTCCTCCCGAAAGTCGCCCTGAAGGAAATCGACACCGGCGATGGAATCCATCGGCAGAATATCGCAGGCGATCACCCGCCCCTTGTCACCGACCTGGTCGATGGCGAACTGGGACCAGCCACCGGGGGCCGCCCCCAAATCCACCACCGTCATGCCCGGCTTGAGCAGTTTGTCCTTGCCCTGGATCTCGTCGATCTTGAACACGGCACGGGATCTCAGTCCCAACTTCTGGGCTTTTTTGACGTATTGATCGTCAAAATGCTCTTTTAACCAGCGGGTTGAACTGGGGGAATGTTTTTTCTGGGTCATGATAATCGACTTTAAAAAACCACAAGGGTTATTAGTATTAAGGGCTAAGTGGGGGTAGAATACGCCCCTTTCAACCCTGACTTATGAAGAAATTGCGATGATTCTCAACAACAAACAGAAACAGTACCTCAAGGGCCTTGCCCACAGCCTCAAACCTGTCGTCCTGCTGGGTCAGCATGGTCTGACCGAAGGCGTACTGGCCGAGATCGATCTGGCACTGAACCATCACGAGCTGATCAAGGTTAAGGTTGCGTCTGAAGATCGTGAGATGAAACAACTGGTTATGGATGCCATTGTCCGTGAAACCGGTTCAGTCAAAGTACAGAGCATGGGCCATGTGCTGACCATTTATCGTCAGGCCAACGAACCCAAGATCCAGCTGCCCCGCAAATAAAAGGAAAGAGCGCTGCTCTTTCCTTCTTCCACTTCTTCCCGAGTCGCTTGCCAAAGTAGTCGCCAACCCCTTAACCTGCGATGAATACTTCCGGACACGCGCTATGGCTCACCATCAAATTCTAACCGACGATGAGCTGGCCATGCTGCGGGACTTGGGGAGCAATCAGGAGAGTCATCTCCTGAGTGGTCACCTCGACGGCCCTATGCTTGGCTTGCTGCAAAAAGCCGACAACCTCGTACTCGAAGCTCGCTTCGCAGGACACCAGCTACGCTTTCCCCTCACCTTTACCCAAAGAGAAGACGGCTTTATCGAGCCACGTCTATCCGCTCCGGTGATCAGGGAGCTGGGGTTCGCCCGTCCTCGCGCCTGGCGACTCAGCCAGAAAGCGCGGTTGCGTACCGAGCAGGGGCACTATCAGGTGCTCAGCCTCTCCCTCAACGGACTCATCGTGGAGAACATGCCTCTCGGCATGGTGGCGGATACACAGCTCAACGGCGAACTCTGTCTCGATGAGGAGGAACCTCTGCCACTGCAGGGACGATTGGTCAGGTTAATCAAATCCAACCCGACCAGCGCCACCTGGGCGAGCAGCTTCCAGATGAGCGAAAGCGACATAGAGCGCCTGCGCCACTGGTTGTTTCAACGTCATCAGGATGCCTTTACCGAGGCCTATCAGGCCGGGTAAAGAGAAACAGGGGAGCACCCGCTCCCCTGTCCCATCAAATACTGCAGCGCTTAGAGATAAGCGACTTCCAGCACTTCGTACTCCACGTCACCAGCCGGAGTCTTGACGATGGTCACATCGTCAACTTCCTTGCCGATCAAGGCGCGGGCAATCGGTGAATTTACGGAGATAAGGTTCTGTTTGATGTCGGCCTCATCATCACCCACGATGCGGTAGACAACCTCTTCCTCTGTCTCGCTCTTGAGCAGGGTCACGGTCGCGCCAAAAATGATGCGGCCATTGTTGGTCATCTTGGTGACATCGATCACCTGGGCATTGGAGAGCTTGGCTTCAATCTCCTGAATGCGGCCTTCACAGAACCCCTGCTGCTCGCGGGCAGCATGGTATTCGGCGTTTTCCTTCAGATCACCGTGCTCACGGGCATCGGCAATCGCTTCGATAATCTGGGGACGCAGCTCGGTCTTGAGATATTCGAGCTCTTCGCGCAGCTTCTCAGCACCGCGAACAGTCATCGGAGTATGGTTCATAGTCGAAACCTGGGTTGCTTGAAAATAGAAGCTGCGGCGATCAGCAAGAAAGCCGCAGCAGTCGGTTCGGATAGGGCATCTTAATATGAAGCCGGCACAAAATCCATGTCAGCTCCCTGATGCAGATCTCGCTTTGCTACTCATCATCACTCTGCTTGCGGCACCGAGATGGGGGCCGAGACTGTGGGCTTGCCCTGCATGATGGAGATCTCCACGCGCCGATTCGCCCGCCGGTTCTCCGGGGTATTGTTGGGCACCAGCGGCTGGGAATCTGCCATCCCCTGCACCACCAGCCGCCCCTGATCAAAACCGGGCACCTTGATCATCTGGTGAGCGACCGCTACCGCACGCTGGGTTGACAGTTCCCAGTTTGACTGGAACAGCTCGTCATGAGTTGCCACGTTATCGGTGTGGCCGGAGATGGTGATCTCCCCCGGTACATCCTTGAGCAACTCGGCAACTTTACGGATAACCGGCCAGAACTGGGGCTGCAGAAAAGCCGATCCGGCAGGAAATGACGCCTTCTCCCGGATCCTGATGATGATCTGCTGACCCAGCGCCTCGATTTCAATCGCCCCATCCTGGATCTGGGACTTCATCTGTTCAGCGAGCGCTTTGGCCAGCTCATTGGATTGCTGCTGCGCCTGGTGCGCATCCTGAGCCGTATCGCCACCGGTCTGCTTGCCATCGGTTTTGTCCTGCCCGCCAGCCTGATCCGACTCGCCGGGCAGAAACTCAAGCTCGGTCTGGGTCATGTCGATGGTCTGCTGCATGATGGTATCGATGGGGGTCGGCTCCGGCCGGCCCGGCCGAAACTCCTGAGCAATCACCGAGGTACCCTTGGGAATATCCTTCACTTCCAGAATATTCTGCACGCCGAACGCCTTCTCCATGGAACCGGCAATCTGCTTGAACTTCTGTACGTCCATCTCGGCAAACGAGAGCAGCAGCACGAAAAAGCACATCAATAGCGACATCAGATCGGCGAAAGTCCCCATGTAACCGGGCAACCCCGGTGGCGGACATTTGCATTTGGACATAAAGCCCCCTACTCCGCGCCGTTATTGCGTTTGGATTGATGCAAATAGTTCTGCAACATGGCCTGGATCACCCGCGGATTCTGGCCATCCTGAATACCCATGATGGCATCGAGGATCAGCGTGCGGCAGAGTCGCTCCTCACCACTGCGCAGCTCCAGCTTGTCGGCAATGGGAATCGCGATCATGTTGGCCTCGATAGCGCCATATAGGGTCGTGAGCAATGCCACCGCCATGGCCGGGCCGATGGACTTGGGATCGCTCATGTTTGCCAGCATGGCCACCAGCCCCACCAGCGTACCTATCATGCCCATGGCCGGGCCGAGATCACCCAGAGTGCGGAATACCTTGATGGCGATGACATGACGCTCGGAAGTCAGCTCGATATCCTTCTCCAGCACGCCACGCACCACATCGGCATCGTGGCCATCCACCAGCATGTCGATCCCTTTTTTCATAAAGGGATTGGGGATTTCCGCCGCTTCCAGCGCCAGAAAGCCCCCCTTGCGGGATGCATCGGCCAGCTCAACCGCCTTGGTAATGAGATCGTCCAGCTTGTCACCCTTGTACATAAAGGCTTTGCCGGCCACCTTGAACGCCATCAGGAACTGGCCAAGGTTGAACTTCATCATGGCGATAAAGATGGAGCCCAGAATGGTGATATAGACGGAGGGCATGTCCACATACATGGTGACAGGGCCCCCCAGCAGCATGCCATATATCACCACCCCGAAGCCCAGCACTATGCCTATCAGACTACCTAGATCCACGTCCTACTCCTGTCATCTGTGCTGACGCACTATTATACGCCGTTGAATTTTCTGCTATTGCGGCTCCGGCAGCAAGTTTCCATCCGAAGGGAGAGACGACTCATTATCGACCGATTGGTCGAGAGTTTGCGGCTCTGGCGTTTTCAGCCTCCCCCCGGTGGGCGGTCGATGTTAATATAAGCCGTTTTTTTCAATCCCCGAGGATGGACATGGCCAGTAAAAAAATCGACCGCCTGAGTTTTGATGCCACTCTGGAAGAGCTGGAAACCATCGTTCATCAGCTGGAGCAAGGTTCCCTCCCGCTGGAAGAGGCGCTCAAGCAGTTCGAGCAAGGAGTCCATCTGGTGCGTGCCGGCCAGCAGAAGCTGGAACAGGCAGAACAGAAGATCCAGATCCTGCTGAGCAAAGCCCATGGCAGTGACCAGCTTGCCCCCTTCCAGCCAGAACAAGGAGAAGAGTGAGTGGCGCTGGACCATTTTTCCCGTCTGCATCGTCAGCGTATTGACGACTGTCTGTCAGCACAACTTGAATCCTTGCCCGCCATGGCACCGCGCCTGCGCGATGCCATGAAATATGGCTTGCTACTGGGCGGCAAGCGGGTACGCCCCTTTCTGGTCTACGCCGTCGGCGAGATGCTGGGGGTAAAGAGCGAACTGCTCGATGGCCCGGCCGCTGCTGTGGAGTGCATCCACGCCTACTCGCTGCTGCACGACGATCTGCCCGCCATGGATGACGACGATTTGCGTCGCGGCCAGCCGACCGTTCACAAGGCATTCGATGAAGGCACCGCGATTCTGGCCGGTGATGCCCTGCAAACGCTGGCGTTCTCCATTTTGGCCGATCACCCCATGCCCGAGACACTGCTGGCCAACCGGGTGCGCATGCTGAGCACCCTCGCCCGCGCTTCCGGTTACCTCGGTATGTGCGGCGGTCAGGCGCTGGACTTGCAAGCGGAAGGACGCCGGATCACGCTCGCCGAGCTGGAGCAGGTACACCGCCACAAGACGGGGGCACTCATCGAGTGTGCCGTCACTCTTGGCGCCCTGTGCAAGGAGAATGTGGACGAAGCGACCCTGACGGCACTGCAAACCTATGCCTCCGCCATCGGCCTCGCCTTCCAGGTGCAGGATGACATTCTCGACATCACCGGTGACACCGCCACCCTGGGCAAACCGCAAGGCTCCGATCTGGCGCTGGAGAAGAGTACCTATCCGGCCCTGCTTGGACTCGAAAACGCCCGTGAGCTGGCTCGCGAACTGCACGGTAAAGCCTTAACAGCCCTGCAATCCTTGCCCTACAATACCGACATTCTGGAAGCGTTCGCCGATTACATCATCGAGCGAACCCACTAAACGCTGGATAACAGTTAAAAAATGAGCGTTGATATTAGCAATTTCCCCAACCTGGCCCTCGCGGACACCCCGATAGAGCTGCGTTCCCTGCCCAAAGAACGGCTACCGGTGCTGTGCAACGAGCTGCGCGAATATCTGCTGCGCTCCGTCAGCCGCTCCAGCGGACACTTTGCCTCCGGGCTCGGCACGGTCGAACTGACCGTGGCCCTGCACTACGTCTACAACACCCCGTTCGATCGGCTGATCTGGGATGTGGGCCATCAGGCCTATCCCCACAAGATCCTGACCGGACGCCGTGACCAGATCCATACCATCCGTCAAAAGGATGGTCTGCACCCCTTCCCCTGGCGTGGCGAGAGCGAGTACGACGTGCTCTCCGTCGGCCACTCCAGCACCTCCATCGGTGCCGCACTCGGTATGGCGGTTGCCGCCGAGAGTGAAGGGCTGGGCCGCAAGGTCGTTGCGGTGATCGGTGATGGGGCCATTACTGCGGGGATGGCGTTTGAAGCGCTCAACCACGCTGGCGACGTCCATAAAGACATGCTGGTGATCCTCAACGACAACGAGATGTCCATCTCCGAGAACGTCGGCGCGCTCAACAACCATCTGGCCCGGGTCATGTCCGGCAAGCTCTACACCACCATCCGCGAAGGCGGCAAGAAGGTGCTGGCCGGTCTACCGCCGGTCAAGGAGCTGGCCAAGCGGGCAGAAGAGCACCTCAAGGGAATGGTGGTGCCCGGTACTCTGTTCGAGGAGTTCGGCTTCAACTACATCGGCCCCATCGACGGTCACGATATCGAGGCGCTGGTCGAGACCCTGCGCAACATGCGCAATCTCAAAGGCCCGCAGCTGCTGCACGTCAAGACCAAGAAAGGCAAGGGTTACGAGCCCGCCGAAAAAGACCCCATCGGTTATCACGCTGTGCCCAAGTTCAATCCGGACGAGTGCGCCCTGCCCAAGGCGAGCGGAGCCAAACCCACCTTCTCGGCCATCTTTGGCCAGTGGCTGTGCGACATGGCGGCCAAAGACGAGAAGCTGGTCGGTATCACCCCAGCCATGCGCGAGGGCTCGGGGCTGGTGAAATTCAGCCAGCAGTATCCGGAGCGCTACTTCGATGTGGCGATTGCCGAGCAACATGCGGTCACCTTTGCCGCCGGTCTCGCCATTGCCGACAAGAAGCCGGTGGTCGCCATCTATTCGAGCTTCCTGCAGCGCGCCTACGATCAGGTGATCCACGACGTGGCGCTGCAAGATCTGCCGGTGCTGTTCGCCATCGACCGGGCAGGGCTGGTAGGGGCCGATGGTCCGACCCATCAGGGGGCGTTCGACATCAGCTTCCTGCGCACCGTGCCCAATATAGTGGTGATGACGCCCTCCGACGAGAGCGAGTGCCGCCAGATGCTCTATACCGGCTATCTCCATCAGGGCCCTGCCGCTGTGCGTTACCCGCGCGGCAGCAGCCTGAGCGATGCCCCCGTCTCGTCAGAGATGCAGGCACTGGAGCTTGGCAAGGGACGCATTATTCGAGAGGGCAAAGGCACCGCCATTCTGGCGTTTGGCACCCTGCTGCAACACGCCAAAGCAGCGGCCGAAGCGCTTGATGCCACTCTGGTGGACATGCGCTTCGTCAAGCCGATGGATGAGGCGCTGGTGCTGTCGCTGGCGGCCAGCCACGATCACTTCGTCACCATCGAAGACAACGCCATCATGGGTGGAGCCGGTTCGGCAGTGAACGAGATGCTGATGCGCAATAAACAGTGCAAGCCGGTGCTCAACCTCGGCCTGCCGGATCGCTTCGTGGAACAGGGTACCCAGCAGGAGATCTATGCCCTGCTCGGTCTGGACGATGCAGGTATCCAGCGCAGCATCGAAAGCTGGCTGCAAGCCTGATAACGCTTAAAGTTATCAAACAAAAAAAGGGCGCCTCATTGGCGCCCTTTTTATTTTGGCGTTTCTAACCCGGATTACCCTTTGTAGATCTTGGGGTTAAACACATCCCGCAACCAGTCACCCAGCAGGTTGATGACCAGCACCAGCACCACCAGACAGATGCCTGGGAAGGCGGTGATCCACCAGGACCCTGAGAAAATGTAGTTGAAGCCGACGCTGATAAGCGACCCCAGTGACGGTTGGTCTACCGGCATCCCCAGACCGAGGAAGGATAGTGCCGCTTCGCTCATGATGGCGTTGGCCACCTGCACGGTGGAGATAACCAGAATGGGCGAGAGGCAGTTGGGCAGAATGTGACGGAACATGATGCGCGGGGCGCGGAACCCCATCACTTTGGCTGCCTCCACATACTCCTTCTTCTTCTCGGCCAGCACTGAGGCGCGCACGGTACGGGCGTACTGCGGCCACTCGGCGATCCCGATGATCACCACCAGCATCACGATGGCAAAGCGCGAGTAGAACTCGGAGCCAAAGGTCGCCTGAAAGATGGCGGAGATGATGATCGCCACCATCATGGTGGAGAACGACAGCTGCACGTCGGCAAAGCGCATCAAGAGGTTGTCGATGCGACCGCCAAAGTAGCCGGCGATCAGACCGATGACGATCCCCAGCACCAGCTGCAGCCCCACCGCGAACAGACCTATGGTCAGCGAAATACGGGCACCATAGAGGATGGTGCTCCAGATATCCCGTCCCTGGTTGTCGGTACCGAGCCAGAATCGCTCCTCGCCGCCATCCAGCCATGAAGGAGGCAGTTCGGCATCCATCAGGTCGAAGCTGGTCTGGTCATAGACGTTGTGCGGGGCTATCCAGGGGGCCAGCAAGGCGGCCACCACGAACACCACGAACACCGCAAAGCTGAACATGGCTACCTTATCCCGCAGGAAGTAGTAGACGATGTCGGAGTTCTTGAAACGTGCCCAACGGCTTGGGCTTGCAGTTACAGCGTTACTCATGCTTACCCCTTGGCAGTCAGGTTAACGGTCGGGTTGATCAACCCGTAGAGCAGGTCGACCAGAGTATTGGTTACCACAAAGATCAGTCCCACGAAGATGACATAGGCGGTGATCAGCGGGGTATCGACCCGGTGGATCGCCTCGAGGAACAGGAAGCCGGTCCCCGGCCACTGGAACACGCTTTCGGTCAGGATGGTGTAGGCCACCATGGTGCCGATCTGCACCCCGCCGACGGTAATGACCGGCAGCATGGTGTTCTTCAAGGCGTGCTGATAGTAGACCTTGTTGTTGTCCAGCCCCTTGGCGCGGGCGAATTTGACGTACTCGGAGGAGAGCTGCTCCAGCATCTCGGAGCGCACCAGCCGGATAAACAGCGGCAGCATGATGGAGGAGAGCGACACCGCAGGCAGGATCAGGTGCTTGATACCATCCCAGGTGAAGAAGCCCGACTCCCAGCCCAGCAGGTTACGGGTCTCGCCGCGACCATAGGCCGGCAGCCAGCCCAGCTGGATGGAAAAGAGGTACATCAGCATGATGGCGGTCAAAAATACCGGGATCGAGATGCCGATACTGCTCCCCGCCATGATGATCTTGGTGGGAATGCTGCGCGGGCGGATCGCCGAATAGACACCGAGTGGAATAGAGACCACTACGATGATGAGCGCGGCGGCAAACACCAGCTCAAGGGTAGCCACCAGCTTGTCGAGGATCACCTCGAGAGCAGGTCGCTTGAAGAAATAGGAGGTGCCCAAATCCCCATGCACCGCATTTTTCAAAAAGCGGCTGTATTTGATGAGGAAGGGATCGTTAAGGCCCATCTTCTCGCGCAACTCGTGACGTTGGGCTTCGGAGACGGATTGTCCCACCAGCTCGCGTAACGGGTCACCCAGGTTGTCCTGGATGGAGAAGGCGACCAGGCTGATGACGAACATCACTATCACGGCCTGATAGAACCGTTTCAGCAGGAATGTAAACATGCTTGTCCTTCTACATGGCCTGTGTCGTGGCACAGGCTTCTGTTAGTGGGCGGAATGGCCAACTGACCACCCCGCCCCGTCCTTCCTTGGTACTTCGCTTACTTGCTGACCACCAGGTCACCCAGGTAAGGGAAGTTCATCACGTTGACCACCGGCTTGATGTCGACGTTCTTCTTGGCGCCATAGGCCAGATCTTCCCAGTGCAACGGCACGTAGGCAGCATCTTCGATCAGCATGGCTTCGACCTTCTTCAGCATCTCGGCACGCTTGGCCGGATCGGTCTCGGCGTTGGCATCCATCACCAGCTTGTCAGCTTCGGCGTTGGCATAACCGGCGCAGTTGTACTGACCCATACCGGTCTTGGCATCCTTGGTGAAGGTCAGGAACTCGAAGAAGTTGGCGGTATCTTCGGTGTCGGAGTGCCAGCCGATCATCTGCATGTCCGCGGCGCACTTGTCAAACTCCGGCCAGTACTGGGCCACCGGCATGGTTTTCAGATCCACCTTGATGTTGATCTTGGCCAGCATGGCGGAGACAGCTTGGGCAATCTTGACGTCGTTGACGTAACGGGCCGCTGGGGAGATGAAGGTCATCTTGAAGCCTTTCTCGTAACCGGCCTCTTTCATCAGCTGCTTGGCCTTGGCCAGATCATACTGGGGCACCAGCGCCTCGTTGTGACCGGCATAGCCTTTCGGGCTCAACTGACCTGCGGGAGTACCGAAGCCTTTGTTGATCTTCTCGACGATGCCTACTTCGTTGATGGCGTAGTTGATCGCCTGACGCACGCGCTTGTCTTTCAGCGCCGGGTTGGTGTTCTGGTTCAGCTCGATGATGATGGCGCGGGTACCGGACAGGGTCACCAGCTGGGAGTCCTTGCCATTCTTGACGCGCTCCAGATCGTTCGGCGCAACCGGATAGATCATGTCGACGTCGCCACCCAACAGGGCTGCAACACGGGTCGCATCTTCCTTGATCGGCACCACGGTCAGGTTCTCGACGTTACCCTTGGAGGCTTTGTCCCAGTAGTTAGCGTTGCGGGCATAGTCCAGCTTCACACCCTGCTCGCGGAACTTGACGATAAACGGGCCAGTACCGGAAACGTGGGTAGAGGCATAGGAGTCGCCGTTTTTGACGATCTCGGCCTTGTCTTTACCTGCTTCGGTCTTGCCGGTGTAGAACTTGGAGTCCATCGGGAAGATATAGGTGACGGTCTGCAGCACCAGCGGGAACGGCTTGGCGGTGATCAGATCGACGGTGTAGTCATCGACCTTCTTCACTTCGCTGATAGGATCGAAGATCGCCTTGAAGTCGACGGAGGATTTCAGACGGTTGACGGTCCACACCACGTCATCGGCGGTGAAGTCGTTACCAGAGTGGAACTTGACCCCTTTGCGCAGGTGGAAGCGGACGGTCTTGTCATCGACACGCTCGAACTTCTCGGCCAGGCGGGGCTCGAATTTCAGATCCTGGGTGTAACGCATCAGGGGATCGAATACCAGGTGCGACATCTCCAGAGTCTGACCGGAGAGCTGCTCCTGCGGATCCAGCGAAGTGGCGTCAGAGGCGACACCCACCTTGATATCAGCGGCTGAGACACTGAAGGCGAAACCGGCGGCAAACAGCGCCAGGGCAATCTTGGACAATCCTTTCTTCATCTTGTTCTCCATGCTTTTGGCTTTCTTATGACACTTTTTTTGACAAGCAGACCGGCGCACCGGCGCTCTCCTAGCTTGCGATTTCCAGCCCCTCGCGGGACATTCCCTTGAACTCCGGCATGAGGGAGATCAGCTTGCGGCTGTACTCATGCTCGGCATTGGTAAAGAGTTTCTCGGTCTCGGCCACTTCCACCAGATGACCGTGCTGCATCACCCCGATGCGATCGCACATCTGGCGGATCACCGGCAGATCGTGACTGATGAACAGCATGGTGAGCTTGAGCTCCTGCTGCAGATCCTTGAGCAGGTTGAGGATCTGCGCCTGTACCGACACATCCAGCGCCGAGGTGGGCTCGTCGCAGATGAGAAAACGGGGGCGGGTCGCCAGCGCGCGGGCAATGGAGATGCGCTGGCGCTGACCACCGGAGAACTCATGGGGATACTTGACCCCGGCTCCGCGGCCAAGGCCGACGTGATCCAGCAGATCCCCGACAATCCCCTCGATCTGGCTCTCGCTGCTCGCCAGCTGGTGAAAGCGGATCGGCTCGGCGATGATGTCCCGTACCTTCATCCGCGGGTTCATCGACGAATAGGGGTTCTGGAACACCATCTGCATCTGGCGACGCAGGGGGCGGCGCTCGCTCTCGCTCTTGAGGGCAGTCAGATCGATCCCCTCAAAGACGATTTTGCCGGTATCAGGCGGATAGAGACCGGTGATGGCGCGGGCAATGGTCGATTTACCTGAGCCGGACTCCCCCACCAGACCGAAAGTCTCCCCCTCGAAGATCTCGAAGCTGATGTTGTTGCAGGCACGCACATATTGGCGGCGGCTCGGGAAGATGGAGTCCTTGGTGACAAACTTCAGATCGACGTTCTCCACCCGCAGCAGGGCCCCTTCATAGGCACGCTCGTCCTGACTCTGACCGAGCCAGTGGGTCTTGAGGTCGATATTGGTATCCGGTGCGCTGGCATCCTCGATATAGGAGACCAGCGGGAAGCGCACCAGCTTCACGTCGGAGCGAGGCACCGCCGAGATGAGGCTGCGGGTATAGGGGTGATTGGGGCTGCCCAGCACCTGCTCGGTACGACCAAACTCCACCAGATCGCCGCGATACATCACCGCCACCTTGTCGGTGACGTTGGAAACCACCCCCATGTCGTGGGTCACCAGCATGCAGCCCACCTGACGCTCTTTGCAGAGGGTGCGGATGAGCTGGAGGATCTGATCCTGGATGGAGACGTCCAGCGCCGTGGTCGGCTCGTCGGCAATGATGAGTTCGGGGTCGCCGGAAAGGGCGATGGCAATCACCACCCGCTGGCGCATGCCACCGGAGAACTGGTGCGGATACTGCTTGATGCGCAGCTCCGGGCTCGGGATACCGACCGCCTTCATCAGATCAAGCGCCTTGGCAAAGGCCGCTTCGCGTGACAGATCGGTATTGGCCAGGATGGTCTCGACCAGCTGGTGTTCAACGGTGAACAGCGGGTTGAGGGAGGTCATGGGATCCTGAAAGATAAAACCGATGCGTGAACCACGGATGGCCCGCATCTCGTTCTGGCTCTTGCCGGAGATAAGCTCGCCATTGAGGTAGATGTCGCCACGGGCGATGCGACCGGGCGGGCTCAGGAGATCGATGACGGCGTTGCCGATGGTAGATTTGCCGGCACCGGATTCACCCACGACGCCGACAATCTCCCCTTTTTCGATGGAGAAAGAGAGATCCTTCACTGCGGCCAGTACCCCGTAGCGGGAGGGATACTCGATCCGCAAGTTCTTTACTTCGAGCAAGGACATGTTTACCTCTGCGGGGGACATCCGTCCCAAATAATTCGTCCATAAATTGGCCGCAGATGCCGGTGCTGCTCAGGGCAATTAATGCTCAATCCGTGTAGCAGTTAAACCAGCGATCCGGGCGGGTTTTTTGCATTTTTTTGGAATAACCCGCGAGTAAATTAGACGGTTTGCCCACGGGTGTAAATGATTGAGTTATACAATTCCGCAATGTTTTGCGCAGATAACCACCATTTCCATAGCGAAAAATGATGACTATAGTCACAAAAATGGCCCGCATATCCATATACCTACCGCTAGCATTACTTTAATTTCAACAAGAACGCAACAAGCAGCATTTATCACTATTCTCCATTCGCGATAAGGCCCCGAATGAGTAGTGAATATTTATGTGAAATGGATGATATACGGCAGCATATGCCGATGAATGAAAATTAAGCAGATATAAATCGGGGAGTGCTGTAACAGTCACTCCCCGGGAGAGGGCAATCAACCGAGCCAGGCGGCCAGTAATTGCATACAAATGAGGGCGAACAGAGCGGCAATCAGATCGTCCAGCATGATGCCAAGGCCGCCGTGGATACGGCGATCAAACCAGGAGATGGGCCAGGGTTTGAGCACATCGAACAGCCGAAACAGCAGGAAGCCCGCTAGTACCCACTCCCAACCGGCCGGCGCCGCTATCATGGTGACACCAAACCCGATCACCTCGTCCCAGACGATGGCGCCGTGATCCGGCATGCCGATGGCATCGGTGGCGCTCTGGCAGATGCGGATACCCACCACAAACCCCACCACCAGCAGGGCAATAAACCAGGAGGTCGGCAAACCGCTCACCAGCAGGTAGAGCGGGATGGCGGCGATCGTCCCCATGGTGCCCGGCGCTTTGGGGGAGAGACCGGAGCCAAAGCCCACCGCCAGAAAGTGGAGCGGATTCTTCAGATCCAGTCGTTTCAGCTCGGGCTTTATCGTGAACAGACTCATGCGAAGTGATCCCACCCTTTCAGTTGCAGCTCGACCGGCTGCTCGCCACGCAGGTACTCAATGCCCGGTTCACCCGCCACGATACGGCCGATACGGGTGAACTTGACCCCGCTGTGGGCCAGCGCGGTATCGAGCGCGCCGTGATGCTCCTGCGGCACGGTGAAGCAGAGCTCGTAGTCATCGCCGCCGGCCAGCGCCAGCTGCCACGCCTCCTGCTCGCTCACCGCATCCTGCAGCACCGGCGAGAGCGGCAGCAGATCGAGATCGATCTGGGCCCGCACACCGGACGCCTTGAGAATGTGGCCGAGATCCGATGCCAGCCCGTCGGAGAGATCCAGCGCACTGCCCGCCAGTCCGCGCAGCGCCTGTCCGGCCAGAATGCGGGGATGGGGATGGTCGAGGCGCGGCAGCACGGCCGCCAGCTGGTTCTCGTTGAGGGTGCGCTTGCCCAGCAGATGGGAGAGCGCCAGAGCAGCATCCCCCAGAGTGCCGGTGACATAGATGCCGTCACCTGCCCTGGCGCCGCTGCGCATCAGGGCGCGACCGGCAGGCACCGAGCCCTTGACCGACACCGTGATGGAGAGCGGCCCGCGGGTCATGTCCCCGCCCACCAGCGCCACGTTGTAGTACTCGGCAAGCTCCAGGAATCCTTCGGCAAAGCCGGCGACCCAGCTCTCGTTGATGGCCGGCAACGTCAGCGCCAGCGAAACCCAGCGCGGCTCTGCGCCCATGGCGGCAAGATCGGAGAGATTGACCGCCAGCGCCTTGTAACCGAGATCGACCGGATCCATGTCGGGAAAGAAGTGCACGCCGCTGACCAGGGTATCCGTGCTCACCGCCAGCTGGGTGTCGGGGGGCAGGGTCAGCAGGGCGCAATCGTCTCCAGGGCCCATCACCACGTCCTTGCGGGCGTGGGGGACCTTGAAGTACTTATCAATCAGCTCGAATTCACCCATACAGTAAAAAGCCAGCGATAAGCTGGCTCCTCTATTAGATGCTGATGAACGCAGGTATCAGCGCTTGTCCAGCGACTTGATCACCTTGTCCAGTACACCGTTGACAAACTTGTGGCTGTCATCGGCAGCAAAAGCTTTGGCCAGCTCGATCGCTTCGTTGATGACCACACGCGGCGGCACATCATCACGACGGGTCAGCTCATAGGTCGCCAGACGCAGGATCGCCTTGTCCACCATGTCCACTTCTTCCAGCGGACGGGAGAGGAAAGGTGCGAAGACCTTGTCCAGCTCGTTGCAGTGGAGCGATACCCCGAACAGCAGATCGCGGAAGTAGTTCAGGTCTACACCCTTGGTGTCCTGATCGATCTTGAACTGCTCTTCGATGTCACCCACGTTGGCCTTGGTCATCTGCCACTGGTAGATGGCCTGGGTGGCGCAATGACGGGCTTTACGGCGCTCAGACGGTTTCAATGCATTTCTCCTCGTTACACGTCCAGTTCTTTCAGGACGTTGATCATTTCAAGCGCTGCCAGTGCAGCCTCTGCACCCTTGTTACCCGCCTTGGTACCTGCACGCTCGATGGCTTGTTCAATGTTTTCGGTAGTCAGCACGCCGAAGGCGACGGGGATTTCATACTCCATCATCACCTGGGCCATGCCTTTGCTGTTCTCGTTTGCCACCAGATCGAAGTGGTAGGTGCCGCCACGGATGACAGTACCGACCGCCACGATGGCGTCATATTTGCCGCTCTTGGCCAGCTTCTTGATAACCAGCGGCATTTCAACTGCGCCCGGTACTTTCACCAGAGTCAGATTGCTGTCCTGCACTTGACCTTGACGCTTCAGTACGTCTACTGCACCACTCACCAGGCTGTCGTTGATGAAGCTGTTGAAACGGGCAACGACAATGGCAACGCGCGCCTCGGGAGCGGCAATGTTTCCTTCGATAACCTTCATTGGAAATCCTGTATCTGTGAAAGCAAAAGGGCCGGAGTCAAAAGTGCGCACATTCTAGCACAACAGACCCACGACAAAAACCATGGCCGCAACGAGCGGCCATGATCGCCAATTCAACGGGCCGGCGTGGTCATGCGCCGGCATACTCCACGACTTGCCGAGGACGGATAACGCCCTCTGCAAGCCGCAGCTGTGGCTGTTATTCGCCTATGTATTCAACCACTTCCAGACCGAAACCACCGAGGGCATGGTACTTCTTCGGCGAGCTCAGCAGGCGCATCTTGCTCACGCCAAGGGCCTTGAGGATCTGGGAGCCAACGCCCACCCGACGCGAAGTACCCTGCCACTTGGCTCCTTCCGGCGCCAAGCCCTTGTCGGCAGCTTCAAAACCCTTTACCCGGGCCAGCAGCTCGGCGCCATGGGCTTCCGCCCCCAGGATCACCAGCACCCCGCCCTCGTCTGCAATGCGGGCCATGGATTTGGGCAGCGGCCAGCTGCGGGCTGCGTGGCGATCAGTCAGCAGCAGATCGCTCAGCACATCGTGCAGATGGACGCGAACCAGAGTCGGCTGGTCGGCCTGCACCTCACCCTTTTTCAGGGCGAAGTGCACCTGATTGTCGATGGTGTCGCGGAAGGTGATGAGGTCGAACTCGCCAAACTCGGTGGGCAGCTTGCACTCGGCCACCTTCTCGACCGTGGTCTCGTGCTGGTTGCGGTACTCGATAAGGTCGGCAATGGTGCCAAGCTTGATGCCGTGCTCCTCGGCGAACAGCTCCAGATCCGGGCGGCGCGCCATGGTGCCATCTTCATTGAGGATCTCGACGATGACGGCGGCAGGCTCGAAACCGGCCAGACGAGCCAGATCGCAGCCCGCTTCGGTGTGACCGGCACGGGTCAGCACGCCGCCATCCTGCGCCATCAGCGGGAAGATGTGGCCCGGCTGCACCAGATCGGCTGCTTTGGCATTCGGCGCGACAGCGGCCTGCACGGTCACCGCGCGATCGGCGGCGGAGATTCCTGTGGTCACCCCTTCTGCCGCCTCGATGGAGACGGTAAAGGCGGTGGAGAACTGGGCATTGTTGCGATCCACCATCAGCGGCAGCGCCAATTGCTTGCAGCGATCCCGGGTCAGGGTCAGGCAGATGAGGCCACGGCCGTAGCGGGCCATGAAGTTGATATCCTCCGGACGGACGCAGGAGGCGGCCATGATGAGGTCCCCTTCGTTCTCCCTGTCTTCGTCATCCATCAGGATCACCATCTTGCCAGCCTTGATGTCGGCAATGATTTCCTGGGTTGTGCTCAGCGCCATGGGCTACTCCATCTGTCTATTTGGGGATTGAGCCCGCAGGCTCAACGGGAATGCGAGATATGCTGCTCTAGATTGGGGCGCATGGTCCCATTTCAATCGGAGCGGGATCACAGAAAATCGTTTTGGTCGGGGCCAACACCCCGACCATCAGAGAAAACCGGCCTTGGCCAGCTTGTCCAGAGTCAGGGTAGAGGCGCTGCTCTCCTGACTCTTGCCCATCATCAATCGCTCCAGATAACGGGCGATCTGATCCACCTCAAGGTTGACCTTGTGACCCGGCTTCCAGCTGGCGATGGTGGTCTCTTGGGCGGTGTGGGGCACGATTGTCAGGCGGAACAGGTCGCCCTGCACCGCGTTGACGGTGAGGCTGATGCCATCCACCGCAATGGAACCTTTCTCGGCGATGTAGCGGGAGAGCTCGCCCGGCGCCTTGATCCAGTACTCGATGGCGCGGCCGCTGCTGGAGACGCTTTTCACTTCCCCTACCCCGTCCACATGGCCGGAGACCAGATGGCCGCCGAGGCGGGAGGTGGGCATCAGCGCCTTCTCGAGATTGACCCGATCGCCCACTCTGGCGGCGGCAAAGCCGGTACGGGAGAGGGTTTCCAGCGACACATCGGCGGTATAGCTCTTGTCGCCAAGCGCCACGACGGTGAGGCAGACGCCGTTGGTAGCGATGGAGTCGCCCAGCTTGACGTCGCTAAAATCCAGGCCCGGGGCGTGGACGGTAAGGGCCATGTCCTCCCCCTGACGGCGCAGCTCGGCCAGAGTCCCCACCGCTTCGATAATTCCGGTAAACATGCAGATCACCTTGCTGATGACGGGGCAACGAATGCCCCCTTGAACATTGAAAGATCAGGCTATTTTGGCGGTAATGCGAATATCCGGCCCCACCATGCGCACATCCTTGATGGCGAGCTTGGGCGCCTGGAACAGCCGGGTCAGGCCAGGCAGATGGAACAGGCCACGCCCCTCGTCGCCCATCAGTTTGGGCGCCTGATAGAGCACCAGCTCATCCACCAGCCCTTTTTCCAGCAGAGCGCCGCACAGCCGCGGCCCCGCCTCGACCAGTACCGAGTTGACGTTCTGCTTGGCCAGCAGCATGAAGAGGCTGACCAGATCCAGCTTGCCATCCAGCAGCGGCAGCTCCAGCTGCTGCACCCACGCGGGCCACTCGCCGGACGCCTTGTGACGGGCCAGCAGCACCGGGCTCTCGCTCTGGAACAGCGGCAGGTCGGGGGTGAGCCGGTTTTGCGAATCGACGATGACCCGCAGCGGCTGGCGCAGGGTCTCTTTGGGATAGCTCGCCTTGACCGAGGGGGGCAGCTCGTCCCAGCGCACGGTCAGGGAAGCGCCATCGGCCAGCACGGTTTCGGCGCTGGAGAGCACCGCATCGTGGCGGGCACGCAGTCGCTGCACGTCACGGCGCGCATCCGGGGAGGTGATCCACTGGCTCTCGCCGCTCGCCATGGCGGTGCGGCCATCGAGACTGGCCCCCAGCTTGACGGTCACTCGCGGGAAGGCGGTACGCATCCGCTTGAAAAAGCCCGGATTGAGCGCTTCCGCTTCGCTCGCCAGCAGGCCAAAATCGGTCTTGATGCCCGCCTCGGAGAGCATCCGCAGACCGCGTCCGCCCACCTGAGGATTGGGGTCAACCATGGCCGCTACCACCCGGGCTACGCCGGCGTTGATCAGCGCTTCGGCGCAGGGGGGAGTACGACCGTGGTGGGAGCAGGGTTCGAGGGTCACATAGGCGGTGGCACCACGGGCGTTGTCACCGGCGGCGCGCAGGGCGTAGACCTCGGCATGGGGCTCGCCCGCCTTCTGATGCCACCCTTCGCCAACCACCACGCCATCCTTGACCAGCACGGCACCGACGCAGGGGTTGGGGGCCGTGGTGTAACGGCCGCGGCGGGCCAGCTCAAGGGCCCGACTCATCCATTGGTAATCATCTTGACTAAACATCCGGGCTCCTGTTTCCAGCAACGTATCCCGTGTGGTGCAGCAATCTGATGGGGCAAGAAGATGCGTTGCGTTCTCTTATCTCTTGCAGCTCACCAGCTTATCGCCAACAACATCGGGCAGATCGGCCATGGCATTTCCCGCCATGACGGCAGGCGCCGACTCGCAGGTTGCGGTCGCACACCCTCAAATTTTTTCACCAGCGAAACAATACTCAGCCTGGATGTTTCACTGGCGCAACAGTCCACTTGCCAGCCGGCAGCCAGCGTGGCGGCCCCGGCCGATTATGCCCCCTCCGATCCGGGAGGGGTTCGCAGTCGTTACTTCTCCAGCTTGGCGATCTCTTCGCCAAACTCGCGGATATCTTCAAAGCTGCGATAGACGGAGGCAAAGCGGATATAGGCCACCTTGTCCAATCCCTTGAGCTCATCCATCACCAGATTACCCACCAGCTGGGAGGCAACTTCCCGCTCGCCGGTGGCGCGCAGGCGTGACTTGATATGGTTGACCGCCTTTTCGATGGCCTCCATGCTCACCGGACGCTTCTCCAGCGCCCGCAGGATGCCGGCCCGCAGCTTGTCCTCGTTGAACGGCTCGCGCGAACCGTTGGACTTGATGACCCGCGGCATCACCAGCTCGGCCATCTCGAAGGTGGTAAAACGCTCGTGACAGAGCAGACATTCGCGACGGCGGCGCACCTGATGGCCTTCAGCCACCAGACGGGAATCGATCACCTTGGTATCAACGGCACTACAGAAAGGGCAATGCATCTGACCTCCGGCGTTAACAAAACGGGGCACCCGCCAACAGGTGCGGGTGTTAGGTCGGCCAGTGTAGCACGGCCATCCAACCGCGGTAAAAAGCGCAAAAGCGTGATTTTTCCAGCCGTTATCGCCAAGGGGCTGCTCAGTCGTCATAAGGCAGGCTATCGGGATCGCAATCCTGATAATCGGGGGCAGGATCGACCATAAACCGCACCGCATCGATATGGCTGTGACCCAGCAGCAGCGCCTTGCCGATCCTGTGCATGCCATCCATCACCCGACCGGCGCTGTCGAGAATGATCGGATAGGCGAGATCCGCCGCCATGATGAGTTGGCAGTGCTCGACCACGCTGCGCACCGTGGGGGTGGGGGTGGCGCTGCCATGACCGTACCAGTGATCGCGGTCGAGCTCGGCAATGCCGCTCAATGCCACCGCCTGCAACGGCAGATCACGGCTCAGTCGCACCAGCCGCCGTACATCCCACGCCAGCAGCCCCTGCTCGCTGGCACGAAAGTGATACTGGGCGCGGATTGCCAGCCGAAGCTCCGCCTCCAGCGCCTTGTCCCGCTCTGCGCAGGAGTGTGCCTCTTCGCTCTGCATCTTCTCTTCGCGGTTCAATCTCATCCCTCCCCTGTTGCCCAACGCCATAAAAAACAATGCCACCCGAAGGTGGCATTGGTCTCAAACCGGATGGTCTGACTTATCAGCCATAAACCGGGAAGCGGCGGCAGATATCCAGCACCTTCTCGCGTACGGTGGCCAGCACGGCATCGTTGTCGTGGTTGTCCAGTACGTCGCAGATCCAGTGGGTCAGCTCGATGGACTCGGCTTCCTTGAAACCGCGGCGGGTGATGGCCGGGGTACCGATCCGCACACCGGAGGTGACGAACGGGGAGCGCGGGTCGTTGGGCACGGAGTTCTTGTTGACGGTGATGTTGGCTTTGCCCAGCGCAGCGTCAGCGTCCTTACCGGTCAGCTCGCGGCCGATCAGATCAACCAGCATCAGGTGGTTGTCGGTACCGCCGGAGACGATCTTGTAACCGCGCTCGATGAAGGTGGCAGCCATCGCCTTGGCGTTTTTCACGACCTGAGCCTGATAGGTCTTGAACTCCGGCTCCAGCGCCTCTTTGAAGGCAACGGCTTTACCGGCGATGACGTGCATCAGCGGGCCACCCTGACCACCCGGGAAGACGGCGGAGTTGAGCTTCTTGTAGAGCTCCTCGTCATCAGCGGCGGAGAGGATCAGACCACCGCGCGGACCAGCCAGGGTCTTGTGAGTGGTGGAGGTAACCACGTGAGCGTGGGGCACCGGGTTCGGATAGACGCCAGCGGCGATCAGACCTGCCACGTGGGCCATGTCAACGAACAGGTAGGCACCGACCTTGTCGGCGATTTCACGCATGCGGGCCCAGTCAACGATGCCGGAGTAGGCGGAGAAGCCACCGATCATCATCTTCGGCTTGTGCTCGACAGCCTGGCGCTCCATGTCGTCGTAGTCGATCTTGCCGGACTCATCGATACCGTAGGGGATGATGTTGTAGAGCTTGCCGGAGAAGTTAACCGGGGAGCCGTGGGTCAGGTGACCACCGTGGGCCAGGTTCATGCCCAGCACGGTGTCGCCCGGCTGCAGCAGAGCCATGTAAACAGCGCTGTTGGCCTGGGAGCCGGAGTGCGGCTGCACGTTGGCGTAGGTGGCACCGAACAGCTCTTTGGCGCGCTCGATAGCCAGGGTTTCAACCACATCCACATACTCGCAACCACCGTAGTAACGCTTGGCGGGGTAACCTTCGGCGTACTTGTTGGTCAGCTGGGAGCCCTGGGCTTCCATGACTCGGGGGCTGGTGTAGTTCTCGGACGCAATCAGCTCGATATGCTCTTCCTGACGACGGGTTTCGTCTGTGATGGCCTGCCACAATTGCGGATCATAATTGGCGATGGTCATGTCACGTTTCAACATCCGTTTCTCTCCTGAAAATCGTTTGCGCGATAGGTGAAGTGGGCCCGCGCATTGTAACGTGAGCTGGATCAAAGAGACAGTCCAACCACCTAAAAAAATGTTGAATTTATGTTGTAAAAATCAGGAGTGCCTGCCCGCCCCGGCCTGCAATCGTGACTCAAAAAGTCTCATTCAACCCTGCTTTTGAACTGGGCAAAACCAGAAGGGGATCACAACGATCCCGTTAGCCTTCCGGTAACATCTTCATTCGAAACAAATTTCATCATGATGGAGCTAATTGCAGCCATGCATCCGAGGGGCTGCACCTAACCGGAGGAATTGAAGATGGATCATCTGCTCACCTTTCTGATCCTGGCGATCTTTTTTCTGTTTTACTGGGTCTACTACACCAGCCAGCGCAAGCATATCCCCACCAGCGCGTGGGAGGAGCTCCCGACAAAGATGGAGTATCTGGCGATCCACCCGGAGGCGGTCGATGGCGACATCATCTTCTGTTCCCACTGCGGCCATCACGAATTGATGGAAGTGGGGCTGGTACATCTGGCAGATTATCGTCGCGAATGGGTCTGTTCCAAGTGCAAGCAGGTGCTCTTTCGCGATGACGATACCCACTCTCTCTGATGTGCCAAATGGCACAAGGAACAGATAATGAAACAGTTACACGCCAGCTGCCTCTGCGGTGCCATCCACCTCACCCTGCCTGACCAGTTCGACTACATGGGCAACTGCCACTGCTCGGAGTGCCGCAAGTTTTCCGGCTCCGACTATGCATCCGTCGGTGGACTGGATGGCAGCAAGGTCACCGTCACACAGGGCGAGGAGGCGCTGACACGCTACCGCAAATCGGCCGAGACCACCCTCGCCTTCTGCCGCAATTGCGGATCCAGCCTTTTTAGCGAGAAGCAGAGCAGCGGCAAGATCAACCTGCGGCTGGGGATCCTCGACGATGTGCCGACCCAGAGCCCCAACTTCCACATTTTTGTCGGATCCAAAGCGCCCTGGCATCAGATTGGCGATGATTGTCCGCAGTTCGAGACCCGCCCCTGACGCGGGCGACCAGCCATAAGTACGCCGGGGTGGCGCAAAGCGACCCGCAACGTTTCCTTTATTTTTAAAGTCGTTAGAATCGGGGGCCATCAAGGCTCCCGATTGCCATCCACGGAGGAAAAATGCAGGACTTTATGGCTACCAGCGAACGCCGGGCCGAACTCTACTGGTGGTTCTCCACCCTGTTCGCCGCTGAACTCAGTGATGAGCAGATCGCCGAATATGACACCTATGATGTGCGAAGCTTCCTGAAAAGCCTCTCGACCCTGGATCCGATGCGCGACGCCGTGGCCGAACTCAATGATGCCATCGCCCGCCTGCTGGTGCGTCAGGATCGCCAACAGAAACTCGCCGCCGACTTCGCTGGCCTGTTTCTGGTGGATCCCAAGCAGGGTGCCCTGCCCTACGAGTCCCTCTACCGTGGCGATGCCAAGTTGCTGATGCAAGCCCCGATGGCCGAGATGCAGGCCCGCCTCGATCGCCTCGGCATCAATGTCAGCGACAAATACAAAGAGCCTGCCGACCATCTGGCCATCGAGCTGGATCTGATGGGCAATCTCATCATCCGCGCGGCGGAAGCAAAAAGCGCAGCCGAGCGGGAAAACTGGCTCAACGAACAGGAAGCGCTGCTGCACGGCCACCTGCTAGGCTGGTTCGACAAGTTCGAAACTGCCTGCCGCGCCGCCGACCAGTTTGGCTTTTACGGCGCCAGTGCCCGTCTGCTGGGGGTATTCCTCAAGATGGATGCCAACTACCTGACTCTGGTCAAGCCGGCCCAGGCCAGCTAAGCCGATGAAAACAGCCCTGCTTCTTATTGCATGCTGGCTGTTGGCCCTGATCCCGCAGGATCAGGGCATTACCCCTCTCGCGGCCCTGCTGTTCAATCCGGATCGCGACCTCTACGGTACTGCCCAGCTCACCGGCTTTGCCGGCATCCTGCTGACCCTCTATCTTTCCAACCTCGGTGTCGAGGTGGTGCTGCGCCGCCGCTTCCAGATAGCCGGTATGCTGGCCCTGCTGGCAGCCTGGATTGACTTCATCCAGAGCAGCGGCAGCAGTGCCCACTGGCTGCAACTCTATGCGCTGGCCCTGCCTTTCCACCTGCTCGGCTGGCTGGTGTTTGTGCGCGGCGTTCAGGCCTTTGGCCGCCAGAAGGGATAAACCTTTTTCTTTCAATAACCTGCCTCTATTTCTGTCAATCCCCTTGCACGTTGTATGGCTGTAACTATCTCGCCTGGCTCCCCGTCAGAGAGTTCGTGCCATACTCAGAGACGATGTTAATGACAGATAAGTCAATGCCGGGGCCATCATGGACAGAAAACCTCTCAGCAACGATACCGATGCTCTCATGACACAGCTCTCCGATCATTCGGTGCTGGAGCAGCTCATGGGCACTGCGCCGCTGGGCATCGGCGTGTTCGATCGGGAGTTTCGCTATCGCAAGGTCAATCAGGTGCTGGCCGACATCAATGGCAAAACCATCGAGGAGCATCAGGGCAAACACCTGCGGGAGGTTGTTCCGAAACTGGCGCCGACTCTGGAACCCATGTTTCAGCAGATCATGCGCAGCGGCATTCCCTACGTCGATATCGCCATCACCGGCCAGACTGCAGCCCACGACAGCAACTATCGTCGCTGGCAGGCCACCTACAGCCCGATGCGCGATGAGCAAGGAGAGCTGAGCGGCATTCTCGCCATTGTGCGTGACATCACCGAGCAGTATGAAACCGAGCAGCGGCTGCAACTGGCGATGCGAGCAGCCCAGATAGGAGTGTGGGAGTGGCATGTAGAGGAAGATCGCATGCTGTTCGACGGCCAGATAGAGCCCCTGCTCGGTATTCCGGCCAACCGCTTTCGCGGAGGCTTGCAGACATTTGTCGACTGCTTTGAACCGGAATCTGCGCGCCAGCTCAAGTCGGCCCTGCTGGGGCGGGAGCCCATTCACCTCACTCTGAGTTATCTAACCCCCCAGCAAGAGCGTCACTGGGTCGATATTCATGCCGACCATGTGCCCGCTACCGAGTCAGTCGGTCTGCGAGTAATGGGCGTGATCCACAATGCCACTGCCCGTCGTCGCCAGGAGGAGAGGCTTCATCAGGCCAACGTGGTGTTCGATACCACGGCAGAGGGGATCATCATCCTCGACAGCGAACAGCGTATCATCTCGGTCAATCCGGCCTTTACCATGCTGACCCAATATGATGCCGAGGAAGTGACGGGACGGACGCCGGACATCATCATGCACCCCAGGCGCTACATGGAGCATGACTATCCCTGGCATAACCTGCGTCCCGGCAACCACGCCTGGCATGGCGAGATGGTCTGCCTGCGCAAGGATGGCAGCTACTTCTCCTCCTGGCAGCAGATCAGCGCCGTCTACGACAGTTTCAACAACACGACGCATTATGTGATTGCCCTCTCCGACATCAGCGCTATCCGCAAGGTAGAGGCCGAACTGAACCACCTAGCCTATCACGATACGCTGACCGAACTTGGCAACCGCCATCTGCTGCAAGAGCGGCTGGCCCTTGAACTCAAAACAGCGCAACTCAATCACACTCGCCTCGGGCTGCTTTTCATCGATCTTGATGGCTTCAAGCTGATCAACGACAGCTTGGGCCATGGGGTCGGCGATCAACTGCTCAAGCGGCTGGCCGAACGGATCAACGGCTGCCTGCAGCAAAACGATCTGGCCACCCGGCTGGGAGGTGATGAATTTCTGGTGCTCATTCCCTATCTGGAACATCCCGACGAGCTGTCTGCTCTGGCCAATACTCTGCTCGCCGCGCTGCGCGAACCGGTAGAGCTGGACCATGAGCTGGTTGCCATTTCGGCCAGTATCGGCATTGCCATGTATCCGGATCATGCCGAAACACCGGAAAATCTGGTCAGCGCGGCAGACAGCGCCATGTATGAAGCCAAAAGCCAGGGACGCAACGGTTATCAGTTTTACACCCCGAGCATGGCGGCACGCGCCCGTGAACGGATGCAGATTGAACAGGGGCTGCTCAAGGCGATGGAGCTGGAACAGCTCTGTATCTTCTATCAACCTATGACCGATCTGAACGACGGTCACCTGAGTGGTCTGGAGGCCTTGCTACGCTGGCAACACCCGAATGAAGGGATGATCAACCCGGCCCGCTTTATTCCGGTTGCCGAGGAGTGCGGCCTCATCGAAAAAATTGGCGAGTGGGTGATGCGCCATGCCTGCAAGCAAGGCCAGGCTTGGCTGGCCGCCGGCCTGCCCGTCCCCCGGATGTCGGTCAACGTGTCAGTGCGAGAGATGCGATCTCCCGGCTATGTGGAGCGGGTGGCTGCCATTCTGAGCGAAACGGGATTTCCGCCACAGCGGCTGGAGATCGAGGTGACGGAGAGCATTATCCAGCGGGTCGAACAGAGTCTGGATCTCTTCACCCGCCTGAAAAGCCTCGGCGTGCAAATTGCCATCGACGACTTTGGTACCGGCTTCTCGTCACTGAGTTTGCTGAAAACCCTGCCCATCGATCGCATCAAGATCGATCGGGCTTTCGTACAGGCCTTGCCGGAGGACAAGAATAGCCGGGAGCTCTGCCGCACCATCATCAATCTGGCCGACAGTCTGGATATGGAGGTCACCGCCGAGGGGATCGAGACGCGGGCCCAGTATACCTTCCTGCAATCACTCAACTGCGGCGAGGGACAGGGCTATCTGTTTAGCAAACCGCTGCACGTCAACCATATGGGCGATCACCTGCATCAGCGCATGCACTCATAGTGGCAGACAGTCATTATCACCAACCGGGAGGCATCCGCCTCCTGGCTACCAACCGGATTACCACTCAATCTGCAAGCGGGACTCCCAACCATCATCACGGTCATTAAGCATTCGAGTCAGCGGTGATTCGCCAGCATAACGGGGGGCAGGCTCGCTGAAGGTGAGTCTGGTGCCGGGATCTTTGGCCTGCCATGCATGACCAAGCTGATCGGCAACCCGATCCCGCAGCGCGGGTGAAGCCTCCTGATGGGTGACCTCGAACTCTTTCAGAGGTTCGCCAGCAGGAATTGGCGCATCAAACTGCCAGAGGGATGCACAGAGCAACAGGGAAAACATTACGACCTCCAATTAATCAACACGCCCCTTTTTACCGACTCATTGATTAATTGTCATCGACTACCCTGTAACCAAATATTGCCGTCTATCCAAAAGTCTAATTGCCCCCACCCGCCAAAGGTATAAGTTGTTACTTAATCATTAAAAGAATGTATTCAAAGGAGTGAGTGATGAGCGAGAGCAAGGTCTACCCGGTCAAACCCCATATCAGCAACAGCGCCCTGCTCGACAAGGGCGACTACGCCGCCATGTATCAGGCCTCCGTCGAGGACCCCGATACCTTCTGGGGTGAACAGGGCAAAATCCTCGACTGGATAAAGCCCTATACCAGGGTAAAAAACACCTCCTACGATCCGGGCCATGTCTCCATCAAATGGTTTGAAGATGGTCAGCTCAACGTCTCGGCCAACTGCCTCGATCGCCATCTCGCCGAACGGGGTGATAAAGTCGCAATCATCTGGGAAGGGGACAACCCCGCCGAAGATCGCAAACTCACCTACCGCGAGCTGCACGCCGAAGTGTGCAAGTTTGCCAACGTCTTGAAAGCCCAAGGTGTGCATCGCGGCGACGTGGTCTGCCTCTATATGCCCATGGTGCCCGAGGCCGCCATCGCCATGCTGGCCTGTACCCGTATCGGCGCGGTACACAGCATCGTTTTTGGCGGCTTCTCGCCGGAAGCGCTGGCGGGGCGCATCATCGACTCGGGCTCCCGCATCGTCATCACCGCTGACGAAGGGCTGCGTGGTGGCCGCGCAGTACCGCTCAAGAAGAATGTGGACGAAGCGCTCACCAACCCGGATACCCAGGTCAGCAAGGTGATCGTGCTCAAGCGTACCGGTGGCAATGTTGCCTGGCACAACCATCGCGATGTGTGGTGGCACGAAGCGACCGCAGCTGTCAGCAGTGACTGCCCGCCCGAGGCGATGAACGCCGAAGATCCGCTCTTTATCCTCTATACCTCCGGCTCCACCGGCAAACCCAAGGGGGTGCTGCACACCACCGGCGGCTATCTGGTCTATGCCACCCTTACCTTCAAATATGTGTTCGACTACCACGAAGAGGACATCTACTGGTGTACCGCCGACGTGGGTTGGGTCACCGGTCACTCCTATCTGGTCTACGGGCCGCTTGCCAACGGTGCCACTACCATCATGTTCGAAGGGGTGCCCAACTACCCGGCCACCAACCGCATGAGTCAGGTGGTGGACAAACACCAGGTCACCATTCTCTATACCGCCCCCACCGCCATCCGCGCCCTGATGGCCAAAGGCACCGAGGCCGTGACCGGCACCTCGCGTTCGAGCCTGCGTATCATGGGCTCGGTGGGTGAGCCCATCAACCCGGAAGCCTGGGAGTGGTACTACCGCACCATAGGCGAGGAGCGCTGCCCCATCGTCGATACCTGGTGGCAGACCGAAACCGGCGGCATCCTGATCACCCCGCTACCCGGTGTGACCGACCTCAAGCCGGGTTCAGCCACCAAGCCGTTCTTCGGCGTACAGCCGGCGCTGCTCGACAATATGGGCGAGCCGCTGGAGGGGGCCACCGAGGGCAATCTGGTGATTACCGACTCCTGGCCGGGCCAGATGCGCACTGTGTTTGGCGATCACGAACGCTTCGAGCAGACCTACTTCTCCACCTTCCCCGGCCGCTACTTCACTGGCGACGGTGCCCGTCGCGATGCCGATGGCTACTACTGGATCACCGGACGGGTGGATGATGTACTGAACGTCTCCGGCCACCGCATGGGTACCGCCGAAATTGAATCGGCGCTGGTTGCCCACCCCAAGATCGCCGAAGCGGCGGTGGTGGGGGTGCCGCACGAGATCAAGGGTCAGGGTATCTATGCCTACGTCACCCTGATTGCCGGCGAAGAGCCGAGCCGCGAGCTGCATAAAGAGGTGAAGGAGTGGGTACGCAAGGAGATCGGCGCCATCGCCACGCCGGATGTGATCCATTGGGCCGAGGGACTGCCGAAAACCCGTTCCGGCAAGATCATGCGGCGAATTCTGCGCAAGATCGCCACCGGCGAGACCGACAGTCTGGGGGATATCTCCACCCTGGCGGATCCGGGGGTAGTGGACAAGCTGATCCGTGAGAAGTCGGAAGCAGCCTGATCCCTCTGCCAACTCACTTTCAAAGCCGGCCTTGTGCCGGCTTTGTTGTTTTCGGGACGGTGCAAACAGCCTGCACTACCGGAACCTCGCTCCCGGGGCGGGAAAGCTCAATAAATAGGCAGATGTAGAGATTAGACCAGTAAAATGCTGCTAATTTTCACGAAATCAATATAATTGCGAAATCTGTGTGCCAGGGCACACCGATTTGCGCAGAAAATGGCTAGATTTCTGGTAGTCCACAAGATAGCTGATAGATAGCAGCATTATCATCGAGGATGTACTCAATATGTCGCAAAATCACCGCATTCTCCTGCTCAACGGACCGAATCTGAATCTGCTGGGCAAGCGGGAACCGGGTATCTACGGCAGCAAGACGCTTGATGAGATCGTCGCCGATCTGACGCACAACGCCTGCGAACTCGGTGTTACTCTGGAACATCTGCAATCCAACGCCGAACACGAGTTGGTCAGCCGCATCCATCAGGCCATGGGCCAGGTGGATTTTATCATCATCAATCCGGCCGCCTTCACCCACACCAGTGTCGCCATCCGCGATGCACTGCTGGGTGTCGCCATTCCCTTTATCGAAGTTCACCTGTCAAACGTCCATGCCAGGGAGCCGTTCCGTCATCACTCCTATCTGTCTGATGTCGCCAAAGGGGTCATTTGTGGTCTGGGGGCCGATGGCTACCAATTCGCTTTAACCGCGGCCGTGCGCCATCTGCGCGCGGCTTGATAATCACTGATCAGATAAAGAAGAAAGAGAATGCTAATGGATATCCGCAAAATCAAGAAGCTGATTGAACTGGTTGAAGAGTCCGGCATCGCCGAACTGGAGATCTCCGAAGGTGAAGAGTCCGTTCGCATCAGCCGCAACTTCGCAGGTCAGGTTACTGCCGCACCGCAGATGATTATGCCGCAGGCTGCTGCTCCGGTTGCCGCCCCTGTTGCTGCTGCTCCGGCAGCCGCTGCGCCGGCCGCAGATGCCACCCCGAGCGGTCACCTGATGCGCTCCCCGATGGTCGGCTCCTTCTACCGCTCCTCCAGCCCGGATGCCAAGCCGTTCGCGGAAGTGGGTCAGCAAGTCAATGTCGGCGACACCCTGTGCATCGTCGAAGCCATGAAAATGATGAACCAAATCGAGTCTGACAAGGCCGGTGTGATCAAAGCGATCCTGGTTGAAAATGGTCAGGCCGTCGAATTCGACGAGCCGCTGTTCATCATCGAATAAGGGATATCGCCACCCATGTTGGATAAAGTAGTCATCGCCAACCGCGGTGAAATTGCCCTGCGGATCCTGCGCGCCTGTAAAGAGCTCGGGATCAAGACAGTGGCCGTTCACTCCACCGCCGACCGGGAGCTCATCCATGTGCTGCTGGCCGACGAATCCATCTGTATCGGCAAGCCGGCCAGTACCGACTCCTACCTCAATGTGCCGGCGATCATCGCCGCTGCCGAGGTAACCGGTGCCGTTGCCATCCACCCGGGTTACGGCTTCCTCTCCGAGAACGCCGACTTCGCCGACATGGTCGAGAAGTCCGGTTTCGTCTTCATCGGCCCGCGTGCCGAGACCATTCGCCTGATGGGTGACAAGGTCTCCGCCATCGAGGCGATGAAGAAGGCTGGCGTACCTTGCGTACCGGGCTCTGACGGCCCCGTCGACAACGACGCCAAACGAAATGCAGCCATTGCCAAGCGCATCGGCTATCCGGTGATCATCAAGGCCGCCGGTGGCGGTGGTGGTCGCGGCATGCGCGTAGTGCGCAACGAAGCGGAACTGGCAGGCGCCATCGCGCTGACCAAATCCGAAGCGGGCCAGTTCTTCAAGAACGACATGGTCTACATGGAGAAGTACCTGGAGAATCCGCGCCACATCGAGATCCAGGTGCTGGCTGACGGTCAGGGCAATGCCATCTATCTGGGCGAGCGCGACTGCTCCATGCAGCGACGTCACCAGAAAGTGGTGGAAGAGGCTCCGGCTCCAGGCATCACCGCCGAGATGCGCAAGTTCATCGGCGAGCGCTGCGTACGCGCCTGTATCGAGATCGGTTACCGCGGTGCGGGCACCTTCGAGTTCCTCTACGAAAACGGCGAGTTCTACTTCATCGAGATGAACACCCGTATTCAGGTAGAGCATCCGGTTACCGAGATGGTCACTGGCGTCGATCTGATCAAGGAGCAGCTGCGCATCGCCGCTGGCCAGCCCCTGTCGATCACCCAGCAGGATATCCGCATCCATGGCCACGCCATCGAGTGCCGGATCAACGCCGAAGACCCGGCCACCTTCATGCCCTCTCCGGGCCTGATCAAGAGTTTCCACGTCCCGGGTGGTCTGGGCGTGCGTTGGGACTCCCACATCTATGCCGGCTACAAGGTTCCGCCCCACTACGATTCGATGATCGGCAAGCTGATCTGCTACGGCGAGAATCGTGACATCGCCATCGCCCGCATGCGCCATGCGCTGGACGAACTGGTGGTCGAGGGCATCAAGACCAACGTGCCGCTGCAAAAAGAGATCATGAAAGACGAAAACTTCCAGCACGGTGGTACCAATATCCACTACCTGCACAAGAAGCTGGGTCTGTAAGATCTCGCAGGCAGAACAATCACTTCCGGCCGGATAGCAGCCCGCTGCTTATCCGCAATCCAGCCGGGAGGCGGCTTCGCAAGAAGCCTCTGCTGAAAAAGGGCCATGGCGACATGGCCCTTTTTTGTTATCCTTGCGCCCCTCAAATTTGTCGGAGGCCAAGGTGAACCGTTTCGCTCTCGCCCGCCGGGAAGCCGCTTTTTGTCTGCTGCTGACCCTGCTCTACTTCTTTGCCTGGTATGGCACCGCCTATTTCATCCCAGTCCATCTGGAGCTGTGGGACATCCCGCTCTGGTTCCTGCTCAGCTGCATGGTGATGCCACTCATCTTCATCATCCTCTGCGCCCTGATGGTCAATCGCCTCTTCGTGGATATCCCGCTCGATACCCACGCCAGCCCGCAAAAGGAGCCCCCCCGTGAATCTTGAGTTGATGCTGCCGCTCTTCATCTATCTGGTGCTGGTGCTGGGGGTCGGTTTCTGGGCCAGCCGCCACCGCGCCGGCGGCAACTTCGTGCAGGAGTACTTCATCGGCAACCGCAGCATGGGTGGGCTGGTGCTGGCGATGACCCTGGTGGCGACCTACACCTCGGCCTCCTCTTTCATCGGTGGGCCGGGTGCCGCTTACAAAATCGGCCTTGGCTGGGTGTTGCTGGCGATGATCCAGCTGCCCACTGTCTGGCTCACCCTGGGGGTGCTTGGCAAGAAGTTCGCCATCATCGCCCGCCGGGTCAATGCGGTGACCATCAACGACATGCTGTGGGCCCGCTACCAGAGCAAGGCGGTGGTGGTGCTGGGCTCGGTCACCATCATCCTCGCCTTTATCGCCACCATGGTGGTGCAGTTTATCGGTGGCGCTCGTCTGCTGGAGACCGCCACCGGCCTCTCCTACCAGCAGGGGCTGATGCTGTTTGCCAGTTGCGTACTGCTCTACACCATCATCGGCGGTTTTCGCGCCGTGGTGATGACCGATGCCCTGCAGGGGATCATCATGCTGATCGGCACCGGCGCCCTGCTGGCGGGGATTCTGGTCGCCGGTGACGGCCTGCCAAACCTTATCCACCAGCTCAAGGTGATCGATCCCAAGCTGGTGAGCCCGCAGGGGGCCGGCGACATGCTGACCCAGCCCTTCATGCTGAGCTTCTGGATCCTGGTCTGTGTCGGAGTGGTGGGACTGCCCCACTCGGCGCTGCGCTGCTTTGGCTATCGCGACAGCAAGGCGCTCCATCGCGGCATCCTGATCGGCACTGTGGTAAGCGCCCTGCTGATGTTCGGCATGCATCTGGCCGGCGCTCTGGGGCGAGCCATCCTGCCCGGTATGGACAGTCCGGACAAGATCATGCCCTCCCTGATGATGGAAGTGCTGCCCCCCTGGCTGGCCGGGGTCTTTCTGGCGGCACCGATGGCGGCCATCATGTCCACCATCGACTCCCAGCTGATCCAGGCCTCCGCCACTCTGGTCAAGGATCTCTACCTCAACTATCTCAATCCGCAGCAAGAGAAGCTGGAGGTACGGATCCCGCGTCTCTCCCTGCTCTGTACCCTGATCCTCGGCACTCTGGTGCTGCTCGCGGCGCTGCAACCGCCCGAGATGATCATCTGGCTCAACCTGCTCGCCTTCGGTGGCTTGCAGGCGGTGTTCCTCTGGCCGCTGGTGCTCGGCCTCTACTGGTCGCGGGCCAACGGCCCCGGCGCACTGGCCAGCATGGTCAGCGGCATCGTCAGCTATGGGGTTCTGAGTCAGTGGGAGATCAAGCTGGCCGGCCTGCACGCCATCGTGCCGAGCCTTGCGCTGGCACTGGTGATTTTCGTGGTGGTCAGCCTGTTCACAGCCGCCCCCACGCGGGAAGTTCGGGCCCTTTTCGAGTAGCAATAACAAAAAGATAAATAAAGGGTTCCAAAACTATCCCCAAATGGGTGGTTTCCGGTTAAACTGTGCGCCAAGTCACAAAAGATTGCCGCAGTATGCCCGTTAAAGCCACTCGACAACTGATTACCCACTCCCTGCAGCGGCTCGGTTATGCCTTGCTGCTGCCGGTCTCCATCCTGCCGATGGCGGCCCTCATCTATCGGCTGGGGCAGCCGGATGTACTGGATCTGGCGGTGCTCTCCCTCACCGGGCAGGCGATCTTCAGCCAGATGCCGCTCATCTATGCAGTGGCCATCGCCTTTGGTCTGAGCCGGCAGGAGCTGGGCGGGCAAACGCTGGCAGGTGCGGTCAACTTTCTGCTGCTCAGCACGGCATTCAACACGCTGGCCCCCAATCTGCACGCCGACATGATCTGCGGTCTGCTGGCGGGGCTCACCACCGCGATTGTCTATCCCTGGGTGCATCAGCAAAAGCTGCCCGGCTGGCTGCAGATGGCCAGAGGGGAGTTTCCCAGCGTGCTGGCTTCGGCACTGGTCTGCCTGCTGCTCGCGGTTCCCCTCTCGCTACTCTGGCCACCGCTGGAGCGCGGCTTGACCCTGCTCACCTCGGATCTGCTCACCACCCCCTTCGGCGCCTTCTGTTTTGGCGCCCTCAACCGCCTGCTCATTCCGCTCGGCCTGCATCAGGTGCTTGGCAGCGTGGTGGGCCTTGGCGAGAGCAACCTGCAGGCACTGGCTGCTGCCCAGCCGCTGCACGAGGGGTATATGGCCGGCCTCTACCCCATCATCATGTTCGGTCTGCCGGGCGCCTGCTTCGCCATCTGGCTGCACCGCCAGCGGATGCAACGGCTGCCGCAGGGGGGCTTGCTGCTCACTCTGGCGCTCACCTCGGCGCTGGTGGGGATCACCGAACCCATCGAATTTCTGTTCGCCTTCACCGCCCCCTGGCTGTTTCTGGCCCACGCCCTGATGACGGGGCTCTCGCTCGCCGTTTGCAGCGCGCTCGGCATCAAGGTGGGCAGCTACTTCTCCGCCGGTCTGCTGGATCTGGTATTGAGCTATCAGGCGGGGGAGCACAGCTTCTGGATAATCCCGGTCGGTATCCTGTTCTTCGTCGCCTACACCCTGCTCTTTTATCAGCTGCTGGAGCGCGCGCCCCTCAGTATGCCGAGCAAACCCATCGCCAAGGAGCACCCGCGCCTTGCGAGCGTAGTGCCCACCGACCCGCAGATGCTTGCCATCCAGTACCTCAAGGTATTGGGCGGCATGGACAACCTGCAGGCGATGAGCGTCTGCCTGACCCGTCTCAGCCTGCGAGTGCGCGACATCAGCCGGGTCGAACAATCCCGCCTGCTGGAGCTGGGCTGCCTCTCCTGGATCGTGCTCAACGACCACCAGCTGGTACTGGTGCTGGGCCCCAGCGCAGGGCTTATCGAGGGGCAGATCCGCATGCTGGCAGAGCGCCAGTCGGTGCCGCTCGGTCTCAAGCCCAATCAGGAGTCGGCCAGCCAGAGCAGCTGGTAACAACTCAGGCAAACGGCAGCCGCTCGGCCACAAAGTCCATCAGGGTTCGCAAGGCGGGAGCGAGATGCTCCCGGCTCGGATAGATGAGATAGAAGGGGTTGGGCGGCACGGCGAGCTCCGGCAGCACCTTCTGCAATCGGCCACTCGCCAGATCCCCCTCGCAGACATGGTGAGGCAGCAAGGCAATCCCCCCTTCGTTGATCGCCAACTCCCGCAGCGCCAGCAGGCTGTTGCTGATGCAGGCACCCTGCGGCCGCCAGCCTCCCTCCTGCAGCGGCCAGAGCGGCAGCGCCGAGTGCACTAGACAGGCATAACGGCCCAGATCGCTCAATTGCTGCGGCATGCCGTGGGCCGCCAGATAAGCGGGTGCCGCCACCAGATGGCGCGGCACCTGACCGATACGCCGGCAGATCAGGCTGGAATCTTTCAGCGGCGCTGCCCGCAGCGCCAGATCGTAACCCTCGCCCACCAGATCGAGCTGTTCATCACTCAGGGTCAGCTCCAGCACCACCTCGGGGTAAAGCGCACGAAACTCGGCGAGGATCCTGCCAAGCAGCAGGGTACCGGTCGCCTCGGGGGCGGTGATCCGAACCCGACCTGCCGGGGCCGAGCGCAACCTTGCCATCGCCAGATTGGCGCTGCGAGCCAGCGTCAGCAGCCCCTGACAATGCTCCACATAGACCTCCCCCTGCGGGGTCAGGCTCAACCTGCGGGTGGTGCGCTGCAGCAACCGCACGCCGAGCTGAGCTTCGAGCCGCGAGATCTTCTGGCTCACCGACGATTTCGGCATCCCCATCAGCTCGGCCGCCCGGGTAAAGCTCCCCTGCTCCACCACGGTGGCAAACAGTCCCATCAACTCCAGATCGACATTGTTCATATATTCAAACAGTCTTTACCAATTACCCATCTTAATCAGGATAATTAACCAGACTAGAGTGAGTGGCAATCCCGAACACACCGATTTGAAAGGAATAACCATGAAAGCCATTGCCCTGACTCACTATCTGCCGAGCGACCATCCCCACTGCTTTATCGCCGCCGAGCTGCCCGACCCCACGCCGGGCCCGCGCGATCTGCTGGTGCGGGTCAACGCCACCTCCATCAATCCGGTCGACATCAAGGTGCGCGCCCCCAAGGCCAAGGTCGAAAGTAGCCCGCGCGTGCTGGGTTGGGATGCGGTCGGTGAAGTGATCGCCACCGGCAGCGAAGTCACCCTGTTCAAGGCGGGCGACCGGGTCTGGTATGCCGGCGACATCAGCCGCCCCGGCAGCAACAGCGCCCTGCAACTGGTGGATGAGCGCATCGCCGCCATCGCCCCCATCAGTCTGAGCGACGTGGAGGCAGCCGCCCTGCCGCTGACCGCCATCACCGCCTGGGAGACCCTGTTCGACCGCTTTGGCCTCACCCGCGAGAGCCGTGGCAAACTGCTGATCATCGGCGGAGCTGGCGGAGTTGGCTCCATCGCCATCCAGCTCGCCCGCCAGCTCACCGGCATGGAGGTGATTGCTACCGCTTCTCGCCCCGAAACCCGTGAGTGGTGCCTCGAGATGGGCGCCCATCAGGTCGTGAACCATCACAAGCTGCAGGAGGAGTTGACCGCCCTTGGCATTACTCAAGTCGATGCCATCTTCTGCACCAATGCCACCGCAGAGCACTGGGCTACCATGGCTGGGCTGATCCGCCCGTTCGGCCATATCTGCACCATCGCCGAGTCCAAAGAGCCCTGGGATCTCTCCCTGCTCAAGAGCAAGAGCGTGACCTTCAGCCAGGAGTTCATGTTTACCCGCTCCCTGTTCCAGACCCCGGACATGATCGAGCAGCACAAGCTGCTGACACAGGTTGCCACTCTGGTTGATCAGGGCGAACTCAAGAGCACTCTGACCAAAACCCTGCCGGCCTTGACCCCGACCTCACTGGCAGAGGCCCATGCCGAGGTAGAGGCGGGCCGCATGGTGGGCAAGCTGGTGATCGACATGAGCGGCTTCTCCCGCTAATCCCTTGTGGGTAATTGCTGCACCATCATGGTGTGAACTCACCAGTGCCACGCCCCAACAGGGGACGCAACAACCAGAGAGCCAGACAGTCACCACGCAGAACCACCATAAAAAACCCATAAAAGAGGGCCATCCCGCCGGGATGGCCCTAAATACCTGAACATTGGGGTAACAATCACACACATATCCTTCAGCAGGACATCAGGCTTTTGCAGCTGGCGTGCCAACTGTGCCGGTTGCCCTGCAACTTCCCATCTTTGAGCCAAAAAAATGCCACCTGACGGTGGCAGTGAAAAATGACGGAACTTGAGCAAAGCGTTCGGCGAAAACCGGTCATCTTCGCCGCTACAGAGCAATACAGAAACCGTGCCAATTCGACAAAGCCTCCTCATGACACCACCATCGCCCGCTCCGTACGGGCAAACCACGACAGCACACGCCCATGATGATAGAATCGCGCGGTTTCACATTTATGAAGAGTCGACGCCATGCCCTGGATACAAATTCGAATCAACGCCACTGCCAAGACCGCAGACAAGGTGAGCAACATGCTGCTGGGGCGTGGTGCCCAGGCGGTGACCTTTATGGATGCCAAGGATGTGCCCGTCTATGAACCCATGCCCGGTGAAACCCCGCTCTGGGGCGAGACCGAAGTAATGGGTCTGTTCGATGCCGAAACCGATCCGGCCCCCACCATCGCCTTCTTCCAGCAGATCTTCGGCGAAAACGTCGGCTACAAGGTCGAGCAGCTGGAAGACAAGGACTGGGTGCGCGAATGGATGGATCACTTCCACCCCATGCAGTTTGGCGAGCGCCTCTGGATCTGCCCGAGCTGGCGCGATGTACCGAACCCCGATGCGGTCAACGTGATGCTGGATCCGGGTCTGGCCTTCGGTACCGGTACCCACCCCACCACTGCGCTCTGCCTGCAGTGGCTGGACGGGCTGGATCTGGCCGGTAAAACCGTGGTCGACTTTGGTTGCGGCTCCGGCATTCTCGGCATCGCCGCCCTGAAACTGGGTGCCGCCCGCGTCATCGGCATCGACATCGACCCGCAGGCGATTCAGGCCAGCCGCGAAAACGCCGCGCGCAACGGCGTCGCCGACCAGATTGAGCTCTATCTGCCGGCCGACCAGCCGCAAGACGTCGAAGCGGACGTGGTGGTCGCCAACATCCTCGCCGGCCCGCTGCGCGAACTGGCACCGCTTATCGCCGGCCACGGCAAAGCGGGCAGCCTGATGGCCCTATCCGGTGTGCTGGAGAGCCAGGCGCCAGAGCTGGAAACCATCTACGGCCAGTGGTTCGAGATGGACCCGACCGCCGTCAAGGAGGAGTGGTGCCGCCTCTCCGGCCGAAAGCACGCCTAACCAGCACCCGATTTAACAATCAGGGCTCCCATATGGGGGCCCTGATTGTTTTGGCCTGCCGAACCCACCCCCGTTGAGGCTCACTGTTGATACGAAGAGGCTTGAAGGCGATATGGCACTTCTCAAACGCCCCCATTCGAAGGCACTACTCACACTGTTTCCGGTAAGATAGATGCCCAACTAAACGCTATCGAGAGGGATTTCTTATGCGGATTGCTATTCTGGATGACTATCAGGATCAGGTGCGCCATCTCCCCTGCTTTGCGCTGCTGACAGCTCATGACGTTATCATTCTCAACCAGAGCGAACCGGATCCGGCGCGACTTGCCGCCAAGCTGGCAGATGTGGAAGTACTGGTGCTGATCCGCGAGCGCACCCGCATCGACGAACAACTGTTGATGCTGCTCCCCTCCCTTAAACTCATCAGCCAGACCGGCAAAGTCAGCCAGCATATCGATCCCGCTTTATGCCAACGCTATGGAGTGGCGATTGCCGAAGGCATCGGCAGCCCGGTAGCGCCGGCCGAGCTCTGCTGGGCGCTCATCATGGCGGCCTCGCGCCATGTTCCCGCTTACAGTCACACTCTGAACCAAGGCCAGTGGCAACAGTCCGGCCCACTCGGCTTGGGCCGTACCCTGCAAGGGTTAACGTTGGGTATTTGGGGCTATGGCAAGATAGGCCAGCGGCTCGCCCGTTACGGCAAGGCATTTGGCATGTCGGTGTTGATATGGGGCAGTGAAACGTCGCGCAAGCAGGCCGAACTGGATGGTTATGTCAGCGCCTCCAGCAAGGAGGCGTTCTTTAGTGAGGCCGATATCCTCACGCTGCATCTGCGCCTGAGCGAGGCAACCCGCAGCTGTGTGACCCGCGCAGACCTTACCCGCATGAAGGGAGACTCTCTGCTGGTCAATACCAGCCGGGCCGAGCTTATCGAGCCGGGCGCGCTCTATGCCGAGCTCAGTAGCCATCCGGAGAAGCGGGCTGCACTCGATGTATTTGACACCGAACCGGCCACACAGGAAAACGAACCCCTGCTGCGCCTGCCAAATGTACTGGCGACGCCTCATCTCGGCTATGTCGAGCAAAACAGCTACGAACTCTACTTTCGCGTGGCTTTCGAGAATGTGCTGGCCTTTGCCGAAGGCAGACCCGCCAATCTGGTTCTGCCCGTATCGGGCGGGTGATCACGTTACTTCTGCCGTATTGGCGCCAATATCCAACCTTCCGGCAGATAAAGGAAAGTAACCGCCATGAACGAATATCAGAAGATGATCAGCAGCCAGCCCTACAACTGCATCGACCCGGAATTGATAGCGATACGGCGCGAGGCGGCGGCACGCTACCGCAGTTTCAATCGGGCAGAGGAAGAGGATGAACAGCGGGCTCTGCTGGAGGAGCTGGTCGGCGAGCTGGCAGAAGGAGCCTTTATCTGCCCACCCCTCTACTGCACCTATGGCCGCCACATCCACCTTGGCAAAAACAGCTACATCAACATGGGTGCCACCCTGCTGGACAACGCCCCCATCCGTATCGGGGCCGACGTGATGATCGGGCCAAACGTGCAGATCTATACTGCAGCCCACTCACTGGAGGCCGATGAGCGGGTGCAAGGGGTCGAGACGGCGCTGCCCATCACCATAGAAGAGAGGGTCTGGATCGGTGGTGGGGCCATCCTGCTGCCCGGCGTCACCATAGGTCGGGAGGCGATTGTCGGCGCCGGAGCCGTGGTCACCAAAGATGTGCCGGCAGGTGCCAGAGTGGCGGGCAATCCAGCCAGAATACTGCCAGCCAAGAGAGTGGAACGAGCCAGCTGACACATCACTGCAACCATGCGCAGCCCGTGCCAGCGAACGCATAACCCCATAAAAAATAAAGCCCAATGTCACGAAGACGTTGGGCTGTTTAAAAAGGTGCTACGGAATTGCGACTCTCATCGCAGAAAAATTAGAAGGAGTGCCCTTCTAAACTGGCAAGAGGGATATTAATAGATACGAAAACGTTTTACACAGCGAAATACACCAGGATTGAGAGGCGTATCTCACTATTTAAATAATTACCTGCTACGCCCTGCCGACCCCCTTGGAGCCGTTTATTTTCTCCCGCCACTCTGGTTACTATTCACGGTTAAACAAAAAGCCCCTGCGCTGAGGGGCTTTCTCTTTTTGACTATTTACCGAGCAACCTAGAAGTGGCGGACAAACTGTTCGATAGGCAGTTCACGCAGCTTGCGCGCCTCCAGCATGGGGGTGCCGAGGTAGAGGAAACCCACCAGCTGATCTTCTGCCGCCAGCCCCAGTCCCTTGTTGATCTGCTCGTCGAAGATAAACCAGCCGGAGCGCCAGATGCCGTTGAAACCCTGCGCCTGCGCCGCCATCTGCATCGCCATCACGGCGCAACCGGCAGAGAGCTCCTGCTCCAGCTTCGGCACCTTGGGGTGCTCCTGATAACGGGTTGCCACCGCGATGACCAGCGGTGCCCGCAGCGGCGCCTCGCTGCACTTCTTGATGCTCTCTTCATCCTCACCGCGGGCACGGGCCGCCTCGGCCAACAGCTTGCCCAGCCGCTCGCGGCCCTCCCCCTCAAACAGAATGAACTGCCAGGGAGTCAGGGTGCCGTGATCCGGCGCGCGCAGCCCCGCCTTCAAAATATTGTCGAGCACCTCGCCGGCAGGAGCGGGATCGGCGAGACGGCCACAGGAGTGGCGGTTGAGCAGCAGGGTGAGGGCATCCATGGGCAATTCCTTCTTGGGCAATGATGGCGCTACCTTAGCACAGCGCCGAATGAAGAAAACCCCTGAGGCTCAGGGGTTTATCTCATTCATGATGGCAGGGATAGATTAGATGACAGCGGCGAGTTCGGCGCCCTGTCTGATCGCCCGCTTGGCATCCAGCTCGGCAGCCACGTCGGCTCCGCCAATAATATGCACCGGCTTGCCAGCGGCCTGCAGACCGGCCTGCAGCTCCTTGAGCGGCTCCTGTCCGGCGCAAATGATCACCTGATCCACCGGCAGACACAGCTGCTTGTCACCCACCTGGATATGAAGCCCGTCGTCATCGATGCGCAGGTACTGCACACCGGAGAGCATCTCAACCTTGCGGTTCTTGAGCACGGTACGGTGGATCCAGCCGGTGGTCTTGCCAAGACCGTCACCTACCTTGCTCTCCTTGCGCTGGAGCAGCCAGATCTGGCGCTCGGGCGCATCGACTTCAGGAGTGGTGAGGCCACCGCGCTCGCCGAGATGCTTGTCGATGCCCCACTCCTTGAGCCAGTGATCACGGTGCCCCTCGGCATCCATCTCCACCTTCTTCTCGACCAGATACTCAGCCACATCAAAGCCGATGCCGCCGGCGCCGATCACCGCCACCTTCTGGCCGACCGGCTTGTGATCCCGCAATACATCGAGGTAGTTCAATACTTTGGGATGCTCGATCCCCGGAATATTGGGAGTACGCGGGCGGATACCGGTGGCGAGGATCACCTCGTCAAAGCCGCCGCCGAGCAGGCTCTCGGCACTCTGGCGCTGGCCGAGGTAGAGCTCGACACCACACTTCTCCAGCCGCTTGGCGAAATAGCGCAGGGTTTCGTGAAACTCCTCCTTGCCCGGGATCTGCTTGGCGAAGTTGAACTGGCCGCCAATCTCGCTCGCCTGATCGAACAGGCTCACCTGATGGCCGCGCTCGGCAGCGTAGCAGGCAAAGGCCAGCCCGGCGGGGCCCGCCCCCACCACCGCCAGCTTCTTGTGCTGTGGGACGCGGCCAAAGGTCAATTCGGTCTCGAAACAGGCGCGGGGATTGACCAGACAGGAGGCTCGCTTCTGCTTGAAGACGTGGTCGAGGCAGGCCTGATTGCAGGCGATGCAGGTGTTGATCTCGTCCGCCCTGTCCTCGGCCGCCTTGATGACAAATTCAGGGTCAGCCAGGAAGGGGCGCGCCATGGAGACCATGTCCGCCTCGCCGCCTGCCAGAATGCGCTCGGCCACCTCGGGAGTGTTGATCCGGTTGGTAGTGATGAGGGGCACCTTGAGGTGCTTTTTCAGCTCGGCAGTCACCCAGCTGAAAGCGCCGCGCGGCACGCTGGTGGCGATGGTGGGAATGCGCGCCTCATGCCAACCGATGCCGGTATTGATGAGGGTCACCCCCACCGCTTCCAGCGCTTTGCCAAGGGCGATCACCTCTTCCAGGGTCGAGCCCTGCTCCACCAGATCGAGCATGGAGAGGCGGAAGATAATGATGAAGTCAGTGCCAACCCGCTCGCGGATGGCGCGGACTATCTCCACCGGGAAGCGCATGCGGTTTTCGCTGCTGCCACCCCAGCCATCGCTGCGCTGGTTGGTGCGCTCGCAGATGAACTGGTTGATGAGATAGCCTTCCGAGCCCATCACCTCGACTCCGTCATAACCGGCCGCCTTGGCCAGCGCCGCAGTGGCAGCGAAGTCGCGAATAGTGCCGCGGATCTGCCGCTCGCTCATGGCGCGCGGCTTGAAAGGGGAGATGGGCGCCTTGAGGGCGCTTGGCGCCAGACTGAACGGATGGTAGGCGTAACGACCGGCATGGAGGATCTGCAGCGCAATCTTGCCCCCCTCCCGATGCACGGCACTGGTCACCTTCTTGTGCTTGCTTACCTGCCAGGGAAAGCTCAGTTGGGAGCCGTGAGGCACCAGCCGTCCGCGCAGGTTGGGGGCGATGCCGCCGGTGACGATAAGGCCGACGCCACCGCGGGCGCGCTCGGCATAGAAGGCGGCCAGCTTGTCAAAACCGCCCTTCTCCTCTTCAAGGCCAGTGTGCATGGAACCCATCAAGACGCGATTGCGCAGCTGGGTGAAGCCGAGATCGAGCGGGGTCAGCAGGGTTGGGTAACGACTCACGACGCCTCCAGTTAATTTTTTGTTATCAAACTGCAACTAGAGTAAAGAATCGAAAATGCTTTTTCAAACAATTGTTTGGATGATTTTTCAGCGAACAGCCGTGCCCTGAACGAAGTTAAGCGGTAACTCTTTGCAGGAAATGGCAATTGGGGGGCCAACTGGTTAATAATGAGCCCTCTTTAACCCATTAACAGGGCGATAACTCGACTATGTCTATCTTCAAAGGTCTGGGTTGGCTGTTCCGCACGCTGTGGCGCCTGCTCAATTTCACCCGGCTGATGCTGGTCAATCTGCTGTTTCTCGCACTGGTGCTGGTGATCGTCTACAGCGTTGGTCAGAAAGAGGCACCGGAGACGCCCATCGAGGGCGCTCTGACCCTCAACCTCAACGGCGTGCTGGTGGAACAGCGCAGCACGACCGATCCCACCTCGCAGCTGCTGCGCCAGATGGACAACAGCGACGAGCAGCCGAGCGAGATCCTCCTCTCCGACCTGCTGTGGGCCATTCGCAGCGCCAAGGATGACGATCGCATCAAGGCGCTGGTGATCAAGCCGCAAGGGCTGCAGGGCACCAGCTTCTCCAAGCTGCAGGAGGTGACCGCCGCCATCGACGAGTTCAAGGAGAGCGGCAAACCGGTTATCGCCATGGCCGACTTCTACACCCAGGGCCAATACCTGCTGGCCGCCCACGCCGATCATGTGCTGCTCAACCAGAGCGGCGCCGTAGTGATCGAGGGGCTCGGCGTCTACCAGACCTACTTCAAGTCGGCGCTGGAGAAGCTCAACATCACCCCGCACGTGTTCAAGGTCGGCACCTACAAATCCTTCGTCGAGCCCTATACCCGCGACGAGATGTCCCCCGAGAGCAAAGAGGCGAACCAGCGCTGGCTGGGTCAGCTGTGGCAATCCTATGTAGCTGATGTGGCCGAGCAGCGCGAAATCGAACCGGACGCGGTGGCACCGGGCAAGGATCGCTTCCTCGAGCTGCTGCGCAAGGCCGGTGGCAACGCCGCCAACTACGCCCTCGACAACGGGCTGGTGGATCAGCTGGCAACCCGCGACGAGATGACCCAGGCGGTCATCAAGGAAGTGGGTGAGAGCGACGACCACGGCTGGAAAGGGGTTGGCCTGAAAGAGTATCTGGCCGCCATCCCGGATCAGTATCCCCAGAGCGGCAAGGATGAGGTGGGTCTGGTGGTCGCCAGCGGCGCCATCATGGATGGCGTCCAGCCTGCCGGCACCATCGGCGGCGATACCCTCTCCGACCTGCTGGCCGATGCTCGCCGCGATGACAAGGTGAAAGCCGTGGTCCTGCGGGTCGACAGCCCGGGCGGCAGCGCCTTCGCCGCCGAGCAGATCCGCGCCGAGCTGCTGGCCCTGAAACAGGCTGGCAAGCCGGTGGTGGTCTCCATGGGCAGCTACGCCGCCTCCGGTGGCTACTGGATCTCTGCCGATGCGGACAAGATCTTCGCCTCCCCGACCACCCTCACCGGCTCCATCGGGGTGTTCGGCATGTTCGCTACCATCGACAAGGCACTCTCCCAGTACGGCGTGCACACTGACGGCGTTGGCACCACCGACTATGTCGGCGTCGGCCTGACCCGCGCCCTGCCGGAACATGTCGGACAGGCGATCCAGCTGAGCGTCGAGGATACCTACCAGCGCTTCGTCGGTCTGGTGAGCAAAGGCCGTGGCCTAAGCCTGGAAGAGGCGGAGAAAGCGGCTGAAGGTCGCGTCTGGACTGGCGAGGATGCCAAGGAGCTCGGTCTGGTTGACGAGTTCGGCAACCTCAATGACGCCATCAAGGCCGCCGCCGATCTGGCCAACCTCAAGGAGTGGCAGGTCACCCCCATCGAGCAGGAGGAGTCCACCAAGGACAAGTTCCTGCGCCAGCTGTTTGACAGCAGTGCCCGGGTGCTTGCGCCGCAGCTGCAGAGCTGGCTGCCGGCGGGATTTGGCAAGGCGCTGATCGAGGTGAACCGCAGCCTCGACCCGCTCACCCGCTTCAACGATCCGCAAGGCACCTACGCCTTCTGTCCGGTCTGCGTGCCATAAGATGCAGCACACGAAGCAATAAAAAACGGCGACCATCTGGTCGCCGTTTTCTTTGCCTGCCTGGCCAGTGCCTCTGCGCTGGCAGAGCGTTCAATCAGGGATTGAGACGGGTCGGCATGCCGGTCCGCTGTTCCAGCACCTGCTTGACCACGTTGGAGTCCGACTCGGCGTGGGCGATGAAGCGAGTGATGGCCGGGGTCATCGGGAGCGGTACGGAGGCGGTGGAGTTGAACTCCTCCTCGTTGCGCGACAGCGGCTCGTGCACTTCCATGTAGCGGCCGCCATCCGGCTCGACCGAGGTCTTGACCGGCTGGTTGACGAACTGGACGCGGGTACCGACCGGCACGTTGTCGAACAGATACTTGATGTCGTCGGCGCGCAGACGGACGCAGCCACTGCTCACCCGCAGACCGATGCCGAAACTGGCGTTGGTACCGTGGATGGCATAGAGGTTGCCGATGTAGAGAGCGTGCAGACCCATGGGGTTATCCGGGCCAGCTGGCCATACCGCAGGCAGGGTAACGCCTTGGGCGGCATAACGGCGACGGATGTTCTCGGTCGGGGTCCAGGTCGGGTTGGCACGCTTGCGCTCTACCTTGGTGATCCAGTTCTCCGGGGTGTTGACCCCCAGCTGGCCGATGCCGATGGGCAGCACTTCCACCACGTTCTTGCCTTTCGGGTAGTAGTAAAGGCGCATCTCGGCGACGTTGATGACGATCCCTTCGCGGGGGGCGTTGGGCAGGATCAGCTGATGGGGAATGATCAGGGTGCTACCCGCCTTCGGCAGATAGGGATCAACGCCCGGGTTGGCTTCCATGATGTTGGTGAGACCCAGCTGGAAGTCAGCGGCGATCTGCTCCAGTGGACGGTTGTCCGCGGGCACCACGTATTCCTGGTTCTCGCCGATCAGGCGGCTGTTGGCCGCAGGCAGAGTGTATTCAACGGCAGCGGCCTGCTGGCTGACCAGGGCAAGTGTGCAAAAAAGCGCCGAAGCGGCAGTGCGAAGGGGATTCATAAAATTCCTGTGTGGTTTCCTGTACCAAATGGGCCGGAGGCCGTCTCATCCTCGGTCTGCCGGTGGCGGGTAAACCTGCACCACGTCGCCAATAACCGAGCGCGCATTCTTTCCCGAGTCGGCCAAAATTTCAACTTTGTTGTCCCGCTTTTGTTGTTAAAAAGCGTCGTTTGTGCGGCAATCGCGCTCAAGCTGGCAAAAGCCACTGTGACACAAGGCAGCCAAACGGCGGATGAACAGGATCGGGAGGGCAGGCAGAAAGTGCCAGGTCGCACCGTGACCAGGGGAGGCACAAGCCAATTGTTTCACTCATGAAACGGATACCAAAACGTTTGTCTCACTAGCAGATGCAATCTCATTTGCACCGGGGCCGACAAAATGGTGCAAAGCGCAGCCATAGCACCGCCCGGCGCGATTATTTGATTGATCTGGCTCGGGTTTATGTTTACCAATGAAGCATTGCGGCCAATCAGGGAGATGAGGGGCCGCCAGCAACCACCAAGGACGAGGTTTCGCCATGTTGTCGTATCTGCTGCGCCGCACGCTGCTCATCATTCCGACCTTTCTTGGCATCACCCTGCTGGTCTTTACCGTCACCCGTTTCGTACCGGGCGGGCCGGTGGAGCGGATGCTGATGCAGGCACAGGTGTCGCAACATGAGGGGGGCCGCTCCGGTGGCAGCAAGGGGGCACAGGCCCTCTCCGACGAGCAGATCGAGGAGCTCAAGGCCTTCTACGGCCTCGACAAGCCGATGCTGGTCGCCTACTGGGAGTGGCTGCAGAAGCTGGCGGTGCTCGATCTCGGCGATTCGACCCGCTACTACGAACCGGTATGGGATCTCATCAAGGAGCGGCTGCCGGTCACCGCCTTCTTCGGCGTGGCGACTTTCGTGCTGAGCTACGCCGTCTCCATCCCGCTCGGGGTGGCCAAGGCGCTCAGGCACAACAGCCGCTTCGATTCCCTCAGCTCCATGCTTATCTACATGGCCTATGCCCTGCCCGCCTACGTGGTGGGGATCTTTCTCATCACCGTCTTTGCGTTTCATCTGGAGTGGCTGCCCATGGGGGGCTTCCCGGGGGACGAGTACGACTCGATGACCAGCAGCTGGGAGCAGATCCGTACCCTCTTCGCCCACGCCCTGCTGCCGCTTATCGCCTACGCCATCGGCGATTTCGCCATCCTCACCATGACCATGAAGAACAGCCTGATGGAGAACCTGTCGGCCGATTACGTGCGTACCGCGGTAGCCAAGGGGCTGCCATTTCGCCGGGCCGTCACCGATCACGCCATGCGCAACAGCCTGATCCCCATCGCCAGCCATTTGGGCTCTGTGCTCACCGTCTTCTTCGGTGGCTCCTTCCTTATCGAGACCATCTTCAACATCGACGGCATCGGCCTGCTCGGTTACGAGGCGATCGTCGAGCGGGACTACCCCACCGTCATGGGTATTCTCGCCATCACCTCCATGCTGATGCTGGTGGGCAATATCGTCTCCGACATCTGTGTTGCCATCGTGGATCCCCGCGTGCGGTTTGGAGAGTAGCCATGAACCCGGTCACCCTGAAAAAACTGAAGCGGTTCAAGTCGATCAAGCGCGGCTACTACTCCTTTATCCTGTTTACCCTGCTGGTGCTGGTCTCCCTGCTGGCGGAGCTCCTGGTCAACAGCCGGGCGCTGGTGGTGAGCTATCAGGGCACCCTCTACTTCCCCACCTACAGCGCGGTGATCCCCGGTCGTCACTTCGGCTTCGACTACGACTACGAAACCAACTACCGCCAGCTCAAGAGCCGCTTTGCCCATGAGCAGAAGGGGGATTGGGTGCTGCTGCCGCCGGTGCCATGGAACCCCTACGAGCAGGATTTCAAGGAAGACACCTACCCCCCTTATGCCCCCAGCCTCGCCGATCGCCACTTCTTCGGCACAGATACCGGCGGGCGCGACGTGCTGGCACGGCTGGTCTACGGCTTTCGCATCGCCATCGGTTTCGCCTTTATCGCGCTGGTGGCCAGCTACGCCATCGGCGTCACCGTCGGCTGCCTGATGGGCTTTCTCGGCGGCCGCTTCGACCTCATTCTGCAGCGCTTTATCGAGATCTGGTCACAGGTGCCGTTTCTCTACGTCATCATGATCCTGGTGTCGCTCACCAAGCCCAACTTCAGCCTCTTTGTCGCCATCAACGTGCTGTTCGGCTGGATGGGGATCACCTGGTACATGCGCACCCTCACCTACAAGGAGCGGGCGCGGGACTATGTGATGGCGGCGCGGGCGCAGGGGGCAAGCACCGGACGCATCATCTTCCACCACATTCTGCCCAACACCCTGATGATGATCGTCACCCTGGCCCCCTTCTCGGTGGTGGGCAACATCTCCACCCTGACCGCCCTCGACTATCTGGGTTTTGGCCTTGCACCGCCGACCCCGAGCTGGGGGGAGCTGCTCTCGCAGGGGATCAACAACCTCGACGCCATCTGGATCGTCAGCTCGGTGGTGGCGGCGGTGAGTCTGGTGCTGATCATGGTCTCCTTCATCGGCGAGGCCATCCGCGAGGCATTCGACCCGCGCCCCTTCACCCGTTATCAGTAGGAGCTTCGCCATGTCCTCCCCCATGCTCACCGTACGCGACCTCGAGGTCACCTTTACCGTCGACGGGGACGAGCTCAAGGTGCTCGATGGCGTCAGCTTCAGCGTTGCTCCGGGACAGACGCTCGGTCTGGTCGGCGAATCGGGCTGCGGCAAGAGCGTCACCGCGCTCGCCATCATGGGGCTGCTGCCCCGTCCCCACGGTCGGGTGGTGGCCGGCACCATCGATTTTGAGGGGGAGGATCTGCTCGCCCTCCCTCCCGAGCAGATGCACAGGGTGCGCGGCAACCGCATCTCGATGATCTTTCAGGAACCGATGACCGCGCTGAACCCGGTGCAGACGGTGGGCGAGCAGCTGATGGAGGTCTACCGCCTGCACCGCCCCGACTACGGCAAGGCCGAGCGCAAGGCGGCCGCCATCGCCATGTTGCAGAAGGTGGGGATCCCGGAGCCGGAGCGGCGCTTTGCCGTCTATCCCCACAACCTCTCCGGCGGCATGCGCCAGCGGGTGATGATCGCCATGGCACTCGCCTGCGAGCCCAATCTGCTCATCTGCGACGAGCCGACCACGGCGCTGGATGTGACCATTCAGGCCCAGATCCTCGACCTGATGAAGGGGCTGCAGGCCGAGACCGGCATGGCCATCCTCTTTATCACCCACGACCTTGGCGTGGTGGCGGAGCTGTGCGACGAAGTGGTGGTGATGTACGCCGGACGGGCGGTGGAGCAGGCCGATGTTTACACCCTCTTTGCCAACCCGCGCCACCCCTACACCCACGGTCTGCTGGGGGCCATCCCGCGCCTTGATGGCCAGCCCAAGCAACTGCTCAACACCATCAGGGGGCAGGTGCCTGCCCTGCACGAGATGCCGGCCGGCTGCCGCTTCGCCAACCGCTGCCCCCACGCCAGCGACCGCTGCAGCCGCGAAGTACCGGCTGTCGAACAGCTGGCCCCGCACCACGGCGTGGCCTGCCACCACTGGAAGGAGCTGACCCCATGAGCACGCTGTTATCGGTAAGGGGGCTGACCCAGCACTTTCGCCTCGGCGGCCTGCTGCGCAGGGGCTACACGGTGCACGCGGTGGATGACATCAGCTTCGACCTCAAGCAGGGAGAGACGCTGGGGCTGGTGGGCGAATCGGGCTGCGGCAAATCGACGCTGGGGCGCACCCTGCTCAAGCTGTTCGAGCCGAACGGCGGCACCATCACCTTCGAGGGGCGCGATATCACCCGCCTCAGCCCTCGCGAGATGCGATCCCTGCGTCAGGAGATGCAGATGGTGTTTCAGGATCCCGCAGAATCCCTCAACAGCCGCCACACTGTGGGGCAAATTCTGGAGGAGCCCTTCATCATCCACGGCAAGGGGAGTGCGCAAGAGCGCCGCATCCGGGTCGATGAGCTGCTGGCCAAGGTGGGGCTGCCCACCAGCGCGCGGGATCGCTATCCCCACGAGTTTTCCGGCGGCCAGCGCCAGCGCATCGGTATCGCCCGCGCCATTGCACTGCGCCCCAAGCTGCTGATCTGTGACGAGGCGGTCTCGGCTCTCGATGTCTCGGTGCAGTCGCAAATCATCAACCTGCTGCTCACCCTGCAGCAGGAGATGCAGCTCGCCATCATCTTCATTGCCCACGACCTGTCGGTGGTGAAACATATCTCGGATCGCATTGCGGTGATGTATTTAGGAAGGATCGTCGAACTGGCGGATGCCCAATCGCTCTATCTGGCGCCGCGCCACCCCTATACCCAAGCACTCATCTCGGCCATTCCGGTGCCAGATCCACGCCGGCGCAGCCAGCGCATTCTGCTGACCGGCGATGTCCCCTCCCCCATCACCCCTCCTGCCGGCTGCCATTTCCATCCGCGCTGCCCCCATGCTACGGAGCACTGCAAAAACGTGGCGCCAACCCTCGAAGGGAAGGATGAGAGCAGTCATCTGGTGGCGTGCCATCTGCCTCTGGCGACACCCGAACCGGAACAAGGCTGACAGGCCGGCGAGATCCCGGCCCCGCCACACGGCGCCGGGATCCCCGTCATACTCAAGGCAAGTCACAGCAACCCGGGGCTCCACGATGCGCCACCCGTTCGCTCTTCTCGCTCTACTTGTCAGCCTCGCCCCCCATGCCAGACCGCTCCAGCTGGCGGTACAGGAGTTTCCCCCCTACAGCTTCACAGACCAGAGCAAGCATCTGGTCGGTGCCTATGTGGAGATGGTCGATGCCGTCTGTCATGAGTGGCCTGACGGCTGCACCATCACCCAGCTCCCCAACCTCAGGGCACGAAAGCTATTGGAGGTGGGCGAGCTGGACGGCATGTTTCCGCTCGCCCGAAGTCCGAAACGGGAGCAAAGCCTGCGTTTTTCCCACCCCCTCGGCGCCGCCAGCTGGGGATTTTTCGTCCACTCCGAATCCCCTGAACCGGCACTGACCCGCGAGGCGCTCTCCGGCGCCATCGTCGGGGTCACCCGCAACTCGTTCAGCCAGTATCTACTGGAGGAGCTGGATCGCCGCTTGCAGCAGCAGGGAAATGTGCCACTCCATATCCGGCTCAATACCACGGACTCGATCCGCAGCCTGCAAAAGCTGACACGAAGCAGCCGCTACCAGCTCTATTTCTCCAATGTGGATGTGGCCCGTTACCACCTGGCGAGCGGCAGCCATCAGGATATCCGACCCCTGCAGATAACCCATCAGGCCAACTATCAGGTGGGCTTCAACAAAACGAGGATGAACGAGGCGCAGCTGGCCGCCTTTGACCAGATTCTGGACAAGCTGGAGCGGAAGGGGAAATTCGAGCAAATCAGGGCACGCTGGCAGCTGCCGGCACCGCTGACAAGTGGTGCGCGGCAGACTCTCTATCCCTGACGGGCGAGCCTCGATCAGGCGATCTGGTAGCGCCCCGGCTTGTGGTTGAGTGTCAACACCAGATTACAGATAACCGCCGCCACGATGGAGAGGGCCAGAACCCAGGGCTGAACCACGAAAAACGAGGCGACAACAATGGCGCAATCGAGCCCCATCTGCAGCTTACCCGCCCGGATGCCAAAGCGATCCTGAATAAAGAGCGCCAGAATGTTGAAGCCCCCCAGACTCGACTTGTGGCGAAACATGATAAGCAACCCCATGCCGATCAGGGTGCCGCCGATCAGCGCCGCATAGAGGGGCTCAATATTGCCGATCTGCAGCACACCGTTGAGGTGATCGGTCATGTAGGAGACCGCCGCCACCGAGACGAAGGTATTGAGGGTAAAGCGTGGCCCAATTCTGAGCCAGGCGAGCGCGTAGAAGGGCAGATTGATGCCGAAGAAGAGCAGGCCAAAGCTGATGCCCGTCACCTGTTGCAACAGCAGCGCCAGCCCGGCGGTGCCACCAGTGAGCAGGCCCACCTGATGAAACAGGAAGATGCCGAGTGAAACAAAGCCTGCCGCGGTCAGCAGGGCCAGCACATCCTCATAGACGGGATGCGCAGTACGAGTCGAGGTGTTGTCCATAACCTGTATCCAAGCGAAGTAAAGAGAGAGTGTCTGTCGCCTGCCCTATTCGGCAGGCTGCGAGCCCTGTCGGCAGGGCTTCGTTATGAGGCCCAGTCTATTTTTTGTGAAAATGATCACAACAAGGGGGCTGCACGCCCCATTCTGGTGCCTGTCATCCGGCATTGACACTCGCTGCACCAAGATGCAGCATGCCGCCCTCTGATACCCCGCATCCCATCCGTAGCAAGAGGCGTTTTCCATGAAGGTCACCATTTTTGGCACAGGCTATGTCGGGCTGGTTCAGGCCGCCGTTCTGGCCGAGGTGGGCCATCAGATCTGCTGCATCGATGTGGATGAGGGGCGGATCGCCGCGCTTCGGCAGGGCCGGATCCCCTTCTACGAACCGGGGCTGGCCCCGCTGGTCGAGAGCCATCTGGCCAGCGGTCGTCTGCACTTCTCTGCCGACCCCGCCGTCGGAGTCGAGCACGCCGACCTGCTGCTCATCGCAGTAGGCACACCCGCAGATGAGGATGGCTCTGCCGACCTGCAACATGTGCTGGCGGTGGCCGACACCATAGGCCGGCTGATGAGCCGCCCCAAGCTGGTGGTGACCAAGAGCACAGTGCCGGTCGGCACGGCGCAGCAGGTGCGGCAGCACATTCAGATCCAGCTGACCAAGCGTGGACTGGCTCTTGAGTGCGACGTGGCGGCCAACCCCGAATTTCTCAAGGAGGGAGCGGCAGTCAGTGACTGTATGCGGCCGGATCGCATCATCATCGGCTGCGACAGCGAGGCGGCGCTGGAGCAGTTGCGCGCCCTCTACGCCCCCTTCAACCGCAACCACGACCGGATCGTGGTGATGGATCTGCGCAGTGCAGAGCTCACCAAGTACGCCGCCAACGCCATGTTGGCCACCCGCATCTCCTTTATGAACGAGATGGCGGCGCTCGCCGAAGAGCTGGGGGCCGATATCGAGGCAGTGCGTCAAGGGATGGGGGCCGATCCCCGCATCGGTTACCACTTCCTCTACCCGGGCTGCGGCTATGGTGGCTCCTGCTTCCCCAAGGATATCCAGTCCCTGCTGCACACCGCCCGCCGCGTCGACTGCGACACCCCGCTGCTCGCCGCGGTCGAGCAGGTCAACCTGCGCCAGCAGCAGCAGATGGCCGAGCGGCTGCTGAGTCACTTCGGCCCGGATCTGCGCGGCCGCACGTTTGCCCTGTGGGGGCTGGCGTTCAAACCCGGCACCGACGACATGCGCGAAGCGCCGAGCCGCCCGCTGCTGGCCGCCATCTGGGCCGCTGGTGGCAGGGTGCAGGCGTTTGATCCCAAGGCGATGGCCCGCGCCCGTGAACTTTACGGCGAGCGGCCCGACCTGCGGCTCTGCGCCACACAGGAAGAGGCGCTGGAGGGTGCCGATGCCCTGCTCATCTGTACCGAGTGGCAATCCTTCCGCGTCCCCGACTTTGCCCGGATGAAGAGTCTGCTCGCCAACCCCGTCATCATCGACGGGCGCAACCTCTACGATCCGGTTCGCCTGCACCAGCAGGGCTTTTGCTACTACGCCATCGGGCGGCCCCACCTCCCTCTGGCGCAGGTGCAACCATGAACTGGCTGGTGACCGGGGCCGCCGGTTTTATCGGTTTTCACGTGGCCAGCCGGCTCTGCGCGGCAGGTCACCGGGTGGTGGGCATCGACAACCTCAACGACTACTACGAGGTGAGTCTGAAAGAGGCGCGGCTGGCACAGTTGGCTGGCTTCCCCCATTTTCACTTCGAGCGTGTTGATCTGGCGGATCGCGAGGCGATGGCAGCCCTGTTTGCCCGTCATGGTTTCGAGCGGGTGATCCATCTGGGCGCTCAGGCGGGAGTGCGCTACTCGCTGGAAAACCCGTTTGCCTACGCCGACAGCAACCTCACCGGCATGCTGACGGTGCTGGAGGGGTGCCGCCAGCACGGCATCCAGCATCTGCTCTACGCCTCCTCCAGCTCAGTCTATGGTCTGACCGACCAGATGCCCTTCACCACCGAGCAGCCGGTGGATCACCCGGTCTCCCTCTACGCCGCCACCAAGAAGAGCGGCGAGCTGATGGCTCACGCCTACTCCGCGCTCTATGGCCTGCCCACCACAGGGCTGCGCTTCTTTACCGTATACGGCCCCTGGGGTCGGCCCGACATGGCCATCATCAAGTTCACCCGCGCCATCCTCGCGGGCGAGCCTATCGATGTGTATAACCACGGAGATCTCAGCCGCGACTTCACCTTTATCGACGACATCGTCGAGGGGATCCTCGCCGTCGCCGATCAGCCGCCCCGCCCCAATCCCGATTGGCACGCCAGCGAGCAGAGCCCGGCCGAGAGCGCCGCGCCCTACCGCATCCTCAACATCGGTCATGGTCAGCCGGTGCGGCTGCTCGACTTTATCGAGGCGCTGGAAGAGGCCCTCGGTAAACCCGCCATCAAGCGGATGCTGCCGATGCAGGCGGGCGACATGCATGCCACCTGGGCCGACAGCGAGCCCCTCCATACCCTCACCGGCCTGCGCCCCGCCACTTCCATCAAGGAGGGGGTCGCCGCGTTCGTGCGCTGGTATCTCGACTACTACCAGCCCGGTGCGTGAAATTGCCGAACAGCGCCCCTTGGTCGCCGATGAGTTAATCCGGTACCACTGGCTTGCCACGCGTTTTAGGATGGCTGAACGCACTGTCTGCGCACCATAGCGAGGATTTGAGATGCAACAACAGGAACAGGGTCTGATCGATGGACTGTTCGACCGCCTCAAGCAAGCGCAAGCCAGGGATAGCAAGCGAGACCAACAAGCGGATCAGCTGATCCGCCAGCATCTGGCAGAGCAGCCCGATGCCCCCTACTACATGACCCAGGCGCTGCTGATCCAGCAGGCTGCCCTTACCCGCCTCAACGAGCGAGTCAAGGAGCTGGAGGCAAGCCAAAGCAGTTCGAGCGGTGGCAGTTTTCTCTCCGGCCTGTTCGGTGGCGAGAGCACTCCGCCCCCGCGCTTCACGCCGCCACCGGCAACAGCGCCTGTCCAACCCGCTTCCCGCACCAGCTCCTTTCTCGGTGGCGCCCTGCAAACCGCAGCCGGGGTTGCCGGCGGTGTCATGCTGGCCGACATGATCGGCGGACTGTTTCACAGCAACCGTCCCGAGGAGATCATCGACATCATAGAGCCAGCGCCCATCGCCAATCCGGTCGATGCGGAACCTGTACGCTGGGACGGCTGGGATTCACCTCCCGATGTTGGCAGCAGTTTTCTCGACGACGATAGCCAGAGTGGCGGCTGGACCGACAGTGACGATAACAACGGCGGTTTCTTCTAACCGTTACACAACCACAGGCCCCGCATGTGGCGGGGCCCTACTCGATACGAAACCCATGACTATGGAAAGTGTGATGACACCACGGACCGGCAGCAACATGACGCGATATAATCACTTCGCTTCGTGCCACCCGGGAGACACTCCCGACCCCAGGCGCTCTGTCCGTGGCCACGCAACACCCCCATGACGACAAGGAGCCACCTCATGATCCGAACCCTTCTCCTGATTGGCGCCGCCATCGCGGCCTATGCCCTGACCCAAAACCACACCCTGCTTCCCCTTATCAGCATGTTGATCCTGCTTTCGCTCTGGGTTGTCAGCGAAATTGGCAGCTTCTATCGCGCGCTTCCTCCCGCCGACCTGGATGAGCATGAGTATCACCACGACTTCTAACCCGATGAAAAATGGTATGAAACTCTCGCAATGCCGTTAGTTCCATACCATTTTGCTCTCTGAAATCCCCCCGCTATAACAACAGGATCCACTGCCTTCATGGCAATGGCAGCCATGTTCCTCTATATCTTCTCTACTCAAGCAGGAGATAAACGATGGGGAAGATCAGCGAAAACGGACTGTTTTTGCTGCTTTTTTTGTCGTCGCTACTGGCGGGCATCCCGCAGACGGCACAGGGCAGGGATTTCAGACAAGCCCCCAGGGCAATGACGGCGCTGAGACAGGGGCAGGCAGCCCAGCACAGCGGCAATCTGCAAAAGGCGATTGCCCTCTACTGCGTAGCCGCCAGCACCGGTAATCCCGAAGGTTACTTCCGGATCGGGCGTCTGCTCGCCACCGGCCCCGCCTCGGTGCGCAGCGCAAAAATGGCCAACAGCTATCTCGCCATGGCAATGCGCCTTGGCAACCAGCAAGCCAGCCGCTACTACAATCCGCGGATCGGCAATGCCCCCATGGGCGATCAGTGCGGTGTCGGCATGCGTGGCGGACAAGGGAGTTATTTTGCCCTGCCCAGCACACCGTTCAATGTCGAGGCCTATCTGGCACGCCAGTCACCGGGCAAACAGAAGCTGGCCACCATGCTGCGCCACGCCGCCAAGCGCCATCAGGTCGATGTGCGGCTGGTACTGGCCATTGCCATTGCCGAATCCAACCTCGAAAGCCGCGCCGTCTCCGCCAAGAATGCGCAGGGGGTGATGCAGCTGATCCCCGAAACCCAGCAACGCTTTGGTGTCACTCAACCCTTTGATCCGGCACAGAACATCAAGGGTGGTGTCAGTTATCTCAAGTGGCTGGATCGCCGTTTCGATGGCGACTGGGTCCTGATCTCGGCAGCCTACAACGCAGGTGAGAAGGCGGTAGAGCGCTATGGCGGTATACCGCCCTATGACGAGACCCGGGAATATGTCAAACGGGTACTCTACTTCGCTGGCCACAAGCAGCCCTGAACCTGTTCGACCAGCGGCACGCTATTGACAAAAAACGTATTGCCATTTGCGCAATCGTTTTCCTTTCTGTAGGATCCGGCGCTTTCTCGCCAGACCAACAGGTATCCCATGAATTTCATCAAACGCTGCTCGCGCCTGCTCACGCTGTTTGCACTCTTCTCCTCCTCCATCATGGCGGCCACTCCGGCGCCAGCCCCCATCCTGATCCAGGGGGCGATGGACGTCGAAGTCGAGACGCTAGTGGCCGCCCTCAAGGACAAGCAGGAGCTGACCGTCGGTTCCTGGACCTACTGGCAAGGCACCATCTCGGGTTATCCGGTAGTTGTCTCTCGCACCGAAGTGGGACTGGCCAATGCCGCTGCTGCCACCACTCTCGCCATGGAGCGCTTTCATCCGCGCCTCGTCATCAATCAGGGCACGTCAGGCGGCCATGATCCGGCGCTGCACCGGGGCGATATCGTTATCGGCACCAAAAGCTTCAACATGGGGGCCTATCGCAGTGATCTGACGTCGGCCGAGCAGGGCGTCGACCCGAGCAAATGGCACAACTTCGATGTCACCATGCGCCTGCGCGACAACGGCAAGCTGGTAGAGCACTCCTCCTTTGCCGGCGATCCCGAGCTGGTTGGCCGCGCCCTTGGCATGGCCGACCGTTATCGCCACGGCCGTGTGGTTGCCGGCATCATAGGCACAGCCGATGAGTGGAACCGGCAGGTGGCCCGCATCAACTGGCTGCATCAGACCTACAACACGGCAGCAGAAGAGATGGAGACCTCCTCCGCAGCGCTGGTAGCCGAGGCCTACAAGGTGCCCTTTGTCGGGATCCGGGTGCTCTCCAATACCGATCTGCATGGCGAGGAGTTCGATCCGCAGACCGCCATCCACTGCCAGCAGTTCGTCATCAATTACGCAAAAGCACTCATCAACAGCTTCAACAAAGCCTGATGAGCCAGAGAGGCCGCCACTGTGGCGGCTTCTTTTCTTTGTAATCTCTATCAGACGGGACTTGCCCCACGCTCTCTTCCGCAGTCGATATCAACTCCCCGGACATGCACTACGCCCATAGTAGCGGTAGTACCCCACCAGATTGCTGACCAGAAACAGCCCCTCCATCAGCGCGGCGACCGGTGAGGCCACCAGCAGGTTGTTGACCAGCCAGCAGAGGGTACCGAGCAGCATCCAGCGCCGCAGTTGGCGATCATCCGGGCAAAACGCAGCCCGGGTTTGCAGCAGGCTGGCCAGCAGTCCGACCAATGAGAGCAGGCCCTGATAGGTCGCCAGCGCAGCCGCACAGGCCAACCCCATGAAAAACCACATCAAGATGCGGCGAACCAGCCAGATGCTCACCAGAAAGCGCACGCTGGCCAGCAGCAACAGGCTGGCGGCCGACCACTGCCCGAGCAGGGCAAAGTGACCGGCATTGAGCGCGCAGGAGAGGGCCAGACAGGCCAGGATCCTGCGGCGATCCCGCAACTGAAACGACAACAGATCGAGCAACAAGGCCAGGCTCACCACCAGTTGCGACCACAGAAACAGCGACATCATCCACACCTCGTCCGTCATTTGGATGGCGCAGCATGAGGGGATGGCCGGAGAGCGGGCATTAACCCGTGTTAATGCGGCGGCGGATCCGTGACAGGGTGACCGGGCTGATGCCGATGTAGTTAGCGAGCTGCACCTGAGTGAGCCGCGCAGGCCAGTAGGGGAAGGTGTGGCAGAGCTCCCGATAACGCTCTTCGGGGGAGTGGAGCAGCAAAAACGCCTCCTTGCGCTCCTTGTAACCGAGCTGCTGGCGCAGCAGGGCCATGCTAACCGGCTGCCAGACGGGCTCATCCAGCAGGGCGATTGGCACCCGCACCACCTGCAGCTCCGTCAGCGCTTCCAGCTGGTAGCGGGCGAGCGACCCGGTGAGCCAGCTGTCATAGAGCAGACAGAGCTCCCCTTCGAAGTAAAACTCCTTGCAGCGCTCCTGCCCGTCCCGGGTGTAATGGCAGGCACGGGCGATGCCCGCTTCGATATAGAAGGCAGCCTCCTGTTCGGCCCCTTGCGCCAACAGCGCCTGTCCGGCGCGCAGCGTCTGCCGTGGCAAGCGCTGGCAGAGGGCTTCGCTCAGCGCGGCGTCCAATCCCATTGCACACAGAAAGGTGGCAAGCAGGGGGGCTTGAGGAGATGGGTTCATGACGGCTCCGGGACAAAACGGCAGCCCACATCATGCCCAAATTGCACGGCTGATGCAGCAAGACGTGACCGCAGCGGCAAAGGGGGGACATAGCCGGGTGCCGCCTTTGCCCCCCCTCGTCCGTTGGTTTACAATCGACGGGTTTTTTGGAACCCGGTTGACGGCGTGTCGACCTGGCCCCACCACGACATCAGTCTGTTAGTGCCAAGACATTAACCTGCTGAAAAGGAAGAGAATTAGCCAATGGCTCAATTTATTTACACCATGAACAGGGTCGGCAAGGTCGTGCCGCCCAAGCGTCATATCCTCAAGAACATCTCCTTGAGCTTCTTCCCGGGCGCCAAGATCGGCGTACTGGGTCTCAACGGCGCCGGTAAATCCACCCTGCTGCGCATCATGGCGGGTATCGATACCGAGATCGAAGGGGAAGCCCGTCCGCAGCCCGGCATCAAGATCGGCTACCTGCCCCAGGAGCCGAAGCTGGATCCGGAGCAGACCGTGCGCGAAGCGGTCGAAGAGGCCGTTGGCGACGTGAAACGCGCCATGGCCCGTCTCGACGAGGTCTATGCCGCCTACGCCGATCCGGATGCCGACTTTGACAAGCTGGCCCGCGAACAGGGCGAGCTGGAAGCCATCATCCAGGCCCAGGGTGGCCACAACATGGAGAACCAGCTGGAGCGCGCGGCCGATGCCCTGCGCCTGCCAGCCTGGGATGCCAAGATCAAGCACCTCTCCGGTGGTGAGCGTCGCCGTGTGGCGCTGTGCCGTCTGCTGCTGGAAAAGCCGGACATGCTGCTGCTGGACGAACCGACCAACCACCTGGATGCGGAATCCGTGGCCTGGCTGGAGCGCTTCCTGCACGACTACGAAGGCACTGTAGTGGCCATCACCCACGACCGTTACTTCCTCGACAACGTGGCTGGCTGGATCCTGGAGCTGGACCGCGGCGAAGGTATCCCGTGGGAAGGCAACTACTCCTCCTGGCTGGAGCAGAAGGACGCCCGTCTGGCACAGGAAGCAAGTTCCGAAGCGGCCCGTCGCAAGTCCATCGAGAAAGAGCTGGAGTGGGTTCGTCAAAACCCGAAAGGCCGTCAGGCCAAGTCCAAGGCCCGTATGGCTCGCTTCGAAGAGCTCAACACCAACGACTACCAGAAGCGCAACGAGACCAACGAGCTGTTCATTCCGCCCGGACCGCGCCTCGGCGACAAGGTGGTGGAAGTGGCCAACCTGCGCAAATCCTATGGTGATCGGGTACTGATCGACGATCTGTCGTTTGCCATTCCGAAGGGGGCCATCGTCGGCATCATCGGTCCGAACGGTGCCGGTAAGTCGACCCTGTTCCGCATGATGTCGGGTCAGGAGCAGCCGGACTCCGGCGCCATCACCCTGGGTGAAACCGTGGTGCTCGCCTCTGTCGATCAGTTCCGCGACAGCATGGATGACAAGAAGACGGTATTCGAAGAGGTCGCTGACGGTCAGGATATCCTGCGCATCGGCAACTACGAGTTCCCGAGCCGCGCCTATATCGGCCGCTTCAACTTCAAGGGTTCCGACCAGCAGAAGCGGGTTGGCGAGCTGTCCGGTGGTGAGCGTGGCCGTCTGCACCTGGCCAAGCTGCTGCAGACCGGCGGCAACGTGCTGCTGCTGGATGAACCGACCAACGATCTGGATATCGAAACCCTGCGCGCCCTCGAGAACGCCCTGCTGGAGTTCCCGGGTTGTGCCATGGTCATCTCCCACGACCGCTGGTTCCTCGACCGTATTGCCACTCACATCCTGGACTATCAGGATGAGGGCAAGATCGAGTTCTTCGAAGGTAACTTTACCGAATACGAAGAGTGGAAGAAGAAGACCTACGGCGCCGAGGCCATCCAGCCGCACCGCGCCAAGTACAAGCGCATCGCCAAGTAAGCGGTCGGTCGGCACAAGCCGTACCATCGCAGCTGCGACCAGCGTCACAAGGGGAGCTCCGGCTCCCCTTTCTGTTGCCTTTTGGCTTACAATCCAAGACGGATAACATTGCATGGATGTACTGAAATGACCAAAAAACTGACCATCCAGATCCGGGTTGAACCTGGCTGTCTCGGGCCGGATGGCAAGGAACACATCGAAACCTTCTGCGTTGCCGCCGCCAAGATCTTCGAAGCGGTCGAGCCGGAGCTGGTGAGCTGGGTGCTGATCCCCCGTTACGACAAGAAGCTGCCGGAGCAGGAGTTCTTTCTCAACGATCTCAAACTGAGCGAGGAGCAGGCCAGCCTCTTTCTGCGCCGCTTCGGCCGCGAGCTGGGGGAAGTGCAGGATCAGCTCGATTCGGTGCTGGCCCAGCTGGTGGAGCGCTACTTCAAAACTCTCTGATCTCTGTCCTCTCTGCGCCAAAAAGGTTCTCCGACGAGAACCTTTTTTGTTGGCGAAAAAGCAAACGTTTGATCTTTTGCTCCATTCATTGATCCGCTTCGCAGATCCGGGGTTTGTAAACGGCGCCGCCTGTGTAAAAATGTGCGCGCTGTCACGGTATCAGGACGAGTCTGGTTAATTCTCAATCAGAAACAGGGCCATCACTCCCGCATGGATGGGAGCCCGCTCGCCTGCTGCTTATTTCACGTCACCTATTGGAATCCAACATGAATCAACCACAACAGGCCCCCACACAGGCTGCCGGGCAAGGATTGCTTGAGCGTCTGTTTGCCCTGAAGGGCCATGGCACCAACGCCCGCACCGAATTGATCGCCGGCATCACTACCTTCCTGACCATGGTCTATATCGTCTTCGTCAACCCGCAGATCCTCTCTGCGGCAGGCATGGACACCCAGGCAGTCTTTGTCACCACCTGCCTCATCGCTGGTATCGGCAGCATCCTGATGGGCCTGTTGGCCAACCTGCCCATCGCGCTGGCCCCCGCCATGGGCCTCAACGCCTTCTTCGCCTTCGTGGTGGTCGCAGGCATGGGCTACTCCTGGCAAGTGGGCATGGGCACCATCTTCTGGGGCGCCATGGGTCTGTTGATCCTCACCCTGCTGCGGGTGCGCTACTGGCTGATCGGCAACATCCCGCTCACCCTGCGGGTTGGCATCACCGCCGGTATCGGCCTGCTGATCGCCCTGCTCGGCCTGCACAACGCCGGGATCGTCGTGGCCAGTCCCGCGACTATGGTGACCGTGGGCAACCTCACCTCCCTGCCCTGCCTGCTGGGTCTGCTCGGCTTCTTCCTGATCTGCATCTTCTCCGCCCGCGGCGTCCACTCCGCCGTGCTGATCGCCATCGTGGTCACTACGGCGCTGGGCTGGCTGTTTGGCGATGTGACCTTCAAGGGTTTCGTCTCCATGCCCCCCAGCATCGAGCCGGTATTCGGCCAGCTGGATTTGATGGGCTCGCTCGACATCAGCCTCGCCGGGATCATCTTCTCCTTTATGCTGGTCAACCTGTTCGACTCCTCCGGCACCCTGATCGGCGTCACCAACCGCGCCAAGCTGGCCGATGACAAGGGTCACTTCCCGCGCATGAAGCAGGCACTGCTGGTGGATAGCGTGAGCTCGGTCGGCGGCGCTTTCATGGGCACCTCCTCGGTCACCGCCTTTATCGAGAGCAGCTCCGGCGTTGCCGTTGGCGGCCGTACCGGTCTGACCGCCATCGTGGTCGGCATCCTGTTCCTGCTGGCGATCTTCTTCTCTCCGGTCGCCGCCATGGTGCCGGCCTATGCCGCCGCTGGCGCTCTCATCTATGTGGGTGTGCTGATGTGCTCCGAGCTGACCCGGGTGAAGTGGGAAGATCTGACCGAAGCGGTTCCGGCCTTTATGACGGCGGTGATGATGCCGTTCAGCTTCTCCATCACCGAGGGGATCGCAGTGGGCTTTATCTCCTACTGCGTGATGAAGGCGGGCACCGGTCGCTGGCGCGAGATCAACCCCTGCGTGCTGGTGGTAGCCTTGCTGTTCGTCCTCAAGTTCTTCTGGGTCGACGGTCACTGAGTCAGGCTTTCGCCAACAAAAATGCCAGTCAGCTGACTGGCATTTTTTTATCCCCGATTTGCTATCAGCCTGTGCGCTGGCCATAAAAAAATCCGAAACCACTGGTTTCGGATTTTTGCTATTCAGCATGTGGCAGAGCAGGGTTATCCCCTCGCCTGCCACATCGGCAGCACTTACTCGGCAGCCATACGCGCTTCGATATACGCCAGCGCGCGGTCGATACGGGCAAGCACCCGCTCTTTGCCGACCAGCGCCATCACGGCATCGATGCCGGGGGGATTTACCCAGAGCGGTGATGACCACCGGCAACGTCAGGCTTACTCAGCAGCCATGCGTGCTTCGATATACGCCAGCGCGCGGTCGATACGGGCAAGCACCCGCTCTTTGCCGACCAGCGCCATCACGGCATCGATGCCGGGGGACTGACCCAGGCCGGTGACAGCCACACGCAGCGGCATACCAACCTTGCCCATGCCCTGACCCAGCTCGGCAGCGGTGGCTTCAATCAGCTCGTGCAGTGCTTCGGTGGTCCAGCTATCCAGTGCAGCCAGCTTGGTCTTGGCCAGAGCCAGCGGCTCGGCAGCCACGCCACGCAGGTGCTTCTTGGCAGCCGCTTCGTCGATCGCTTCGTACTCTTCGAACAGGTAGCGGCTCTGGGCGGCCATCTCTACCAGAGTGTTGCAGCGCTCGGCCAGCAGGGTGACCACGTCGGCCAGCGCCGGGCCATTGCTGGTGTCGATCTTCTGGTTTTCCATGTGCCATGCCAGATGCTTGGCCACATAAGCCGGATCCAGGCTGCGCATGTAGTGGTTGTTCAGCCACAGCAGCTTGTCGGTGTTGAAGGCAGAAGCAGACTTGGAGATGGCATCCAGGCTGAACAGCTTGATCATCTCTTCCAGGGTGAAGATCTCCTGATCGCCGTGGGACCAGCCCAGACGCACCAGATAGTTCAGCAGCGCTTCCGGCAGGTAGCCGTCGTCGCGGTACTGCATCACGGAAACTGCACCGTGACGCTTGGAGAGCTTGGCACCGTCGTCACCCAGGATCATGGAGACGTGGGCAAACTCCGGCACCGGCGCGTTCAGCGCCTTGTAGATGTTGATCTGGCGCGGGGTGTTGTTGATGTGGTCTTCGCCACGCACCACGTGGGTGATCTCCATATCCCAGTCATCGACCACTACGCAGAAGTTGTAGGTCGGCGCGCCGTCGGTACGGCGAATGATCAGATCGTCCAGCTCGGTGTTGGCGAACTCGATGCGGCCACGAACGTGGTCATCGAACACCACGGAACCTTCGGTCGGGTTGCGGAAACGGATAACGTGCGGCGCATCGGCCGGGTGATCGTGGGCGTGGTCGCGGCACTTGCCGTCATAGCGGGGCTTCTCGCCGTTGGCCATCTGGCCTTCACGCAGCGCTTCCAGACGCTCTTTGGAGCAGTAGCACTTGTAGGCGCGGCCGTCAGCCAGCATCTCGTCGATCAGCGCGTTGTAGCGATCGAAGCGCTTGGTCTGGTAGTAGGGGCCCTCATCCCAGTTCAGCTCCAGCCATTCCATGCCCTCAATGATGGCGTCGATGGCCTCCTGAGTGGAACGTTCCAGATCGGTATCCTCGATACGCAGCACAAACTCACCGCCCTGGTTCTTTGCAAACAACCAGGAATAGAGTGCGGTACGGGCACCGCCGACATGCAAAAAGCCGGTCGGGCTGGGAGCAAAACGGGTTTTGACTTTCATCTTTAAGCCTTGTGTAGAGGGCCTTGGGCCAATTCGTTAAAAAAACCGTCGCATTTTAGCACCGACAATCACGGATGGGAAAACCATGAAGCCGCAAAGGGCAAAGTAGCGGGTTAAATTTGCGCAACGCCCCCCTACCCCCCTGATCTTTGAAGGGGATCGCAGAACAGAATCCCCATTTCCGATTTGCTATGCATAGCGCTGGAGAGCTGCCTCCTCCTGCCGATATCCAGACAACTCTCAACGCCCTACGCAACAAGAACAAGGAAGAGACGATGCAGTTTCGTTCAATCCAGACCCGAATACTGGTCATGGCCGGGATCGCCATGACGACAGCCCTGGTCATTCTGATCCTGCTCAATCAGTACTCCGGTCAACAGACCCAGAAGCTGACCATCAGCTCCAGCCGCGCCGCCCTGCAGCAGGAGGCATGGCAGAAGGTCAGCGCCAACGCCCGCGCCGAAGCAGCCACCATCACCCAGCTGTTGCAAAAAGGGCTCTCCTACACCCAGCAGATGGCCAGCGTCTTCGCCCAGCAACAGCAGGGCAAGCTGCCGCTCGATCGTCAGCAGGCCACCGACCTGCTCAAGGCCCAGCTCGCCCTTGAGCCCCAGCTCTACGGCGCCTTCGCCGGTTTCGAGCCCAACGGCTTCGACAGTCAGGATGCCAGCTTTGCCGGCCAGACCGCCCTCGGTAGCGACAGCAAGGGGCGCTTTGTACCCTACTTCTATCGCGACAAGGACAAGGTCGGTACCGACCTGCTGCTCTCCATCGAGAAGAGCGAGACCGACAGCTTCGGCAACCCGGCCAACGACTACTACGCCTGCCCGAAGCGGGAGGGGCGCTCCTGCCTCATCGATCCCTTCAAGGTGGATATCAACGGCCAGCAGGTACTGGTGAGCACCATCACCACCCCCATCATGGTGGATGGCCAGTTCAGGGGGATCGCCGCGCTCGATCTGGCGGTGGACTCCATCAGCCGTCAGGCCCAGTCCCTCAACAGCAACATCTATGACGGCAAGGGGGAAACCCTGATCGTCAGCGCCGCCGGCGTCATCACCGGTACCAGCGGCGATGCCAGCCTGCTTGGCAGCAGTGCCGAGAAGGTGCTGGGCAGCCAGTGGCAGCAGTATCTGAAGCCGGAACTGCAGCGTCAGGAGCTGAACAACTCGTTTCGCATCTCGGTGCCCATCATGGTGCCGGGCATGAGCCGCAACTGGGCCATCATCGTCACCCTGCCTTATCAGGTGGTGCTGGCGGGAGCCGATCAGCTGGAGAACCAGCTGGGCGAGATGAACCGCACCGCCGTGACCCAGCAGCTGGTGGGCGCCTTTATCGTGCTGGTGCTGGCGCTGGTCACCATGCTGATGATCGCCCGCAGCATCACAGGCCCCATCCGCCAGATGGTGAGTCTGGTGGATGACATTGCCGATGGCGAGGGGGATCTCACCAAGCGCCTCAACACCCGCTCGGTGGACGAGCTGGGGGATCTGGCCAAGGGGATCAACCGCTTTATCGACAAACTGCAGGGGCTGCTCGGGGATGTACTGAAAACAGCCAGCGAAGTGAACCGCCATGCCGGCGATACCGACCGCATCGCCGGCCAGACCGACACCAACCTGCAGCATCATCAGGCGGAGATGGAGCAGATGCTGACCGCGGTGCAGGAGATGTCCTACGTCAGTCAGGAGGTCGCCACCCACGCCAACAACACCGCAGACTCGGCCAAACAGGCGCAAAGCGCCGCCGATCAGGGCAAGGAGCGCTTCCAACAGGTGATCCAGTCGATGCACAAGGTCGCGGCAGAAGCCGGTAAAGGGGCCGAAGTGGTCGAAGGGCTGGCCCACGACAGCGAGCAGATCACCAGCATCCTCACCGTCATTCAGGGCATTGCCGATCAGACCAATCTGCTGGCACTCAACGCCGCCATCGAGGCAGCACGGGCCGGCGAGCAGGGACGCGGTTTCGCGGTGGTCGCCGACGAGGTGCGCAAACTGGCGGGCAACACCCAGCAGGCAGTACAAAACACCCAGGAGTTGATCGAGAAGATCCGCCACAGCTCGACCAACGCAGTCAACGCCATCAACCAGAGCCAGCAGCTGACCCATCAGGCGGTGGGCGAAGCGGATCTGGCGGAGGAGGCGCTTGGCAGCATCTACAAGGCCATCTCCACCATCAACGACATGACCTACCAGATCGCCTCCGCCGCCGAAGAGCAGAGCTCGGTCTCCGAGACGGTCTCCGGCAACCTGTCAAAAACCAACGCACTGGCCAACGACATCGCTCAGGATGCGACCGAAACGGCCAAAGCCAGCCAAGCACTGCGCCAGGCAGCCGACAAATTGCAGCAATTATTGGGACAATTTCGTCTCAGCTGATAATTTTCCGCCTCAGGACTCTCCCCCTCGGGGGCGAGTCCGTTTACCATAGGCGGCGAAATTTGCCTGATGGCAGGCAATGCAGTGAGAGGTAAATGCCGTGCCCACCCCGGACCGTCGCCCACGTGGCCATAACAGACGAGCCCAGCAGCGTCGCAAAGACGAATCACAAGTATCCCTGCTCCATCGTATCAATGCAGCAACAGAGTCCTTGCGCCAACGATTTGGCAAAAAAGAGCAGCAGCCCGCCCCGCGCAGCCAGAGTGCCAGCACCGGCAAATTCAAGCTGAGCAGCCCGCTGCCACGCAAGAACACCATAGGTCTGCTGATCCTGATCCCGCTCTGGCTGCTGGTGCTGGCCTGGGAGCCCGCCCCGAGTGTGCCCAAAGCGCCTCCGTCCGGCTCGCTGGAAGTGCCGCTGGCGGTACCGGCACAGGCCCTGACCGTTGGCAATGGCACCGCGGGCAGTGCGCCTGCCGCCGCCAAACCGGTCGAAGAGAAGGTCAATGGCACCTGGCTGCAACACGATGTGCAGGCTGGCGAGACCCTCTTCTCCATCTTCCGCAAGTTCGAGCTGCCGGGGGCCGAGCTCAGTCGCCTGATCGCCATCGAGGGGCCGGATCGGCCGCTGACCCGCCTGCAATCGGGCCGCTCTGTCTTCATTCTGGTGGATGACAGCCGCCGCATTCAGCGGGTTGAAATCCGCTCCTACGGTCAGGCCATCTATCGCTATGACCGGCAGGGCGAAGGGTTCGTCCTCAAGGAGTAAAACAAAACGGGAGGCTGCGGCCTCCCGTTTTTTTCGGTCAAATTTCTTCAAATAAGCTACTGACTTCACAATATTTTTAGCTTGTTCAAAAAACGACAGGGGTCAAATTGACAAGGATCGGCGCTAACGTACAATCGATTGTGCTTTAGACAGGGATTGTTCTGCGTGCTACTGGGACAAAGAGACGTGGTCAGTCATGAGCCAACCCCTGCTGCAAGGCAAATGCAGCCCCACAGGGCTTAGTTTCATTTTGTTATTGATAGGATTTTGCACATGTCTGACATTCGCACCGGCCAGGTAAAATGGTTCAACGAAACCAAGGGTTTTGGCTTCATCGAGCAATCCCAGGGTCCGGACGTATTCGTTCACTTCTCCTCCATCCAGAGCGCAGGTTTCAAAACCCTGGCTGAAGGTCAGAAAGTCCAGTTCACTGTGACCCAGGGCAAGAAAGGCCCGCAGGCCGAGAACGTCACCGTTATCTAAGGCCACGCCAGTGAACATGTAGGAGGTGCCATCGGCCCTCCTATTTTTTTGCCCGCGATTTACCCTTCCCGATCGGCAGATCCCCTGCCGGGCTTGCCGACCCCGCCTGCGGGCCGTTTATGGCCGCAACCAGCCGCTATAAATCAAATTTATGGATTTTGGTTAAATGCCCCGGTTTTAACTTATGCCGAGCCAATGCCTGTCATTCAGGCCCTGCCAAGTCTGTTAGCCAACCGCAAAGGGGTGTGCCCGATCTCCGGGATGGATTGTTAGCGGGAGATGCCACTTGGACTTATGACTTGAGATGTGCAGGGAAGATAGAAAGCAGGCAAGCGCCGGATACGACAAGTCATCGCAGCGCGATGTGATGGGCAATTCAAAGGGATTATGAGGACTTCGAAGAGAGATTGGAGCGGGAAACGAGACTCGAACTCGCGACCCCAGCCTTGGCAAGCACGTGTCATGCTCTACCAACTGGATGTGGTAATGAGTGTGCTGAGATATTGGATTGATGAACTTCAAGGAGAGATTGGAGCGGGAAA
>NZ_JRGM01000013.1 GCF_000764665.1 Aeromonas lacus | reverse complement strand
TTGGAGAGGGTCACGGTGAACGGACTACCGGTCACCGGGTTGCTGACACTGGCGGTGTAGACAATGCTGCCGCCCTCGGTCACGGTCTGGCCGTTGGTGGCCGAGCTCAGGGTCACCGTGGTGGTGTCCACGGTGTCACCCACCTCGGTGGTCACCTTGCTGCTGGTATCCAGCTGTTCATAGTTGCCACCGCTGCTGCCGGTGATGCTCACCGTCAGGCTGCTGCCATCCTTGTAAACGTCGTCACTCGGGGCATCGACCGTCACACTGCCGCTCAGCTCGCCTGCCTTGATGGTGATGCTGGCGCCGTTGGACAGGGTCAGCACCAGGTCACTCTGCGGGGCATTGTTGACGCTGGCGCTGTAGGTGATCTGGCCCCCTTCGTTGACCTGCGCCGGTGCGCTCAGGGTTACTGTGGTGGTGTCGATGGTGTCGTTAATCTGGGTAGTTGTTGAAGGGCCGGTAATGATCTGGTTGAAACCACCGCCCTGAGTACCGGTGATCGAAACAGTGATCGTGGACGGGTCGACATAGGGGCTGTCGGCAGGCGCAGCCACAGTAACGGAACCGGTAGTTTGGCCAGCAGGAATGGTAATGACAGCACCATTTGAGAGGGTAATGACCAGATCAGTGCCAAAAACAGGCACATCAACAGAGGCAGTAAAGGTGATGGAACCACCTTCATTTACTTGAGGCTGGGCAGAGAGGGTCAGATTGGCGGAGATGAACGGCTGATCTGCAATGCCTGTCGCATCCAGCGTCGGCGCGGTGCCGTTATTGTAGGTCGTATCAAACCCCGCCTGGGAGATGGTGGCATCACCTACGCGGTCAATGGTGACAAAGCCGCCGTTGCCGCTGGCGCCAGCAACACCGCCGACGCCACCACCACCGCCAGCGGCAGGTGCGCCACCCGCGGCAGAAGCTTCAAAAGTCTTGGTCGGGTCGGCGCCGCCCAAAATCGCTTGTTGCAAGGCATTGATATCGCTCGGAGTGCCAGGTGCGCCGTTTTGTGCCAGCTGGGGTGCATCACCCTCTTCGGCCGACTCGCTCGGCTGACCGGCTGGTTGCACATTGAACGACTGGTTGCCGCCCATAAAGCTGCCACCATCGGGAGAGACAATCACCGCCCCTTTTGGCAGTACATCCCCTTCAACCAACAGCTTCCGGCTGCCGTCTGCGGCAAGCTGGTAAATCTTTCCTTTGAGTTGGGTTACGGTTACGCCCTGTTCCAAGGTAATGGCATTGGTAATCATGTTCTCTCCTGAATCCTGATTTGCATGCAAAAAGCCACAGCCTACTTTGCACACAGGCAGTGGAAATAACCAGTTCGAAAATTCGAAAGAATAGACTGATTTGGGGCTGAACTGTTCAGCCAGAAAGAAGGGTCGAGGCTAGCGGGGGGATATAAAATAAAACCAAACTTATCAATACATTACAGAAATATGGCAGGAGCATGACAAACCATGCACCTGCCATTTCAGAGAGTTATGCGCCAGCCCAGAGGATGATGGCCAAGAGCTGCGGCGAGATGATCCGCAGGAACATCACCAGCGGGTAGACAGTGGCATAGGAGAGGGCACTGGCACCGCTGGTCGGATGCATGGCGTTGGCAAAGGCCAGCGCGGGAGGATCGGTCATGGAGCCGGCCAGCAAACCACACAGGGTGAGGTAGTTCATCTTGCCATAGAGACGAGCCAGCACCCCGACCACCAGCAACGGAATAAGAGTAATGGCGACCCCGTAGAGCATCCATGAGGGGCCATCGCCGTGGATCAGGGTATCAACGAAGCCAGCACCGGACTTGAAACCAACCACCGCCAAAAACAGCACGATCCCGATCTCCCGCAGCGCCAGGTTGGCACTGGGGGGCATGAACCAGTAGAGCTTGCCGATGCTGCCGATCCGCGACAGGATCAGCGCCACCACCAGCGGCCCGCCCGCCAGACCCAGCTTGAGTGCGGCCGGGAAGCCCGGCAGATAGAAGGGGATGGAGCCGAGCAATACGCCAAGACCGATCCCGATAAAGACCGGCAGCATCTGCACCTGTTGCAGTTTTTGCTGCACGTTGCCGACCACATTGGTCACCGCTTCTATGGCATCTAGGCGCCCCACCAGGTTGAGAATGTCACCGAATTGCAGGCTGGTCTGGCTGGTCGGCACCAGCTCGATACCGGCCCGGTTGAGGCGGGAGATCACCACGTCATAGCGCTGTTTGATGTCAAGATCGCGGATCTTCTTGCCCAAAACCTGCTCGTTGGTCACTACCACCCGCTCGACGCGCAGATCGGTGCCCCGGGTCGAGAGCGAGGTCTCCACCTCCTCCCCCAGCACCAGCAACACCTTGTGCAATGCATGACGCTCACCCACCAGGTGGAGCAGGTCACCCAACTCGATGCGCGAATCGGGACGCGGCACCATCAGCTCATCGCCGCGCTTGAGGCGTGAACAGATGACATCAGCCTCGTCGAGACTCGGTATCTCGCTCAGCATCAGGCCATGCATATTGGGGTTGCGCACCGCGATGTTGATAGTCTGCAGGCTCTCCTTGGTCTTACCGGTCTGCAGCTCGAACTGGGCGGCTTCCTCGTCAACCTTGATGCGAAAGAAGACCCTGATCAGCCACATGGTAAGCAAAATGCCGCAGATACCGAACGGGTAGGCAACCGCATAGCCCATCCCCATCAGACCGGTGGAGCCGGGGGCTGCACCCAGTTCACCCAGGATCTGCTGGCCCGCACCGAGCGAAGGAGTATTGGTGACCGCACCGGAGAAGACCCCGAGGATCACCGGCAACGGCACATCGAACAGCTGGTGCAGAGCCGCAGCGACCACGCCGCCGAGCAACACCAGCAGGGCCGCAAAGCCGTTGAGCTTGAGACCGGAGCTGCGCAGAGAAGAGAAGAAGCCGGGACCAACCTGAATACCGATGGTGTAGACAAACAGGATAAGACCGAACTCTTGAATGAAGTGCAGGGTTTTTTCATCCAGTGCGAGACCGGAGAGGCCGGCAAAGTGCCCGACTATGATGCCGCCGAACAGTACCCCTCCTATCCCCAACCCGACGCCATAGACTCGCCAGTTCCCCAACCAGAGCCCCAGCACTGCCACCAGCGACAACATGCTGATGGAAAGCGCGATATCACTCATTGTGTGCATCCTTTGCGAATTGAACTGTCCCTAGCTTGTCAGCAAACGATGCCGCCAACTGTGTGATAACGCACGAATTTATCCTTTGGTGCGGCAAAAATACCAATTAAGGGTTAATTAAACGACATAGCCGTAAATGGCCATAAAGTGACAAATGCTGCCCCCCAGCACAAACAGATGCCAGATGGCGTGGTTGTAGGGAATTCGCTTGGCGACGTAGAAGATCACCCCGAGACTGTAAACCAGCCCACCCGCCGCGAGCAGCAGCAGCCCTTCACCAGCCAGATGGATATAGAGCTGATAGATAACCACCAGCGACAGCCAGCCCAGCATCAAATAGGTGAACAGCGACAACTTCTTGAAGCGATTGATGAATATCAGCTTGAACACCACCCCGGCCAGCGCCAGCCCCCAGATCACCACCATCAACCCGCGCGCCAGCGGCGTATCGAGCGCCACCAGCAGGAAGGGGGTATAGGTACCGGCGATCAGCAGATAGATAGCGCAGTGATCAAACACCTTGCACCAGCGTCGCGCCTTGCCCTCCGCCATGCTGTGGTAGAGGGTCGAGGCGAGATAGAGCAGCACCAGACTGCCACCATAGAGGCTGTAGCTCACCAGCGCTTGCGTGCCCTGCCCCCACCCCTTGATCAGCAGCAGCACCAACCCGGCGATACCCAGCAACAATCCCGCTCCGTGGCTCAGCCGGTTGGCCAGCTCTTCCCGGGGGGAGTAATCCATCACACCACTCATAACATTCACTCCGTTATCATTGGCGACACTCTACCCAGCGCCATTTCAGAGTACAAGTGTTCGCTTAAAAAATGGGGTGGCTGTCACCCGCCCCCCTTTGGTGTATGCTCTGCCGCCGATGCCCGACAGAAGCGGCATAGACACCTACCCCGGTGACCTGGTCTGGAGAACCTGATGAAGTTGACTGAGCTGTTTGCACAAGCGGATCCCGCCTTTAGCGAGGCGATGAGCACCTTGCTGGAGACCTTCCACCACTCCGACGACAGTCAGGCCCCCTACCAGCGCGACCTGTTCACCCATCAGCTCGACCAGTCCCGCATGCCCGCCAGCGGCTGCTCGACCGAGGCCTATCTCGCCCGTCTGGCCACCCTTGTCCCCGGCGCCTCCCATCTCACCTCGCCACGCTACATGGGTCATATGACGGCACCATTGCCGGCCTTCACTGCCGAGCTCTCCCGTCTGGTGGTGATGCTGAACCAGAATCCGATGAAGATGGAGTCCTCCCGCCTGCTCAGCTTTCTGGAGCGGGAGGTGCTGGCCAAGCTGCACCACCTTATCTATGGCATGGACGATGCCTTCTACGGCGAGCAGATGCATGCCAAGGATGCCGCCCTCGGCGTCATGACCAGCGGCGGCACCATCGCCAACGTCACCGCCCTCTGGTTGGCCCGCAACCGCGCCTGCGGCGACAACCTGTTCGCCCTCTACGAGCAGGGCTATCGCGGCGCCGTCATTCTGGGCTCTCGGCTGATGCACTACTCCTTCGACAAGGGGATGGATCTGCTGGGATTGGGCGCACGCAGCGTCTGGCGCCTTGAGACCGACGAGCAGAACCGGCTCAGTCTGGTCGCGCTGGAGCAGGCTCTGCGGCGCTGCAAAGAGGAAAAACTCAAGGTACTGGCGCTGGTCGGCGTGGCGGGCAGCACCGACTTTGGCTCCATCGACCCCCTGCCGGAGCTGGCCGCCATCGCCGAGCGCGAGCAGATCCACTTCCACGTGGATGCCGCCTGGGGCGGCCCGACACTTTTCTCCCCCCGCTATCAAAACCTGTTGGCCGGGATCGAGCATGCCGATACCGTCACTCTGGATGGCCACAAACAGCTGCTGGTGCCGCTCGGTACCGGCATGCTGCTCTGTCGCCAGCCCGACCTGATGATGGCGGTCAAGCGGGAGGCCCCTTACGCCATCCGTGCCACCTCGTTCGATCAGGGCCGCTTTACGCTGGAGGGCACCCGCCCGGCCAATGCCCTTTATCTGGATGCCGCCTTCCAGCTGTTCGGCCAGCAAGGCTATGCCGAGCTTATCGAGGCCAACTACGACCGGGCCCGACTGATGGCAGAGCTTATCACCAGCAATTCGGCCTTCGAACTGATGTCTGCTCCGGTGATGAACCTGCTCTCCTACCGCTGCATCCCACCCCATCTGCAGGGTAAGCCGCTGGATGAGGCGGCCAACGAGCAGATCAACGCCTTCAACGTGGCCCTGCAAAAAGCCCAGCGCGCCGAGGGGCACAGCTTTGTCTCTCGAACCCAGCGCGCCGTAGTGCGCTACGGTGCCCAGCCCCTCACCCTGCTGCGGGCCGTGTTGCTCAACCCCCTGATTGAAGAGCGCCATATCCGCGATCTGCTGACCGATCAGCTGCGACTGGGGGTCTCCATTGCACGCCAACTGTTTGGCGACAGCGCGGAACCGGCGTAAAAATGAGCGGTCTTATTCATTTGCCGTTGTCCGCCGTGCAGGTAGACTGGGCGAAATTTGCAGGCCATCTTTGAGGACTAGGCGCCAGAAATGAAGCAATTTATTGAATTTATTCCACTTATCGTTTTCTTTGCGGTCTACAAGTTCTACGACATCTACATGGCCACTGGCGCCCTGGTGGTGGTCACCGGTCTGCAGCTCGCCTATAGCTGGATCCGCTATCGCAAGGTCGAGAAGATGCAGCTTTTTACCTTCCTGCTGGTCGGCTTCTTTGGCGGTCTCACCGTGTTCTTCCACGATGACACCTTCATCAAGTGGAAAGTGACCGTTATCAATGCCCTGTTTGCACTGGGTCTGCTCATCAGCCGCTATGGCTTTGGCAAGAACCTGATCAAGCAGATGCTGGCCAAGGAGCTGCAGGCGCCCGACGCCATCTGGGATCGGGTCAACCTCGGCTGGGCCGGCTTCTTTGCCGTCTGCGGCCTGCTCAATCTCTATGTGGCCTTCAACCTGCCGCAGGAGATGTGGGTCAACTTCAAGGTGTTCGGCCTGCTCGGCATGACCCTGATCTTTACCCTGCTCAGCGGTGTCTACCTCTACAGCCACATTCCGGCTGATCAAAAAGAACAGCTGAAAAAATAACCCTCATCAGAAAAGGATTGTCTCATGTGGTATCTCATTTACTCCGAAGATGTTCAGGGCAGCCTGCCGCTGCGCAAGCAGGTTCGCCCCGCTCATCTGGCTCGCCTGCAAGCGCTGCAGGATGAAGGTCGGCTGCTGACTGCCGGCCCCAACCCGGCCATTGATGCCGAGGATCCGGCCGATGCAGGCTTTACCGGCAGCACCGTCATCGCCGAATTTGCCTCGCAGGCGGACGCCCAGGCTTGGGCCGATGCCGATCCCTATGTGGCGGCGGGCGTCTATGCCAAAGTGACCATCAAGCCGTTCAAGAAGGTCTTCTGACCCAAAGCGCATAGCGAAATAAAAAGGCCGGACTGGCAGTTCACTCCAGTCCGGCCTTTTTGCATCCCGGCATCAGCCTCACGCCCTGGCGACAAACCAGGGGTTAAGGATGTCCGGCTTGTTGTAAGCAAGGGGTGAACCGTCGAGTTGGGTGACGCTGCCCCCCGCCCCCTCCAGCACCGCCTGCGCCGCACCGGTATCCCACTCGCAGGTGGGGGCGAGGCGCGGATAGAGCTCGGCGCCCCCCTCGGCGATGATGCAGAACTTGAGCGAACTGCCCATGGAGACCAGCTCGATTTCACCAAAGGGAGCCAAGAAATCGAGGGTCTCCTGCGACAGGTGGTTGCGACTGCCCACCACCCGCCACGCCTCTCCTTCACGATGAGGCCGGGTCTGGATGGACTCGCGCTTGCCATCGGCGATGCGCCATGCCCCGAGCCCCTTGCCGCCATACCAGAGCTTGTCCAGCACAGGGGCATAGACCAGCCCCCAGCGCGGCGCCCCCTCTTCAATCAGCGCGATATTGACGGTGAACTCACCGTTGCGGGAGACAAACTCCTTGGTGCCATCGAGGGGATCCACTAGCCAGTAGCGGGACCAGCCGTGGCGCGCCGCCATCACCTCGGGCCCCGACTCCTCCGACAGCACAGGAATATCCGGAGTCAGCCGTGCCAACGCCTGCACTATCACCTCATGAGCCCCCTTGTCGGCCGCGGTCAGCGGACTCTCGTCGCTCTTGTACTCCACCGCGAAGGGCTGGCTGTAGATGGCCATGATGGCCGCCCCCGCCGCGCGGGCAACAGGTTCAAGTTCGGTGATATCGGGGTGGTACATAACAGGCTCGTCCAGTGGGTGAGAAACCCAGTCTATCGCGTTTGTCATCAACCGCTTATAGCTGATTGCACTGGATTATATTGCCCCTGCTTCTCCTGCCCCTTGCTGCCATCGGCCGGTACCAGCAGCACTTCGATACCGGCATTGCGCAGACCGGAAAGGATATCGGCAGGCACGGCATCGTCGGTGATCAGGGTGTGAATACGCAGGGTATCGATGATCTTGTGCAGGCTGCGCCGGCCAAACTTGCTGGAGTCGGTGATCACCACAATCCGCTCGGCCACCTGACACATGCAGCGGTTGAGGCGCGCCTCGTCCTCATGATGGGTGCTAACGCCGCGCTCGAGGTCGATGCCATCCACCCCGAGAAACAGCATGTCAAAGTGGTAGTTTTGCAGGGACTGCTCCGCTTGCGCACCGTAGAAGGAGAGCGACTTGCGGCGCAAATGTCCGCCCGTCATCAGCAGATCCACCCCTTCTGCTTCGAGCAGTTCATTCGCCACATTCATGCCATTGGTCATCACCAGGATCTCCTGATGACCCTTCAGATGGCGCGCCACCTCCAGCGTTGTCGTCCCCGAATCGAGGATAAGGCGGCAACCGGAGGGCACCAGGGTCGCAGCCAGCGCACCGATCCGCTGTTTCACCGGGGTATTGAGCACGCTCTTGTCGGCAATGGTGCGCTCCGGCACCGTCTGACCCGGCTCGCACAACAGGGCGCCACCGTAGGCACGCACGGCCACCCCCTGCTTCTCCAGAAAGGCCAGATCGTTGCGGATGGTCACGGTAGATACCTGATAATGAGTCGCCAGCTCGTTGACCTGAACGCTGCCATTGCTGCGCAGCTGCTGAATAATCCGCTCCCGCCGCTCGCTGGTTCCGAGCGCACCTTTTTCGCTTGTTTGCATAGTTCTTCTGCCGGAATGCTGTAGTGAAAGATCGCTTTCACTTCGTTACGTTTGCATATTAACGCTCAGCGAAGGTGCCAAATCAAGCCTTCATTACGCTTTATCACCACACTCCCTATCTTTCCCCACCATTCAAAATCTTTCGATACCTTTCTTTTTGTGATCCCTTTCAAGATCTGATGACTCTTTTGTTTCGTTTTCGTTTCCTCACCACTACCGTAAAGAAAAGAAATCGAAAGAACCTTTCCATAAGCAGCAACCAAGGAACATCAAAATGAAATCCATGCTGGCACTGGTCGAAAGACATAAACAGGGAGAACAGATCGGGATCTACGCCGTCTGCTCCGCTCACCCGCTGGTGCTGGAGGCCGCGCTGCGGCTGGCCGCCGAAGGGGATGAGCTGCTGCTGGTCGAGGCCACCTCCAATCAGGTGGATCAGTTTGGCGGCTATACCGGCATGACCCCCGCCGACTTTCGCGATCGCCTCTACAAGCTGGCGGCACAGTGTCACTTTCCGGCGCAGCGCCTCATTCTGGGGGGCGACCATCTGGGTCCCAACCGCTGGCAAGGTGAGCCTGCCGAGCAGGCCATGGCCCATGCCGAAGATCTCATCGCCAGCTATGTCGCTGCCGGGTTCAAGAAGATCCACCTCGACTGCAGCATGTCCTGTCAGGGCGATCCCGTTCCCCTGACCGATGAGCTGGTCGCAGAGCGAGCGGCCCGGCTGGCGCAGATCGCCGAGCAAACCTGTCTGGCCACCTTTGGCGAGAGCGATCTGGTCTATGTGATTGGCACCGAGGTACCGGTGCCGGGCGGTGCCCATGAAGATCTGGCCGAGCTGGCAGTCACCACGCCGGAGGCGGCGCGCCATACCCTCGAGGCCCATCAACAGGCCTTCAACAAGGCTGGGCTGGCCCATATCTGGCCGAGGGTGATCGGTCTGGTGGTGCAACCCGGCGTCGAGTTTGACCATACCCGCGTCATCGATTATCGCCCCGAAAAAGCGGCTCCCCTTAGCCGGATGATCGAAGCCTATCCCCATATGGTGTTCGAGGCTCACTCCACCGATTACCAGACTCCTGAAGCCTATCGTCAGCTGGTACGCGACCACTTTGCCATTCTCAAAGTCGGCCCGGCCCTCACCTTCGCCCTGCGCGAAGCGCTGTTTGCCCTTGCCGCCATTGAGGAGGAACTGGTGGTTGCCAAGGCCTGTTCAGGTCTGCGCAAGGTGATGGAAGAGACCATGCTGGAGCGCCCCGACTTCTGGCGTAGCCACTATCAGGGCAGTGCCAACGAGTGCCGACTGGCCCGTGGCTACAGCTATTCGGATCGCATTCGCTACTACTGGCCCGATAGCCGGGTCGATGAGTGCTACGCCAGATTGCTGGCCAATCTGGCGGCGGAGCCCATCCCGCTCCCTCTGCTGAGCCAACATCTGCCCCTGCAGTATCGCAAGGTGCGTCAGGGCTCGCTCTCGGCCAATCCCCATGACCTCATTCTCGATCAGGTGCAGGAGGTGCTGCGGCACTACGCCAGCGCCTGCACTGCGGCCTCTCGCCGCCATTCCCAGCTCGACCCCGTTGTATAAGGAGTTGCAGACATGATCCTTGGTTATCCAGAAGAGATGTTGCGCAGTGCCAATGGCCTGGCGACTGCCCGTGAAATTCGCCAGCAACCCGCCACCTGGCGCGAGACCCTCGCCATGGTCGAGGAGTGCCGTCCAGTATTGACCCGTTTTCTGACCCCCCTGCTCGCCCGGCAAGATCTGCGCATCATCCTGACTGGGGCAGGTACCTCCGCCTTTGCCGGCCGGGCGCTCGCCCCCTATCTCTCGGCCCACCTGCATGCCCGGGTCGAGGCGATCGCCACCACGGATATCGTCACCGATCCGGCCGAGTATCTGGCCGAAGATTGCCCGACCCTGCTTATCTCCTTTGCCCGCTCCGGCAACAGCCCAGAGAGCGTGGCGGCGGTCGAACTGGCCAGTCAGCTGCTCAGCCACTGCCACCATCTGGTGCTGACCTGCAACGGTGAAGGAGCGCTCTATCGCCGCTGCCAGCAAGATGCCCACTCTCTGGCCCTGCTGATGCCACCCCAGACCAATGATCGCAGCTTCGCCATGACCAGCAGCCTCACCAGCATGATGCTGAGCTGTCTGGCTCTCTTTCTGCCAGAGCAGTTCAACCGCCAGCGCTGCGAGCCGCTGGTCACCACCTGCGACGCCATTCTGGAGCAGGTCATGCAGCGCGTACCGGCCTGGAACGAACCGTTGCCCGAGCGGGTCATCTATCTTGGCAGCGGCAGTCTGCAAGGGGTGGCGCAGGAGGCGGCACTCAAGCTGCTGGAGCTGACCGCCGGCCGTCTGGTCGCTATGTTTGACTCCCCCACCGGCTTTCGCCACGGCCCGAAATCGGTCGTCAACGAACAGACGCTCATCGCGCTGCTCATCTCCAACGACCCTTACACCCGGCAATACGATCTGGATCTGCTGCGCGAGCTGCGAAGCGATGGCAAGGCCGCCCGGGTGGTTGCCATCGCCGACCAGCGCCATCCCGCCATCGAGGAGGGTGAACACATCTATCTGCCCGCCACCCTGTATGGCGACGATGCCCAGCTCGCCTTCTGCTACCTGCTCTATGCCCAGTTCTACGCCTTCCATACCTCGCTGGGACTGGGTATCAGCCCGGACAATCCCTGCCCCACAGGTCAGGTCAACCGGGTCGTACAGGGGGTCAATATCTATCCGTTTCACCAAGAAGGAGTGCTGTGATGCCCAATATCGTATTGAGCCGGATCGATGAGCGCCTGATCCACGGTCAGGTCGGTGTCCAGTGGGTCGGCTTTGCCGGTGCCAATCTGGTGCTGGTCGCCAACGACGAAGTAGCAGAGGACCCCATCCAGCAGAACCTGATGGAGATGGTGCTGGCCGAAGGCATTGCGGTGCGGTTCTGGCCGCTCCAGAAGGTGATCGACAACATCCACAAAGCAGTGGATCGCCAGAAGATCCTGCTGGTCTGCAAAAACCCTACCGATTTCAACACCCTGGTTCAGGGGGGTGTCCCCATCTCCCGGATCAACGTCGGCAACATGCATTACGCCGACGGCAAGCGTCAAATCCACAAGACCGTATCCGTGGATGAACAGGACATCACCGCATTTCGCGCCCTGCGGGACGCCCGTGTCGAGTGCTATGTCCAGGGCGTGCCGACCGAACCGGCACAGGACATTTTCAATTTGCTCTGATTAAGGACAATTGTGATGGAAATCAGTTTGTTACAAGGTCTGCTGCTTGGCATCCTGGCGTTTTTCGCCGGACTCGACCTGTTCAACGGTCTGACCCACTTCCACCGTCCCGTGGTGCTGGGGCCGCTGGTTGGCCTCATCCTCGGCGACCTGCCCACCGGTATTCTGGTGGGCGGCACCCTGGAGCTGGTCTGGATGGGACTGGCTCCGCTGGCGGGGGCGCAACCGCCCAACGTCATTATCGGCACCATAGTCGGCGCCACCTTCGCCATCACCACCGGGGTCAAACCGGATGTGGCAGTCGGCGTTGCCGTTCCCTTCGCCGTGGCCGTGCAGATGGGGATCACCTTCCTCTTCTCGGTGATGTCGGGGGTGATGTCCCGCTGCGATCGCATGGCCGAAGCGGCTGACGTGCGCGGTATCGAGCGGGTCAACTACCTGGCGCTGCTGGCTCTGGGCACCTTCTACTTCCTCTGTGCCTTCCTGCCCACCTACTTCGGGGCCGAGCATGCCAAGGCGGCCATCGACGTGCTGCCAGCCCGCTTGATTGACGGCCTCGGCGTTGCTGGCGGCATCATGCCCGCCATCGGTTTTGCCGTGCTGCTCAAGATCATGATGAAGAACGTCTATATCCCCTACTTCATCCTCGGTTTCGTCGCTGCCGCCTGGCTCCAGTTGCCGGTGCTGGCCATCGCCGCCGCCGCGCTGGCCATGGCCCTGATCGACTTCATGCGCACCACCACCCCGCAAGCTCGTCCTGTTCAGGAGGAAACCGAAGATGGCATCTAACAATACAGCTGCGCGGATCATCTCCAGCGCCGAACCGCACAATACCCGGCCACAATCCGACGACGCCTATGAAGATCAGCAACTTGGCGCCGAACTGACCAAGCAGGATATCAACCGCTTTGCCTGGCGCTCCCTGCTGCTGCAGGCCTCCTTCAACTATGAGCGGATGCAGGCCTCCGGCTGGCTCTATGGGTTGCTGCCAGCACTGCAGAAGATCCACACCAATCCGCGGGATCTCTCCCGGGCCATGAAAGGGCACATGGGTTTCTTCAACACCCACCCCTTCCTGGTCACCTTCGTAATGGGGATCGTGCTGGCGATGGAGCGCTCCAAGCAGAACGTCAACAGCATCCAGAGCACCAAGATCGCCGTCGGCGCACCGCTCGGCGGGATTGGAGATGCCATGTTCTGGCTCACCCTGCTCCCCATCTGTGGCGGTATCGGGGCAGATCTGGCGCTGCAAGGCTCCATCATGGGTGCCGTGGTCTTCTTCCTGCTGTTCAACGTGGTCCACTTCGGCCTGCGTTTTGGTCTGGCGCACTACGCCTACCGGATGGGGGTGGCGGCCATTCCGGTCATCAAGGCCAATACCCGCAAGGTGGGCCATGCCGCCTCCATCGTCGGTATGACGGTGATCGGGGCTTTGGTTGCCACCTATGTTCGCCTTGGCACCACGCTGGAGATCACTGCCGGTGATGCGGTCGTCAAACTGCAGGCGGATGTGCTCGACAAGCTGATGCCCGCCTTCCTGCCGCTGCTTTACACCCTGGCGATGTACGCCCTGATCCGCAAAGGCTGGAGCCCGCTGCGCCTCATCGTCATCACAGTGGTACTCGGTATCGTCGGCAAGTTCGCCGGTTTCCTCTAATCCGGAGCCGGCAGCAAGCCGGCCCCCTTTGCAGTAAAGGAACAGACTATGTTGGGCATCATCATTTGTGGTCACGGCGGTTTCGCCAGCGGTCTGGAGCGCGCCATGCTGCAGATCCTCGGCGAACAGGACGCGGTTATCGCCATCGACTTTCCCGAGAGCTCCACCACCGCCCTGCTGCAGGCACAGTGCGAAGCGGCACTGACTGAGGTCGACAAGGGGGATGGCGTGGTCTTCCTGACCGACCTGCTCGGTGGCACCCCGTTTCGGGTCGCCTCTACCCTGGCATTACGCCAAACCAATCGGGAAGTCGTTACCGGTACCAACTTGCAGCTGCTGCTGGAGATGGTGCTGGAGCGCGATGGCCTCAGCGCCCGTGAATTCCGCCAGCAGGCGCTCGATTGCGGCCACCGGGGCCTCACCTCGCTGGCGGATGAGATGAGCAAAGAGCGTCAGGCAGATGCCGCTCTCGTCGAGGAGGGCATCTGATGGCCTCAAGGATCCGTGCCCGTCGCATGCTGACCGAACAGGGTTGGCTGGAACATCAGGAGCTGACCCATGAAGGGGGCATCATCACCGCCATCGCACCCATCACGGATGGCGATCCGGCGCGAGATGTCGAGCTGCTGGTGCCTGCTCTGATCGATGGTCATGTCCACGGCGGTGCAGGCGTCGATGTCATGGATAGCGATAGCAATGCCTTGGCTACCTTGTCGATGGCCAAGGCGGCAGAAGGGGTTGGCGCTTTTCTTGCCACCACGGTCACTGCCCCACTCCCCGAGATAGAGCAAGCCCTTGCCCGCATTGCCGATGGCGTTGCCCGCGGCATGCCGGGCGCCGAGCTGCTCGGCTGCTATCTGGAAGGCCCCTACTTCACTCCGGACAACAAGGGCGCCCACGATCAGGCGCTGTTTCGGGAGCTGGAGATTGCCGAGCTGAACCATCTGCAACTGCTGGCGCGCGGCACCCTGAAGGTGATCGCGCTGGCACCGGAAAAGCCCAACGCCATCGCGGCCATTCACCATCTTGCTGCAAACGGCATACGGGTGATGCTGGGCCACTCGGCGGCCGACCACGACACAGCCATGGCGGCGCTGGCGGCGGGCGCTTCCGGGCTGGTGCACTGCTTCAACGGCATGCGCGGCCTGCACCACCGCGAGCCCGGCATGGTGGGCGCGGGTCTGGTCCATCCCGATGCCTGGCTGGAGCTGATCGCCGATGGCCATCATCTCCACCCAAGCGTGCTCAAGCTCTGTCACTGCTGCTCCGGTGAGCGCCTGCTGCTGGTCACCGATGCGATGCGCGCCGCCGGTATGCCCGACGGTCACTATCTGCTCGGCAACTATCGGGTCGAGATGCAAAACGGCGTGGTACGCACCGAAAACGGCGGTCTGGCGGGCAGCACCCTCACCCTGCTTGGCGCCGTACGCAACATGGTGCAGCTGGCGGATGTGCCGCTCGATGAAGCCATCGCAATGGCCTCGATGGCACCAGCAAAGATGCTCGGCATTGCCGATCGTCTCGGCTCGCTGGCGGTTGGCAAACAGGCCAACCTGCTCGCCCTCACCACCGAACTCAATCAACAACACATCTGGGTGGCAGGCCGGGAGATAAACCCGACTCAGCTCTCCTCCCTTTTCTCAGGATCTCGCGTCAATCAGGACGTACAGGAGTCACTATGTATCTGATCTCTTCCCATGAAATGCTCAAAGATGCCCAGCGCCGCGGTTACGCCGTGCCTGCTTTCAACATCCACAACCTGGAAACCGTGCAGGTGGTAGCCCGCACCGCCGCCCGCATGCGCTCTCCGGTGATCTTGGCTGGCACCCCGGGTACCTATCGCCATGCCGGGGTCGAGTATCTGGTCTCCATCTGTCAGGCCGCCGCCCATGAGTACCGCATCCCGCTGGTGCTGCATCTGGATCACCACGAAGACGAGCAGGACATCCATAGCAAGGTCGAAGCGGGCATTCGCTCCGCCATGATCGATGCCTCGCACTTTCCGTTTGAAGAGAACATAGAGAAAGTGCGCAGCGTAGTGACCTTCTGCCACCGCATGGGTGCCAGCGTTGAAGCGGAGCTGGGCCAGCTGGGCGGTCAGGAGGATGACCTCATCGTCGATGCCACTCATGCCAAATTTACCGACCCGCTCAAGGCGGCCGAGTTTGTCCGCCGCACCGGTATCGACTCGCTGGCCGTGGCCATCGGTACCGCCCACGGCCTCTACAAGGAGGAACCCCGCCTCGACTTCGCCCGCCTCGCGGCGATCCGTGAGCAGGTGGATATTCCGCTGGTTCTGCACGGTGCCTCCGGCGTACCGGAAGCCGATGTGCGCCGCTGCATCGAACTCGGGATCTGCAAGGTCAACGTTGCGACCGAACTGAAGATCGCCTTCGCCGATGCCATGAAAGCCTTCCTTGGCTCTCATCCGGATGCCAGCGACCCGCGTCAGTATCTGGTGCCCGCCATGGCCGCCATGGAGGAAGTGGTCGAGGCGAAAATCCGTATGTGCATGAGTAATAACAAGATTTGATAACAATAAAATTACGGTAACAGGTCTGGGAGATAATAATGATGGCTCGCGCATCCTTGCGAAATAAGGTATGGGAATTTGCCCAGAGTTTGGGGAAAACATTCATGTTTCCCGTCTCTCTGATGGCATTCATGGGATTACTGCTGGGGGTGGGGTCATCTATTACCAGCCCCTCCACCATAGATAATTTTCCTTTTCTTGGTGGAGAATATACCCAGCTCGTCTTCAATCTGGTGGCAACCGTAGGCAGCTTCGGCTTTACCTATCTGCCCATCATGTTTGCCATCGGTATTCCGATGGGATTGACCGAAAAGAACAAGGGTGTCGCGGCCTATTCCGGTTTCGTCGGCTATATGGCGATGAATATCGGGATCAACTTCTATCTCGCCAGTACCAATCAACTGGCTTCGCCGGAAAATATCAAACTGGCGGGACAAGCCATGGTGATGGGGGTTCAGACCCTCTCCATGGGCGTTCTGGGTGGCATAGTGTCGGGGATCGTGACCTACTTCATCCATCGCCGTTTCTATAACCTCAAACTGCACGACGCCTTCTCGTTTTTCAGCGGCTTGCGCTCCGTGCCCATCATCACTGTGCTGGTCATGTCGCTGATCGGTCTGGCGATGCCGCTCTTCTGGCACTATGTGGCGCTCGGTATTACTGCGGTCGGCAACATGATCATCTCTGCCGGCTCTTTTGGTGCCTTCCTCTACGGGGTGGCCATCAACCTGCTCAAACCGCTCGGTCTGCACCACATCATGCTGGCCATGGTGCGCTTCACCCCGGCAGGCGGCACCGAGCTGGTCAATGGCGAGACCATTTCCGGTGCTCTCAATATCTTCTTCGCCCAGTTGAAAGCGGGTGAGCCCATCAGCCCTGCAGCAACCGCCTTCCTGTCGCAAGGATTTATGCCGACCTTTATATTCGGTCTGCCTGCCGCAGCGTTAGCCATGTATATGGCAGCCACGCCCGGCAATAGAACCAGAATCAAGAGCCTGATTATCTCCGGGGTACTGGTCTCTATCGTGACAGGTATTTCCGAGCCCATCGAATTCCTGTTTCTCTTTGTCGCGCCGGTACTCTATCTGTTCCATGTCTTTATGACCGGCGCCGCGCTCTTTGTGGTGGCCATGTGTGGTGTCACCATCGGCAATACCGATGGCAGCGCGCTAGACCTGCTTATTTTCGGCATCATGCAGGGCTGGCAAACCAAGTGGTATCTGATTATTCCCATCGGCCTCATCTGGTCTGCCATCTATTTCACCGTCTTCTACTGGTACATCAAGAAATATGACATCAAGACCCCCGGCAGGGATGAGGTCGATGATATGCAGATTACGAAGCACGACCCGGCCGTGATCCTGAGTGCCCTCGGTGGCAAGGAGAATATCGTCAGCCTGGACAACTGCGTCACACGGCTGAGACTGGTGGTACACGACATGGGCAAGCTGCAGGAGAAGATCCTGAAACAGACTGGCGCCCTCTCCGTCGTCAAGATCGACGAACACAGCGTGCAGGTCATCATTGGCGCTCAGGTTCAAACCGTGAAGGATAATCTCGATGCTCTCCTGTAAAGATCGGGAGGCCCTGCGCCTCCCCAACCCCTCCACCGACTTGCACCCCTCCCGTTTCGACGAGCTGGCAGATCGCATCAGCGACAAATGTCGCAAGTGGGATATGAAAGTGATCGAGAGCCGCTTTGGCCCCGTTCCCACAGACAGCATTCCCATGTGGATTGCCGATATGGATTTCAAATCACCGCCGGCTGTAGCTCGCAAGTTCAGTGAAATCATCAGCTGGGGCACCTTCAGCTACACCCACTGCATCGATGATTTCTACGAGGCGGTCATCAACTTCCAGGCTCGCCACCACAAGGTCGCGGTGGAGCGGGAGTGGATCACCCTCTCCTATGGCACCGTCTCCACCCTGCACTACACGGTGCAGGCATTCTGCCAGCCGGGTGACAGCATCATCATGAACACCCCGGTCTACGATCCCTTTGCCAAGGCGGCCGAAAGGCAGGGGGTCAAGGTTGTCGCCAACCCGTTAGCCCTGAGCAAAGGGCGATACCGGATCGATCTGGCGAAGCTGGAGGAGCAAATCATTGGCCACAAGCCAAAAATCTACTTCCTCTGCTCGCCCCACAACCCGTCGGGCAGGATATGGAGTCAGGCCGAACTGGAAGCCGTTGCCGACATCTGCCTGCGCCATCAGGTGTTGATGATGGTCGATGAAGTGCATGCCGAGCACATCATCCATGGTGAATTCGTCTCCTTTCTGGCGCTGGAGGAGCGTTACCGCAACAACATGATGCTGATGAGCTCGCCCAACAAGGCATTCAATCTGGGCGGATTGAAAACCTCCTACAGCATCATTCCAAATCCGCAGATCAGAAGCCGCTTCAGATCGCGCCTTGAGCAGAACTCCATCACCTCTCCCAATGTATTCGGGCTCTGGGGCATTATCACCGCCTATAACGAGTGCGATGAGTGGCTGGCTGACTTGAATCTCTATCTGAGAGAGAACTACGCCCTGCTGGCGCGCTACTTCAGGGAGAATCTGCCCGACTTCCAAGTCATGCCGATGGATGCCTCCTATCTGGTCTGGGTCAGCACCAGAGGGAGCGGTATGAGCGCAAGTGAGGTGACCCGCAGGTGGGCAGTCGAAGCGGGTGTCATCATCGAAGATGGCTCCCACTACGTCAGCGACGGTGAAGAGTATGTGCGGATCAACATAGGCACCTCCCGCCAACTGCTCGGCGAGGCGCTGCAACGTCTGGGAAGATGGGCGCAGCAGCAGGCCTGACGGCTGTCGATATTCACATCGGCAAAAACAACAAAAGGGACGCCACAGCGTCCCTTTTGTTTTACGTAGCCACTATTGCCAGTGACCGAAGAGTCAGATCCCCTGACGGGCTTCCTGCATAAGCAGGCGCATATCGCTCACAGCCTTGGCCAGACCGTCGAAGGCGGCGCGGCCGATGATGGCGTGGCCGATGTTGAGCTCATAGAGCTCGGGGATGGCGGCGATGGCCTTGACGTTGTGGTAGTGCAGGCCGTGGCCAGCATTGACCTTCAAGCCTTTGCCAGCAGCATAGGAGGCACCAGCGGCGATGCGCTTGAACTCGGCGTTGCGCTCGGCATCTGTGGTAGCGTCGGCGTAGCGGCCGGTGTGGATCTCGATAAAGGGGGCACCACTCTGGGCTGCTGCATCGATCTGGATTGGGTCGGCATCGATAAAGAGGGATACCTGCGCCCCCACCGCGGAGAGACGGGCCACGGCGTCAGTCACCTTGGCCAGCTGGCCAGCCACGTCCAGACCGCCCTCGGTGGTCACCTCGGTGCGCTTCTCCGGCACCAGACAGACGAAGTGGGGCTTGATACGGCAGGCGATACCGATCATCTCTTCGGTCACCGCCATCTCCAGGTTCATTCTGGTCTGGATGGTCTGGCGCAGGATCTCCACATCGCGGTCGGTGATGTGGCGGCGATCTTCTCGCAGATGCACGGTGATGCCGTCGGCCCCGGCCTGTTCGGCCACGAAGGCGGCCTGTACCGGATCAGGATACTGGGTGCCCCGGGCGTTGCGCAGGGTGGCGATATGGTCGATGTTCACACCCAGATAGATTTCACTCATGAGAACTCCTTGAAACTCTTCATCTGTAGGCTGCGCGGTCAGCGAAATATCGCCGCGCCGATATCCGTATGTCTGTAATCTGTGTCAGCCTTACATGCTGGCTTTGCGTTTTAAAAACAGCTCCCGGCTCTTTAACTGGCGCTTGCCCAGATAGGGTTGCAGCGCCAGCCGGCTGAAACGTTTGGCCGCCTGCAGCAAGGGAGGGGTATCGAAACGTCCCTCGGCAAAGGCGAGCAGGTGGGCACCGAGAAACAGGGTACGGGGATCCGGCGCCCGCTCGCAAGCAACAAAGCCCAATTCACGCTCGAAGCCATAGAGCAGGGTCGGCTCGATGGGCGACTCGTCGTCCGCCGTGTATTCGAAATCCACCGCATAACCGAGTGCCTGCAGTAGCAGGAACTCGAAGCGGCGCAGCGGCAGCTCGGGCGTCTCGCCATCGGCCAGCGCCATGATGGCACGGGCATAGGCGTCGAACACCTCGGGGAACGGGGTGTGCGCTTCCAGCAGGTAGTAGACCAGCTCGTTGAGATAGAGGCCGTAGAAGAGGCGATCGCCACCGAGTCGCAGGGAGTGGTCGGGGCATTCGACCTGGGTGAGGTTCTTGAGATCCCCCTTGCCGCGCCAGGCGATGGTCAGCAGGGTAAAGGGTTGCAGCAGCCCCTTGAGAGGGGAGCGTGGCCCGCGAGAACCGCGAGCCACTAGGGTAAAGCGGCCACTATCCTGGGTGAATACCTCGACCAGCTGGCTGGTCTCACGATAGGGCCGACTATGGATGACGAAAGCCGGGGTCAGCAATCCGCCATTACCTCTCAAAACCTGTCCACGCACTGTCACGAGAGGCCGTCAGCAAGGTAAAGAGCAGCGCAGGAACCGGAGTGTATGTGAATACATAAGGATTCCGAGCAGCACATGAGCCTTGATCATGGCCTCGCAGTAAGCGCGTGCACAGGTTCTTAATCATCGCCGTAACCAAGACTACGCAGGGCGCGCTCGTCATCGGCCCAGCCTGACTTGACCTTGACCCACAGCTCGAGGTGCACCTTGTTCTGGAACAGCCGTTCCATGTCGAGGCGCGCTTCGGTACCGATGGTCTTGATCTTCTCGCCCTTGTTGCCGATGACCATCTTCTTCTGGCCATCGCGCTCGACCAGAATGAGGCCGTGGATGTGATAGATACCGCTCTCTTCCACCTTGAAGCGCTCGATCTCCACCGTCACCGAGTAGGGCAGCTCTTCACCGGTGAAGCGCATCAGCTTCTCGCGGATGATCTCGGAGGCCATGAAACGGGAGGAGCGATCGGTCACGTAATCTTCCGGGAAGAAGTGGACGTTTTCCGGCAGCAACGGCTTGGCCCACTCGCGGATCTTCTCCACGTTGGTGCCCTTCTGGGCACTGATGGGCAGGATATGGGCGAAGTTCATCTGCTGGCCCAGCCACTCGAGGTGAGGAAGCAGCTCCTCCTTCTCCTTGACGTTGTCGATCTTGTTGACCGCCAGCACCACCGGGCACTTGAGATTGCGCAACTTGCCCAGCACCATCTCGTCATCTTTGGTCCAGTGAGTGCCGTCCACCATGAATACCACCATGGCCACGTCCCCCAGCGAACTGGTGGCGGCGCGGTTCATCAGGCGGTTGATGGCCCGTTTCTCTTCGATGTGCAGACCCGGGGTATCGACATAGATGGTCTGGTAGTTATCCTCGGTGTCGATCCCCAAAATCCGGTGACGGGTGGTCTGGGGTTTTTTCGAGGTGATGCTGACCTTCTGGCCAAGCAGCTTGTTGAGCAGGGTGGACTTGCCCACGTTGGGGCGGCCCACGATGGCGACAAAGCCGCAGTAGGTTGTATCTGTCATGACAGTTTTTCCAATGCTTGCTGCGCAGCGGCCTGTTCGGCCTTGCGGCGGCTGGTGCCGACCCCTTTGATCGGACCATCCAGACCTTCCACGTCACACTGGACGGTGAACTCCTGGTTGTGGGCTTCGCCCTTGACGTTGGTCACTGTATAGGTCGGCAGGGATTTGCGGCTTCCCTGCAGAATTTCTTGCAGACGGGTCTTGGGATCCTTCTGCTCGATGCCCGGCTTGATCTCCTCCAGACGGCTGGTGTACCAGCCCAGCAGCAGAGTGCGTACTGTCTCGAGATCACTATCCAGATAGACGGCGCCAATCACCGCCTCGACCGTATCAGCCAGGATGGATTCACGGCGAAAACCACCGCTTTTCAGCTCGCCCGGCCCCAGGATCAGGTGATCCCCGAGGTCAAACTCACGGCCCAGCTCGGCCAGGGTCTTTTCGCGCACCAGAGTGGCGCGCATCCGGCTGAGATCCCCTTCCGCCGCTTGCGGGAAGCGGTGGAAGAGATCGTCGGCAATCACCAGACTCAAAATCGAGTCACCCAAAAACTCCAGTCGCTCATTGTGACGGGAGCCGGCGCTGCGGTGAGTCAGCGCCCGGGTCAGCAGTTCCAGATCCTGAAAGACGTGTCCGAGACGGGACTGCAGTCTGTTCATCTTGATATTCATTTACTTGATTCCGCCAATGCGGTTGAAGCGCACCCCTGTCGGTACCCAGCTTGGCAGCAGGGAGCCCTCTTCGCGCTCGAATTCAAAACTTATCCAGATAGCGACCGCCTTGCCGACCAGATTCTGCTCGGGCACAAAGCCCCAGAAACGGCTGTCGGTACTGTTGTCACGGTTGTCGCCCATCACGAAATATTGCCCCTCCGGTACTACCCACTCATCAGGATAGGTGCCGGGCTGGCGATAGTAACGGCCAACCATATCAGGCATCAGCGGGTTGCGCAGGGTCTCGTGGGAGACATCGCCCAGCTGCTCGGTATAGCGGTCAAGGGGGATCCCCATCTGGGTAAATTCGCCTCTTTGTTCAAACTTGACATCGAGCTTCTGGAAGCCCGGGCACGTTTTCCCCTCCTGCTCCTCGCACTTGGGCCGGATCATCAGCTCCTTGTTGCGATAGATGACCCGATCCCCCGGCATGCCGACCACCCGCTTGATGTAGTCCACCCGCGGTTCGAGCGGGTATTTGAACACCACCACATCGCCGCGCTTGGGCTCACCGGTCTCGAGGAACTTGGTGTTGGTCACCGGGTCCCGCAGACCATAGGCAAACTTCTCCACCAGGATGAAATCGCCCACCAGCAGAGTGGGCATCATGGAACCTGACGGGATCTGGAACGGTTCAAAGATGAACGAACGCAGGATCAGCACAAAGGTGATGACCGGGAAGACCCCGGCGGTCTGTTCAATCCAGACCGGGACGGGGGCCACCTTGGCCAGGGTTTTGTCATCCAGATGAGCGCCGCCATGGGCACGGGCCACGGCAATTTTGGCGGCTCGCTGTTTGGACCAGATCATCTTGTCCAGACACCAGATAACACCGGTGATCGCGCAGACCACCACCAGGATCAGGGAAAACGTGCTTGCCATCTATTAATCCTTTCCGACGTGGAGAATCGCGAGGAAGGCTTCCTGCGGCACGTCGACACGGCCGAGGGACTTCATCCGCTTCTTACCTTCTTTCTGCTTGTTCAGCAGCTTCTTCTTACGACTCACGTCACCACCGTAACACTTGGCAGTTACGTCCTTGCGCAGTGCCTTGACGGTGCTGCGAGCGATGATCTGGTTGCCGATGGCCGCCTGAATCGCGATATCAAACATCTGACGCGGGATCAGCTCGCGCATCTTCTCCACCACCTGACGACCGCGATACTGGGCATTGTCCTTGTGGGTGATGATGGCCAGCGCGTCGACCCGCTCACCGTTGATCATGATGTCCAGACGCACCATGTCGGAGGTTTCGAAACGCTTGAAGCCGTAGTCCAGCGAGGCGTAGCCGCGGCTGGTTGACTTCAGGCGGTCGAAGAAGTCGAGCACCACTTCCGCCATCGGGATTTCATAGGTCAGCGCCACCTGCTTGCCGTGGTAGACCATGTTGGTCTGTACGCCACGCTTCTCGATACAAAGGGTGATGACGTTGCCCATGTACTCCTGCGGCAGCAGGATGTGACACTCGGCGATCGGCTCGCGCATCTCCTTGATGCTGGTGATGGCGGGCATCTGGGCCGGGCTGTCGATGTGGATGGTGGAGCCGTCGGTCAGCTCGATCTCGTACACTACGGTCGGCGCCGTGGTGATCAGATCCAGATCGTATTCACGCTCCAGACGCTCCTGAATGATCTCCATGTGCAGCATGCCAAGGAAGCCGCAACGGAAGCCGAAGCCCAGCGCAGTGGAGCTCTCCGGTTCGAAGAACAGGGAGGCATCGTTCAGGGAGAGCTTGTCGAGGGCGTCACGGAACGACTCGTAGTCATCGCTGGAGATGGGGAACAGACCCGCATAAACCTGCGGCTTCACCTTCTTGAAACCGGCCAGCGCCTTGTCGGCACCATTCTTGGCCTGAGTCAGGGTATCACCCACCGGCGCGCCGTGGATGTCCTTGATACCGCAGACAACCCAACCTACCTCGCCGCAACCCAGCCCGTCGGTGTCCACCTGCTTGGGCGTGAAGATACCGATACGATCGACACCCCACACCTGACCGGTGCTCATCACCTTGATCTTGTCGTTCTTCTTCAGGGAACCGTTCTTGATCCGCACCAGAGAGACAACACCCAGATAGGAGTCGAACCAGGAGTCGATGATCAGCGCCTGCAGCGGCGCATCCGGATCACCTTCCGGTGCCGGGATCTTGGCCACGATCTCTTCCAGTACCAGATCGACACCGAGGCCGGTCTTGGCGGAGCAGCGCACCGCATCGACCGCGTCGATACCGACGATGTCTTCGATCTCCTCGGCAACCCGCTCGGGTTCTGCAGCCGGCAAGTCGATCTTGTTCAGTACCGGCACCACTTCCAGATCCATCTCCATGGCGGTGTAGCAGTTGGCCAGAGTCTGTGCCTCAACCCCCTGGCCGGCATCTACCACCAGCAGCGCCCCTTCACAGGCCGCCAAAGAGCGGGAGACCTCGTAGGAGAAATCCACGTGGCCCGGGGTGTCGATAAAGTTCAGCTGGTAGGTGTTACCGTCTTGTGCCTGGTAGTTCAGGGTCACACTCTGCGCCTTGATGGTAATGCCGCGCTCGCGCTCCAGATCCATGGAGTCAAGCACCTGAGCCTGCATCTCGCGGTCGGACAAGCCACCGCAAGTCTGGATCAGACGGTCCGACAGGGTCGATTTACCGTGGTCGATGTGCGCAATAATCGAAAAGTTACGAATGTGTTTCATCGAGCAAGAGTCACTCAAAATTGGTTTAAGGTCGGTTATGGAGGCGCGATTTTACTGGATAACCCGGCTGACGGCCATTCTTTAGTCGCCAACGCCAGTGAAATAGCGCCTGTTCAGTCAGGAGAGGGTACGGACGGGAACCACAACGCCGAGCATGCGGGGGCCATAACGCCCCTCATCGAGCCGGCCGGAAAAGTAACGAACCAGTAAAAAGCCGCCAGCCCCCCCCAGCAGAGAGGCCAGAATGGTGATCCCCTCCCCCCCCGAGAGCAGCGGTGCCAACCAGAGTTGCCCAAGCAGAGCACTCGCCAACAGGCAGAACAGCGGCAGCACATAGACCAGCGCAGCCCCGCGCAGCAGGCTCTCTTGCGGGATGCCGAGCCGAATCTGCTGGCCAACGCTCACCTCGGCGGTAAGGCGAACCCGCAATCGTGGGGCTTTCAGGGGAAACGCCTTGGCGACAGTGCCGGTACCGCAACCGGATTGCTGCTGGCAGCCGTTGCAGGCAGAGCGCCGTTCGCACTCCACCCAGGCATGATCACCCTCAATGGCTACTACGGTCGCCAGCTCTTCACTCATCTCGTTCACGGCAATACCTCGTGCTCATGCAATGGCAGGATCTGAACACGACTCACCGCCAACGGCAAGCAGAGCACCACTGTGAGCCCAGAGCATGGACTCACTGCACGGCCTCGTTGCGGGCCAGCGGTTGCACCGACTCGGCAATCCGTTTGGCGGTTTCGGCAGGGACTTCCCCGACCACGGTGATCTCAACCCCCACCTCGTTGACGAAGCTCACCAGCGAGGTGGCGCCCTGGCGGATAAGCTGCTGGCGCACCGCCTGCTTGGGATCGACCCGGGAGACATAGACCGAGAGATCCACCAGCCCGTCGGAGAGCATCATGTAATCCACCGGCATACTGGTGGTCACCAGCTGGTGCCTGTCCTGCGACAGCACCTTGAAGCCATCGGGCAGCCAGGTCACCTGCCAGTTCAACTGCTGCTGCGGAGCCGGATAGGCATCTTCCAGCGCCAGCGCCGGGGGCAACTTGCTGTTGGCCAAGGTCACCAGCCAGGGGGCCGGCTTGTTCTGCAGCTCCAGATCCACCCCCAGCAGCTGCTCGACCAGATTGCCTTCCCGCTCCACCATGTCGACACGCAGCAGCAGATGGCTCTGCTCGTCAACCCAGAGCATGAAGCCGTACTTGTCGGCCTCCTTGGGCACCAGCCTCACCACCTGTGCTACCACACCCGCCACCCGGCTACGACCGGCCAGCACGGGATCATAGCTTTGCAATACCCGGGAGAGCGGCATGCTGACCAGACTCGACCAGATGCCGGGGAAGCGGGCATCCTTCAGGGTGTAGGGATCATGGCTGTTTTCAAAGAAGGTGTATTCGTTCTCGCGCTGCAGATACTCGATCGCCTTGCCGTCGAGGTAACTGAGATGCGCCACTTCTTTGCCATTGATCACGGCGTGGCTGATGCGGATCGGTTCAAGACGCCCCTGACGGGCCTTGACCATGGACAACTCGAAATTCTGTTGATGCACGGCACTCTGCATCTGCTGCAACAAGGCCTCGGCCGACTTGTCGTCGGCCGAGGCCTTGGCACTGATTAGCAGGAGAGAGGCCAGCAAAATACGGCTGGACTGGCGCACGTTTGTATCCCTGACAACTCGTTATTGTTGGATCTGTCTGTCTTGCAACAGGCGCTGCTGTAACTGGTGATCACGCAGGAAGGCATTGATGCGTTCGCGTTGCTCCTGCATCTGCTGTTCGGTCATTCCCTGTTGCGGCCGAACGCGGTTGCCCTCTTGCGGATAGTGGACGCTCACTGGCGCGGCACTGCCACCGATGGGGATGGTGTTGAGCACAGGGTTGTTCGGCACGCCGTCCTGACCCTGATACTGCTGCACCCCGAATATGACGGCTGCAGCCACAGACGCTGCGATGGCATATTGCCCCAGCTGCTGGCCAACCCGACGAAACAGGGGCACCACATTGGAATCTGTTTTGACCGGTGCAACGACCGGTTGCGCCACCGGCGCGGCCTCGACCGGCTTGGGTGCCAGTATGGTCGGCTCATCCTCCAGCGCAGCCATGATGCTGTCACTGAGATCCAGTTGCAGATTGACCGGCAGGTCACCCCGCATGGCATCGCCAATCAGGTGGTAACGACCCCAGGTATCTTGCAAGCCGGAGTCCATCTCTAGCTCGTTCAGTACCTCTGCGTCACTCAGCTCACCATCCATCAGGGCAGAGATTTGCTCTTTGTTTGCCATAAGTTAACCCGTCTTTCCCCAGTTAATTCTCGATCAGAGGTTGCAGCTTTTTGTCGATTGCTTCCCTCGCCCGGAAGATACGGGATCTGACCGTACCCACTGGGCAATCCATGATTTCGGCAATCTCTTCATAGCTCAGCCCTTCCAGTTCACGAAGGGTGATCGCTGTCCTCAGGTCTTCCGGCAATGCCTCAATGGCTGAAAACACGGTGCGTTTGATCTCGTCAGTCAGCGCCAGGTTTTCCGGGGTTGAGACCTCTTGCAAGGCTTCACCGCCGCCATAAGACTCCGCTTCGTCAGCCTCCACATCACTGCTCGGGGGCCTGCGCCCCTGGGAGGTCAGATAGTTTTTCGCCGTGTTCACGGCAATTCGGTACAACCAGGTGTAAAAAGCACTCTCGCCGCGGAATGTCGGCAATGCCCGGTAGGCTTTGATAAACGCCTCTTGCGCCACATCGGGCACGTCGCCGGGGTTGTTGACATACCGGGCAATCAGGTTGACCACCTTATGCTGGTATTTTTTTACCAACAGGTTGAAAGCTGCTTTGTCGCCGCGCTGGACCCGTTCAACCAGCTGTTCGTCCAGTAGATTCTGGTCGCTCATCAGAGCCGTAAAACCCCCATCAGGTTATCGTTCTTCTTTTCCGGCCCTTCCTAAGCGCACAAGTTCAGACAGGGAGAATCAGAGAAAGTTCGAATCTGTTTAAAAAAATGTGATGCAGGCTGCATCCTCGCCACCGCTTGGGCTACCATGGTGCCAGTTCTTAATCCAGGCCAATGATACTTATGAAAGCAAGTGTTGAATACCTTTGCGACGTACTGATCATTGGCAGCGGTGCCGCTGGTCTGACTCTCGCATTGCGATTGGCAGACCAGGCCAAAGTCCTGGTTCTGAGCAAGGGGCCCATCAGTGAAGGGGCCACTTTCTATGCGCAAGGAGGCATCGCTGCCGTGTTCGACGAGACCGACAGCATCGAATCCCACGTGAGCGACACGCTCAACGCCGGGGCCGGGTTGTGTGACCCGGCCGTGGTCGAGTTCACCGCCCGCCACGCCCGCGAGTCGATCCAGTGGCTCATTCAGCAGGGGGTTCCCTTCGATCAGGAGGAGAACGCCGAGGGCGAATCCCAATACCACCTCACCCGGGAAGGGGGCCACAGCCATCGCCGCATCTTCCACGCGGCGGATGCCACCGGCAAGGCGGTGCAACTCACCCTGATCGATCAGGTGCGCGCCCACCCCAACATCCAGCTGATGGAACGCTTCAACGCGGTCGACCTCATCACCACCCGCAAGCTCGGTCTGCCGGGCAACAAGGTGCTGGGCGCCTATGTCTGGAACCGCAATGCCGAACAGGTCGAGGTGGTTCGCGCCCGCTTCGTGGCGCTGGCTACCGGTGGCGCATCCAAGGTCTACCAGTACACCTCCAACCCCGATGTGAGTTCTGGTGATGGCATCGCCATGGCGTGGCGGGCCGGCTGCCGGGTGGCGAATCTGGAGTTCAACCAGTTCCACCCCACCAGCCTGTTCCACCCGGACGACCCCAACTTCCTGCTGACCGAAGCGCTGCGTGGCGAGGGTGCCTATCTGCGCCGCCCGGACGGCAGCCGCTTTATGCCGGAGTTTGACGAGCGGGCCGAGCTGGCACCGCGCGATATCGTCGCCCGCGCCATCGACCACGAGATGAAGCGACTCGGTGCCGACTGCATGTATCTGGACATCAGCCACAAACCGGCCGATTTCATCATCAAGCACTTCCCGACTATTTATGAGCGCTGCCTCGCGGTCGGCATCGACATCACCAAGGAGGCGATGCCCATCGTCCCGGCCGCCCACTACACCTGTGGCGGTGTGATGATCGATAACAACGGCCAGACCGACATCCCCGGCCTCTACGCCATCGGTGAAGTGACCTACACCGGGCTGCACGGTGCCAACCGAATGGCCTCCAACTCCCTGCTCGAATGCGTGGTCTACGCCCATCAGGCGGGGGCCGACATTCTGGCCAAGCTGCCGATGAGCGCCGAACCGCCGCGCCTGCCCGCCTGGGACGAAAGCCAGGTAGAGGATTCTGACGAACTGGTGGTCATTCAGCACAACTGGCACGAACTGCGCCTGATGATGTGGGACTACGTGGGAATCGTGCGCACCAACAAGCGCCTCGCCCGGGCCAAGCGCCGCATCGATCTGCTCAAGCAGGAGGTACAGGAGTACTACGCCCACTTCCGGGTCTCCAATAACCTGCTGGAGCTGCGCAACCTGTTGCAGGTGGCCGAGCTTATCGTCAACTGCGCCCTGCAGCGCAAGGAGTCGCGCGGCCTGCACTACAACCTCGATTATCCAGAGATGCTGCCGGACTCGAAACCGACCGTACTGACCCCGGAGCGGGATTGATCCCCTCTCCTGCCATACCCATGACCCCGCTTCGGCGGGGTCATTTTTTTAGGGCCATCCGGACAAAGCGCTACCCAGTTCCTTGCTCCTGCAAAGAGGTAACTCGGGAAGATATGAGATCGTTCAGCGCCGGTCGGCAGGAAAGTTGATTGCCCGGGCCAGCAGGCGGTAGTGATCGGGGGCCAGCGCATCGGCGAAGAGCCAGAGCATGCAAGCGCGCCCCTGCTCCGGATGCAGCTCAAGGCGCAGCACGCCGGGTAGAATGCGGCTCTTGTTACCGAGCCGATAGGATACGCTCTGCCAGCGCAGCCACTGGCCATCCCACTCCAGCTCGAACGGGGTATGGGGCAACGCACGCCAGCTCAGGGCGAACGCCAGCAACCAGACGGGAGCAAACAGCGCCCACTGCCAGCCAGTAACAAGGGCGCTGACCGGCCAGAGCAGCAACAGAGAGAGGGCTACCAGCCAATTGCGCTGATGGCGGGAGGGGTGAACAGGGATGATCACCCGCTCCACGGCATCAGGCCTGACGGTCGTGACGGGCCTGATTGCGCTCCAGGATCATCTTGATCATGGCGCTGAAGGCGGGATCGGCCGGTACTGCGTGACCCATGGTCCAGCGGAACAGGTCCGGATCATCGCTCTCCAGCAGGCGGATAAAGGTCTGCTGATCGGCTTCGCTCAGGGAGTCGAACTCGTGTTCGAAAAAGGGCATAAAAACGACATCCAGCTCGAGCATGCCACGGCGGCAGGCCCACTTCAGGCGGGATTTTTCAACTGGGCTCAACATGGAACTCTCCTTACAAAGACCCGGGGATGGTACCAGCTGGATTTTCCGGCTGACAAACATTAGTTACGTCTTTACCATGCAGGTCACATACTTTCTCTCTGGAATACCATCGTGAGCCTGCAACCCCCTGTTTTTCCTGCCGAGCCGACCCGCTTCGCCCTGACCAAGATAGCCATCACCCGACTGAGTGGTCAGGATCGCGTCAAATATCTGCAAGGTCAGGTCACCTGCGACGTCAACGCCCTGCAACCGGGGCAGAGCACGCTGGGTGGTCACTGTGATCCCAAGGGCAAGCTGTGGAGCGATTTTCGCCTGCTCTGCCTTGAAGAGAGCCTGCTGCTGCTGACCACCCCATCGGTACTGGAGCGCCAGCTGCCGGAGCTGAAAAAATTTGCCGTCTTCGCCAAGGTGGAGATTGCCGCCGACGAGCGCCATGCCACCGGTCTGGCTGGCAAGGGCACAGATGCGTGGATCGCCGCGCAGTTTGGTCTGGAGCAGAGCGGCCTTATCGCTGGCGGCATGGCGGTGCAGATCGAACAGGATCGCTGGCTGCTGGTGAGCAGTGAGCAAGCCGATGCGCTGCCGGCGGGTGATGAATCCCTCTGGTGGGGTCTCGAGATCAAGGCCGGTCTGCCGCACATGGAGGCGGTGCATCAGGGCGAGTTCATCCCGCAGATGCTCAACCTGCAGGCGCTCGACGGCATCTGCTTCAACAAGGGCTGCTACATGGGGCAGGAGACGGTAGCCCGCGCCAAATATCGCGGCGCCAACAACCGCGCCCTGTTCCTGCTGGCAGGCAGTGCCAGTGAGCCGGTCAATGCGGGCGATACCCTGGAGATCCAGCTCGGTGACAACTGGCGTCGCAGCGGCATGGTGCTCAACGCCTGGCAACATCAGGGTCAGGTGTGGCTCACCGCCGTACTGCCGAAAGACACCGAGGCTGACGCCCGTTTTCGCCTCAAGCAGGAGGAGAGCTCGCAGCTCACCCTGCAACCCCTCCCCTACGAACTAACCGAGTAAAGTCGGCTAGCGAGGCACCCGCGCCAGCAGGGCCTCCTTCAGCCAGCGCCCCGCCTGCCCCAGCGGGCGGGCGCGATGCCACTGCAGCTCCAGCGCCAACGCATGGCTGGCGATAAAGTCGGGCTCCAGCACCACCACTTCGCCCCGCTTCAGCGGCTGATGCAGCAGAAATTCCGGAATCGCGGACCAGCCAAGGCCCCGCTTGACCAGCTCCAGCACCCCGAGATCCCCCTCGACCCACCACACCTGAGCAGAGATGCGAAACCGCTGGCGCTCGCTCCCTTCCCGTCGTCCGGTGACCATCAGCTGGCGTGCCCCCTGCAGATCGACCTCCCGCAGCGGCTGCTTGCGCGCCAATGGATGATCCGGCGACACCACCAGCGGCATGGTCACCTCCCCCAGCGAACGGGCGACGATCTCCCGCTGGGGATGCACCTTCTGGTAGCTGATGCCGAGCTGGGCCCGGCCAGTCACCAGCATCTCGGTCACATCCTCCATCAGCGGGAAGAGCAGCTCCAGCTCCACGGTCGGGTAGCGGGTGGCGAACTCCTCCAGCAGGGTGCCGAGCCAGGGGAGGTGAGAGTCATCATCGATGGCCAGAGTGAGGCGTGACTCCACACCGGCAGCCAGTTCGCCGGCAATGGACTGCAACCGCTCACTCTGCGCCAGCAGGATACCCGCCTCCTGCACCATGCGCGCCCCCGCCTCAGTCAGCTGCGGATAGCGACCGCTGCGGTCAAACAGGGTTAGCCCCAGATCGATCTCCAGATTGGCGATGGCGCTGCTTACCACCGACTGTGCCTTGCCAAGCTTGCGGGCAGCGGCGGAGAAGGAGCCGCTCTCGGCAGCGGCCAGCAAGATTTTCAGTTGTTCCAGCGATGGATTCACTCTTCTGCTCCTCTTTTTGGATCCCGACAGGCCAGTCATCTATCTATTTTAGCGATAGATACCAACATGAAACCATCGCAATTTGGCGATAGATTGCCCCCATGTTTTCAACGTAACTGTTCAAGAGAGTGATTTATGCGTACCCGTAACGACCGCATCCGCCAAGCCATCGGCTTTGAAGTGATTGGCCTGCTGATTGCCGCCCCGCTGGCCAGCTGGGCGACCGGCATTCACCTCAGCCACATGGGGCCACTGGCGCTCTTCTTCTCGGTGATGGCGACCCTCTGGAACTACGTCTACAACATCGGCGTCGACAAGCTGCTGCTCAAATATCAGGGCCACACCTACAAGAGTGTCTGGCAGCGGGTGGTGCACGCCATCGGCTTCGAAGGGGGTCTCCTGACCGTGGCCCTGCCGGCCATGGCCTGGTGGCTCAACGTCAGCATGCTGGAGGCACTGGTGCTGGATCTGGGCTTCGTCGCCTTCTATCTGGTCTACGCCTTTGTCTACAACTGGGTTTACGACAAGGTATTCCCGATCCCGGGCGAATCGATGCCGCACCTGCAGCAGAATGCGCTGGGTTGAAGAGAGACCGGCAACAAAAGGTAAAAACAGGGCACCATCATGAAACGTAATGATGGTGCCGGAGAGGAGGTCGGGACGCGCTGACCGGGCGGTCAGCGGCAGAGGGTCAGGCCTGAGCCTTGGCGGCTTCGCTGTTCTCGGCCTCTTCGCTCTCCTGTTGAGCCTGGGCGGCCTGCAGGGCTTCCAGTTCGTTCTGGTAGTCGCTCAGGATCTGCTGGGCCACTGCCATGTCACCCTTGTGCTTGCGCTCGAACAGATGGTGCTGCACCACGCCGTTGAGATACTCCACCGTGATGGGCTGCTCAAGGGTTCCCATCAACTCCTCTTTCTCCAGCTCGGCATTGATTTCATCGGCGGTCGTGCGCAGCAGCCCGGCCAATTGAACCAACATGCGGCGCTCACCTTCGCGCAGCAGGCTCAACATGCGGTTTCTCTGCTGCTCATTCTGTTGGGTCATACATTTCCTTACGTCGATAGGGAACAATCCCGCTCATTCTGCCCTGTCCCCGAGACAGCGTCTATCTCATGCCCCCCACTAATTTTCGGCGTTCGCTCACAAATGGCGCCAGATGCTATTTGCTCCGGCTCTGGGGTATAGTAGCCGCTGATTTTCGGGATATTTCTGCAGCAAAAGGGTGTCCCGCCAGCTTATTCATCGAGGCGAACTTCTCCGTTATGACCGATGCCATTGTGGTGCTCTGCACCTGCCCCGACCAAACCAGTGCCGACCTTGTCTGCGAACAGTTGCTTAACCGCCAGCTGGCCGCCTGCATCAATCAGCTGCCGGGGGTCACCTCCGTCTACCGCTGGCAAGGCAAGGTGGAGCGGGCGACCGAGATCCAGCTCGTCATCAAATCCCGCCAGCCGCTCTTTGCCGAACTGCAGGCGTGCATTCTGGCCCATCACCCCTATGAGGTGCCCGAGCTGCTGGCGCTGCCGGTGAGCGCCGGCCTGCCCGCCTACCTCGACTGGCTCAAGGAGGAGACCCCATGATGCGCAGTCGCCTGTTCACCCTCCTGCTGGTACTGCTGACACTGGCCACGGCCGGACTCGTGCCAGCCCGGGCCAGCGGCACCGATATTCTCGGCTCCCTCGGCCTTGCGGCGAACGCCAAACCGACGTTCCTCAAGGTGGATGAGGCATTTCGCCTCGAGAGCGAACAGCGGGGTGATCAGCTGCTGCTGACCCTCAACATCGCTGACGACTACTACCTCTATCGCCACAGCCTGCGCTTCAAGGGAACCAACCTCACCTTCAGCGACTCGGCACTGCCGGAGGGGAGCGAGCATGAGGATGACTTCTTCGGCAAGACCCGGGTCTACTACCAACAGGTGACCATAGCCGTGCCGCTGCGAGAGGTGGGGGAGCACGCAACCCTGCGCCTCACCTATCAAGGCTGCACCGACGGTCTCTGCTACCCGCCGACCGACAAGCTGATCGAGGTTGCCCCGCTCGCCGCGTCTGGCACGGATAACCTGCAGGCAGCCAACCCGTCGCTCAGTCAGCAGGATCAGCTGGCCGCCGCCCTCGGCAGCCAGGGCTTCTGGCTCAGTGTCGCCGCCTTCTTCGCTCTGGGGCTGGGGCTCGCCTTTACCCCTTGCGTCTTCCCCATGTACCCCATTCTGACCGGCATCATTGCCGGTGCCGGCCATCGCCTCTCCACCGGCCGCGCCTTCCTGCTCTCCATGGTCTATGTGCAGGGGATGGCGGTCACCTACACCTTGCTCGGACTGGTGGTTGCCTCGGCAGGGCTGAAGTTCCAGGCTGCACTGCAACACCCCTATGTGCTGATCGGCCTCTCGCTGATGTTCGTGCTGCTCGCCCTCTCCATGTTCGGGCTCTACACCCTGCAGTTGCCGAGCAGCTTGCAAACCCGGCTTTCCGGCCTCTCCAACCGCCAGCAGGGCGGCTCGGTGGCCGGGGTCGCCATCATGGGGATGATCTCCGGGCTGGTCTGCTCCCCCTGCACCACGGCCCCGCTTTCGGGAGCCCTTATCTATGTGGCCCAGAGCGGCGATCTCTGGCTTGGCGCTGCGGCGCTCTATGCCCTCTCGCTCGGAATGGGGCTGCCGCTGCTGCTGCTCGGCACCTCGGGCGGCAAGCTGCTGCCCAAGGCGGGCGCCTGGATGGATGTGATCAAGCAGCTGTTTGGCTTCGCCCTGCTGGCGGTACCGATCCTGCTGCTCTCAAGGCTCTGGAGCGATCAGATCACCACCCTGGCCTGGCTTGGCTGGGGACTGCTGCTGTGCGGCTATCTCTATCACCACAACCAGCACCAGCCCCACTCGGTGGCCAAGAGCCTGCGCGGCTTCGTGCTGCTGCTGGCGATGATCAGCGCCGTAGTGGTGGGCAAGGATCTGCTGCAACCGCCCGCTACCGGCGCTGTCACGACGGGCACCAACCAGAGCGCCCCGCAGTTTGTCCGCATCAAGACCCTGGCTGATCTCAAGGTGCAGCTGGCTGCCGCCCGCGGCAAGCCGGTGCTGCTCGACCTCTATGCCGACTGGTGCGTCGCCTGCAAGGAGTTCGAACACAAGACCTTCAGCGACCCGGCAGTGCGCGAGCGTTTCGGCCAGATGGTACTGCTGCAGGCGGATGTCACGGCCAACGACGATGCCGATGTCGAGCTGCTCAACACCCTCAATGTACTCGGGCTGCCGACCCTCATCTTCTTCGACCGTGAGGGCAAGGCGCTGACAGGCCAGCGGGTCACCGGCTTTATGGGGCCGGCGGAGTTCCTCGATCACCTCGACAGGGTCAGCAATGCCAAGTGAGCTGCGGCGACTGCAGGCAAGCGATGCGCCGGCCTTGCAGCGTCTGCTTGAACTGGCCCCTGCCTATCAGGCGGCGGTGAGCGATGAGCCCCTCTCCCCGGATGCTGCAGAAGAGGAGCTTGTAGCCTGCCCACCCGGCCTGCCGCTCTCTGCCAAGCATCTCATCGGTCGCTGGGAAGAGGGGGAGCTAACCGCCGTCATCGATCTGCTGCGCGGCTATCCCGACCCGACCACCGCCTATCTGGGGCTGTTGCTGGTAGGGGAACCCTGGCAAGGTGCTGGTCGTGGTCAGGCGCTCTATCGCCACGCCTGCTCGCTGGCGCGCTCATGGGGAGCCACCCGACTTCGCCTGTCAGTCATTGCCAACAATGAACCCGCACTCTCTTTTTGGCAGCGCAGAGGGTTCACCGAGTGCTATCGTCGCGAGCTGGCTGGCTATCGGGCCGAGGCCATCGTGCAGGAACGCGCACTGGAACCGTGAGCCGAGGTTTGCCACCGCCCGTTCGCGTGGCACAATCTGCCCTCCCGTTTTGCTCTTTTTGCACCTGTTCGGAGTTTTGATGAAAAAGTGGTTCATCCCCCTGCTGGCCCTCTGGCTGTTTGGTTGTAGTGCAGGGCCCGGAGAAGATGTTATCCGCCAGCAGGTTACCGCCAAGTTGCTGGCCGAAACGGATGCCAACCTGTTCGATATCAGCGACTTCACCATCCTCGGCAAGGAGGAGCGGATGGAGGGGGTCTATCTGGTCAAGGTGAGCTACCAGCTCCACTTCAAGCAGGGACTGGATCAGCTGCAGGTGCTGCACGACGAAGATCTGATTTATGACCGTGTCGGCCCCTTCCAGCAGGAGATGGGACTGATGGAGCTCGAGCGCAAATATGGCGAGTTCGAAGCGGGTCAGGTACTGCCGCAAGAGGCGGAGGTGTGGATGATGAAAAGCGAACAGGGGTGGCGACTGGCTGAACCGGCGCAATAAAGGGCTGCCCGCCCCTTACTCTCTGCAACCTCGAACCGGCAGCTCTGCCGTTACCGACCAGCTCAGACCTGGGTATCGACCCGATACCCTTTTCGCCCGGCGGATTCACCCGGCAGCTTGCTGGCCAACCCCGACAGCACATCCTTGAGGGTGATCCCGCTATCTGCCGCACCGCTGCTCTCCAGCAGCCTGGTCAGCTGGCTCTGCAAGGGGTCAGTCGCGTCGTTCTGCCCCCCTTGGCTGCTCTCTTTGTCCTTCCCGCCTTGTTGATCCAGCGTCTCCAGCAGACGAGCCAGATCCCGTTTCAGCGGGCTCTCGCTGTTGTCGGCGAGCGCAATCTTTCGTTGTTCCTGTTCTTGCCGCTGTTGTTGCTGCAACGCCAGCTGTTGCTCCTGCTGCTGTTGCAGGGCTCCCATCATGGTATTGATGAACGCCTCCAGCGAGTCCTTGATTGACATATGGCTTCCGCTGCCCCCTTCTCCTTTCGGCGACAGCCCGAGATTATCGAGTACAGAGCCAAGGTCGCGCACCATCCGGCTGTCACTGCCAGTTGGTGACGACAGCGTCGCCCTCTCCAATGGCTGCGCGATAGAAGATCCCTGCCGTTGCACCAGCGGGCGGGGCCCGCCTGACGCGACCACATTCATCTCCATCTCGGCCCTCCTTCACATCTTTTTCAGTCAGCGAACCCGCTCTTGTTCGCCTGACCCGGCATCACTCTCACACCTAAAAGATAGCGCCAACCGGAAGGGATTAGCGCTAACGCATGTTTTGGTCTATCAGGCTGTGCGCTAGTGCAGTGCCGCTATAAACAAGGGCTGGCGGGGCACAATGCCCCGCCAGTGACTCAGAAGATATCCTTGAAACGGTGCCACAGCATCCCCAACGCCAGCAGCGGAGAACGCAGCGCCGGGCCCCCCGGGAAAGTGATATGGGGCACGCTGGCGAAGAGATCGAAACCCCGGCTCTCGCCGCGGATCGCCTCGGCCACCAGCTTGCCCGCCATATGGGTGGCATTGAGGCCGTGCCCCGAGTAGGCCTGGGCATAGAGCACGTTGGGGTGAGCCTTCAAGCGGCCAATCTGCGGCAGCCGGTTGGCGCCAATCCCGATCATCCCGCCCCACTGAAACTCGATGGCGGTGCCAGCCAGCTCGGGGAAGACTCGCAGCATCTTGGGCAACATGAAGGCCTTGATGTCGCGGGGATCCCTTCCCGAGTAGTTGCAGGCCCCGCCAAACAGCAGGCGACCGTCGGCGGAGAGGCGGTAGTAGTCGAGCGCCACGTTCTGATCGCACACAGCCATGTTTTGCGGCAGCAAGCGCTGGCGCAAGCGGCGATCCAGCACCTCGGTGGCGAGAATGTAGGAGCCGGCCGGCAGCACCCGCCCTCCCAGCTCCGGATTGAGGTCGTTGAGGTAGGCGTTGCAGCCGATCACCAGATAGTCGGCAGTGACCCGGCCGTGGGCGGTGGTCACTTCAACCTGCTTGCCGTAATCGATATGGGTCACTCTGGAGTGTTCAAACAGGGAAACCCCGAGGCTGGCTGCGGCGCGCGCCTCGCCGAGCGCCAGATTGAGGGGATGGAGATGGCCGGAGCCCATGTCGATGAGGCCGCCGATATAGCGATCCGACCCCACCACGCTATGGATATCTTCCCGCGGCACCAGTTTGAGTTCGCGCTCATACCCCAGACTCGCCAGATGGTCGAGATCCTCCTCGAAGCCGGCCAGATGGCGCTGACGGGTGGCCAGATCGCAGTAACCCCAGGTGAGGTCACACTCGATATTGAAACGCTCAACCCGCTCGCGTACCAGCTGCACCGCCTCCAGCCCCATCAGGTCGAGCTCGCGTACCCCTTCCTCACCAATCCAGCGGGCGAACTGGCTGGTATCGTGGCCGATACCGCGAATAAGCTGGCCGCCGTTACGCCCGGAGGCGCCCCAGCCGATGCGGTTGGCCTCCAACAGCACCACCTTGTAGCCTACATCAGCCAGGTTGATGGCGGTGTTGAGACCGGTAAAACCGCCGCCGATGATGCAGACATCCGCTTTCAGCTCGGCCTCGAGTTCCGGCCACTGCTGCGGATCGTTGCGGGTCGCGGCGTAGTAGGAGGCCGCGTGCTCCTGATATCCGATGTGCTTTCCTGCCTGCATGTTCAGCATCCTGCCTTGTTGCAAATTGTTTAATAAAATAAGCAAACTTGTTTCGATAATACCCAGCTACGGCACGGCAAACCAGCTACCACGGATCACAGAAATGCAAAAGGCGCCCCGAAGGGCGCCTTTTCATGCAATCAAGGTGCTGTAACGAATTACAGTACGTTGATGGCGTTCAGGTCGGAGAATGCTTTCTCCAGACGAGCGATCATGGAAGTCTGACCTTCACGCAGCCATACGCGCGGGTCGTAGTACTTCTTGTTCGGCTTGTCGGCACCTTCCGGGTTGCCCAGCTGACCTTGCAGGTAAGCTTCGTTCTTCTTGTAGAAGTGCAGCAGACCTTCCCAGGTAGCCCACTGGGTGTCGGTGTCGATGTTCATCTTCACTACGCCGTAGGAGATGGACTCGCGGATCTCTTCCAGAGTGGAACCTGAACCACCGTGGAATACGAAGTCCAGAGACTTGGCAGGGATGCCGAACTTCTCGGAAACGTACTTCTGGGAAGCGTCCAGGATGGACGGGGTCAGTTTGACGTTACCCGGCTTGTATACACCGTGTACGTTGCCGAAGGAGGCAGCGATGGTGAAACGCGGGCTGATCTTGGACAGACGCTCGTAAGCGTAAGCAACATCTTCCGGCTGGGTGTACAGAGCGGACTGATCCATGTGGCTGTTGTCGACGCCGTCTTCTTCGCCACCGGTGCAACCCAGTTCCAGCTCCAGAGTCATGTTCATCTTGGCCATGCGGGTCAGGTACTCGCAGCAGATGTCGATGTTCTCTTCCAGAGACTCTTCGGACAGATCCAGCATGTGGGAGGAGAACAGCGGCTTGCCGGTTTCAGCAAAGTGCTTCTCGCCCGCTTCCAGCAGACCGTCGATCCACGGCAGCAGCTTCTTGGCAGCGTGGTCGGTGTGCAGGATTACCGGCACGCCGTAAGCTTCGGCAACAGCGTGAACGTGCTTGGCACCGGAGATGGCACCCAGGATGGCAGCTTTCTGACCTTCCAGCTTCAGACCCTTACCGGCGGTGAACACGGCACCACCGTTGGAGAACTGAACGATAACCGGCGCTTTAACCTTGGCGGCAGCTTCCAGTACGGCGTTCACGGAGTCGGTACCAACGCAGTTTACGGCCGGCAGAGCGAAGCCGTTCTCTTTAGCGATGGCGAACACTTTCTGAACGTCATCACCAGTGATCACGCCGGGTTTTACGAAGTCGAAAATTTTCTTAGACATGTTTAATCGTCCTGTCTCGTATGCCGTTAATAAAAAATGGGGGGTTCATCATGAACCGGCACAGCGGGCACATGATAAACGAAACGGGAGGCTTTTGCCCCCCGTTCCGGGTCAATTAGGCTTTGGCGCGCTGTTCCAGAATCTCAACAGCCGGCAGAACCTTGCCTTCTACGAACTCCAGGAAGGCGCCGCCGCCAGTGGAGATGTAGGAGACTTTGTCAGCGATGCCGAACTTGTCGATGGCAGCCAGGGTGTCGCCACCGCCAGCGATGGAGAAGGCCGGAGAAGCAGCGATGGCTTCGGCGATGATCTTGGTGCCTTCAGCGAACTGGTCGAACTCGAACACGCCAACCGGGCCGTTCCACAGGATGGTCTTGGCGTTCATGATGATGTCAGCCAGAGCCTTGGCAGAGTCAGGGCCGATGTCGAAGATCATGTCGCCGTCGGTCACATCGCTTACAGACTTGATGGTCGCCGGAGTGGACTCGGAGAACTCGGCACCAACAACCACGTCGGTGGTCACAGGAATGTTGGTCTCGGCAGCCAGTTTCTTGGCAGTGTCGATCAGGTCGTGCTCGCACAGGGACTTGCCGACGTTGTGACCGGCAGCAGCGATGAAGGTGTTGGCGATGCCACCACCGACAACCAGCTGGTCAGCGATTTTGGAGAGGGATTCCAGAACGGTCAGCTTGGTGGAGACCTTGGAGCCGCCAACAATGGCAACCATCGGGCGCTCGGGCTTCAGCATGGCTTTGCCCAGAGCTTCCAGTTCACCAGCCAGCAGCGGGCCGGCACAAGCTACCGGAGCGAACTGGGCCACACCGTAGGTGGAGCCTTCGGCGCGGTGAGCAGTACCGAACGCATCCATTACAAAGACGTCACACAGGGCGGCGTATTTTTTGGCCAGCTCTTCGGTGTTCTTCTTCTCGCCTTTGTTGAAACGGCAGTTTTCCAGCACAACCAGCTCACCGGCAGCGACTTCTACGCCATCCAGGTAATCCTTGGCCAGGCGAACCGGGCAGGACAGAGCGTCTTTCAGATAGTTGACAACCGGCAGCAGAGAGAACTCTTCGTTGTACTCGCCTTCGGTCGGACGACCCAGGTGGGAGGTGATCATCAGCTTGGCGCCCTTTTCCAGAGCCAGCTTGATGGTCGGCAAGGTAGCGACGATACGTGCATCGGAGGTGACCTTGCCGTCTTTTACCGGCACGTTCAGGTCAGCACGGATCAGAACGCGTTTGCCCGCCAGATCCAGGTCAGTCATCTTGATAACAGACATATTCAGTCCTCTATATTTTCCAGGTAATGTTAAAAACAGTAACCTTTCGCCCGGGGCAGGCTCAGCCTGCAACCATCATGGCCCGGGTGGTATCCAGCATCCGGTTTGCGAAGCCCCATTCGTTATCGCACCACATCAACATCTTGACGAGGTTGGCATCGCTCACCCGGGTCTGGGTACCATCAATGATGCATGAGTGCGCATCATGATTGAAGTCTACGGAGACCAGCGGTTCTTCCGTGTAATCCAGAATACCGTGTAATGTACCTCTGGATGCCCGTTGCAGGGCTTGATTTACGTCACTAACTGTCACTTTTTTACGAACAGTAATACTCAGATCCATCGCTGTTACATTGATGGTCGGCACCCGCACCGCGATCGCCTCGAACTTGCCGGCGAAGTGGGGCAGGATACGCTCCAGCCCCTTTGCCAGCTTGGTATCCACCGGAATGATGGACTGACTGGCAGCGCGGGTTCGGCGCAAGTCACTGTGGTAGGCATCGATGACTTGCTGATCATGCATGGCCGAATGAATTGTCGTAATAGTACCACAATTTATCTCGAATTCTCGATGCAATGTTTCAATCACCGGCACCACGCAGTTGGTGGTACAGGAGGCGTTGGAGACGATCCGCTCGCGCCCTGTCAGCACCTGATGATTGACCCCGTAGACGATGGTTGCGTCCACATCTGCTTCGGCCGGATGAGAGAACAATACCTTGCCCGCCCCCGCCGCCAGATGCAGCTCGGCATCGGCCCGCGAGCCGAATACCCCGGTGCAATCCAGCACCACATCCACCCCCAGCGCCCGCCACGGCAAGTTCGCCGGATCCCGCTCGGCAAACAGGGAGATGAGATCCTCCCCCACCAGCATGCTGTTGCCGGCCAGCTGCACCGGATAGTGAAAACGGCCGTGGCTGGTATCGAAGCGGGTCAGGTGCACCATGGCTTCGGGAGCCGCCAGCTCGTTGATGGCGACGATCTTGATGGTCTTGTCGCGCCCGCTCTCGTAGAGGGCACGCAGTACATTGCGGCCGATCCGTCCGTAACCGTTGATGGCAATCTTGATCATCTGGCAGCCAGTTCCTTACCACAGATTTGCTAGCGCATGGGCTAGAGAAAAGAGCAGCCGACCGGCCGCCCGGGAGCCCCGGCTACGACAGCAGGGCCTCCTTGAATTCACCGCGGGCCAGCAGTGCGGCCCCGAATACCCCGGCACTGTCACCAAGGGCAGGAGCAATAATGGGGGCACTGAAATGGGGATTAAAGAGGAAGGGCAAAATAGTCTCCCGTCCCACACTGTACAGGCTCTGCACGTTGCCCACCCCGCCGCCGATAACGATCACATCCGGGTCGAGAATGTTGACCACGTTGGCCAACGCCTGACCAAACAGCAGGTGCAACCGGTCGATAGTGAGCTTGGCCACATGATCGTGGGCGGTCGCTGCCACAATCTGGGCGAGCGACAGCCGACGTTTGGCCTTGGCCTCGTACCAGGCCTCCAGCGCCGGGCCGCTGATCAGGGTCTCGACGCAGCCGTGCTTGCCGCAGTAGCACTCGGGGCCGTCGGGAGAGAGCACATTGTGGCCCCACTCTCCGGCGATACCGTGATGACCGTTGAGAATGCGGCCGTTGATGACGATGCCGGAGCCGACCCCGGTGCCCATGATGATGCCGAACACCACTTTCGCATCGGGATGGTGCTGGCGCACCGCACCGAGGTGAGTTTCTGCCAGCGCGAAGCAATTGGCATCGTTGGCGATCAGCACCGGCACGCCCAGCTTGCGCTCCAGATCTTCCTTGAACGGCTTGCCGTTGAGCTCGGTGGTGTTGCAGTTCTTCATCAGGCCGGTCTGTGGATCCCGCGCCCCCGGCGTGCCCATGCCAATAACGGCGGGGCGCTGGCCAATCTTCTCGGCGCACTCTGCAACCAGCTTGGCGATCTGGCCGATCATATGGTCATAACCGCCCGCCCGCTCAGTGGGGATGCGATGGCGCAGCAGCACCTCGTCACCATCCAGCACCACACATTCACACTTGGTACCACCAAGATCGATACCCCAATCCAGTGACTTGCTGCTCATCTTGCCTCCTGCACGGGCGCCACACTCTCGTCGTCGCGGCGCCTTTTTAAATGTAAAACGGGGCCTTGCGGCCCCGGATATCAAACAAACTCTTCTTTTCTCGCCCCGGCCTTAGCGGCCGTGGTACTGAGCGGAGAGCTCGTGCACCGCGTTGACGAACACGCCGGCATGTTCCGGGTTCACATCCTGATGGATGCCGTGACCGAGGTTGAAGACGTGACCATTACCGTGACCGAAACCGGCCAGAATGGAGGCGACCTCTTCACGGATGCGAGCCGGGGTAGCGTAGAGCATGGAGGGATCCATGTTGCCCTGCAGCGCCACCTTGTCGCCGACCCGGCGCTTGGCGTCGGCAATGTCGGTGGTCCAGTCCAGACCCAGTGCATCGCAACCGGTGGCGGCGATCTGCTCCAGCCACTGACCGCCGTTCTTGGTAAACAGGGTGACCGGCACGCGGCGACCGTCGTGCTCGCGGATCAGGCCATCGACGATCTTGTGCATGTACTGCAGGGAGAAATCGCGGTAATCGCGCGGGGTGAGCACGCCGCCCCAGGTGTCGAACACCATGACCGCCTGCGCCCCCGCCTTGATCTGGGCGTTGAGATAGGCAATCACGCTGTCGGCCAGCTTGTCGAGCAGCAGATGCAGGGTCATGGGCTCTGCGTACATCATCTGCTTGATCTTGGTGAATGCCTTGGAGCTGCCCCCCTCCACCATGTAGGTGGCCAGAGTCCAGGGGCTGCCGGAAAAACCGATGAGCGGCACTTCGCCTTTCAGCTCGCGGCGAATAGTGCGTACCGCATTCATCACGTAGCCAAGCTCATCTTCCGGATCCGGAATGGGCAGCACCTGCACGTCGGCCATGGAGGTGATCGGGCGCTCGAAGCGCGGGCCTTCACCCTGCTCGAAGTAGAGACCCAGCCCCATGGCATCGGGCACGGTAAGGATGTCGGAGAAGAGGATGGCTGCATCGAGCGGGTAGCGGCGCAGCGGCTGCAGGGTGACTTCACAGGCCAGCTCGGCATTGCGGCACAGGGACATGAAATCCCCCGCCTGGGCGCGAGTCGCCTTGTATTCCGGCAGATAACGGCCAGCCTGGCGCATCATCCATACCGGCGTCATGTCTACATCCTGACGCAGCAGAGCGCGCAGGTATCGATCGTTCTTCAGCTCTTTCATCCCAGTTCCTGAATTCATATCACGCATAAAATGGCGGTCATAATACCACTTTGCCCACCGGAGCGGACTGCCCAAAACGTGGCAAATGGGTGATCGGTTGCAAAGATGTGAAGGGGCGCAAGCCTGACCGCCCCATTCCCGAAAAGATCGGCGAAAAGATGAACGCCAGTTACCCCTCGCCAGCCAGCGACAACTCGATCAGCCGCCGGGCAATGGTGCCATGGGGTGGCAAGCGCGGCAGCCGGTCGGCGGCAAAGAAAGCGGCGGCGACCAGTTCGTCATCCTGCACCCTGATCTCGCCGCTCTCGTAGTCGGCGGTAAAACCCATCATCAGACTGTGGGGGAAGGGCCAGGGCTGGCTCGCCACATAGCGCACATTGGTTACCCGGATGCCGCTCTCCTCGAACACCTCCCGCGCCACGCACTGCTCGAGGTTCTCTCCCGCCTCCACAAAGCCGGCCAGCACGGTATACATGGGATCGTCCGCCTGATAGTGACGGCGATGGGCCGCCAAGAGGATCTCCGGCCCCTTGCGCACCGCCACGATAATGCAGGGTGAAATGCGCGGATAAACCGTGTGGCCGTGCTGGCACACCTGTGCCCACTCCCCCGCCTTCGGGGTCATGGGGGCGCCGCACTCGCCGCAGAAACGGTGGGTGCGGCGGAAGGTGGCGAGCTGCCAGGCGCGGCCCGCGAGACGAAAGCTCTCTTCGTCCCCCGCCACCATCAACTGGCGCAGAGGGGCCATCATAGTCGTGTCGGCCTCAGCCCCCAGATCCAGCAGATAACAGGGCAGCCCCTGCCACTCATCAAAACGCTCGAAACGGGCACCTGCCAGCGCTGCGGGCAGGCACGCCTTCACGCCGCTCGGCACCTGACCCGCCTCATCGAGCAGGATTTGATGGTCACCCGCCACGACAAACCAGCGGGCTTGTTCAGTTAATGACATCGGATAAACACTCTCGTTAAGTCAGATTAAACAACGCCACGGTCACAGCAGGCTGCAGCAGGGGCAAAATAGCGCGAATGGGCCCCATCTTACGGCCAGCACAGGTCGCTGACGACCCCGCCACCACAACAAAATTGCCTCCGATCTTCGCCCCGCCCAGGCAAAAACCGGCGAGCAAGAGGAGAACACCAACAAAGAGGCCGCCCGAAGGCGGCCTGCTGTCAATCGTTCTCTCGCTGTGTCGATCAAGCATCGCCCATCGCCAGCAGGGAGGCGTTGCCGCCCACCGCCGTGGTGTTGATGGTGCGGGTCTTCTCGGTCACAAAACGACTCAGATAGTGGGGGCCGCCCGCCTTGGGGCCGGTGCCGGAGAGCCCCTGGCCGCCGAACGGCTGCACCCCGACCATGGCGCCGATCTGGTTGCGGTTGATGTAGACGTTGCCCACGTTGATGCGGCTCGCCAGCTCCTCGGCGTGGGATTCGTTGCGGCTGTGGATCCCGAGCGTCAAGCCGTAGCCAGTGCCGTTGATGTCGCTGATCACCTTGTCCAGATCCCGGGTGGCGTAGCGCACCACGTGCAGGATGGGGCCGAACTGCTCCTTGGCCAGCTCGCGGATGGAGCCGATCTCCAGCGCGGTCGGCTGGACAAAGTGCCCTTCCATGGTCGCGGCCGGCATCGGCGCCTGCGCAATCAGGCGAGCGCGGGGCACCATGTAGGCGAGGTGAGCATCGAGACCGGCCTTGGCATCGGCATCGATCACCGGACCGACGTCGGTGTTGTGCTCGGCCGGGTTGCCCACTTTCAGCTCCTGCATGGCGCCGGTGAGGATCTCCAGTACCCGCTCGGCGATCTCCTCCTGCAGGTAGAGCACCCGCAGGGCCGAGCAGCGCTGACCGGCGCTCTGGAAGGCGGCGCTCACCACGTCGCGCACCACCTGCTCCGGCAGGGCGGTGGAGTCGACGATCATGGCGTTCTGGCCGCCGGTCTCGGCGATAAGCGGCAGGATGGCGCCATCGCGCTGGGCCAGGGTCATGTTGATGAGCTTGGCGGTCTCGGTGGAGCCGGTAAAGCAGACGCCGCCGATGCGCGGATCCGCCGTCAGCTTGGCGCCGACGGTGGCGCCGTCACCGGGCAGCAGTTGCAGCACGTCGCCCGGAATACCTGCCTGATGGGCCAGAGTCACCGCCAGATGGGCGATAAGGCCGGTCTGCTCCGCCGGTTTGGCGATGACGGTATTGCCGGTGGCCAGCGCCGCAGCGATTTGGCCGAGGAAAATCGCCAGCGGGAAGTTCCACGGGCTGATGCAGACAAAGACGCCGCGCCCCTGCAGGAACAGCTCGTTCTGCTCGCCGGTGTAACCGGGCAACAGGGTCGCCAGCCCCATCAGGCTGCGGGCCTGCACCGCGTAGTAGCGGCAGAAATCGACCGCCTCGCGTACCTCGTCGATGCCATCTTGCAGCAGCTTGCCCGCCTCGCGGGTACACAAGGAGACGAACTGCTCGCGGTTCGCTTCCAGCAGATCCGCCAGCTTCTCCAGCGCGGCGGCACGCTCTCTCACCGGGGTTTCACGCCAGCGCGGGAAGGCAGCGTGGGCGGAGGCCAAGGCCTGCTCCACCGCCTGCTCGTCGGCCCAGTGGATCTTGCCGACGGTGAGACTCACATCCTGCGGGCTCAGCACGGTACGTGCCTCGCTGCGCTTGAGGGGCTCGCCATCGACGATGGGGCCTGCCAGCCACTGCTTGCTCTCCAGCTCTTTCAAGCGGGCGAAGAAGGGGCGCTGGATGGAAAGGATGTTCATGTTGACGCCGCTGGAGTTCTTGCGGTCGCTGAAGAGGTTCACCGGCTGCGGAATGCGGTCGTTGGCAAAGCCTGAGTAGCGCTTGAGGGTGCGCAGCGGGTGCTCGGCCAGCGAATCCACCGGGGTATTGGGATCCACCAGCTTGTGAACGAAGGAGGTGTTGGCCCCGTTTTCCAGCAGGCGGCGCACCAGATAGGGCAGCAAGTCCTTGTGGGCGCCGACCGGCGCGTAGATGCGGCAGTGCAGGCCGGGATTGTCGCTCAGCACAGCGTTGTGCAGCTCCTCGCCCATGCCGTGCAGACGCTGGAATTCAAACTGGCGATCACCCGCCATCTCCAGAATGCTGACCACGGTATTGGCGTTGTGGGTGGCGAACTGGGGAGCGATAAAGCCGCGGGTCGGCTCGCTCAGCAGGTAGCGGGCGCAGGCTAGGTAGGAGATGTCGGTGCCCGCCTTGCGGGTAAAGAGCGGGTAGCCGGGCAGACCCGCCTGCTGGGCATATTTCAGTTCGCTGTCCCAGTAGGCGCCTTTTACCAGTCGCACCGGAATGAGGTCACCCTGCTCGCGGGCCAGCGCGGTAAGCCAGCAGAGTACCGGCAGGGCGCGTTTGGAGTAGGCCTGCACCACCATGCCGAGTTTGCCCCAGCCACGGTTGGCGTCGGAGCGGTAGAGCTGTTCGAACAGATCCAGCGACAGCTCGAGTCTGTCCATCTCCTCGGCATCGATGCTGATGGCCACATCCTTGTCGCGTGCCAGACGCACCAGTCCCACCAGCCGCTCGCACATCTCGCCAAGTACCCGTTCGCGGTTGGCCACGTCATAGCGCGGATGGAGCGCCGAGAGCTTGATGGAGATGGACGGGGCCGGGCCGCCGTCGCTGATCCGCTCGTGGCCCACCGCCTCGATGGCGTTGCGATAATCGGTCAGATACTTGTCGGCATCCTGCATGGTCAGCGCCGACTCACCCAGCATGTCGTAGGTGTGGGTGTAGCCCAGCTCGCGGGATTTGCGGCTCGCCTTGAGCGCCTCTTTCATGTCGCGCCCCAGCACGAACTGCTTGCCCATGATCTTCATGGCGGCGTACATGGCGGAGCGCACCACCGGCTCTCCCAGCTTGTTGACCATGCGCCCCAGCAGGTTGGCCGGGTTGCCGTCGAGCTTCTTGTCGAGCTTGATGATCTTGCCGGTCAGCATCAGCCCCCAGGTGGAGGCGTTGACCAGGGTGGAGTCACTCTTGCGGAAGTGGGAAGACCAGTTGGCGCCGGAGAGCTTGTCCTTGATCAGGGCGTCGGCGGTCTCGGCATCGGGAATGCGCAGCAGCGCCTCGGCCAGACACATCAGGATGATCCCCTCCTGGGTATCCAGGCTGTACTCCTGCAGGAAGGCGTCGATACCGTCACCGGAGCCGCTCTCCTTGCGCACCTTGGTCACCAGAGTACGGGCGCGCTGGGTCACCTGCTCCAGCGAGGCGCCATCCCCCGGCAGCATGGCCGACAGTTCGGCCAGATAGGCATTTTCATCCACCACGTAGTTTTGGGTGATGGCTTCGCGCAGGGCGGCCAGATCGGAGGGGATATAGTCAGCGGCAAGCACTTGAGTAGCTTTGAACATATGGGGTCTTCCTGTACGCCCTAAGGCTGATATCGACAAAGGCGGTCGCGCCGCCGAAACGCCGACAATGTATACAATATCCTCCCCTATATGAAATGAATTTGTTGCCACTCTTTAACAAAGATCGCTAATTCACCCTATTCATTCCCTTTTGAAGCCAGCCCGCCAATAAACATGAGGGTCATCTGACTTCATTTTGTATACGATCTTCCACCACCCGCCTGTCGCAAAGCAGCCATGCATCCCGCCCAATACCGGATCTCGCTCAATGCGCCCAAAAAAAGAAGGGCCGCCACGGCGACCCTTCTCATCAATTCATTCAGCCAGATGCTGTCAGTTCATCCAGCGATCGCTACGGCTGCGACGGCGAGGCAGCATGGGCAACAGGATGCCAAGCAGGATACCGGCACCGACCATGGCACCACCACGGATGAACCAGTCCATCTGCATGTCGTGCTCCTGGTTATCGTAGCTCTGGGTCAGGGCGTCGTTCTGCTCTTTGAGATTGTTCATCTCTTCAGCCTGGCTGACCAGCTGGGCCTTGAGGGCGGCAATCTCCTTGCTCTGGGCAGCGATCTGACCATCCTTCTCGGCGAAGCGTTTCTCGTTGTCGCCGTTGAGGTTTTGCAGGCGGGCCTTGAGCTCGTCACGCTCTTTTTCTACCTGCGGCAGTTGCTCGCGCAGGCTGATCTGGCTCTGCAGTTCGCTGCTTTTGATCCATCCATCACGGCCGCGACCGTCCACCACCTGAGTGAAACCGGCCTCGCCGTTCACCGCCTTCACCTCCAGCGGTTCACCAGCCTTGACGCTACCGAGGATCCGGTACTGGGTCCCCGGACCATTGTGGATAAAGGTAAAGATGTTGTCTGAAACATAACGGGTATCGGCCAGTGCCTGTTGGGCACACAAGCAGATAAGAATCCCGAGAAGGGCGCGCATGGTTGATCGATTCTCTTTTTCAGGTTTGGACAAGAGGTTGAATGTTAAGCCGCCAGCAGGTTAAAGGACAAGCAAAGAAAAAGCACCTCCCCTGCTCTGCCACAACCGATAGCTGGGAGCTGGCTCGCAACTTGCGCTCCCGTGCGACAACCTTACTTCTTCTTGAGCTCGCGCACCTCGTCACGCAGCGCCCGCAACTCGCGCAGCAGCTGCTCCTGCTGGTTGTTGTAGTGGTGACGCCACTTGTCGGTTTCGCTCTCCTTGGCCGGCTGCAAAAAGATGCTGGCCATGAAACCGCTGATGGCGCCAAACAGGCCAACCCCGAACAGGATCAACAGGCTGGCGACAAAGCGCCCCTCCTCCGTCCGCGGCACCAGATCGCCGTAGCCCACGGTCGACAGGGTCACCAGCGTCCACCAGAAAGCATCGTAGGGGGTCTGGATCTCGCTGCCGGGCTGGCCCGACTCGATCCAGTACATCACGCCGGAGCCCACCCCCAGCAACAGGAAGAAGAGGAACAGAATGCCGGAGAGGGTGGTCTCGTTGCGCTCGCGGCGGAACATGGCCCAGAGATCCGGGTGCTCCTTGAACAGTTGATAGACCCGCCACAGCTGGAGCAGACGGGCCCAGCGCAGCTGCTCCACCATCGGCAGACTGCCCGGCAGATAGATCCAGTTGGCCATGAAAAATGCCTTGCGATCGGGCGCCCTGAGCCAGCCATAGGCGAAGTGAGCGAGGAAGAAGTAGCAGATCAGACTGTCGAGGTCATAGAAGAGCTGCAGGGTCTGCGGGGTGATGCTCGCATGACCCCACCAGCGGGCCGTTACCAGTAACACCGAGACTATCGACAGAAATGCCATCAGCAAATCCATCGCCCGCAAGTGAGTTAAGTGATGCCGCATACATTTTCCAACTTTAAACACAGTGCAAATTAATAAAAGAGAAGATAATGCCGATAGCCTTGAGGGCAAAGGAAAAAGCGATTTTCAAAGGAGATTTTACGATGCAGTTGAACCTGCTGGAGAAGCGGATGAGCAACATTCGGCTGGTGCCGAAAGTGGTGTTGCTGATGGTGATCAGTACCATTTTGCTACTGACCAAACTCTGGTTTGATGCCAACAATCTGGAGGCCACCCTGCTCACCGAGGGGCTGGATCCGGAGAAAGCCAACGCCATTGCCGACCGCCTGCTCTGGAGCGGCCTGATGGAGACCACCATCATGGGTCTGCTGTTCGTGATCCTGCTGATGACCGGCTCCCGTCTGATGGTCAAGCAGGTACACTATCTGGTCGATCTGCTGGAGCGTTTCGCCAAGCGGGACCTCAGCCACAAGGTACTGCTCCGCTCCCGCGACGAGTTCGGTGACATCGCCAAGGCGGTCTCCCACTCGCAGGAGAACCTCAAAGAGGTGTTTGGCAGCCAGCGCGCCGCCTGCAAGGAGCTCAACGACATCGCCTCCCAGGTGACCCTCTGCATGGAGGAGGCCAACGAGGCGATCAGCGAAGAGTTCGCCCAGATTGAGCAGCTGGCCAGCGCCATGAGCCAGATGGTCGGCGCCATTCGCGAGGTGGCCTCTCACGCCGATCAGGCCTCCCGGGCCACTGCCGAGACCAGCCAGCTGGCGGAAGAGGGGAGCCGCTGCGTCGCCGAGACCGTCAACACCATCGACACCCTCTCCGGCAACATCCAGCGCTCCGCCAGCGTGGTCAACGAGGTGGAGCACGGGGTCGAGCGGATTGGCTCGGTCGTCGACACAATTCGCGGCATCTCGGAACAGACCAACCTGCTGGCGCTCAACGCCGCCATCGAGGCCGCCCGCGCCGGTGAAGCGGGCCGCGGTTTTGCCGTGGTGGCCTCCGAAGTGCGCGAGCTGGCCAACCGGGCCCAGGCCGCCACCGTCGAGATCCAGAAGATGATCGAGCAGTTGCAGGGCAATGCACGTCAGGCTGGCGAGCTGATGGCCCAGAGTGTGCAACAGGCCGACAAGGGGGTTGCCCAGGTGACCCAGGCGGGCGATCAGCTCGCCACCATAGTGGAGCGGGTACAGGGCGTGGCCGACATGAACCGCCACATCGCCGCCGCTTCCGATCAGCAGAGCTCGGTGGCCGAGGAGATGCGCGGCAATCTGGAGCAGGTCAAGCAGATCGCCGAAGGCTCCGTGGTGGTGCTGCGCGAATTGCAGGAGGCCTCGGTACTGGTGGAGCAGCACAGCCAGGAGCTGGATGGCCAGATCCAGTCCTTCAAGCTCGCCTGACTTTCCCGTTCCAATCCGGTTAGACTGGAAGGCCCCGCGAGGGGCCTTTCTCATTTCTGACCCACGGCAAGGAGCCAACATGCAGCAGAGCACGACGCACTCACCCATCGAGATCAGTGACGACAAGGGGCGGCTCGATCTGCCGCTTATCCACCGCTTCTTGTCTGAAGAAGCCTACTGGTGTCGCGGTATTCCCCACAGCACTGTGGTGCGGGCCATCAACCACTCCCTCTGCGTTGGCGGCTATGTCAATGGTCAGCAGGTTGCCTTCGCCCGGGTTATCACCGACAAGGCCACCTTCGGCTATCTGGCGGACGTGTTTGTGCTGCCGGAGTACCGCGGCCGCGGTTACAGCAAGGCGCTGGTGGCCGCTATTGTCGACCATCCCGAGTTGCAGGGGCTGCGCCGCCTCTCCCTCGCCACCTCGGATGCCCATGGCCTCTACGCCGGTTTCGGCTTTGCCCCACCGGCCAACCCGGGCAGCCTGATGGAGATCTACGATCCCGCCATCTACCAGCGCACCTGAATGACTGGCTGCCGATAATTCCCGCCGGATCATGCTTCTCGCCCCTGCGCTGTGACGCGGGGGCCTGACAGTGCTAGATTGGCAGCCAGCTTTTTATCCGGCAGTTTCGTTAACCACAAGGACGGCAACCGTGGCCCAGCACTCTCCCTCTTTCTCCGCCTTCTCCCCCCTGCTGCAGGATCTGGCCCAGCGCCAGTGGCAACGGCTGACTGAACTGGCCCCCGACTATGGCAACCAGCCCGAGCAGGTGCGCCAGACCCTGCTGACCCTGCTCGGCCTCTCCGATTTTGTCGCCGACTCTCTCTTCAAACAGCCGGAGTTGCTGACCGAGCTGCTCGCCTCCGGGGATCTGGAGCGGGTCGAACGCTGGCCCGCCTATCAGAGTGACCTCACCTCCCTGCTCGCCGAAGTAAGCGATGAAGAGACGCTCAAGCGCATCCTGCGCCAGTTCCGCCGCAGCCGCATGCTGGTGATCGCCTGGCGCGAGCTGCTGGGCCACGCGACAGTAGAAGAGAGCTTTATCCACCTCACCAAGCTGGCGGATGCGCTCATCTGCGCGGCCCGCGACTGGCTCTACGCCAAACAGTGCGGCGAGCTGGGCACCCCGATGGACGGCAACGGTAACCCGCAGCCGCTGCTGATCCTCGGCATGGGCAAGCTCGGCGGTGGCGAGCTCAACTTCTCCTCGGATATCGACCTTATCTTCACCTTCCCCGAGAACGGCTACACGGTCGGCGGGCGGCGCGAGCTGGCCAACCAGCAGTTCTTTATCAAGCTGGGCCAGCGCATCATCAACGCCCTCCACCAGCCCACCCAGGATGGTCAGGTGTTCCGGGTCGATATGCGACTGCGCCCCTTTGGCGATGCGGGGCCGCTGGCCATCTCCTTCGCCGCCATGGAGGATTACTACCAGCACCACGGCCGCAACTGGGAGCGCTACGCCATGGTCAAGGCGCGGGTACTGGGGCCCCAATGCGAGCACGCAGTGGAGCTCGCCGAAATGCTGCGCCCCTTTGTGTTTCGCCGCTATATCGACTTTGGCGTTATCGACGGCCTGCGCCAGATGAAGGCGATGATCGCCGCCGAGGTGCGCCGCAAGGGGCTGGAGGGCAACATCAAGCTGGGGGCTGGCGGCATTCGCGAGGTGGAGTTTATCGCCCAGGCGCTGCAACTTATTCGCGGCGGCCGTGAACCGGCGCTGCGGGTGCGTCACCTGCCCGAAGCGCTGGCCGCCATCGCCCAATGTGGCGCCCTCGAATCTGCCCATTGCGATCGCCTGCTGGATGCCTATCGCTTCCTGCGCCGGGTCGAGAACATATTGCAGGAGATCGGCGATCAGCAGACCCAGACCCTGCCCACCGAGGAGCGGGATCGCCAGCGGCTGATCGCGGCTCTGGGTTTTGCTGACTGGGACGCCTTTATGGCTCATCTCGATGAGGAGATGGCGGCCGTCCATCAGGAGTTCGCCGCCGTGGTGGGGGAAGAGAAAGAGGCACCCGCCCATCTGGAGCAGCTCTGGCTCGATCTGTGGCGCACCGAGCTCGACGCCGCCGAGCTGGAGCAACTGCTGAGCGCGCAGGGGGTGGCCGAGCCCGCCCCGCTCTGCGCCGCGCTGCTGCGTTTCAAGGAGGAGTACAAACGCCGTCAGGTCGGCCCGCAGGGGCGCATCGCGCTGGACTGGCTGATGCCGGAGCTGCTGCGGCTGGTGGTGGCCAGCGAGCAGCCCGCCCGCCTGTTCGAGCGGGTGTGTGAGCTGCTGACCCGCATCTTCACCCGCAGCGCCTATCTGCAACTGCTGGCAGAGAACCCGGGTGCCCTGCGCCAGCTGGTGCGGCTGTGCGACGCCAGCCATCTGGTGAGCGAGCAGCTGGCCCGCTACCCGATTTTGCTGGACGAGCTGCTCGATCCCCAGCACCTCTACCACCCCACCCCGCTCGATCAGTACAAACCCCAGCTGCGCCAGTTCCTGCTGCGCATCCCCGAAGAGGATGTGGAGCAGCAGATGGAGGCGCTGCGTCAGTTCAAGCAGGTGCAGCTGCTGCGCATCGTGGCGGCCGACATCGCCGGCGCCCTGCCGCTGATGAAGGTAAGCGACCACCTCACCTGGCTGGCGGAGGCGATCACCGAAGAGGTGGTCAATCAGGCCTGGGCCCAGATGAGCGAGCGTTACGGGGTGCCGCCCGAGGTGGCAACCAGCGGCCAGCGCGGCTTTGCGGTGGTGGCCTATGGCAAGCTGGGCGGTATCGAGCTCGGTTACGGCTCGGATCTCGATCTGGTGTTCCTGCATGGCGGCGACCCCAACAGCTACACCGACGGGCGCAAGCCCATCGACAGCCGCCAGTTCTATCTGCGTCTGGCGCAGCGGATCCTGCACCTGTTCAGCACCCGAACCCCTTCCGGGATCCTCTACGAGATCGATATGCGGCTGCGCCCCTCCGGCGACTCCGGCCTGCTGGTCTCGTCGCTGTCGGCCTATGAGCAGTATCAGCAAAACGAGGCGTGGACCTGGGAACATCAGGCGCTGGTGCGGGCCCGCCCCATCTATGGCGATGACGCCATCGTTGCCGAGTTTGCCCGTATCCGCCGCGATGTGCTGGCCAGGGAACGCGACCTGCCGACCCTGGCCCGCGAGGTGCGCGAGATGCGCCACAAGATGCGGGATCACCTGCTCAAAGCCGGTGCCGGCGAGTTCGACCTCAAGCAGTCCCCCGGCGGCATGGTGGACATCGAGTTTATCGCCCAGTATCTGGTGCTGGCCCACGCCTGCGGCGAGCCCGATGCCCTCACCCGCTGGTCCGATAACGTGCGCATCTTCGACGAGTGCGTGATGGCGGGTGTGCTGACGCTGGAGCAGGCGGAGGGGCTGAAACAGGCCTATCTGGAGATCCGCAACCTCGGCCATCGCCTCAACCTCTCGGAGATCTCCCGCAAGGTGAGCGACGATCAGCTGCAGAGTGAGCGCAGCCATGTGCTCGCCGTCTGGCAAACCCTGCTGGGGGAGTAATTCCAGCCAGCGGCAATGAAAAAGGGCCCGCCTGAATTGCTTCAGGCGGGCCCCTCTCTTATCTCCTTACGGCTGCTCAGCCGTGATCCATCACCGTCTCCACCAGCATGCTGTTGAAACGCTGATAAGCCTCTTCCTCAAGGAGCCCCGGATAGCTCAACACCCGAAGTTCATGACCCTTGTAGTCAGGATGATAGGGTGGGTGGACATGAGCATAATCGTTGAGACAAAAGCCCAGCCCCTGATAGAAGCGCAGACGGCGAATGGCAATCTCATCCTCTGGCGGATCGATCTCGAGAATGACGGTTTTGCCTGCCCGCTCGCAAAATTCGGCCAGCAGGCGGCTGCCGTAGTTGCGGCCGCGCAGCGCCGGATTGATGGCCAGATGTTCGATATATATCTGCTCGCCACACGCCCACCAGAAGATGAAACCGAGCAGCAGGCCGTCCTGATAAAAGATTTGGCAGTGATAGCGAGGATCCCGCATCTTCTGTGGCTGATGCTGTGACTGGCGCTGCTCGTAGCGGGGAAAACTCTCGCCATAGATCTGCCAGACCAGCGGCCACGCCGGATGGTTTACCTCTCTAATCACTTCACTCTCAATCATCAGAACTACCTCTCGTTTATTTTGCAGAACGTTCATCTATACATGAAAAGTTCTGCCACAGCATCCTCTGATGAAATAAAAGCCAGAACGCCAGATTAGCGGGCGCCATCCGGTTGCGAGACAAACTGCTGCTGGCTGCCATCGGGCAGCAGCGCCAGCACGCTTTGAGCGGCCAGTTTGATCCCTGCCAGCTCGGTGGCCGGGCCGAAGTTGGCAATCAGTCGAGTGCCATCGGCAAACTCGCTCTGCTGCACCACACCTCTTTTATCGAGCCAGCGAAAACCGGTGAGCGGCTGGTTGTAGAGCCGCTCATGCAGCGGGCGGAAAAAGGCATCTAGCCCCTTGAGATAGGGAATGCGCGCGCTGGCACTATCCAGACTGAGGTTGAGCAGCGGCGGCACGTTGTAGAGCTGCTGCAACAGTTCGGTGACCTGACGGCTCTCCCTGAATTTGAGGCTATCCATCGTCCAGTGGTGGGTGGTCACTATGCTGTCGTGAAAGACGCTCTGGAACAACGGCAACCGCAGCGCCGGATCGAAGTAGAGCCCCTGATACTCAGGTTTTAGGTGGCTCTGGCGAAAGAAGAACGCGGGCTGATAGTCGGGATACCAGGCTCCCAGATAGTAGGGAGAGCGCTTGTTGCGGCGCATATCGGGATCCTGCCAGCCAAAGCCGCTGGTCTGGGGGCCGTGGGCAAAGGCCGCGGTGCGGTTGGCTACCGCGCCGCCCTCCTCGGAGCCCACCAGCACCCCCTGACTCCTGGCAATCCACGCCATCCCGGCCATCCGGTTTTGCGCATCCTGCGCCTGACTGGTCGGCTTGGCCGGGTCGAAGTCGTCAAACACCATGCCGGTCGCCGCCACATCGAGGAACCAGCTGTTGTAGTGGCTTGCCTGCTGCAACCAGGCTACGCGCTGCTCCATCACCGGACGCACGCAGGCCTGATTGGTGTAGACGCCGCTGTTTTGAAAGCCGCTCTTGCGCCGTCCATTCTCCAGCATGATGCCGCAATGCAGATAGCTATCCTGCCCCATCTGGGCGGTAAGCCAGCTCTGCTGGCGATTCCCCTCCGGCAGCGCGGTATCGTAGGAGTCGTAAGGGGCGATGAGATAGCCCGCCACTTTGGCAAGCGCTATCCCCTCTGGCGCGGCAAAACCGGCGGTCCACTGGGGCAGCCCCAGCCAGAGTCTGGGTAGTCCAGCCTGCTTGAGAGCGGCGATCATCTTGGCTGAGCTGCCATCGCCCCAACTCTGCGGCTCGTTGAGCGCAGCCCCCAGTTGCCTTGCCGCCAGCGCGCGCCGGGCGGTGAAATCGGCCGGTTGCTGACCCGGATGGCGCAGTGCGAGCGCCTGATCTACCCCAGCCAGCACCAGATTTTGCAGGTAGCGGTTGCGGGCCAGATCGGGCGCTTGCAGCGCACTCTTGCTCTCACCCTTGAGCCAGTCGGCAGGGATCAGGCGGCGCAGTGCGGGCCAGCTCTTCACATCCTGTGGCACCAGCAGTCGCTCGCCCCAGAGGTAGAGGTGAGAGGCACCGATCAGCCGTTTGCCATCCGGCACCGCCGCCAGCTTGCTCTCAAGCGAGACCAGCTCGCCCCGCCCCTGCAACCAGCTGCGATAGGCCTTGGCCGCCGCCAGCCAGTCGTTGCCCGGCTGCAGCGACACCTCCACCTCATAGGGGTCAGCCTGATTAAGGCGATTGACGCTGTGGGTCGCGGTGAAGGCAATGCCATCTTGCTTAGGAGCAAAGGTGAGCCGGTTGTTGAAAGGGTTGGCAAAGAGGATCGCCAACTGCTGCTCGCCATGATCCAGCCCGACCAGCGGCAAGGTCAGATTATCCGTGGTGTTGATCCCCTGATACTCCTCCACCAGCGCCTTGCGCCACGCAGTGTGAGTAGCAGGAATGCGAAATCCCTCATGGATCGGCAGCATCAGCGCCTGTGCCCCTGCCGGCACCCGCGGCCATACCAGCTCGCCAGTGGTCGCGCGGCTCAGGGTGAGGATCAGGCGGTTGCCCTCAAGGCGAGCCAACGCCCGTACCTCGCCATCAGCACGGGTCAGCCAGCTGGCGCGCTCACCCTCCTGCTGCAGGGCGGTGACCGGCTGGCGCGGGCCGGGGGAAGAGATGGCCAAGTGATTGCCCGATGGCAGAATTGCTTCGGCTGCCAGAGTGGCGGGATCCAGCTCGATACGCCACTGCTCGTTGGCCAGAGTCAGCGCCTCGGCAGGCAGGGAGAACAGCGGCGCCAACAACAACAGCGGGCGGATCCGGCTCGTTAGCACGGGAAGAAAAGTCATGGTCTGTGATTCCTGATAACACACGGGAATCGCATTTCAGCAGATCGGCAGCCTGCGATTGTCAGGCCAATGTCAGGATTAAGCACAGAGCAGAGGCGGAGAGGCTTCTCAGCCATTTCCTGTTTAATAGCCACCACCAACAACATCCGCAAAAATGATAACTATTGCACCAACGAAACAATCTGTGCCCGAAGCTGGTCATCCATCACAGACAGCAGCGACTCAATCCCCCGGTATCACTCCACCGGCCCTGCCTGACTGTGGCTCAGTTGCAACACCAGCTGGCCGCGCTGGCTGGTCTGCACCAGCGAGAGGGTGCGCCAGCTGTCAGGAGTGGCGGTTGGCCAGTTAACCGGCTCATCGGGCGCAATCCGGTGCCACCAGAGCAGGGAGTATTGCGGGCGGGCCAGCACCGCCTGATCGAGCCAGAGCGGCGTACAGGAAGCAGGGTTGGCGGGGAGATTGGCCACCGCCTGCGGCGAGCGGGAGAGCCAGTCCAGATCCTGCACCGCAGGCAGCGGCAGGGCCACCTGCCAGTCCTTGCCCGCTACCGCCAGCCGCAGCTGATAGAGACCGGCAGATAAAGGCGTCGGCAGATCGGCCCCCACGACCCTGACTCCACTGTTCTCTTCCGCCTCCCACTGGGCGCCTGCCAGCCGGTTGCGGCCAGCGGGATCGATGAGCTCCGCGGCGGTGATGGGCCCCTCCCCGGTCAGCTGCACCCGATAGTCCCGCAGCAGCGGCGCATCGCGCTGGATCAGCTCAAGGCGCAACTCGCTCACCCCATCGGGCAGAGTGAGCGGGAAATCCTTGCCGCAGTGCTGGGCACTTAGCGCGGCCAGCATCCCCTGCCAGCTACGGCGCTCGGCATCGCTGTTTAGCGCAGGCCACGCCTGCTGCAAAGATTGCCAGGCGTGCCGGTTATCTCCCTGCAGCAAGGCCAGAGTAGCCGGTTGCAGCGGATCGGGGCGCTTGGTTTCCAAGAGGTGCTCGGTTGCCATCACGCTGCTTACGTTTAAAAGGCCAACGCCCAGAACCAACCGCAGCGCAGCCAGCGTTGTGTGCTTCACTGTGCCACCTCCAGCCGGTAGCCGATGCCGCGCACCGTCTCGATGGCCAGCCCGGGCAGCTTCTGGCGCAGTTGCAGAATATGGGTATCGACAGTGCGGGTGGAGGGAAACGCCTGATAGCCCCACACCCGATTGAGGATCTCCTCCCGGCTCAGCACCCGCCCCGCCATCCGCACCAGCAGGGTGAGCAGGGCAAACTCGGTGGGGGTGAAGCTCACCTCCGCATCCTGCCAACTCGCCTGCATCCGGGCAGGATGAAGCTGCAAGCCGCCCACCGCCTGAGTGCCATCCCCCAGCTGACGCAGCTGGGCACGGATCCGTGCCAGCAGCTCGTCGTGGGAGAAGGGCTTGGTCAGGTAGTCGCGCGCCCCCGCATCGAGCCCGGCCACCCGATCGCTCACCTCCACCCTTGCGGTCAGCACGATCACCGGCAACGCCTTGCGCGCCAGCCACTGGGGCAGCCAGTCGAGGGCATCCCCCTCCGGCATAGTGCGATCCAGCAGCACCAGATCCGCCGCCAGCCACTGCAGCTCTGCCGCAGTCAGGGTGTCGCACCAGAGGCAGCGATACCCCTCGCGGGTCAGATAGCGTTGCAGGTTCTCCGCCAGCAGCGCCTCGTCTTCGACAAGCAGGATGGTCTTCATGATTCGGGGTCGCTCCAGAGCTGGCAGGACAGTGTCAGGGTGAAGGTAGTCGGTGGACCGGACAGGGCGAGGCGCCCGCCAAGACGGCGCAACAGATGGCGCACGATGGCAAGCCCCAGCCCCAAGCCATCAGCACGGGCACCGCGGCGCAGCAGGGTGGCGAGCCGGTAACCCGGCAGCTCGCCGCCATCGCTGACCGCAAGGATCAAGCGCCCCGCCTGCCAGCTGGCAAAGATCCGAACAGGCGCGCGGCCATGCAGGCTGGCGTTGCGCAGCAAATTGTCGAGGGCGAGATCGAGCCAGTAGAAGGGGAGCGCCAGAGTCATCTCCCGCTCAAGGCAGAAGGTGGCGCCGTGGCGCTCGCAAGCCAGCGTGAGCCACTCGGCCAGACTGACCGCCACCCGCTCATCCTCGAGGGTCTCTGCCGCCAGATAGTGGCGACTGGCCTGTGCCAGTTGATGCAAGCGGGCGACACTGCCCAGCAGCTGACCCACGCTCTGCTGGGCGGAAGGGGGCAGCCGATCGAAGTCGTGGCGCAGCTCCTCGCTGATGCCGGAGAGCGCCATGATGGGGGTGCGCAGCTCGTGGGTCAGCATCTGCAATGCGACGCGCCGCTCCCGCAACAGGCGCCAGCGCTGCCAGCTGGCCCACCCCAGCAACAGAATGAAGCCAAGCGTACTGGCCAGCGCCAGCCACTGCCAGTGCAGCGTGGGGCGCTCGTTGATACAGAGCGCGCCAACCCGCTCCTGACAGGATCCATCGACCCGGCTATCCAGCACCACACCGAGCCGCTCGGCCAGCGGCTGCCACTGGCCAGCGCCATAGCGACGCCACTGTCCACCGGCAAGCAGCCAGAGCTGACCGGATTGCAGCAGCCAGCGCTCGCCCCGCAGCAGGGCGTCGAGGTTGTCATCATCAAGCTCGCCAATCAGCCCCAACCGGTCGCGCCGCTCCCGCACATGGAGCAGATCGTCGAGCCCGGCGGACGGATGACCAGCCTGCCAGCGAGCCGCGCTGGAGCCGCCAAGCGGATAGACGGGGTGAGCGGCAAACCAGCTGGTCGAGGGCGCAGCCCCTTGGCCGCAAAGCGCCCGCAGCAGTGGCAGCCACTCGGCGGGCAAGGCATTATCCGCCCCGCACTCCTGCTGATAGCGATAGATCGCCTGCAACTGGCGCAGCGGATAGCGCTGCCAGCCGGGATGAAGGGAGTCGGGAGCAATCAGGCGACGATCGAGTCGCTGCACCTCGTCAAGGGGCAGCGTATGTTCGGGAGCCTGTCTGGCCAGCTCGCCAGCCAGACGATCCGCCAGCGGCCCAGCCAGCGCGGGATACGCCATGCCGTAGCAGATCAGGGAACAGAGCAGCAGGATCAGGCGCATGGGTTCAACTCGAGATGACTCCGGATGAAGACACAGCAGAGCACTGCGCCATAAAAAATGTCAGCGCCATTTTTAAATGGCGCTGACATCCGGTCAACCGCTAACGGCATTGGCGCAGCTCCCGCCAGCCCATATGAACCGTCACCTATTTGAACAGTCCCTTGAGCAGCTGGTCAGCCACCCCTTTGACGGCATCGTTGTCGGCCTTGTCCCCCAGCAGCTTCTTGAGTCCGCGCTCGGCCTCCTTACGGGCCTTATCCTCCAGCAACTTGTTGTTGCTGAGCAGCGCCTTCACGTCGAGCCGATAGCTGGGCGCCTGCCAGTGGCCGCCGATCCGTACCGGTATGGTGATCTCCTTCAGCTCGTCCACATCCTTGCCTCCCTGCCCCTTGCTGCTCTCGACGATGGAGGTAAGGAACAGGAAGTCGAGGCTCTCCGGCACCAGTGCCGTCTGCCCTTCGCCCTTGACCCGCAAGGCGGGGGCAAAGAGCTGGATGTCGTTGCTGCGAGCGATGCCGTCGGCAATCTGGAAGCTGGCGGTCAGGGCGCTGAAGTCGGTCTTGCGCGCCTCCTTCACCTGTTCGGCCCCCTTGCCGGTGAGGGTGGCCCGCGCCTCGCGGATCATCTCCGGCAGGTTGATGCCGTGCAGGGCCCCATCGCTCAGCTTCAAGGTAACCTTACCCTGCATCCCGTTGCGCAGTGCCAACTCAGAGAGACCACGTCCTTGCACCTGCACATCGAGATCGCCTTTGCCCTCCAGCAGATCACTCTGAGCCAGAGTCTGCAACAAGGGACGAATGTTCACTCCGGCCACCTGCTTGTGCACCTTGTAGGTGGCGGGCTGCTGGCGTGCGTCGAGTACCCCGTTCGCGTTTACCTGACCGCCTGCCACGGTCGCGCTGAACTGTTTGAGCGTCAGCAGTCCCTTGGCCAGAGCCACCTGCAGATCGACTGCGCCAAGATCCAGCCCTTTCAGACGCAGGCTGCCGAGTTGCAACCGACCATCCAGATCCACCCCTTTGAGCGCGCCCAGATCCGGTTCGACCGCGGAGAGAGCTTCGCTTTTGCCGGTTACCGCTTTATTGCCACTTGCAGCGGTATTGGCAACACCGGCCGCCGGTTTGTTCTCTTTCGCCTGCGCAGGTGTGGTCGGTACCGATTTGGCGAGCCATTTGTCGAGATCCAGCTTCTCCCCCTTGAGATCGAAGCTGATTGCGGGAACAGCGCCAAGCTGCACGGTTCCATCACCACTCAGCAGCGCCTCATCGGCACTCATCACCAGCTTGCTCAGGGTAATCAACTGCTTGTCGAGCTCGGCACGGGCAAACCCGGCCAGTTTCAGCTTCATCTGCGGGCGTGGCAGCGCATCACCTTCCAGCGCTGCCGTCAGCAGCACATCGGAAAGCTCGGCAAGCTTCATCTCTTTATCGAGCCGTCCCTTGAGCGTTCCTTCCAGCGAGCCAGCCAGTAAAGCTTGCTGCCCCTCTACCTTGGCTCCTTTCAGCGCCAACGTGAGGTTGCTCCACTCACCAAGGGCCAATCGGTCTCCCTTGATGGAGAAACTGTCGAGTCGCAGGGACGGATCACTCAGGCTGCCACTGAGGCTCAAGTCTTTCAGTTCACTGGCCATCACCTCCTGCGCCAGCTTGATATGGGTCTGCCCTTTAACATCGAAAGCGAGCTTGTCGGCACTCCCCTTGGCGGCCAGCGTCACGGGTACCCACTGACCGGTGGCCAGCTGCCCCATGTCGAGATCGAGGCGATCCAGTCGCAGCGACGTGCCACTGCGATCATCCTGTACCAGCGCACTGGCCTGGGAGAGCGCGACACCCTGCAAGCTGATCTGCCAAGGCTTGCTATCAGCGGTTGGCGCAGGGGTTGCGGGGACGACCGGTTCGCTTGCATCAGCAGTGGCATCTTTGATCAGTCCGCTCAGATTGGAGCTGCCATCCGCCTTGGTCTGGATAAAGAGATGGGCGCCACTCAGGGTCACCTTGCCGATCTCCAGACGATGGGAGAGCAGCGGCAACAGGGCCACCGAGGCCTCGCCCTGTTCGAAACGAACCAGATCCGGCTCGGCAAAACCGGCCGGATTGCGCAGAGCCACCTTCTCAAGCGAGAGGCCAAGACTCGGCCAGAAACGCCAGTCAATCTCCCCCGCCATCACCAGTTCCCGGCCAGTGCTCTTGCGCACCTGTTCAGCCAGTTGGGGCTTGAATTGATTGGGGTCGATAAGGCTTATCAACGTCACTATGGCCAGCAAGGCCGCCACGGCGATGCCGAGCAAGATGAGAACTATCTTCTTCACAATATGCTCCTTGAATCCGGATCCACTGCTGACTATACCACTCACCGTCTGACGAATGGCGTCTGCGGGACAAAAGCGGACAAGGATGAGACAGGGATGGTCGCTGCCAATCCCCATCGTCATCAGCAGGGATCAGGCTTGCAAAGGGGATTGTTGCAGCCTCGCCATCGCGGTGCGCGTCGATTCGAAAGCAAAGCGGGACAAGGGGATATCGCTGATCTTCAGCCACTGACAGGCGGCCACATAGTCAGCCGGCTGGATGACCGGTTTTTCACTCAGCCTGATGGCGAAAAAGGTGTCACAGGTGTGATAGGTGATGCCATCGTAGGGATAGATATTGGGGAATGAGCCAAGATAGGTGCAAGGATGAGCGCTGACATCGAGTCCCAGCTCCTCCTGCAACTCGCGCACCAGCGCCCCCTCCAGAGACTCGCCGGGATCGACAAATCCGCCCGGCAGATCCAGCAACCCCTTGCCCGGATTGCAGGCACGCACCGCAACCAGCACCTCATCCTGCCAGCAAAGCGCCACCATTACCGCAGTCGCCACATTCTGGAAAAAATGAAAGCCACAGCCACAGCGAAACTCTTTGGGACTGACGCTCTGCAGGGTTTGACCGCCGCATTTTGGACAAAACATGGGCTATCTCCGACGAGATAAAGCGCCATTTTACGCTGTTGAGACCGTTTTTTATGAGTAAAACAGACGGGGAGGACTAGGAATTCAAAGGGAGAGGAATAAAGCAGGGCAATTATCGGGCGATTTTCTGATTTTCAGGCAATAAA
>NZ_JRGM01000129.1 GCF_000764665.1 Aeromonas lacus | reverse complement strand
GAGTAGGGGTTACTGTTGTTGCTGGAAGTTATATCTTGCTTACAATCAACCAATACAATGTTCGATTCGGTTCGACCAGAAACAGAACCCCATGTCCCCTGCCGCGGCTTCCCTCCAGAATAACTAGAGTAGGTATAGCTCCAGACTTGAGACTGAAAGTAACCGATATTCGACAATGGTGTTTTGGAAGATGCACAGGCATTTATACTGTCTTGAAATCGCTGGGTGTTGGTGATAATTGGAACTGTACCATCGGTAGAAAAGTAGACATACTTTTTACTATTCCCGGTATCTGGGTCATTACTGAGTGCTGGATATATCGTATTTGGATCGTAAGCTTCTCTAACCACATCCATGGTAGAGCTCATACTCCCTGAATTATCAAAGATAACCAGAATTTTTGGTCTGAAATCACCAGCTTTTGAAAAATCATAAATAAACAGCTCGGTGTCATCAGAATAACTGCTGCTTGCCAAGACCGGCATGGCGGCCATTAAGGTGCAAAGCAGCAAGGCTCGTCCATGTTCGCGCATATCCTATGCTCCTATTCCGCCTTTAACAGGGGTTGCTCTACCCCAGTAGTCCAATTCATTGCACGACTGTTCTTGCCATATGTTGCTGTAGCCTGCAGCTCAACATAACGACAAGAAGGGATAACATTCTGGCTACTGGCATCCACTTTTCGCTTACAGACACTTTCACCACGCCGTTCCATATTGACCGTATTTCCATTCACCGAGATTGCAGAACTGGCCCCTATAGTCGCAATCTTGCTCGACAGACCAGCTTGCAATAATGCGCTCTCTATCATCCCTTCAATCCGATGCTCAGCTTGCTGCAAACTGGCTGCAGCACCGGCCATTTTGAGATCCACACCACTGGACTGCATCATCACGACCGCAATCAGGGTCAGCGGTACCAGGATGACCAAAGCTACGATCAACGCAACTCCTCTGGCTCGTCTCATTTGCCACCTCCAGCAATGGCAGCAGGATTACGCAACGCAATGGATGTCTCCAGAAGCAATCGCCGAAAACCATCACCGCTACCGGCGACTTGAATATTACCAACCTGATATGTATTGTTATTTACATATTTTGATGAAGCTTGCAGAGAGCGAACAAGAATAAACAGACGGGCAGAAATGACACGCCCTTCATTCCATTCATTACTGGCAACAGAACTGATTGATATATATTTGTCGATTCGACCATCCTGAACGGGGCTGGTATCTACACCATATAGTAGAGTTATTTTTTCTATACCTTGTGCCAGTGCACCAGATATATCCCATGATCCATCGTTGGCAGTCAGCATGCGCTTATGCAATTCAGGGACTCCACTGTTATCCACAATATGGTAGATGTAATGCTGATACTCCCATAACTGTCTATTTGGCATAGCAGTATTATCAGGAGGGGCTTCATTACCGCGAAATATAACAGCAGACTGAGGCGTCGTTGCCATATAGAACCTATTTGCAGAGAGTGCACTGTCTGCCAGGGGGAAACCTATCAACCGCTTGATACTGATGATGTCTGAATTAGCCACCCTGTTGGCCGATGTAATACAGCTGAATGCATTGCCTGTGGTCAGCTTGTTGGCATCAATATGTGTCGCCCATACACCACGTACTGGTGCGGATGCTGATGGGAAACTTCCTTCACCACGCTCATCCAGACAATCTTTGCTGGAGGCAATAACAGCACCAGAAGTTATCGTTACCCCTGAGTTCAGCTGCATCGGCATACCGGTATAATCGCCCCAGAAACCGGCCCACTTGAGATCCTGGGCTATCAGACGCATAGCTAATCGCCCGTTTTCCTGCAACTCGCTCTGGTCAAACGCATCTTCAGAAGTCGTTCGAGAAGCAACAAACACACTCAGCACACCACCTAGTAGAAAAACACCGATCACCATAGCAATCAGCCATTCCACCAAGGTAAAACCACGACTATTCATAAAGTGGTCGTCAATACGTATTGACGCCTCGTCAAGTCGACCCCGGATATGCCGCAGGCATTGGTTGTGGCAGATGCGATAGCACTTGAACCATCATGGGAGGCCTTGCGCCCTGCCCAAAAAACGGCCACGGTCAGCGAGTCGCTCGCCCCCTTGATGATGCAACCGACAGGATTGTTGAGCGTGGAGCCGGCGCCCGATGCGGCACTACCTATCAGGGACTGACGCCAGTAGTAGAGATCGAGCGCCAGCATATTTGCATCACTGCAGTTGCTCATGGTGCCATCAGCATTGGCACAGGATGGTAGCGATGATGAACTCGAACTGACAATCCAGGTATTACTGGCTTGCGCCTCCCAGATAGCTCGATTGACCTTGATCCGCTCCACCATGTCGTTTGCCAGCCAGCTGGCTATGGTGCGTTGTCTCGCCTCATATCCTGCAAATTTGGATTGCGCCTGCATGGCGACCAGTCCCAGCAGACCAAAAGAGAGCACAACAGCAGCAATCATCACTTCAAGCAGGCTGAAACCGGAGGGCACACTATCAAAACCTGTGCGTTTCATGACCTAGTTCCAGCAATTATTGTTGGTTGCATTGCTGATATTTTTTGCGCTCTTGGTGCCATTTTGGTCGATAGAGAAAATAATGCAGTCTCGGTCAGAGCCCTGTGCACCAGAGGCAGTCGCAGTCAGGGTATAGGTATTAGCGGCAGCAGAAATAACCAGATGGTAAAAACCGGAATCTGAATTGTCAGAGATATTGAGTGCCGACGCCGAAGAGGCGTACTGATTGAAGTCCATAAAATAGCTCTCTTGCCGGTTGGCGGCATCAAGCAGCATCTTTTTTGCATCGACACGATGACTGGTCAGCAAATATTGCTGATAAGCGGGATAAGCGATGGTGCCAAGGATCGCCACAATGGCGACAACAACCATCAACTCAATAAGAGAAAAGCCACGAAAGTATCCAATCATATCCCATCCTTGGTGACAGACTGCTTCATAAGTTTAACGCCGAGCCTGTCACTAGAACAAACCCGGCGTCAATATCATTGCACTTTATTCTTAAGCCTTGCTGACGTCACTCAAATGATTCTAAGTTCCGGCGGCACTTCAAACACCACGTTCTCTTCGCGACCGGGGTGCTCGGCAACCACCTTGCCGCCCAGCTCGCGCAGGCGAGTAATGACGGATTGCACCAGCACCTCGGGGGCGGAGGCTCCGGCAGTCACGCCGATAGCCCTGACCCCTGCCAGCCAGTCGGCATCGATCATGGAGGCATCGTCGATAAGATAGGCCTTGGCGCCCACCTTCTCGGCCAGCTCGCGCAGACGGTTGGAGTTGGAGGAGTTTCGCGACCCCACCACCAGCATGGCGTCCACCAGCCCCGCCATCTCCCGCACCGCATCCTGACGGTTCTGGGTGGCGTAGCAGATGTCATCCTTGCGCGGCCCCTGAATATTGGGGAAGTGCTTGCGCAGCGCATCGATGACATCCGAGGTCTCGTCAACGCTCAGGGTGGTCTGGGTGACGAAGCAGAGGTCGTCCGGGTTCTTCACCTTGAGTTTGGCCACATCTTCCGGCGTCTCCACCAGATACATGCCGCCCTCGCGATTCTCGTACTGCCCCATGGTGCCGATCACCTCGGGGTGGCCGGCATGACCGATAAGCACGGCTTCGGAGCCCTTGCGGCTGGCGCGATGGACTTCCATGTGAACCTTGGTCACCAGCGGACAGGTTGCATCGAACACTTTGAGCGCGCGAGACTTGGCCATCTCGCGCACCGCCTTGGAGACACCGTGGGCGGAGAAGATAACGATGCTGTCATCCGGCACCTCGTCCAGCTCTTCGACGAAGACGGCGCCCGCCTCCTTGAGCTTGTTCACCACGTAACGGTTGTGTACCACTTCGTGACGGACATAGATGGGAGCACCGAACTTCTCCAGCGCACTTTCGACGATGCTGATGGCACGGTCGACACCGGCGCAAAAGCCACGGGGGTTAGCCAGCAGAATATCCATCAGTGAACCTTCTCCTCGTCATCAACCCCCAGGATCTCCACCTCGAAGGTGACGGTATGACCGGCCAGGGGGTGGTTGAAATCGACCGTGACCGACATCCCTTCCACCGCCCGGATGATCCCCGGCAGCTCACTGCCGTTGGGCTGGTCGAACAGGATGATGGTGCCAACCTTGGGCTCCACATCGGCGCCAAACTTGGCGCGGTCGAGATGGTAGATGTTGTCGGGGTTGGAGAGGCCAAAGGCCTCCTCCGGCGCCAGCGTAAAGCTCTTGCTCTCCCCTTCGCAGAGGCCCAGCAGGCACTGCTCGAAGCTTGGCGTCAGACTGCCATCGCCCATCCGCAGACGGGCCGGTTTGCCGTGCAGCGCAGTGCTGTCGGCCACCGAGTCATCTTCCAGCTTGATGGTGAAGTGAAACAGCACGCTGCTGTCAGCGGTGATCTGCTGGCTCATGCCTGCTCCTTTTTCTCGCCACGGAAACCATCCAGCACGATCATGGCGGCCCCGATGAAAATGAAGCTGTCAGCCAAGTTGAACGCAGGCCAGTGAGCGGTACCCCAGTAGAAATCGAGGAAATCGACCACATGACCCAGTACCAGTCGATCAAAGACGTTGCCGAGGGCGCCACCGATGATGAAGGAGTAGGCAATACCGCTCCAGTACTGGGTCACCGACTGCTTGCGCAACCAGTGGATCAGCAATCCACAGATGGCAAATGCCAGCAGGGCAAAGAACCAGCGCTGCCAGCCCCCCTGATCAGCCAGGAAGCTGAAAGCTGCGCCCTTGTTGTAGACATGGACCAGGTTGAAGAAGGGGGTGATCTCCACCCCCGGGTAACCAAATGGCAGCAACTTGACCACGGCGAGCTTACTCGCCTGGTCCAGAACAAAGGCCAGCACCGCCAGCCACAGCCAACGCAGGCCGCTTTTATGTTGAGTCATGTTCATCAGGCAAATTGACGCGTTTCGCCGTCACCCTCGACGTTGGTGACGCAGCGGCCACAGATCTCTTCGTGGCCCGCGATGGTGCCCACGTCCTCTACATGGTGCCAGCAGCGGTCGCACTTGGCGGCGGCAGACTGGGCCACACTCAGCCACAGGTCATCGCGCTCGGTCGCCACGGCGTCTGCCGGGGCGGCATCGACGCTGACTACCTTGGCCTTGGAGGTGAGCAGCACGAAGCGCAGCTCATCGGCCAACGCGTTCAGACGAGCGGCCAGCTCCGGCTTGGCGAACAGAGTCAGCTCGGCCTGCAGGGAGCCACCGATGCGCTTCTCGCCACGAGCCACTTCCAGCGCCTTGTTCACTTCACCGCGCACGGTGAGGATCTCGGCCCAGAACTCGTCGTTCAGCACTTCGCCCGCTTCCAGCCCGAACAGACCGTCGTACCACTCCTCGGTGAAGACGAACTCGCCGCGCTCGCCCGGCAGCAAAGCCCAGATCTCGTCGGCGGTGAAGCTCATGATTGGCGCCATCCAGCGCACCATGGCCTCGGCGATGTGATAGAGGGCGGTCTGGCAGGAGCGACGGGCCAGGCTATCAGCCTTGGCGGTGTACTGGCGGTCCTTGATGACATCCAGATAGAAGGAGCCCATCTCGATGGAGCAGAACTGCATCAGCTTCTGGGTCACGCCGTGGAAGTTGTACTCGTCGAACGCAGCCACGATCTCGGCCTGTACCGCTTTGGCACGACCCACGGCCCAGCGATCCACTACGACCATGTCGGCAGGCGCCACCATGTCGGTCGCCGGATTGAAGCCGTTCAGGTTAGCCAGCAGGAAGCGGGCAGTGTTGCGAATACGACGGTAAGCATCGGCAGAGCGCTTGAGGATCTCGTCGGAGACGGTCATCTCGCCGGTGTAGTCAGTGCTCGCTACCCACAGACGCAGGATATCGGCACCCAGCTTGTTCATTACGTCTTGCGGGCTCACCACGTTGCCGATGGACTTGGACATCTTGCGACCCTGACCATCCACGGTGAAGCCGTGAGTCAGCACCTGGTTGTAGGGAGCCTTGTCTTTCATCGCCACGCCGATCATCAGGGAGGACATGAACCAACCACGATGCTGGTCAGAACCTTCCAGATACATGTCGGCCGGCTTGCCGTTGAACTCGGGACGGGCATCAACCACGGAGGCATGGGTAGAACCGGAGTCAAACCAGACGTCGAGGGTGTCAGGCACCTTCTCGTAGTTGTCGGCATCGGCGCCCAGCAGCTCGGCCTTGTCCAGATCCCACCAAGCCTGGATGCCGGACTGCTCGACCCGCTTGGCCACCTCTTCCATCAGACGGACAGATTCCGGATGCAGGGCCTGAGTCTCCTTATGAACGAACAGGGAGATAGGCACGCCCCAGGTACGCTGACGGGAGATACACCAGTCAGGACGGTTCTCGACCATCGCCTGAATGCGGTTTTTCCCCCAGGCCGGCACCCAGCCGCTCTGGCCGTGCTGGGCAATGCCCTCTTTCTCAATGCGCTCGATCTCTTCAAGAGCACGCTTGCGCAGACCCTTCTGCTCCATGCTGATGAACCACTGCGGGGTGGCACGGAAGATGATCGGGGTCTTGTGACGCCAGCAATGCGGATAGGAGTGGTTGAACACCTTGTGGTGCAGCAGGGCGCCGCGCTCGGTCAACACTTCAACAACCGCTGCGTTGGCCTTGAATACGTGCTGGCCGGCAAACAGTTCGGTATCCGGCAGATAGACGCCGTTGCTGCCAACCGGGTTGGCCACTTCCAGACCGTACTTCTGACCGACCACGAAGTCCTCCTGACCGTGGCCAGGAGCGGTGTGAACGGCACCGGTACCAGCATCCAGAGTAACGTGATCACCCAGCACCACCGGCACGTCGAAGCTGTAGAAGGGGTGGTTGAAGCGCAGCAGCTCAAGTGCCGCACCCTTGGCGTAGCCCAGGTTGTGGTAGTGCTCGATGCCGGCGCGATCCATCACGTCCTTGACCAGCTCTGCGGCCAGGATCAGACGCTCGGGGTTCTCCCCTTCAACCTGAACCAGTGCGTAGTCCAGATCGGCGTGCATGGCGATGGCGCGGTTGGCCGGCAGAGTCCACGGGGTAGTGGTCCAGATCACGGCAGAGAGCGTGCCCTTGCCGGTATGACCTTCGGCGCAATCAAACTTGGCGGCAACGGCCGCTTCGTCGACAGCCTTGAAGCGCACGTCGATGGAGGGGGAGTTCTTGTCGTAGTACTCCACTTCGGCTTCAGCCAGCGCGGAGCCACAATCGGTACACCAGTGCACCGGCTTGGAGCCTTTGTGCAGGTGGCCGTTTTCAACGATCTTGGCCATGGAGCGGATGATGTTGGCTTCGGTGCCAAAATCCATGGTCAGGTAGGGGTGTTCCCAGTCACCCAGCACGCCCAGACGGATGAAGTCGGTCTTTTGCGCTTCGATCTGGGTCTTGGCATATTTGCGGCACTCGGCGCGGAATTCGGCAGCGGAGACCTTCTCGCCCGGCTTGCCAACCATGCCTTCCACTTTCAGTTCGATAGGCAGACCGTGGCAATCCCAACCCGGCACATAGGGGGAATCGAAGCCAGAGAGGCCCTTGGACTTGATGATGATGTCTTTGAGGATCTTGTTGACCGAGTGACCGATGTGAATGTTGCCGTTCGCATAGGGGGGGCCATCGTGCAGAATGAAAGAAGGCTTGCCCGCTTTGGCGCGGCGAATAGCGCCGTAGAGATCCTGATCGTACCAACGTTTCAGCATGTTGGGTTCGCGCTTGGCCAGATCGCCACGCATCGGAAACTCGGTTTCCGGAAGATTCAGGGTGTGTTTATAGTCGCTCATCAGTCCTGGGTTCCCTTCTTTTCTAAAAGAGTGCTGGGTAAATGAAATTGCGGCAGCCCGAACCAGGCTCGGGCCGCCAGGGCATCTCGTTCGATCTGCTCTTTCAAGGCAGAGAAAGAGTCAAATTTCTGCTCTTCGCGCAGCTTGTGGCGAAGCAGCACCTTGACCTGTTGACCGTAAAGGTCACCAGAAAAATCAAACAGATGTACTTCCAATCTGGCTTGTGTACCGCTCAAGGTCGGCCGTACACCCACATTGGCTACACCGGGGAAGGTCTTGCCGGAACATATCACTTCCACCGCAAACACGCCACCGACCGGGATTACCTGACGCTTGAGGGCCAGATTGGCGGTGGGAAAACCTATGGTGCGCCCCAGCTTGTCGCCGTGGGCCACCCGGCCGCTGATGGCATAAGGACGGCCGAGCATCAGCTCAACCTCCGCCATCCGGCCCGCTTTGAGCGCCTCACGTACCAGCGTGCTGCTGACCCGCTGACGGGATAGCTGGAAGCTCTGGGTACTGATCACCTCGAAACCGAAGCGCTGGCCTGCCGCCTCCAGCAGGTGGAAGTCCCCTTCCCGCCCCTTGCCGAAGCGAAAATCGTCGCCGACCACCAGATAGCGAACGCCAAGCTTCTCGACCAGCAGTTGCTCGATGAAGGTGGCAGCCGCCTGACTGGCAAAGCGGTGGCTGAAGCGTACGCAGAGCATGCGGTCGATCTGCAACCCCTTGAGCGCTTCATACTTCTCGCGCAAGCGGCTCAGGCGCGCCGGCGCCTCGCTACCGGCAAACAGCTCCAGCGGCTGAGGCTCGAACAGCATGACGCAGGCGGGCAATCCCAGCTGGGCCGCTTTCTCCCTGAGACGTGCCAGTACCGCATGGTGACCCTGATGAACCCCATCAAAGTTGCCAATGGTCAATACACATCCCCGGTGACGGGGCTTGAGATTGTGAATACCGCGAATAAGCTCCATCGCTGCCTTGTGCGTTGCTGCTGTCGAAATCGCCGGATTATATATCAGGCGGCCATCAGGGTCAGCCCTGTTGCGGCCCCGATTTCAGCTCTCGGGGCCGAAATACCAACTCACTTGGCGCCTTCAAGCCTCGAATGCGAGTCAATCTTCACGACCCGCTCTCAGATCTTTTGGCCGGATCCCCAGTGCCAAGAGGACTCCGGCGTAAATGGCACCACCCAGCACCAACAACATGGTCAACTGCAGGCTCGCCTTGCCCATGCTCCATGCACCCCATTGGGCCAGGTCTGGCGACAGATAGAGAAGTACTCCCCCCATCAGCAGGCTCGCCGTCAGCAACTTGAGGCAAAAGATCCCGGTGTGGCGGGAAGGCCGGTAGACGCTCTGCTGATGGAGCCCCTTGAACAGCAGGGCTGCGTTCAGCGTGCCCGAACAGGCGGTCGAGAGCGCCAGCCCCACGTAACCGAGCGGATAGATGAAGAGGAGGTTGCAGACCATGTTGGCGGCCATAGAGATCATCCCAATCCGCACCGGCGTCTTGGTGTCCTGACGGGCGTAGTAACCAGGCGCCAGCACCTTGATCAGCATCAGCGACAGCAAACCGGAGGTGGATGCCAGCAAGCTGGCGCTCGACATGGTCACTTCATGCAAGCCGAACTCGCCGCGCATGAACAGTACCCGCAGGATCGGCTCACGCAGCACCGCGATCCCCACCATGGCGGGCAAACCGAGCAGCATCACCATCCGAACACCCCAGTCCATGGTGCGGGAGAAGTCGGCCGGATCGGCATCCACGTGCTTCTTGGCCAATGCCGGCAGAATGACGGTACTGATGGCAACGCCGAACATGCCGAGCGGGAACTCCAGCAAGCGATCCGAGTAGTAGAGGTAGCTGATGGCGCCGGTCGCCAGAAACGAGGCAAGCATGGTGTTGACCAACAGGTTGATCTGGCTGACCGATACCCCGAACAGCGCCGGGATCATCAGGGTGCGGATCTTCACGACCCCCGGATGGTGCCAACCCCACTTGGGCCACACCAGCATGTTGATCTGGCGCAGGAACGGGAACTGGAACAGGAACTGCACCAGACCGCCAAGGAAGACACCGATGGCCAGCGCCAGTTCGGGATTGTCCAACCAGGGCGAGATCCACCAGGCGGCGGCGATCATGGTGATATTGAGGAAGATCGGGGTAAAGGAGGATACCCCGAAGCGGCCGAAAGTGTTGAGAATGGCCCCAGCCATGGCGGTAAAAGTGATGAACCAGAGATAGGGGAAGGTGATTTTGAGCATCAGGCTCGCCATCTCGAACTTCTCGGCGGCCGGCCCGCCATGGAGCCAGTCCCAGAACCAGCCCCAGCCAAACAGGGCGGTCAGCACGCCGGAGCCCAGCACCCCGAGCAGGGTGACCACGGTCACTATCCCGCCGAGAGTCCCCGCCACCGCAGCCAGCAGTTCGCGCACTTCACTCTCATCACCCTTTTTCCGGTACTCGGTCATCACGGGAACAAAGGCCTGGTTGAAGGCTCCTTCTGCGAACAGACGACGCAGGAAGTTGGGAATGCGATTGGCAAAGAAGAAGACGTCTGCGGCAACCCCGGCACCGAGCAGATTGGCGATGACCACATCGCGCACCAAGCCCATCACACGGGATGCCAACGTCATTCCGGACACAATAATTCCGGATTTGATCAATTTCTTACTCAAGACGAGGCCTCTGGAACTGTCAGAATGAAAAGAATGCTGCTAGAATCGGCCGACAGTTTAACCGTCTCCCATCTGACACACCACCGGGGGGCGGTGTTTATTTGCACAAATCATTTGACAATATGTGGTTGGGAAGGCATATTTCCGGGCCTTTTCAATACACTCGCTAAGACAGTTTTAGGAGTTTTACCTTGGCTAACATCAAATCTGCTAAGAAGCGCGCTCTTCAGTCAGAGAAACGCCGTCAGCACAACGCCAGCCGTCGTTCCATGACCCGTACCTACCTGAAGAAAGTCATCGCTGCTATCGCCTCTGGCGACAAAGCTGCCGCGACTGCCGCTTTCGCTGTTGCTCAGCCGATCATGGATCGTATGGCGACCAAAGGCCTGATCCACAAGAACAAAGCTGCTCGTCACAAGAGCCGCCTGTCTGCCCAGATCAAAGCTATGGCTTAATCAGCTTCTGCTGATAAAAGCTGAAAAAACCGGCCTAGTGCCGGTTTTTTATTTATCTGCGCTGCAGTAAAGCCGATGCAGCAAGGTGATCATCTCGCGTACCTCGTGGCTGCGCAGCGAATAGTAGACCGTCTGGGCCTCTTTTCGCGTGTTGACCAGCTCATCGCGCCGCAGCAATGCCAGATGCTGTGATAACGCAGACTGGCTCAATCCCAACCGCTCGTTGAGTTCCCCCACCGACAGCTCCCGCTCCAGCAGATGGCACAGGATAAAGAGCCGCCGCTCATTGGCCAGCGCCTTGAGCAGGGCAACCGCCTGACCCGCACTGGCTTCCATCTCTTCAAGTTGCATCACATCTCTCCTCTGCCACTCATCGCCGATGATACGTGGTGACGCGCCGTTTTAAAACGACAGGGATGCTGGCTGGATGGCGGAGAAGTTCTCCTCCCCGGCAAAGAGGAAGGTGAAATCACTCTCGCACACCCGTTTTACCGCCGGATGCTGGATCATCCGCTCGGCGAAGATGACGTAGTACTCCTCCATCAGCTCCTGGGTCTCGCCCAGCAACATTACCCCCTCTCCCTCGAGGATCTCCTCCCGATAGATGGTGGGAGCCATGAAGATACCCTGATTGAAGAAGCCAAACGCCTTCATCAGCGCCGCATCGTCAAACTCGCCAAGGATGCTGGGGGAGACCCCCTGCTGTTCAAACCATTGGGTCAGCTGGCGCCCCATGGCAGTACGGCGCCCAGGAATAAGCAGCTTGCGCTCCTCAAGACAGGCCGGGAAAGGGAGCGATGGCAGCGGCGCCTTGCAGAAGAAGCTGACACCACAGCCACCAAGCCGTTTGGAGAGCAGTCCCGCATGCTGGCTGGAGTCCACCGGACAGTCGGAGAGGATCATGTCGAGCTTGTGCTCGCTCAGCTGCTCCAACAGCAACTCGTGGGTCGATTCGAAGCAGCGCAGGTGAATGGAGCCGTCATTGGGGATGACTGAGAGCAGCACCCGGCTGGCAAGACGTTTGGAGAGGGCATCGGCGATGCCGACGTCGAACAGGATCTGGCTCTCTTTGCGGTAGTTGACGATATCGAGCATCTCGTAGGAGAGGCTGAACATCTTGTCGGCGTAGCGAAACACCAGCTGACCCAGCTCGGTTGCCTCAAGGGTGCGCCCCTTGCGCTTGAGCAGCTTGCCGCCCAAACGCTGCTCCAGCAGCTTGATCTGACCGGTCACCGTCTGCGGGGTCAAAAAAAGGGCTTCTGCCGCCTGAGTGACAGAGCCCTTCTTCTGCGTCATCCAGAAATAGTAGAGATGGTTGTAGTTAAGGTGTGACATCCGATGGGGTTCCCGCCTGGCGCGGACTCCGGTAGCAGCTGAGTTCAACCGCCAGAATGTCATACATGTCGCTGACCGAGTCAACCTTGTTCGCGCCGAACTGCGCCATCAGGTTGGCCTTGAGCCGCGCCTTGTCGGGCTGGCGCTCACCGCAGTAGCGGTTGTTGGAACGCTTGACCATCTCCCCTGCCCGGCTGCTCAGCGCCCGCTCGGAGAAGGTCTCGCCAAAGCGGGCCTTGGCCTGCTTGTCCCCCAGCAGCACGGCGCTATCCACCACGCCGTTGAGATAGGCAGAGCAGCTTGCCGAGGCGGCATCCTGCCTGCAATCCTCAAACCCGCCCGCCCATGCCAACGGGCTCAGCAACATCACTGCCAGCCATGCCTGTTTTTTCATAGTCCCTCCGCACTCTGATCCCCGTCACACTTGGGAAGAGCCAATCGCAAGGCCAGATAACCGACTACCGCCGCCAGGGTGGATCCCACCAGAATACCGAGGCGAGAGTAGCTGCCGTAATCCAGCCCACCGTGCTCGAATGCCAGCGATGCGATAAACATCGACATGGTGAAACCAATGCCGCAGAGGATGCTGACCGCGAAGATCTGCTTGAAGTTGACTCCCGGTGGCAACTGCGCCACACCCAGCTTGACCGACAACCAGCTGATAGTGAATACCCCGAGCGGCTTGCCGATAAACAGCCCCAGCATGATACCCATGGGCACCGGGCTCAGCAGGGATGAGAGACCGATCCCCTCCAGCGATACCCCCGCGTTGGCAAAGGCAAACAGCGGCAGGATCAGGTAGGCACTCCAGGGGTGCAGGGCATGCTCCAGATGCTTGAGCGGCGAGGCATAGCGCTTGCCGTTAAGCGGGATCATAAAGCCAACCACCACGCCAGCCAGGGTCGCATGGACACCGGATTTCAGCACCGCCACCCAGAGCACCAGCCCGACCAGCATGTAGAGACTGATCCGATCCTCACCGCGGCGGTTCATCCAGAACAGCGTCAGGGTCGCCAGAATACCGACCGTCAACGCCGCCAGCGACAGTTGCTGGGTGTAGAAGAGCGCGATGATGATGATGACGCCCAGATCATCCATGATGGCCAGCGCCAGCAGGAACACCTTGAGGCTCACCGGCACCCGCTTGCCGAGCAGCGCCATCACCCCGAGGGCAAAGGCAATATCGGTCGCGGCAGGAATGGCCCAGCCAGCGCGCGCCACTTCATCCGAGTAGTTGAAGAAGGCGTAGATCAGGGCCGGAGCCAGCATGCCGCCCACCGCAGCGATGGCCGGGAAGGTCGCCTGCACCCGGGAGGAGAGCGCCCCTTCCAGCATCTCGCGCTTCACCTCGAGCCCGACCAGCAGGAAGAAGATCGCCATAAAGCCATCGTTGATCCAGAGCAGCAACGGCTTGTCGATATCCAGTGCCGCAATGCGTACCTGCACTGGCGTATCGAGGAAGGCCTGGTAGCTGCCAGAGAGACCGGAATTGGCCAATATCATTGCCAGCATGGCCGCCATGATCAGAATAATTCCGGAGGCGGCCTCCAGCTTCAGGAACTTTTTGATTACGTCGCTCATGGTTAAAATATCCACAAAATTACTTTACGTTGAGTCTACAACCGATAACAACTCTTGGAAAATCGTTTCTTACTGCTCAATACAACGAAAAAACCGAAGTAAAACCAAAACTGCTCCGCCAAAGGCATCTTTCATAGCGGTGTAACCAGTTCTCGATTTTCAATCACAAAAATGAATATCTAACTGTTTTTAAGCATAAAAAAGGCGCCCTAGGGCGCCTTGCAATCAGATGGCGACGGGCGCCTTGATGCCGGGATGGGGGTCGTAACCCTCTATCTCGAAATCCTCGAACTTGTAATCGAAGATGGAGTCCGGCTTGCGCTTGATCACCAAGGTCGGCAGCGGACGCGGCTCACGGGTGAGCTGCAGTGCAGTCTGCTCCATGTGGTTGGAGTAGAGGTGCACATCACCACCGGTCCAGACAAAGTCGCCCACTTCCAGACCACACTGCTGGGCCATCATATGGGTCAGCAAAGCATAGCTGGCAATGTTGAACGGCAAGCCGAGGAACACGTCACAGCTGCGCTGGTAGAGCTGGCAGGAGAGCTTGCCGTCCGCCACGTAGAACTGGAAGAAGGCATGGCAGGGAGCCAGCGCCATCTTGTCCAGTTCACCTACGTTCCAGGCGGAGACAATGATGCGGCGCGAATCCGGGTTGTGCTTGATGTCATCCACCGCTTTCTGGATCTGATCCACCACGCCACCGTCGGCGGTCGGCCAGGAGCGCCACTGGGCGCCATAAACCGGCCCCAAATCGCCGTTCTCATCGGCCCACTCATCCCAGATGCTGACGCCGTTCTCTTTCAGATAGGCGGTGTTGGTGTCGCCGTTGAGGAACCAGAGCAGCTCATGAATGATGGAGCGCAGGTGGCACTTCTTGGTGGTCACCAGCGGAAAACCCTCCGCCAGATTGAAGCGCATCTGATGACCAAACAGAGAGACGGTGCCGGTACCGGTGCGATCGGACTTGACGGTACCCTCGTCCAGGATCTTCTGCATCAGGTCGAGATAGGCTCTCATTGTTTTGCCTCCTTCACGGCGTTACCGAACAGCTGCGGGCGCTTGTAGGCAACCCAAATCATCAGGGCACCGATGAAGATCATCGGGGTGGAGAGGATCTGGCCCATGCTGATCTCGTTGAAGTAGAGGCCCAGCTGGCTGTCTGGCTGGCGGACAAATTCCACCAGGAAGCGGAACAGGCCGTAGAACAGCAGGAACATGCCGGAGATGGCGCCACGCGGCGGATTCTTGCGCCAGAACAGGTTGAGGATGATGAACAGCACCACCCCTTCCAACGCGAACTGGTAGAGCTGGGAAGGGTGACGCGGCTCGGGGCCAGCCTCCGGGAATATGATGGCCCAAGGCACATCGGTGATCCGGCCCCACAGCTCGCCATTGAGGAAGTTGCCGATACGGCCGACGCCGAGACCAAACGGAATGAGCGGTGCCACAAAATCGGCCACGGTGAAGAAGTGGCGCTTGGTCTTGTGGGCAAACCAGATCATGGCGGTGATCACCCCGATCAGACCGCCGTGGAACGACATACCACCAGTCCAGATCTTGAACAGGTAGGTCGGATCCGCGAGGAAGAGATCGAAGTTGTAGAAAAGTACGTAACCGACACGGCCGCCGAGGATCACCCCGAGGAAGCCGTAGAAGAGCAGGTCAGAGACCTCGTTGCGTGTCCAGCCGCTGTTCGGCGCATCGGCGCGACGGCCAGCCAGCCACATGGCAAACGCAAAACCGAACAGGTACATGAGACCATACCAGCGTACCGATAGTGGTCCCAAACTGAATGCTACGGGATCAATCTGCGAGAAAACCCAATATCCATCGTGCTGCATAAGCGGCCCCAGTCATAAGAAAAGCCGCATTTTCCGATCATTCGCCAGCAGGGACAAGGCATGTTTATCAATCAACCGATTTTCGGTTTGTGGCCGGCGCGCAGCAAACCGCCCAAACCGTGCTCTTCCAGATAGCGGGCAAACAGGCCGCGCAGCACGTGGGGATTGTCGTGCTTGAGGCCATCGGCCAGCAGCTCGGTCAGCTCGCTCAGGGTCGATTGGCGCAACACATACTTGATCCGGGCGATGTTGTGGGTGTTCATACTGAAGCGGCGATAGCCCATGGCCAGCAGCAGCAGCACACCGACCGGATCACCGGCCAGCTCGCCACAGACCGAGACCGGTTTCTGATAGCGGTGGGAGGCATCGACCAGCAGTTGCAGCGCGCGGATCACCGCCGGATGGAACGCATCGTAGATGTTGGCGACGCGGGAATTGTTGCGATCCACCGCCAGCAGGTACTGGGTCAGGTCGTTGCTGCCCACCGACCAGAAGTCGATGAGTGGTGCCATCTCCGGCAGTATGTAGAGGGCGGAAGGCACCTCGATCATCACCCCGAGGCTGGGGTAGCGGATCTCGGCATTGCGACTGGCCGCCTCTTCCGATACTTCGCGCCATGCCTGATCCAGCAGACGGCGGGACGCCTTGATTTCACTGACACTGCTGATCATCGGCAGCATAATGGCCAGATTGTCGAGCCCTTCACTGGCCCGCAACATCGCCTTGAGCTGCACCAGAAACAGTTCGGGGTGATCCAGGGTAAGCCGGATCCCCCGCCAGCCAAGGAAGGGGTTTTCCTCGACGATGGGGAAGTAGGGTAGCTGCTTGTCTCCGCCCACATCCAGCGTCCGCATGCAGACCGGCCGGTTGCGATAGGTCTCGAGAATGCCGCGATAGCGGGCAGTCTGCTCCCACTCGGAGGGGAAGCTGTCCTGCAGCATGAAGGGAATCTCGGTGCGATAGAGACCGACCCCGTCTGCCAGATGATTGAGAGAAATCTCGGTATCGGCGCTGAGCCCGGCGTTGAGCAGCAGGGAGACCTTGGTACCGTCCGCCGTCTCCGAAGGCTGGTTGTCGACGCTGCGCACCAGACTGTCGAGTGCTCGCTCTTCGCTCAGCAGCTGGCGATACTCGGTCAGGATCACCTGATTGGGTTCGATGAAGAGATCGCCGCTATAGCCATCGACGACCAGCATGCGGCCACCGATATCACCGAGCGGCAGATCCACCCCCATGATGGCGGCCACCCCCATGGCGCGGGCCAGAATGGCGGCGTGGGAGTTGGTGCCCCCCTTGAGCGAGACCACACCAGTCAGGTATTCACGGGGGACTTCCGCCAGAATGGTGGCCGTCACCTCGTCGGCGACCAGCACCACAGGCTCACCGATGGAGATATGTTCCGGCTCGTTTTGCACCAGACGACTGATGAGGCGCTGGGCGATATCCTTCACATCGGTGGATCGCTCCTGCAGGTAGGGATCCTTCATCCCCTTAAACTGCTCGATGAGGCGATCACTGACCAGCTTGACGGCGGAGACCGCGGTCCAGTGCTCCTTGCTCACCTTGTTGCGGATCGGCTTGATGTAGCCGGGATCGGCGAGTAGATGGAGATAGATGTCGAAGATGGCGACCGAATCCTCGCTATAGCTCTCGCGAAAACGCAGCGCCAGACTCTCCAGATCGTGGCGAACCTCTTCTACCGCCAACTCCAGCCGTTCCAGCTGGCCGGCATGATCCTCATCCTTGCGCGGAGTAATGGAAGAGAGCGCTTTGCGTGGTCGCCACACCCAGGCCTTGGCCATAGCGATGCCGCTGGCACCGGCAATGCCGCGCAGCGGCTTGCTCCAGTCGGTCTTCTGCAACCACCCCTTGGCCTGCGCCTGAGCGATATGCGCTGCCAGCTGGGCCGCCAGCGTGACCATGAAGGACTCTTCCCCCTCATCGAAACGGCGGCTCTCTTTTTGCTGCACCACCAGAATGCCGACCACCTGACGCTGGTGCATGATGGGGGCGCCCAGAAATGAGCGAAACGCCTCTTCGGCGACATCGGGCAGGAATTTAAAGCTGGGGTGCGCAGGGGCATCGGCCAAGTTGATCAGCTCTTCCCGCTGACCGACCAGACCGACGATACCCTGCTCGAAGGGCAGAGTGACCTTGCCGACCGCCGAAGGGGCAAGACCATCGGTCGCCGCCAGCCGGTAGCGGCGCATCTCGGGTTCCGAAACGTAGACAGAGCAGCAGTCCACCACCATGGCGTGCCGGGTCTGGCTCACCAGTGCCTGCAAGGCCTGTTCCAGGGTGTTGGCCCCGGCCATGCTCTCGACGATACGTCTCAGTTCCGTTAACAACTAATCTGTGCTCCTTAGCGAGCGCGGTTACGCCGCCCATCCTTCTTGTTGACCTGCTGCACTGCCGGCGCCGGCATCGCCAGCGGAGCAAACTCCTTCATGACCCGGCGGTAAACCTCCCGCTTGAACGAGACGACCTGGCGTACCGGGTACCAGAAGCTGACCCAGCGCCAGTCGTCAAATTCGGGATGACCATGACAACCGAACTGGATCCGCGACTCTCGGCCCGAATTGAGCTGCAACAGGAACCATTTTTGTTTTTGGCCAATACAGACCGGTGAACTGTCCCAGCGGACAAGACGTTTGGGTAAACGGTATTTAAGCCAGTTACGACTGGTGGCCATGATGGTCACATCTTCGGGCTTGAGGCCTATCTCCTCATACAGCTCGCGATACATGGCCTGCTCCGGCGTTTCACCATCATCAACCCCCCCCTGCGGAAACTGCCAGGAGTGCTGCCCATAGCGTTTAGCCCACAACACCTGTCCTTCACGGTTACAGATCACGATACCGACATTGGGACGAAATCCGTCGCCATCAATCACGTGATCACCTTATAAAGGCTGAATCTATAAAGAGATTGTTCCACATTCACTTCGTGGCAGCAAACAAGGAGTGACTCCCGGCGTTCATGAATAACTTTCAATTTCACACATACTTATAAACAAACGGGAAGATCTGCTCTACCAAGTTGCCCACCCAGACTGTGCATAAGCCTGTGAGCAAGCTGGTATATACAGTACTTTTTAACTGTAAGTGAAAAACAGACTATCACCTCACAGATCAGAGTTAAAACTAATTTTTATTTATTATACATACAGTTAAATACAAACAACTGGATCTGGATCCATGGTTTTGCTCACGCAGGATCCGCGACGATGATTGTGAACAAGTTCTACTGCTTAAAGATCCACCAAGGCCAAATTATCCACAGGAGTGGCACAATATCTGCCCTGTTTCCTCGATGAAAATGGGGTCGGATTCACAATTTTTTGTAACATATAAGATACTCATCCCACTTTATGCCACTTATCCAAGATTTCTGTGGATAACTGTGTGTAACATCATCCTCAAACCCTTGGACAACTATTTCGGGCCCGGATCGGCTGAATATCCTTGCTCGATAAAAAAGACAAATTTCTTTAAAATCATAATCATAAGACCTACACAGCCGAATTATCCCCATTTACCCTTATCCACTCAGGATCGGTTATAAAAACAGCGATCCTCCCGGGATCCTGCCCTGTTAGAATAGGCCGAGCAATATGGAGCCAAACATGCCAAACAATCCCCAATCCGAACAGGAGTTGCTGAGCCGTGCCTACGCCATGGCAGGCTTCACGCTGGCGCAGCTGGCCGCCGAGGTAGGTGTGGCGGTGCCCAAAGATCTGCGCCGGGACAAGGGGTGGGTGGGCCAGTTGATCGAGCTGCAGCTGGGGGCCAGTGCAGGCAGCAAGCCGGAGCAGGACTTTCCGGATCTCGGGATCGAGCTCAAGACGATCCCGGTCGATCCTCAGGGCCGACCACTGGAAACCACCTTTGTCTGCGTCGCGCCGCTGATCGGCGTCAGCGGTCAGCGCTGGGAGGAGTCCAACGTGCGCAACAAGCTGTCACGGGTGCTCTGGATCCCGGTCGAGGGGAGCCGCGAGATCCCGGTTGGCGAGCGGCGGGTGGGGATGCCGCTGATGTGGAGCCCCAGCGAGGAGGAAGATCAGCTACTGCGCCAGGACTGGGAAGAGCTGATGGACATGATCGTGCTGGGCGAGGTGGAGCAGATCAGCGCACGCCACGGCCAGGTGATGCAGCTGCGCCCCAAGGCCGCCAACAACAAGGCGCTGACTCGCGCCATCGGTCGCGATGGTCAACCGATTATGACCCTGCCGCGCGGTTTCTATCTCAAGATCGATTTCACCCACAGCCTGCTGCAACGCTATTTTGCCCTGCCAGTTTGATCTGCTTTATCAACATCTTTGTCATAAGGTGGTATAAAAATAGGCAGGAGCCATTTTTAACTCACAGACAAGGAGGCGTCATGCCACTTACCAAACAGTTTCTCAAGTCCAAACCCGAGGTGAAGGTGACCTTCGCCGTCGAGAAGGAGGCCGCAGCAGGCGCAGAACAGGTGATGCTGATCGGCGAGTTTACCCAGTGGCAACCGGTCGAACTGAAGCGCATGAAGAGCGGTGAGTTCAAGGCCACCCTCAACCTGCCGACCGACGGACCGGAGAGTTTCGAGTATTGCTACCAGTTCATCACTCCGGAGGGAGAGACCCTTTACGAGAATGACTGGCAAGCTGATGCCTACGTACCCAGCCCCTACGGCCGCGACAACTCGGTGGTACGAGTGATCCAGTAACGGCAACCAGATAGCCAATAGACGGATACAAAAAAGGCTCGCCATTGGCGAGCCTTTTCACTACCTGTCGATAAATCGACACCAATTCGAATCGAATTAGTTGAGCTTCTCTTTGATACGAGCAGCTTTACCGGACAGGTTGCGCAGGTAGTACAGTTTGGCGCGGCGAACATCACCACGACGCTTCAGTTCTACACTGTGGATCAGCGGAGAGTGAGTCTGGAATACACGCTCAACACCTTCGCCGTTAGAGATCTTGCGAACGGTGAAAGCAGAGTGCAGACCGCGGTTACGCTTGGCAATTACGATGCCTTCGAAAGCCTGCAGACGCTCTTTACCACCTTCTTTAACACGAACTTGAACACGTACGGTGTCGCCCTGGGCAAAAGCCGGGATGTCGGTACGCATTTGCTCTTGTTCAAGCTGCTGAATAATCTTGCTCATTGTCTTTCCTTACCTAGGATAAACTGAAAACTCTACTTAACGCTGTCACGCACTTCGCGGACATACTCGGCAAGAAGTGATTCTTGCTCGTCAGTCAGAGCTAGGTTGTTAATAAGTTCCGGCCTTCTTTGCCAGGTTCGTCCGAGCGATTGCTTGAGACGCCAGCGCCTAATCACTTCGTGATTGCCGCTTGTCAGCGCCTCGGGCACCGCCAGCCCATCCAACACCTCCGGCCGAGTATAGTGGGGATGATCCAGCAAGCCATCCGTAAAGGAGTCCTGCTCGGCACTGGCCTGATCACCCAAGACTCCTGGAACCAGACGCGAAACCGCATCGATCAGGGTCATGGCAGGCAACTCGCCACCACTTAACACGTAATCCCCGATAGACCACTCTTCGTCGACTTCGGTTTGTATCACGCGTTCATCGATACCTTCGTATCGACCGGCTACCAGAATCAGTTTCTGATTCGTCGCCAACTCGGTTACGCCCGCTTGAGTCAGCTTGCGTCCCTGAGGGGAGAGATAGATGACTTTCGCCCCGTCTCCCGCCGCTTGCTTGGCTGCATGAATCGCGTCACGCAGCGGCTGAACCATCATTAACATGCCGGGCCCACCACCATAAGGACGATCATCGACCGTACGGTGTTTGTCGTGGGTAAAGTCCCGGGGGTTCCAGCACTCAATCTGCAGCAGGCCACTCTTGACGGCCCGACCCGTTACCCCGTGCTCGGTAATGGCTCGGAACATTTCAGGGAAGAGGCTAATCACCCCAATCCACATAAGAAACCTCCGGCACTCGTGTTACCGCGGGAAACTAGAAACCAGGATCCCAATCAACTTCGATTGTTCGAGCAGTCAGATCAATATTCTTGATCACCTGCTCTTCCAGGAACGGAATCAACCGCTCCTTTGCACCAAAGGCATCTTTTACATTGGCCTCAACCACCAACACATCGTTGGAGCCGGTTTCCATCAATTCGGTCACTTTGCCCAGGTCGTATCCCTTGGTGGTCACTACCGAGCAACCAATCAGGTCACGCCAGTAGAACTCGCCCTCGGGCAACGCAGGCAACAGATCGGCGGCTACGCCAATCTCGACATTGGTCAATGCCAGGGCATCCTCGCGCACATCGATACCATCGAGTTTGCAGATCAGACCCTTGTTGTGACGTTTCCAAGATGAAACCCGAATTTCACGCCACGCCCCGTTCTGATTAATCAGCCAAGGGTTGTAATCGAAAATCGCTTCGGCAACATCGGTGAAGGAGTTCACTTTAAGCCACCCCTTGATGCCGTATACGGTACCCAGGGTGCCCAGAACTACAGGTTTTTCCACCTTAACTCCTTACCGTTTGACTGATTAAGCAGCTTTGGCAGCGTCTTTGATCAGCTTGGCAACGCGCTCAGAAACAGCGGCACCAGTAGCAACCCAATGCTCGATACGAGCCAGGTCCAGGTTCAGCTTTTCAGCTTGACCAGCAGCAACCGGGTTGAAGAAACCAACGCGCTCGATGAAACGACCGTCGCGGGCGTTACGGCTGTCAGCAACTACTACCTGGTAGAACGGACGCTTTTTCGCGCCACCACGTTGTAAACGAATGGTTACCATATCGTCCTCATTAACATCTAATGAACAAGGCCCGCAAACACGCGGACCCTAGCTTAAAATAAGCCGCATAATTCTACTTGGATTCGTAATAAATGCAACCAAGCCAGCCATTTTTTGCGCAGAGCAGCAATGAAAAGGGTCTGCCACCGGCAGACCCTCATGCAATACGTCAGCCCGGATAATCAGAACGGGCCGCGACCACCACCAAATCCCGGTGGCAGCATGTTCTTCATCTGGCTCATCATTTTGCGCATGCCGCCCTTGCCGGACATCTTCTTCATCATGCGCTGCATCTCGGTGAACTGCTTGAGCAGCTTGTTCACGTCCTGCACCTGCATGCCGGAGCCTGCTGCGATACGACGCTTGCGGGAGCCCTTGATGAGGTCTGGATGAGCACGCTCCTTCGGCGTCATGGAGCTGATGATGGCCTCCATGCGCACGGTGAGCTTGTCATCCATCTGATCCTTGATGTTGTCCGGCAGACCGGACATACCGGGCAGCTTGTCCAGCATCCCCATCATGCCGCCCATGTTGCGCATCTGGGCCAGCTGCTCGCGGAAATCTTCCAGATCGAAGCCCTTGCCGCTCTTGACCTTGCTGGCCAGCTTGGCCGCCTTCTCTTTATCGACGTTGCGCTCGACCTCTTCGATAAGGGACAGCACGTCACCCATACCGAGAATACGGGAGGCAAGACGATCCGGATGGAACGGCTCCAGCGCGTCGGTCTTCTCACCCATACCGATGAACTTGACCGGCTTGCCGGTGATGTGGCGTACCGACAGGGCGGCACCGCCGCGGGCGTCGCCGTCCGCCTTGGTGAGGATCACGCCGGTGAGCGGCAGCGCCTCGTTGAATGCCTTGGCGGTGTTGGCGGCATCCTGACCGGTCATTGCATCCACCACGAACAGGGTCTCGACCGGCTTGATGGTGGCGTGCAGATCCTGGATCTCGGCCATCATCTCGCTATCGACGTGCAGACGACCTGCGGTATCGACGATCACCACGTCATAGAATTTCTTGCGCGCCTGATCGATGGCGGCAGTCGCGATGGCAACCGGCTTCTGGCTGGCATCGCTCGGGAAGAAGTCGACGCCGATATCGCCCGCCAGGGTTTCCAGCTGCTTGATCGCCGCAGGGCGGTAAACGTCGGCACTGACTACCAGCACCTTCTTCTTGTTGCGCTCTTTTAGCAGCTTGGCCAGTTTGCCGACCGTGGTGGTTTTACCGGCACCCTGCAGACCGGCCATCAGGATAATAGCGGGCGGTTGGGCTGCCAGATTGAGCTGCTCGTTGGCCTCACCCATTACGGTGACCAGTTCGCCGTGCACAATCTTGATGAACGCCTGACCCGGGCTCAGGGATTTGGCCACTTCCTGGCCGACGGCACGCTCTTTGACGCGCGCCACGAAATCACGCACGACCGGCAGGGCGACGTCCGCCTCGAGCAGCGCCATGCGGACTTCGCGCAGGGTTTCCTTGATGTTCTCTTCGGTCAGGCGGCCGCGGCCACTGACATTGCGCAAGGTGCGCGAGAGTCGTTCAGTCAAATTCTCAAACATGACGCATTCCGGTTCTTGGCGTTGTAAATGGGGGGCATTATAACCCAGAGCAGCCGCGAGGACGATTATTCGCCGCACTGCCGCTCATCGATGCTTCATCCCTATATATGGGCGGATCGGCCATTGCACAACTGGCGAGCATTTCGCGTGCAAGGTATACTGCCCCTCTTACCCTCAAAAGCTTGTGCATCAACGACCTGGTTATGATCGTAATCTCTGTTCTGGCCCTGGCGTTTTATCTGCTGGCCATCATCGCCTCCCTGCATCTGTTACTGAGCGCCAAGCCGGTAGGACAGCGCTCCCTCTTTGCCTGCATCGGACTGGCCCTGATCGCCCATGCTACCGCCCTCGGAACCGAGGTGTTGCAAGGCTCCGGCCAGAACCTGAGCATGCTCAACGTGGCCTCGCTGGTGAGTCTGATCATCAGCACCTTCATGACCTGCATTACCCGCCGCTTCAACGGCTGGATCCTGCTGCCGGTTGTCTACAGCTTTTCGGCGCTGCTGCTGGCGGCCAGTGCCCTCATTCCCGGGCGCTATATCACCCACCTTGAGGCCCATCCCCAGCTGTTGCTGCATATCGGTCTGGCGCTGATGGCCTACTCGGTATTGATGATCGCCTGCCTGTTTGCTCTTCAGCTCGCCTGTCTGGACAAGCAGCTCAAGTCGAGAAAGATCAGCCAGTTGCCAGCCATGCCCCCCTTGATGACCGTCGAGAAGCGGCTGTTCCAGCTCATCTCTGCCGGCGTGCTGCTGCTGACCCTCTCCATCGCCTCGGGGCTCTTCTTCCTCGAAGACATGTTCGCCCAGGGCAAATCCCACAAGGCCGTGCTCTCCATCATCGCATGGTGCATCTACGTGCTGCTCTTGTGGGGCCATCACACCTATGGCTGGCGTGGCCGCAAGGTGGTCACCCTGAGCCTGATCGGCAGCGTCATCCTGACCCTGGCCTATTTCGGCAGCCGCTTCGTCAAAGAAGTGCTGCTGAGCTGATAACCGTTAGTCACACCATCTACAGGAGCCCTTTTTGGACAGCATCTCAACGAGCACACTACTGATTGTTCTCGTTATCTTGATCCTTCTATCCGCCTTCTTCTCCAGTTCCGAAACCGGTCTGATGTCCATCAACCGCTACAAGCTGCGGCATCTGGCACAGACCAAACACAAGGCGGCCCGTCGGGTAGAGAAGCTGCTGTCACGCCCGGATCGGCTGCTTGGCCTCATCCTTATCGGCAACAACCTGGTCAATATCCTCGCCTCCGCCATTGCCACCATCGTCTGTATCAGGCTGTTCGGCGATCTCGGTGTCGCGGTGGCCACTTTTGGCCTGACGCTGGTAGTGCTGGTATTTGGTGAAGTGACTCCCAAGACGCTGGCTGCCATGTTCCCCGAGAAGATTGCCTACCCCGCCTCCTGGATCCTCAAGGGGCTGATGGTGCCGCTCTCCCCGCTGGTCTGGCTGATCAACGGCATCACCAGTGGTCTGCTCAAGATGCTGAAGATCACGCCAAACAAGGATGACTCCCTCAACACCGAGGAGCTACGCACCATAGTCAACGAGGCGGGCAGCCTGATCCCCCAGCGCCATCAGGAGATGCTGCTCAGCATTCTGGATCTGGACAAGATGCTGGTCGAGGACATCATGGTGCCCCGCAGCGATATCTATGCCATCGATATCAATGACGACTGGAAGAGCATCCAGCGCCAGCTGGCTCACTGTGCCCACACCAAGATCCTGCTCTATCGCGACAGCATCGACGACGTGGTGGGCTTTCTACACGCCCGCGACGCCCTGCGGTTGATGGCCCGGGATCAGTTCAACAAGTCGAGCCTGCTGCGGGAAGTGGACGAGATCTACTTCATTCCGGAAGGTACGCCGCTCAACGTGCAGCTGGCCAAATTCCAGCGCAACAAGGAACGAATTGGCCTGATCGTTGACGAATATGGCGACATTCAGGGGCTGATCACCCTGGACGACATTCTGGAAGAGATAGTGGGCGACTTCACCACCTCCATGACGCCGACTCCGAGCGACGAAATCCATCCCCAGCCGGACGGCTCGTTTCTGGTGGAAGGCTCGGCCAGCGTGCGCGAGCTGAACAAGGAGATGAACTGGCATCTGCCCATCGACGGACCGCGCACCCTCAATGGCCTGATCCTCGAATATCTGGAGGAGATCCCCCAGCCTAATATCGGGATCCGGCTGGCGGGCTACCCCATCGAGATCCTCGAAGTCGAGAACAACATGGTCAAAATGGCGCGGATCATGCCGGCTTCCTACCGGGCTGCAACTGCACCGCAGAATTGAAAAAGGGCTGCCACTGGCAGCCCTTTTTCATTGCAACTCGTCACTGTTCATCTTCGTCATCCGGCTCCAGTACCAGCGTCGGGATCAACTCGCCAAACACCCTCTGCAGCTCGTCACGATTGGCCAGCAAATCCTGCAGGGTGTAGCTGTCCATCACCGCCAGAAACGCATCCATCGCCTCTTTCAGCGCATTCTTGAGCAGACAGACAGAGACGATGTGACAGGCGGGCGAGCCGCAATCTATCCCGTCCAGATTCCCTTCCAGCGCCCGGATCACCTGCCCGATATTGATGGTAGCGGGATCGCATGCCATGCGGATCCCCCCATTCTTGCCACGCTGGGATTGCAGATAGCCCAGCTTCACCAGCTGATTGACCACCTTCACCATGTGGTTGCGAGAAACGTCGTACAAGGCAGAGACCTTGGCTACGCTCGAGAGCTCCCCTTCCGGCAGGGTGGCAAGGTAGAGCAGGGCTCTCAATCCGAAATCTGTATAACTGGTTAGTCTCATAAAGCCTGATTAGCGCGATGCGAAAAGTGGAGTATTGATTCAAATCAAATAAACATCTAGGATGCCACTTATTAAATGGCATTTTAGATGTTTAATTAACGACGAGGCTCCCTATGCTAGACCAAACCACCATTGCCGTCATCAAAAGCACCATTCCTCTGCTCGAATCAGCCGGCCCGGCGCTGACGCAGCACTTCTACCAACGGATGTTCAGCCATAACCCGGAGCTGAAAGATATCTTCAATCTGGCCCATCAGCGCAGCGGTGGTCAGCCACTGGCGCTGTTCAACGCCGTCGCTGCCTACGCCAAAAATATCGACAATCTGGGGGTGCTGGCCGGCGCGGTCGAGCGGATTGCCCACAAGCATACCGGATTCCTGATCCAGCCAGAACAATATCACATTGTAGGTAGTCATCTCTTGGCCACGCTCAAAGAATTGGGCGGAAGTGCGGTCACTGACGAGGTGCTGGAGGCATGGGGCAAGGCATATGGCGTGCTGGCCAACATCTTCATCGGCCGCGAGCGGGAGATCTATCAGGAGAAGGCGAACCAGAGCGGCGGCTGGCAAGGGACCCGCAGCTTCATCATCAAGGAGAAGCGAGCCGAGAGCGAGCTTATCACCTCCTTCCTGCTGACACCGGAAGATGGCAAGCCGGTGCTGACCTTCCAGCCGGGCCAGTACCTCAGCATCAAGCTGGTGCACCCCGAACTCGAACATCACGAAATCCGCCAGTATTCGCTCTCGGATGCGCCAAATGGCCGCGACTATCGCATCAGCGTCAAGCGCGAGCCGCAGGGTCAGGTCTCCAACCTGCTGCACGACCGGCTGCAAGCGGGCGACAAAATCGAGGTAATGCCCCCCACCGGCGATTTCTACCTGAAAGCGGATGGCCAGACGCCGGTTGTGCTGCTCTCGGCCGGGGTCGGTCTCACACCCATGATGAGCATGCTCAACCAGCTGCTGGCGAGCGGGCATCTGGCCGGCATCACCTGGCTGCACGCCTGCGAGCATGGACGTGTCCACGCCTTCCGGGAAGATATCCGCAGCAAAATCAGCCAGCACACCAATCTGGTCAGTCGGGTCTGGTATCGGGAGCCCGCAGAGAGCGACAAGCAGGGAGAGGATTACGACTTCAGCGGCACCATGGATCTGAACGCAGTGAAGGAGCGCATCACACCAGAGGCCCACTACTACTTCTGCGGCCCGCTCGGTTTCATGCAGGAGGTGAAGCGACAGCTGACTGAGGCCGGGATCCCCGCAAGCCAGCTCCATTACGAAGTTTTTGGCCCCCACCAAGATCTATAACAGCCGGGTAGCCATATAACGAAAGGAGGTTCCAGCCTGTCATGGCACGGCGGCAGGAACCGGACCCACAGGTGCAGACCTGTGGGTCATTTTTTGGGTCAGTGCATCGCCTTGGCGCGGGCCACCACGTTGGCCGGCATCCGGTTGCCAAGCCGACTCAACAGACTGGCTGCCTTCTGGTGCAGGGCTTTATCACCGATAACGGAGCCGTGCAGCCAACGGTAGGCATCCTCGTAATCGAGCGGGCTCCCCATCCCCTGCAGCAGCATCTCGACCCACTCCATGCGAGCCCGCAGAAAACCGAGGCTGGCAGCCTCACGCATCAGCGTCTCGGCGCGAACCAGATCCTTCTGCACCAGCGTCCCTTTCCAGTAGTAGCGGCCCAGCTGCTCCAGCGCGGGAGCCAGCCCCTGATTGGCCGCTTCCCACATATATTGCACACCCAGCTCGGCGTTGGACTTGGTACAGACGCCCCAGGCCAGCATATCCCCCCAGAGAAACTGGTAGGCAGGGATCTTCATCACCGACGCCCGCGCCTCGATATCCTGAGTCAACTGGCAGCGATCCTGTTTAACCTGAGTGAGGTGACGACCCTGCTCGATCCAGTTGAGCAGCTCGTCCTGACGATAGATGGCCACCGCCTGCAGGTCGCCGGTATTCAAAGGTGCCACCGAAGGCGCCGGTTCGGCAGGTGGCGCGGCTGGCACGGGGGCTGAAGCGGGCTCTGTAGCCGGAGCTGGTACCACAGGATCGACTGGCAGCAGCACAGGCGCAGGGGCCGCAGTCACAGCTGCCGACGGAGCCGCCTCACCGGTAGCTGCGGGAGCAGGTGCCGTCGCGTCGGCTGGCAACAACACGGGAGCCGGAGTAGCAGTCGCCGCTGATGCTGGCGCCGTTTCGCCAGCGGTGGCGGGAGCAGCCGGGGCAGCCGGCACCGGCTCGGCGGCATAAAGAGGCGCGCCAGCCAGACAGATAAGGGAGAGAAGGGTAAGGGGTTTCATCATAAGGGATCTCCTGCTGCTCTCTGTTATCGGCCACAACCCCCATCTCCTTAAGCTGGCGGGAGCCCAACAATGCAAAAGGGAGCCGAAGCTCCCTTTTGATGCGGTCATGCCGCTTATTTGACGAAGTCGACCCCCAGCTGGATATCGGCTTTCAGGGTGGCCAGCATCCCTTCCATCGCTTCCTGCTCGAAGGCACTCAGCTTGCCGTAGTCCAGCACGGTTTCAACACCGTTCTTGCACAGCAGGATGGGCTGTGCAAAGAAGGTAGCGTGTTCGCCGTTGCCTTCAACATAGGCACACTCGATAACATTGGCTTCGCCCTGCAGGCCCTTGATGAGCGACAGACCGAAACGGCAGGCAGCCTGACCCATGGAGAGGGTGGCGGAACCGCCACCGGCCTTGGCTTCAACCACTTCGGTACCGGCGTTCTGGATACGCTTGGTCATGGCAGCCACTTCTTCGGCAGTGAAGGAAGCGCCTTCAATCTGGGAGAGCAGCGGCAGAATGGTCACGCCACTGTGGCCACCGATGACGTTGACGCGAACCTTGTCCACGTTCAGCCCTTTGGCGGCGGCGACGAAGGTCTCGGCGCGGATCACGTCCAGAGTGGTGACACCGAACAGGCGACGCTTGTCATAGACTCCGGCTTTTTTCAGCACTTCGGCGGCGATGGCGACGGTGGTGTTGACCGGGTTGGTGATGATGCCGATCAGCGCTTTCGGGCAGGCTGCCGCGCACTTCTCGACCAGATTCTTGACGATACCGGCGTTGATGTTGAACAGGTCGGAGCGATCCATACCCGGCTTGCGCGCCACACCGGCGGAGATCAGCACCACATCGGCACCAACCAGCGCAGGAGTCGGATCTTCACCGCAGAAACCCTTGATGGCGACGTCGGTAGGAATATGGCTGAGGTCTACGGCTACGCCCGGAGTGACCGGGGCAATGTCATACAGGCTCAGCTCGGAGCCGGCCGGCAGACGGTTTTTCAACAGCAGAGCAAGGGCTTGACCGATGCCACCAGCGGCACCCAGAACGGCAACTTTCATGATCAACTCCATGTTTAAGCGTAGGTTTAAGGTTATTTGTTCTTGTGCGCCCAACCTTAATGGATCCCCCCATAAAAAACAATCTGATAACAGTTGCAGTCACGGGTTCTGTGAGCCAAGAAACAGGCAGCGAATAAAAATGGGGAAAAATCCAAAAAATTGGAGGGGAAGCACAGTTTTTCTGCACTTCACCCTCCCATAAAGAGGTAGTTATGCCGACTCAGACCTGGAATGCCAACGCCCGCTTTTCACACCAGCGAAAACCAATTGTTAACAATCCGTTCATGGTGAGGTAGAGGGCCCCCGCGACGCCGAAGACGGCAAGGGTGTCATAGGTCTGGGCATTGAGCCCCTGCGCCAGCCCCATGATGTCCATGATGGTGATGGTACTGGCGAGGGAACTCCCCTTGAGCACCAGGATCACCTCGTTGGAGTAGGCGGGCACCAGATGACGGGCGGCATGGCGCACCTTCATCCAGAGGGTCTGACGACCGTTAAAACCGAGTGCACGGCACGCCTCCACCTCACCGGCCGGAATGGCGTCGAGCGCCCCCTTGAACAACCGGGTGGAGTAAGCCGCTGTGTTGAGGCCCAGCGCCAGCACGGCACAGAACCATGGCTGCTTGAGCAGCGGCCAGAGCGGGCTCTCTTTAAGCCACTCGAACTGACCCGGCCCGTAGTAGATGAGAAAGATCTGGATCAGCAGCGGCGTACCGGTAAAGAGCAACACCCACAGCTGCACCAGCTGGGTCGCTACCGGCAGCCGCAACTCCAGCACCCAGGTCATCAGGGCCGCCAACACGAAGCCGAGCAGCAGGCTGAACAGAGTCAGCTCCAGCGTGGTGAGCAGCCCACCCAGCAGGGTTACAAGATACTCTTGCATCGATTAGCCTCCGTAGCGACGGGTGTAGCGGGCCGCAAGACCGAGGCCATACTCGCTCACCAAACTGATGGCCAGATAGATGAGGGCGGCGGCGGCATACCAGGTGAAGGGCTCATAGGTACTGGCCGAGGCCATCTGCGCCTGACGCATCATCTCGTTCACCCCGATAAGCGACACCAGCGCGGTGTCTTTCAGCAGCACCAGCCACTGGTTGCCGAGGCCCGGCAGGGCGTGACGCCACGCCTGCGGCAACACGATGCGAAAGAAGATGTGACTCTTGCCAAGGCCGAGCGCCAGCGCCGCCAGCCGCTGCCCTGAGGGCACTGCATTGAGCGCCGCCCGCAGGGTCTGGGTCGCATAGCTGGCGAACAGCAGGGAGAGCGCCAGCACGCCGCAAGCAAACGGGCTGAACTCCACATACTCGCCGGTAATGAGGAACAACACCTGGGTCGAGCCAAAGTAGATGAACAGCACCACCAGCAACTCGGGCAGGCCACGGATCAGCGTGGTCAGGGTGGCCACCGGCCACACCAGTGCACGCTGCTTGCTGAGCTCGGCGGCACTGAACGCCAGTGCCAATACCATGCCCCCGACCAGTGATGCCAAGGCCAGCCCGAGGGTCATCCAGGCTGCATCCAACAACAGGCTCAACATGGCTTACTGCGCGAAGTATTTGTCGAAGATTTTCTGATAGGTGCCGTTGGCCTTGATCTCGGCCAGCCCCTTGTTCAGCTGAGTCAGCAGCTCCTGATTACCCTTGGCCACTGCGATGCCAAAGCCGGTACCGAAGTACTTGGTGTCCGTCACCGGTGTACCCACTACCGCATACTCCTTGTGCTGCTTCAGCCAGTCGGCAGCGACCGCAGTATCGGCAAATACACCGTCGGTACGGCCATTCATCATGTCAAGGAAAGCGCTCTGGTAGCTGGCGTACGGCACGGTCAGCAGACCCTTGCTCACCCAGTTATCCACCAGATAGGACTGGTGAGAGGTGCCGTTCTGCACGCCAACGGTCTTGTCGACCATCTCTTCCGGCCCCTTGAAGGCCCCTTTCTTGGCGACGAATACCGCCGAGTTCTCGTAGTAGATGTCGGAGAAATCGACCTGAGCAGCGCGCTCCGGAGTCACGTCCATGGCGGCGATGGCGGCATCGTAGCGACGGAATTTCAGGCTGGGGATCAGGCTGTCAAAAGCCTGGTTGTGGAAGCTGCACTCCAGCTTGGCCTGCTCGCAGATGGCGCGAGCCAGATCGATGTCAAACCCCTGAAACTCGTTCTTGTCATCCAGGTATTCGAACGGCGCGTAGGTAGCCTCGGTGGCAAACTTGATCTCCTTGGCCATGACGGAGGTACTCAACAGGCCCATGGCAGCAACCAACAACAGACTCTTTTTCATGACAGCTTCCTTATCGATTCAATATCAATGCATCAAGAATTCGGCAAACCGGCTGGTTTGCGGGGATTGGAAAATGGCAGCGGTGCCGGATTCGATGATCCGCCCCTTCTCCAGATAAATCACCTGACTGGCCACCTTGCGGGCAAAGTCGACCTCGTGGGTCACCACTACCTGGGTAATGCCGGTCTGGCTCAGGTTGCGGATGATCTCGGCCACCTCTTTGGTGATCTCGGGATCGAGGGCGGCGGTCGGCTCGTCAAACAGCAGCACTTCCGGGTCCATCATCAGGGTACGGGCAATAGCCACCCGTTGCTGCTGGCCGCCGGAGAGACGGGCAGGCCAGGCATCGCGCTTGTCGGCCAGTTGCAACTGGGCCAGCAGATAGGCCCCCTTCTCGATGGCGGCCTCCTTGCTCATTCCAAGCACCTTGACCGGCGCTTCAATCAGATTCTCCATCACGGTGAGATGTGGCCAGAGATTGTACTGCTGGAACACCATGCCCACCTTGCGGCGCAGCAGTTGGCACTGGCGGTTGAATTCGGCAGCAGAGAGGGAGTTCGGGAAAGAAAATTCACTTTCACCAATCCGCAAAACACCCGCATCCGGGGTATCCAGCAGGTTCATCATCCGTAGCAGGGAACTCTTGCCAGCACCGCTCGGGCCCAGCAACACCAAGGTTTCACCGGGGGATGTCCGAAAGCTGACCTGTTGCAGAACCGGCACCTTGTGCCAGGACTTCTCGATACCTATTAATTCAATACCCATACAGCCCAATTGAATAAGTTTTCAAAATTTCATCCCGATTCTATCCCTAATAGAGGTTGATGCAAGCCATTTTTGAATCAATATGCAGAACAAGCGCCGCTTCCTTGCAAAAAACGGCATATGAATGCAAAATGGCCTCGCTGTTCGTATCTGCCGCCTGTCTCGCACAGGCCGCCACACCTCCTCATTCGTGAGACCAAGATGAAACACAACGACAAGCAAGAAAAACTGGCCAAGGCCTTTAAAGCCTTGCTGAAAGAAGAGCGCTTTGGCTCCCAGGCAGAGATCGTCACTGCCCTGCAAGAACTGGGCTTCGAGAACATCAACCAGTCCAAGGTATCGCGCATGCTGAGCCGCTTCGGCGCCGTTCGCACCCGCAACGCCAAGATGGAGATGGTCTACTGCCTGCCGGTGGAACTGGGCGTGCCCACCACCTCCAGTCCGCTCAAGAATCTGGTGCTGGATGTCGACCACAACGGCGCACTGGTAGTGATCCACACCAGCCCGGGCGCAGCCCAACTGATCGCCCGCCTGCTCGACTCCCTCGGCAAGGCAGAGGGGATCCTCGGTACCATCGCCGGTGACGACACCATCTTCATCACCCCGACCAGCGACACCGATATCGAAGAGCTCTACCTCTCCGCCCTCGAGCTGTTCGAACAGACCCCGTAATGGTCTACCGCGTCATCGCGGTCACGCCAGAACGAAAAATCCCGGCCAAGGCCGGGATTTTTGTTTGGTGAGCCAGCAGATCGGGAGTCTATTCTGCCCCCTCTCTCTGCGCCCATCCTCGCGATGTTGATCGAGATTGTTGCACTTCTCACTGGCATAAATTGATATTCGTTGCATCTGCGAAACAATCTAGCCAGCAGCGTCAGCAGCTCTCGGAGCATGACAAGCCACCCCCACCGCCCGATCTCTTGGCAACCGGACGCTCTCTGCGCACTTGGCGGCACGAGGGGGAAGGTGGCGCTGTCACAGCCGCTATTACTTGCCCTGCGCCATCAAAAAACCTTCCGACGGGGCGAAGAAGGCGGCGCCAGTCACTGCCTTGGTGAAGCGCAGCAGGTGGTCGAAGTGGCTGCCCTCCCCCTTGTACATGCTGGCCAGCATGGCGTTGAAGTGCTGCTGAGTGCGGCAGCAGGAGATGAAGTAGAGCCCCTGCTCAGTCATGGTGCCCCAGGGCATGCTCTGGCGCAGGATCTCCATGGACTCCCCTTTCGGGGTCTTGAGGTTGACCCGCTTGATGTGGGCGGTCAGCGGCTTGGCGGCAGACTCATACTCGATGTTGTCGGGCTTGGTGCGACCAATGATGTCTTCCTGCTCTTTCTGCGCCAGCTTCTCCCAGTCGCTCATGGCGTGGACCCAGCGCTGGACGTGAATGTAGGAGCCACCGGCAAACTCGCCCTCGGCCAGCAGCGCCACTTCGGCACGGTGCTCATCCTGCGGGTTTTCGGTGCCGTCGACGAAACCGGTCAGGTCACGGCAATCCAGATTGCGGAAACCGCGCACCTCTTCGGCCAGCTCTACCACTCCGGCCAACAGCGCCATCACGCGGTGACCTGCGTGGTGCAGCACGTCGACCCGATCGGCACGCAGCTGAATGAAGAGATCAAACGGGGTGTTGGGGGCTTCCTGACCGTTGGCGGATTGCGCCATAAAGCTGCGGAACTGGGGCGGACGGGCCGCAGGGTAGAGACCATCCCAGGCATCGGCGCCGACGGCAACCAGACCGCTGAAACCGGCCTCGGGGAAATCGGCGGCGACCGCCTGCCACAAGGCGGGCAGTTTGGCCAGACGGCCGACCAGTTCGGCGGCATCGCCGGTGCGATTGAACATCAGATAGAGGGCGTGCAGATTCGGCTCTGCGCAGATCCCGGCTTGGGCTTTCATATATCTCTCCCCTGAGTAGGCGTTAGCGTTATGGGCTATTAGCGTTGCGCGATTATAAACCAGAGCAGCTCCAGTTCTTTGATTTCACGACGATATCACGCGTTCAGGGTAAAGGGTCAAACAACACCAGCGTGTGAGGCGCCACCCGGATGCGGGCCCGCATTCCCTCAAGAGGCTCGCCAATACTCGCCTCCAGCTGCAGATCGCCACACTCGAACAGCACCCGGCAGTGATGGCCGAGGAACTGCTGCTCCACCACCTTGAGCTCGCCCTCCGCGGCGCTCTCCAGCAGCAGTTGCTGGGGTCTGAGCATCAGCTGCAACTGCTCACCCACCGCCCGACCATGGGGTTCGCTGCCACAGATGACCCCGAGCACCGTCTGCACGCAGTGGCTGTCCACCACCTCGGCCGCCAGATAGTTGACCCCACCGAGAAACTCCGCCACGAAGCGGTTTTGCGGGCGGCGATAGAGCTGCTCCGGCTGGCCCACCTGCTCGATATGACCTGCGCGAAACAGTGCCAGCCGATCGGCGAAGGCAAACGCCTCCTCCTTGCTATGGCTGACGAAGATGGCGCCGATCCCCTGCTGCTTGAGCAGGGCACGGATCTCCAGGATCAGCTTCATCCGCACCTGGGTATCGATGTTGGAGAAGGGCTCATCCAGCAGCATCAGCCGAGGCTTGCACACCAGCGCCCGGGCGATGGCCACCCGCTGCTGCTGACCGCCGGAGAGCTGGTGCGGATAACGATCCCCCAGCCCCTGCAGATTGACCAGCGCCAGCGCCTCGTCCACCTGCTGCTGGCGGGCCCGGCGCTCAAGTTTGGTCAGACCGAAACCGACGTTGTCGGCCACCGTCAGGTGGGGGAAGAGGGCGTAATCCTGAAAGATCATCCCGATATTGCGCGCCTCGGGCGGCACGCTGGCACCGGGCCCATCGAACAGGGTATCGCCGAGGCGAATCGAGCCCTCTGCCAACGGCAACAGCCCGGCGATGGCCTTGAGCAGCGTGGTTTTGCCGCAGCCGCTGGCCCCCAGCAGGCAGACGATCTCGTTGTCTGCCACCGTCAGGGAGAGCTGTTCCAGCACATTGCGGCCGTTGTAACGGCAGCTGACATTTTCAACCTGCAAACAGGACAAGGCTGACTTCCTCTTGTTTCTGGCGGCGCACTACCTTTCGCTCAAGCACACCGCATGCAATTTCATTGGCCGACGTGGCGACTCAGTGGCCCGGGCTGTCCAGACTGCGATTGACCCAGATCAGCGGCAACAGACCCACCAGCACGATGACGATGGCCCCCAGCGCGCCGCGCTCCAGCATCTCGTCCGAGACGAACTGGTAGACGTGGGTCGCCAGGGTATCGAAGTTGAACGGCCGCAGCAGCAGGGCGGCAGGCAGCTCCTTCATGGACTCGATGAACACCAGCATGGCACCGGCAAACAGGCCGCGCCGCACCAGCGGCAGATGGACCCGCCGCAGCATGGCGCCATCTCCCTGCCCCAAGGATCGGGCCGCCATATCGAGGCTTGGGGAGATCTTGCCCATGCTGCTCTCCACCGAGCCGATGGCGATAGCCACGAAGCGCACCAGATAGCCGAACACGATGGCGGTAATGGTACCGGTCAGCAGCAAGCCCGGGCCCTGACGCCCCAACCATTCGGCCAGATCGTTGATGGCAAAGTCGAGGGCGGTGAGTGGCACCAGCACCCCGATGGCGAGCACGGTACCCGGCATGGTGTAACCCATGGCGGCGAGGCGCAGGGGCAACAGACTCTTTATCCCGCCATCGAGGCGGCGGAAGAAGCCGAGCAGCAGGGCGATGCCCATCGCCAGCAGGGCGGTCAGCGCCGAGATAAGCAGACTGTTGCCAGCGAAGCGGACGAACTCCGGTGTCCACGACAACTCGAAGTAGCGCACCCCGTAATCGAGCAGGATGACGAACGGCAGGCCGAAACCGGCCAGCACCAACCCCCAGCACCAGAGACCGGCCAACCAACGGCCCATCCCCTTGAGCGGATAGCGCAGCGGCTGCTCATGACCCATGGACTTCTGGAACACCTGCTGCCGACTGCGAGAGCGTCGCTCCAGCGCGATCAACAGCACCACAGCCAGCAGCATCAGGCAGGAGAGTTTCGCCGCGGTGGCCAGACTGCCGTAGCCGAGCCAGGTGTCGTAGACCGCCGTGGTCAGGGTGTTGATGGCAAAGAAGTGGACGGTGGCAAAATCTGCCAGCGTCTCCATGGCCACCAGCGACACGGCCACCATGATGGCGGGGCGCGCCAGCGGCAGACTGAGACGGCGAAAGCTCTGCCAGGGGGTACAGCCGAGCAGGCGGCTGGAGTGGATCAGGCTGACTGACTGCTCGAGAAAAGAGGCGCGAGTCAACAGATAGACATAGGGGAACAGCACCAGCGCCAGCACCCAGGCAGCGCCGCCAAGGGAGCGAATGGCCGGAAACCAGTAATCGGCCGGACTGTTCCAGCCAAAGAGTGCGCGCAACCCGGCCTGTAGCGGGCCCGAGTAGTCGAGCAAGTCGGTATAGACGTAGGCGACGATATAGGAGGGCATGGCCATTGGCAGCATCAAGGCCCACTGCAGGGCACGGCGCCCCGGCACCTGGCACATGGCCACCAGCCAGGCGGTGGGCACGCCAAACAGCAGGCTGAGCAGCACCACACCAACCACCAGCCCCAGGGTATTGGCCAGATAGTCGAGCAGCACGGTATCGGCGAGGTGGCGAAACAGATCTCCCTCAGCCGAGAAGGCAGAGAAAACAAGGGCAATAACCGGTAAAGCCAGCAGCAGGGCGGTGGCCCAGCTGCCGGTAATCCATCCAAAATTTTTCATGAGACCACAGAGGTTGATGGGGCCGTTGGCCCCATCTGATTACAAGTCGAACTTCACTTCATCCAGCAACTGCAAGGCGTCCTTGCGGTGCTTGGCGTAATCGCTGACCGGTAGCGCGTCAGACTTGAAACTGCCCCAGGACTTGACCATGGCGGAAGGCTCGACCCCGGCCTTGACCGGATACTCGGCATTCACGTCGGCATACATGTGCTGGGCGGTGTCACCAGCCAGAAACTCCATCAGCTTCTGGGCGGCCTCTTTGTTCTTGGCATACTTGGTCATGGCCACGCCACTCACGTTGACGTGGGCACCGCGGTCAGCCTGGTTCGGGAAGTTGATGTAGACCGCATCCGCCCAGGACTTCTGCGCCGGATCTTTCAACATGGCGCCCAGATAGTAGCTGTTGCCGAGCGACACGTCGCAGATGCCATCCTTGATCGCCTTGACCTGATCCCGGTCGTTGCCCTGCGGCTTGCGTGCCAGGTTGGCCTTGACCCCTTCCAGCCAGGTTTTGGTCTCGGCCATGCCGTGATGGACGATCATGGAGGAGACCAGCGCCACATTGTACTCATGCTTGCCGCTGCGGGTGCAGATTTTCCCTTTGAATTCCGGCTTTGCCAGATCTTCGTAGCTGATGGTGTCGAGCTTGCCGAGGCGATCCTTGCTGGAGTAGATGGCACGCACCCGGGTGGTCAGGGCGAACCAGCGGTTCTCCGGATCGCGATAGCTGGCGGGGATGTTCTCCTGCAGGATTTTGCTGTCCACCGGCTGCACCAGCCGCTTGTCTACCAGATCGGTCAGACGGCTGATATCGGTCGTCAGCATCAGGTCAGCCGGAGAGAGCTTGCCTTCCCGCTCCAGACGCTCGTTCAGCCCCTCTTTGGCGAACACCACGTTCACCTTGATGCCCGATTCCTTCTCGAACTGCTGGATGATGGGCTTGATCAGCTCATCCTGCCGGTTGGAGTAGACATTCACCTCTCCTGCCGCCAACGCAGACTGGGCTGCCAATGCAGAGAAAGCCAGTGCCAGCATCTTCATTTTCATCATCCATTCCTTGAGTTGCTAAACCGAGTGAGAACAATTTCCGTTTGCATTCTGCATATTCCAATTGCGAGATCAAGGAGGAGTGGCGGGGGAAGTTCACATATTTAAACGCGCCATAAATAAAAGGGCCGGATAGAATCCCATCCAGCCCCAATCGGGTTTTGCCATGGCAAGTGATGTGACAAACCGGCGATCAGAGCGCCTCTTCGTCGTTCTCGCCGGTACGAATACGCACCGCCTGCAACAGGTCGTATACGAAGATCTTGCCGTCACCGATCTTGCCGGTATAGGCAGCCTTGCAGATCGCCTCGATCACCCCCTCCACATTGTCATCCGTGGTGGCGATCTCCAGCTTCACCTTGGGTAAAAAGTCGACCTGATACTCGGCCCCCCGGTATAATTCGGTGTGTCCCTTCTGGCGGCCAAATCCCTTGACCTCGGACACGGTCAACCCCTCCACCCCCAGGTTGGCAATGGCCTCGCGGACATCGTCCAGCTTGAACGGTTTGATAATCGCACTAATCAGTTTCATCTGGTTGCTCCCAATCCATGGTGTGTCATAAACCGGGAATCAATTCTTGTGCCAAGTATTTTTATTATTAAATTTCATAAAGATAGCGTCTAATTGCGGAGCAACACCCAAAGCGAGCCAGGATCGGCCTGCCACGCGCCCCATAATGAGGCACCACGCTGTGGCGGCCAGCGCCTCTGCACCAAACAAGAGCACAGCAGTATGTTAGTCATCTCCAACAGCGTTACCCTCCCCTGGCATGAGCTGCAATTCCAGACCATGCGGGCCCAGGGCAACGGTGGCCAGCACGTCAACAAGACCGACTCCGCCGTCTGGTTGCGCTTCGATTACCGCAACTCCCCCAGCCTGACCCCGCTCTACAAGGAGGGGCTCGACAAGCTGAGCGACAGCCGGGTGCACGACGGCTTTATCCTGATCCGGGTCGAGAGCCATCGCAGTCAGGACATGAACCGCAAGGAGGCGATGAGCCGTCTGGTGGAACTGCTGAAAAAGGCGGCGTGGCGCCCCAAGGCCCGCCATGCAACCAAGCCGACCCGCAGCTCCCAACGCAAACGGGTCGATGCCAAGAAGCGCAAGGGGGAGATCAAATCGACCCGCGGCAAGCTGGTTTTGGACTAACCCTGACCCGAGGATGACAGCATGAAATACAGTTTTTGCGACAGCACCCATGGCCCTCTGCTCATCGCCATCGATCGGGATGGTCTGCGCTATGTGGAGTTCGTGCGGGGGGAACAACCAGTAACTCCGACCAATGAGTGGCAACGGGATGATCTGGCGCTGGCTCCCTTCGTCGAGCAGTTCGCCGCCTACTTCGCCGGTCGTCTGCAGCAATTCGACCTGCCGCTGGCCGTCCGTGGCACGCCATTCCAGCAGGCGGTATGGCGCGCCCTCTGTGACATCCCCTACGGCGAAACCGTCAGCTATCTCGATATCGCCCGGGCCATCGGCAATCCCAAATCGGTCAGAGCCGTGGGAGCCGCCAATGGCCGCAATCCGCTCAGCATCATAGTGCCGTGCCACCGGGTGATCGGCCGCAGCGGCGAGCTAACCGGTTATGCCGGCGGCATTCCCATCAAACGCTGGCTGCTGGAGCTGGAGCAGCGTCACGCACCGTTTGTTCTTACCCCGTGAGTCTCCTGCTCTGACAATAGCCAAATGTTACGGCAACCGACGTTGGTCACCTTGCTGACAAGATGAACAGAGGATGAAGAATTGTCTCAGAACTACTTCAGATAGAAGCTGGCATGATGGCTCCATACTTGAGTGGCACGGCTCATTCACCACTCCAAGTAGCACCCATGTGACGCTTCCAATCTGTCTTTTTTCCCCAGCGCCTCCCTTGAGGCGCTTTTTTTGTGTCCGGAAGTATTCGTCTGCAAAGAGAAGGGGGAAGGCTGAAACGGCCTTCCCCCTTGTTGCTACCAGACGATGACCGGATCAGGATTCTCGCGGAGCGACAAACTGCAGCTCAGGTGCCGAAGATGTAAGCACGTCGGCGCAGTAATCCCAGGTCGAGATGCGATAGTGCTGCAAATCTTCGTCCAGATGCAGACCGTCCGACTCCTGATGAAACCAGCTGGCGAAACGGGATGGGGTGATGAGCTGGATCTGCTCTTCGATGGCGTGGCTATCCTTCCCCTCCGCCAGATCGCAATCTTCGATCACCCGCAGGGCGTAGATATGGCGGAAATAGACCCGGCAGAGGATTTGCGGAGGCAGATCGATGCTGCGCGCCCGACCCAGCATGATGGTCAGGGAGTCGCTCCAGAGATCCTGATGCAGCTCGGCAACGACCAGTCCGGGTGGAAGCTGGCGGGACGGAGCCCAAGGTACGGCAACCTGCCGAATGGCATTTTTCTGTTCCATACAAACCTCGCGACGACTCACTCCCTGTCTTGAGTCTATCTGAACCACATAGTCCCCGCGAAGGCAATCGATGGACAATAAAAACGGCAATAAAAAAGCCGACGTATCAAACGTCGGCGAATAAAAAGTGCTTACAACAGAGGATTCACATATTCAGACCCGCGGGTCGAAAGATTGGTTCCCTCTTTTTGTAATTAATTTTCGGCGCGTTTAAACACCAGGGTATTGGCGTCTGACTCTTCCGGCACGAAGTAGTAGCCATCGGCGTTGAAACCGGTCAGCTGTTCCACCTCGGTCAGGCGGTGCTTGATGATGTGGCGGGCCATCATGCCACGCGCCTTCTTGGCGTAGAAGCTGATGATCTTGAACTGGCCGTTCTTCTCATCCTTGAACACCGGGGTGACGATCCGCCCTTTCAGGCTCTTGGGTCGTACCGACTTGAAATACTCGTCGGAGGCCAGATTGATCAGCACCTCATCCCCCTGTGCCACCAATGCCTCATTGAGGTGGTGAGTGATCACCTCACCCCAAAACTGGTAGAGATCCTTGCCGCGGCCATTGTCGAGCTTGGTTCCCATCTCAAGCCGGTAGGGCATCATCAGATCGAGGGGGCGCAGCACACCGTAGAGACCGGAGAGCATTCGCAGATGCGCCTGAGCGAAGTCAAAATCAGCCTCGCTGAAATCTTCTACTGCCAGCCCGGTGTAGACATCCCCCTTGAAGGCCAACAATGCCTGACGGGCGTTGGTCGGGTTGAAATCAGGCTGCCACTCGGCAAAGCGAGCGGCGTTGAGACCCGCCAGCTTGTCGCTGATCTTCATCAGGGTGGCAATTTGATCCGGGCTCAGTTGGTGAGCCCGCTTGATGAGCTCTGCAGAGTGATCCAGCAGCTCGGGTTGGGTGAATCGGGTTGTCACCAGCGGTGACTCGTAATCCAGCGTCTTGGCCGGGGAGACCACAATCAGCATAAGGTTCCTTTATGGCGAGGGGCCGAACGGCAGAGCGGCCCCATGATTCATTCATCCAGCGTCACATTGTCCAGCGTACCGGTACCAAGCTGATCTCGGCCGGAAAGCTTGATCAGCAGCCGCAGGTCGTTGGCCGAGTCGGCATGGGCAAGGGCCTCACTGTAGCCAATCTGGCCGGAGCAGAACAGGTTGAACAGCGATTGATCGAAGGTTTGCATGCCAAGCTCGGTCGATTTGGTCATCACCTCCTTGAGACGGTGCATCTCCCCCTTGCGGATAATGTCGGTGATAAGCGGGGTGTTGAGCAGGATCTCGAATGCGGCGCAGCGCCGCTTGCCATCCACGCTCGGCACCAGTTGCTGGGCGACAATAGCCTTGAGGTTGAAAGATAGATCGAACAGGAACTGGCGATGCTTCTCCTGCGGCACCAGATGCAAAATGCGATCCAGCGCCTGGTTGGCGTTGTTGGCATGAAGGGTCGCGAGGCAGAGGTGACCTGTCTCGGCGAATTGCAGGGCAAACTCCATGGTCTCAGAGCTTCTGATTTCGCCGATCAGGATCACGTCCGGCGCCTGACGCAGCGAGCTTTTCAACGCCACATCGAACGACTCGGTATCGATCCCCACCTCCCGCTGGGTGATCAGGCTGCGGCCATGCTGATGGACAAACTCCACCGGGTCTTCCACCGTCAGAATATGGCCGTCGGCATTCTGGTTGCGATAACCAATCATGGTCGCCTGGGTGGTCGATTTGCCCGCCCCGGTGGCGCCAACAAACAGCACCAGTCCGCGCTTGGCCAATGCGACCTCCTGCAGGATCACAGGCAATTGCAGGTCATCGAAGGTTGGGATGCGGGTCTCGATACGCCGCACCACCATGCCCGGCAGCTCCTGCTGCCAGAAAGCGCTGACCCGAAACCGACCCAAGGTTTCGCGATGGATGGCGTAGTTGGCCTCCTTGGTGCGGATATAGCGCTCGAAATGCTCGGGGCTCAGGGTCTCCCTCACCAGCGTCAAGGCAGCCTTTTTATCGAGCACTTCGCCCCCCAAAGAGAGCAGATGGCCGTTCACCTTGAGGGTGGGGGGCGTCCCCACCGTCACAAAGAGATCCGACCCTTTTTTCTCCACCAGCTGGCCCAGCAGTTCATCCAGATTCATCATCGATCCCTCCCTGGATCCGGCATCATCAGATGCTGTTGGGGTCAACCGCCTTGGCCTTGGCATCGAGAGACGCGACCATGCCACGGCTGACCAGCTGTTTGAGGCTCTGATCCATGGTCTGCATGCCGTGGGTCATCCCGGTCTGGATCACCGAGTAGAGCTGGGCAATCTTGTCCTCCCGAATAAGGTTACGCACCGCCGGGATCCCCATCATGATCTCGTGGGCGGCCACCCGACCGCCGCCAATGCGCTTGAGCAGGGTCTGGGAGATAACCGCCCGCAGGGATTCGGAGAGCATGGAGCGCACCATGTCTTTCTCCGCGCCGGGAAAGACGTCGATGATACGGTCGATGGTCTTGGCCGCCGACGAGGTGTGCAGGGTACCGAACACCAAATGGCCGGTTTCGGCTGCGGTCATGGCGAGGCGAATGGTTTCAAGATCGCGCATCTCGCCCACCAGAATGATGTCAGGGTCTTCCCGCAGTGCCGAGCGCAGGGCATTGCTGAAGCTCTTGGTATCGCGGTGCACTTCGCGCTGGTTCACCAGACAGCGCTTGTTCTCGTGCACAAATTCGATAGGGTCTTCGATGGTGAGGATATGGTGATGGAAGTTCTCGTTGATGTAGTTGACCATGGCCGCCAGCGTGGTCGACTTACCGGAACCGGTCGGCCCGGTCACCAGCACCAGACCACGCGGGAACTCGGCGATCTTGCGGAAGATCTCCGGCGCATCGAGATCTTCGAGGCTCAGCACTGTGCTGGGGATGGTACGAAATACCGCGCCCGAACCACGCGCTTGCTGGAAGGCGTTGACCCGGAAACGGGCCAGATTGGGCACCTCGAACGAGAAGTCGACCTCGAAATTCTCCTCCAGCTCCTTGCGCTGGTGATCGTTCATGATGTCGTAAATGAGGGCGTGCACTTCCCGATGTTCGAGGGCGGGCAAATTGATCTTGCGAACCTCGCCATCAACCCTGATCATCGGGGGAACCCCGGCTGACAGGTGTAGATCCGACGCTTTATGCTTTACACTGAAAGCCAATAACTCTGTGATATCCATAGATTTGTCATTCTCCCATCACAAGATCACTAACGAAACATGAACCAGATTGCCCAGCACCTGCTTCAGGTAAAAGAACGTATTGCCCTAGCAGCCAGAGGGGCGAGCCGCAATCCGGAGCAGGTCCGGTTGCTTGCGGTCAGCAAAACCAAACCCCTTGAGGCCCTGATGGCCGCTCACGCTGCCGGCCAGCGCTGCTTTGGCGAATCCTACGCTCAGGAAGCGGCCACCAAGATCGACACCCTGCGCCAGCAACCCGAATATAACGACATAGAGTGGCACTTTATCGGCCCTTTGCAATCGAACAAATCCAGGCTGGTTGCCGAACGGTTCGACTGGGTGCAAAGCGTGGACAGAGAGAAGCTGATCGAACGTCTGAACAATCAGCGCCCTGCCAGCATGGCACCGCTAAATGTTTGTCTGCAAATCAATATTAGCGGAGAGAGCAGCAAATCCGGAACGTCGGAACAAGAGATTTTCCGCCTCGCCGAACTGGTTTCTCAAAGTGAGCGGCTGGTGCTGCGCGGGCTGATGGCCATTCCCGAACACACCAGTGACGAGACCATATTGGCCGCCCAAATGGCCCGTATGCAGACTCTGTTCACCGAGCTTGCGCGACAATACCCGAGCGTCGATACCCTCTCGATGGGGATGACCGAGGATCTTGAACTGGCGATCGCCCACGGCAGCACCATGGTGCGGGTCGGCACCGCTATCTTCGGCGCCCGCGACTACTCATAAGCCGGTGCGCGAGCGCATGCAACGCACGCCGCGTGCCAGCGCCCCACCAAGCAACAGGAGCCTTTAATGCAACAGCACAGGACGCTCGCCTTTATCGGCGCAGGCAACATGAGCCGCAGCATCATCGCCGGTCTGGTCAAAGCGGGTTATCCGGCAACGCTTATCACTGCCGCCAACCCGAGCCAGCCCAAACTGGATGCGCTAGCCAACGACTACGGCATTCGCACCACCCGGTCCAATGCCGAGGCTGCCCGCCATGCCGAGGTGATCGTGCTGGCGGTCAAACCACAGCTGATGGCCGGCATGCTGGCAGCACTTGTTGCCGAGCTGGGCTCCCTTGCGGGCAAGCTGCTCGTCTCCATCGCGGCCGGCATCAAGGTTGCTCGCCTTGGCGAGATGGCCGGTGGTCACGACCGCATCATCCGTACCATGCCCAATACCCCGGCCCTGCTGGGTCTGGGTATGACTGGCCTCTACGCCCCCAAGCATATTGCCGCCAGCGATCGCGACTTTGCCGAGCAGATGATGCAGGCGGTCGGCAAGACCCTCTGGGTGGAGCAGGAGTCTGGCATCAACAGCATCATCGCCGCAGCCGGCAGCGCCCCGGCCTACTTCTTCCTCTTTATGCAGGCGATCGCCGAAGAGGCAGAAGCGATGGGCTTCTCCCCCGAGCAGGCACGCCATCTGGTGCAGCAGACCGCCCTCGGTGCGGCGGCCATGGTGGAGCAAAATCCCGAACTGTCGCTGCAAACCCTGCGTGAGCAGGTCACCAGCAAGGGCGGCACAACCGCCGAAGCCATCAAGACATTCCAGCAGCAGGGGCTGATGCCGCTGACTGCCAACGCCATGCAGGCAGCCGTCGCTCGCGCCGCCGAAATGGAAACTCTTTTCTGACAGGAGCCCAGATGAACACCGCTTACTTTCTGATCAATACCGTTTTCGATCTCTACCTGATGGTGGTTCTGCTGCGCGTCTGGCTGCAGTGGGCCCGCGCCGACTTCTACAACCCCATGAGCCAGATGGTGGTCAAACTGACCAACCCGCTGGTGGTGCCGCTGCGCCGGGTCATCCCGGGTCTGGGGGGGCTGGATCTCGCCTCCGTGGTGCTGGCGCTGGCTGTCGCCTTCCTCAAGCTGGCCCTGCTCAAGAGCATGAACGTACTGCTGGCCGACTGGCTCAGCATCAGCCTGTTCGCGGCACTGACCGTGCTGAAGAAAGCCGGTTCGATGATCTTCTGGGTACTGCTGATCCGCGCCATCCTGAGCTGGGTCAGCCAGGGCCGCAACCCCATCGAATATGTGATGTACCAGTTGACCGAGCCCTTCCTCTCTCCGATCCGCCGCGTACTGCCGGCGCTGGGCGGGCTGGATCTCTCGGTACTGGTTGCCTTTATCGGGCTGCAGGCCATCAACTATCTGCTGGGCGACCTGTTCGGCCAGCTGTGGTGGATGATTTGATGCCTGCCGTCCTGCTACAGGGGGATGAACTGGTACTGCATCTGATGATCCAGCCCAAGGCGAGCCGGGATCAGATCGTCGGATTGCACGGAGAAGAGTTGAAAGTGGCCATCACGGCACCGCCCGTCGATGGCCAGGCCAACAGCCATTTGATCAAGTTTCTGGCCAAGCAGTTCAAGGTGGCCAAGGGGCAGGTCACCATAGTGCGGGGCGAGCTGGGGCGACACAAGACGGTCGCCATCGACAGCCCCAAACAGTTGCCACCGGAAGTGAGCGCTCTGCTGGACAATCCGGCCTGAGCCAACATTGATACGAGAGGGATGACACCATGAAAACAGCCTGGATGAGCTGCCTGTTGGCACTGCTGATGACCCTGCCCCTGCGGGCTGAACAGATGAAGGAGCTGGGCCCATGGCAGGTGCACTACAACGCCTTCAACTCCAGCTTCCTCACTCCCGAGGTAGCCAAGACCTACGGTCTGGAGCGCAGCCGCTACAACGGCATCATCAACATTGCGGTGCAGGACAAGCAGGCCAAGGCCCAGGCGGTCTCCGTCACCGGCGAAGCCAAGAACCTCACCGGCACCATCCGCAACCTCAGCTTCCAGGAGGTCAAGGAGGGGGATGCCATCTACTATCTGGCAACCCTCCCATATCGCAATGAAGATACCTACCAGTTCACCTTGAAGATCATGGGGGGCGGTCAGCAGCAGATCCTCACCTTCCAGCAAACCTTCTACGTGGACTGAATAGCGCAGCAAAAAGCCCCGACTCAGGTCGGGGTTTTTGTTCGGGAAAAACAGCAAGGGCGCCATGATGGCGCCCTTGTTTTATGAATTATCCAGGCCTGTTACAGGGCGAGGAAGATGCTCGCGAGGGAGGCGCTCATCAGGTTGGCCAGCACGCCGGAGAGGATGGCACGCATACCGTAACGGGCGATAAAGCCTTTGCGCTCCGGCACCATGGCGCCCAGACCGCCGATCAGGATGGCCATGGAGGAGATATTGGCGAAGCCGCACAGGGCGAAGGTCACGATGGCCTTGCTCGACTCGCTCAGGGTCTGATCCTGCACCAATGCGATGAAGGCGACGAACTCGTTGACCACGATCTTGGTACCAATCAGGGCACCGGCCGCCTGTGCCTGCTCCCAGGGCACACCGATCAGCCAGGATACCGGGGCAAACAGCCAGCCCAGAATGATCTGGAAGCTCAGATCAAGACCCACCAGACCGCCAGCCCAGCCGAGCAGACCGTTGAGCATGGCGATCACGCCAACGAAGGCCAGCAGGGTTGCACCGACCGCCACAGCGATATTGAGGCCGGCCATGGCACCATCGGCAGCCGCTTCAATCACGTTGGTGGCACGGGGGATCTCGACATCCTGATGGTGATCCACCTCTTCAACACTCGGCGGCACCAAGATCTTGGCCATCGCCAGACCGGCCGGCGCGGACATGAAGGCGGCCGCAATCAGATATTTCAGCTCAACCCCGATACTGGCATAACCCACCAGAGTGCCACCGGCGACGGAGGCGAGACCACAGCTCATCACTGCGAAGAACTGGGAGTCGGACATCTTGGAGAGGTAGGGTTTGACCACCAGCGGCGCTTCCACCATGCCGACGAAGATGTTGGCGGTGGCGGAGAGGCTCTCGGCACGGCCGGTGCCCAGCAGCTTCTGCAGACCGCCGCCCAGCAGGGCGATGACCCGCGGCATGATGCCGATGTGATAGAGGATGGCGATCACCGCGGAGAAGAAGATGATGACCGGCAGCACGTTGAAGGCAAAGATGAAACCCAGCTTGAACTTTGCCAGATCGCCGAACAGGAAGGCGATCCCCTCCTGACCGTAGCCAATCACGCTGCTGACACTCTCGCTCACCCCGTTCAGCACGTGCTGACCAGCAGGCAGCCAGAGTACCAGCGCGGCAAACATGACCTGCAGGCAGAGGGCAAGGCCAACTGTTCGCAACGGGATACGACGACGATTATCAGAGCAGATCACGGCAAGCGCCAGGATACTCAGGATGCCGAGCAGGGCAATCATAGGGACTCCATCAGGTGGGGAAAAAGATGGGCGCGGATTCTGCGCCTCTCCCCCCGTCACTGCAAGTCCACTTGGTTACGGCTCTGTTAGAAAAAACGTTTGCACGATACCGGTTGCGCCAACTGGCTGATTTGGCTCGATTTTAGTATCAGAAGAAATCAAGTGTTTCCACTTAAAAACAATCATTCCTCACTACCGGACAATCGACCACCAAGCCAGGGGGCCAGCCGCTGTTCCCAGTAGGGCTCCGGGCCAAAGCGAGCCTTGAGGAAATCGATGAAGAGACGGATCTTGGGATCCAGATGTTCGCGCCGGGCATAGACGGCATGCACCGCCATCTGCTGGTTCGGCCGCCACTCGGGCAGCAACGGGATCAGCTTGCCGCTCTGCAGCTCCTTGTCCAGCAAGTAGTTGGCGATGTAGGCGATGCCAAGCCCGGCCAACGCCGCATCGCGCACCGCCTCCGCCATATCGACCCGATAGTTGCCAGCAACCTGCACCGTCTGGCGCTCCTTGCCCTGACGGAATGACCACTGGTGATAGCGCCGCTCCCGGCTCTGATAGGTGATGCAGTTGTGCTGGGCCAGCTCTTTCGGATGGAGCGGCGTACCGTGGCTCAACAGGTAATCCGGCGAAGCCGCCAGCACGAAGCCGATATCGGCCAGCCGCTGCCCGACCAGCCCTTCCGGTTTGTCTTCATAGGTGGTCAGCCAGAGATCCAGCCCCTCATCCACCAGATTGGTTTTGTGGTCGAACAGGGAGACCTCCAGCTCCAGCTCGGGATAACGGTCCTGAAACGCCTTGAGATGAGGAATGACATGCAGACGGCCGAAAGATTGGCCCACCCCGAGATGAAGCACGCCACTCACCTTGCCGCGCCGCTCGGCGATCATCGAGTTCGCCTCCTGCGCGACCGCCACCAGCGCATGGCAGTGGCGGGCATACTCCTGACCCAGCTCGGTCAGGGCGAAGCGACGGGTGGTTCGCTGTACCAGCTGGGCGCCGAGGGCGGTCTCCAGCAGCGCCAGCTGCTTGCTGATATGAGATTTGGAGACCCCGAGACGGCGGGCGGCGGCAGAGATACCCTGCTCGCGCACCAGCGCGTCGAAGATCACCATTTGCGGAAGACGTTGCAGCACAGGATAACCGGGTTGAAAGGGCGGGAGCCCATTATTCCAGAGCTCCTCGCCAAGGGGTAGGGTCAGAGCCCCAACGCCCGGGTTATCTGTAGCTTGAGGGGATCATCGGACGGATTCTGGTTGGCGCCGTAGCTTGCAATCAGCTTGCCATCGCGCCCCACCAGATACTTGTGGAAGTTCCAGTTCGGTTCATCGCCATCTGCGGCCGCCGCCAGCCCCTTGAACAGCGGCACGGCATCAGAACCACGTACCGCCACCCGGTTGAACATCGGGAAGGTCACACCATAGTCGCGACGGCACACCTCGGCGGTCTTGTTCTCGTTGCCCGCCTCCTGCCAGAAGTCGTTGGAGGGGAAACCGAGAATAATCAGCCCCTTGTCCTTGTAGCTCTGATAAAGCTTCTCCAGATCGCGAAACTGGCCGCTATAGCCGCAGTAGGAGGCGGTATTGACCACCAGCACCACCTTGCCCTCGGTCAGCTGACAGAGATTGTGGCGCTGGGTGCTGTTGAGCTCGCGCATCTCCACATTGAAATAGTCGGGACAGGCGGCAGATGCCATGCCGCTGCCAAGCAGCAACAACAGCGCTAACCATTTCATCGGCAACACTCCTTGTGGTTTTCTCTCTGATACGTCCCTTGCACCGGGGCGGTTCACTCTCAATGGAGAGGAATGCCGGTCAGCCAACCGTGGCCCCAGAAGATGAGCAGCGCCGTGGCCGCCAGTCCGGCCCCGACACTGATGCCGGTACCGGTCCAGTTGGCCTCGGGCCGTGGATATTTCTGCCAGTCCCGCACCGAAATCCAGACGATGCTCACCAACGCCCACAGCCCGATACCGCCAAACAGCACCAGTGAACGCGCCTCGCTATTGACCAGCAGGTGGGCAATGGCCCAGAGCAGGGTGCCGAGCAGCTGCGGATGAACCAGCCAGCGCCGCAAATGGTTGGGACCCTGCCCCGAAAAAAAGAGAATGAGGGAGATGGGCATCAGCCCCATCATGGCCAGCGGCCCCCAATCCGGCAGGAAATAGAGCGGAAATGGCCGGACGGTGCGCCAGCCGGCGATGATGCAGGCGATGGCAACGAACACCAGCAGGGAGAAGAGCCCCTTGTAACGATTTTCCCCGAGCCGCTCGCGCAGCCGTGCCCGATGCGCCGCTGCAAAACAGGGGTAGAGGTGGATCAGGGTAAACAGCGCGACGCCCAGAGTCAGCAGGATCATGGGTCTCTCCTTGTTCGTGTGGCTACCACTATGCCGGAAAGGGCGGGATGCGCCTATAGAAACCACGCGGCCCCATGGCATCGAACATGGAGCTGGAGGATGTAACAAGAAAAAAGCCGATCACGGAGGATCGGCAAAGAAGTGCCAGGGCAGCCAGACATCTCGCGGGATGAGAGATGCCCCATACGGGGATATTGGGTGGCCGATGGCGCCCATCGGCCGAACCGGATCAGCCCTTGAGCTGATAGAGTGCCGCGACGTTGCGCGCGGTCAGCTGAATGTTGGTGCTGGCGGTCTCCAGTGCTTCCGGCAGGGACATGGCACGGTTGACCACGGCGAACACCGCATCCAGCCCGTGCTCGTGCACCACGCCGCAATCATCGGTCAGACAGCCGGAGATACCGATCACCGGCTTGCCGAACTGCTTGGCACAGCGTGCGACACCGATTGGCGTCTTGCCGTGGATGGTCTGGCTGTCGATACGACCTTCACCGGTAATGACCAGATCCGCATCGGCCACTTCATCGGCCAGTTTCAGGGCTTCGATGACGATCTGGATACCGGGCTTGAGCTCGGCACCAAGCAGACCGACCAGTGCGGCCCCCATGCCACCGGCGGCGCCTGCCCCCGGAATATCCTTCACCTGCTTGCCAAGGGCCTGCTCGATGCAGTCGGCATAACGGGAAAGGTTAGCATCGAGCTGCTGCACCATCTCCGGGGTCGCCCCCTTCTGCGGGCCAAACACCGCTGAGGCGCCTTTCGGGCCGCACAGCGGGTTGTTCACATCGCACGCCACCTCGATAACCAGATCGCCCAGACGCGGATCCAGACCGCTCAGGTCGATAGTCGCGAGTTCTGCCAGACCTGCACCGCCCAGCTCGATGGCTGAGCCATCGGCTTTGAGCAACTTGCCGCCGAGCGCCTGGATCATGCCGGCACCGCCGTCATTGGTGGCGCTGCCGCCGATACCGAGGATGAGGTGTTTCACCCCCATCTCCAGCGCAGCCAGGATCAGCTCGCCAGTGCCGAAGCTGGAGGTGAGCAGCGGATTGCGCTGCTCGGGAGCGACCAGATGGATACCGGAGGCGGCGGCCATCTCGATAACGGCGCGCTGACCATCACCCAGCAGGCCGACAAAACCCTGTACCTTGTTGCCAAGGGGGGCGGTCACTTCGACCGGGAGGATGCGGCCGCCGGTGGCATCGACCAGCGACTGCACCGTGCCCTCGCCGCCATCGGCCATCGGCAATTTGACGTAGGTGGCGTTTGGCAACACCTGTTTGAAACCGGCCTCGATGGCATCAGCCACCGCCATGGCGCTCAGGCTCTCCTTGAATGAATCGGGGGCAATAACAATTTTCATATCAATTCCTTAGGCGAGGCCAAACACGCCAAACATCAGGGTGGAGACAGCTGCAATGGTCAGACCGACTGCGGTTTCGTAGGGGATAAGCTTGAGTCGCTCACCCACGCCCATGTGGACGCTGCCGCCAGTGGCATGGAAGAAGGAGCCGTGGGGCATATGGTCAAATACGGTGGCACCGGCATGGATCATGGCAGCACCCGCCAGCGCGCTGACACCCAGTTCAAGCAGGGTGGAGCTGAATACGTTGGAAGCGACTACGGTACCAGCGGTAGTCGAGGCGGTTGCCAGCGACATCAGGGCACCGGAGATGGGGGCCAGCAGGTAGGAGGGCAGACCGGAGGCGGTCAGGCCGCTGATCAGCACATCTTTCAGACCGGAGTTGGCAATGATGCCCGCCAGAGTACCGGTACCCAGCAGCATGATGGCCACCGGCGCCATGCGGGAAAGACCGGAGACCGCAAACTGGTTCACCTTGCTGAACTTGCCCATCATCAGGGCACCGACCAGACCACCGAGGGGCAGCGCAATCAGCGGATCCACCACGATACCGGCAACCGGACGCAGGGCCAGCAGCAGGATGGCAACCAGCGGCGCACTGATGGCGGCGGCAAAGCCCGGCAGTTTGGTGCCCTCGAAGCTCACCACCTCGTCGGCGGCAACCTTGCTGCCCTTGTTATTCAGACGCTTGGCCAACCAGTAGGCCATCACCAGACCAAACAGGCCCGGGATGATGCCGGCCGCCATGACCGAGGTCAGGGGTAGGTGGAAGGCATCCGCAGCCGCGATGGCGTTGGGGTTGGGTGACATGACGTTGCCCGCCTTGCCGCCACCGATCATAGCCAGCAGGATGGCCGCCTTGGAGAGGTCGGCACGGCGAGCGATGGCCAGCGCAATGGGGGCGACCGTAATGACTGCCACGTCTACGAATACACCGACCGCGGTCAGGATCATGGTCGCCAGCGCCAGCGCCAGCAGGGCGCGCGTCTCACCCAGCTTCTTGACGATGGTCTCGGCGATGGTGGTGGCCGCACCCGATTCGATCAGCACACCGGCCAGTACGCCGGCCGCCAGGATCCGCATCACCGCAGTGGTGATCCCCTGGGCGCCGCCAATCATCAGGGCAACGGTCTGGGTCAGATCGGCGCCGCCGATCAGGCCGCCGGCGAGCGCGCCAACGATCATGCCGTATGCGGGCGGTACCTTCTTCAAAATGAGGAAGATGGCGATGGAGAGCGCCGCGATGGCGCCAAGGGCTGTAACCGGGATCATGACGGACACCTTCAATGGGAGTGAATGGCCGCCATTATGGAGATCTGCAATCAGAATGCTTTGGCCAAATGGCCAAATATTGGATCATTGAACAGGATTTATTTGTCTATTTTAACAATCACAAGTCGAGATTAAGGCCGAGATAGAGCAAAAATTTGTCGTCTAACTTATTGAAATTCAATCCGGTTATCTGCTCGATCCGGCTTAGTCGGTAACGCAGGGTATTGGGGTGAATGAACAAAGCTTCGGCACAGCGATGCAGATCACAATCCTGCAAGAAATATTGGCGCAGGGTCTTCTGCAGCGCTCCCTTGCCATCTTCCCGGGCCAGTTTCTGCAGCGGTGTGCGCAGCTGATCCGCCTGCCAGGAGTCTGCCAGACTGCCGAGCAGCACCGGCAAGCGGTAATCCTCGAAGAAGTAGACCTGCTTGCGCGGCGCTTGGCGCATGCCACGGCGCAAGGTATCCCGCGCCGTCTGGTAGGAGCGCGCCAGCCCGTCGATCCCGGCGAAGTAATCCCCCACCCCGATCCGCACTTTGAAGTGAGGGATACGCGCCAGCAGCTGCTTGATCCGGCTGCGCTCCTGCGCCGATTGCCAGAGGCCGTCGCTGAGCTGGGCCGGTTTTAGCACCACTATCTCGTCGAGACCGTTGATAGCCACCAGATTGTCCCGCTCCGGGTTCTCCAGCAGATGTACCAGCTCTCGCAGCCGGGCCGGGTCGCTCTCCTCCAGTGCCAGCACCGCCACCACTCGTGGCTGACCGAGATCGAGCCCGAGGAAGCGAGCTGCCTGCTGCAGCTGATCGACCCGCCCCTCGCCACGAATGAGCTGCAGCACCAGCTCCTCCTTGTGACGCTTGTCCCACTGCAGCTGTTCGGTGAGCGCCGCCTGCTCTAGGATCAGCTCGGCAGTCATTCGTACCAGCTCGGCGTAAGCTCGCACTTCATCCGGATCGCCGGAGATACCGATGACCCCCAGCAACTCCCCCTGATAGGCGATGGGCAGGTTGATGCCGGGGCGCACCCCCTTAAGCTCGCGGGCGGTCGCTTCGCTGATCTCCACCACCCGGTTTTCGGTCAGCGCCAGCACGGCCCCCTCGTGGCGCTGGTGGAGCCGCTCCGGATTGCCGGACGCAATGATGAGACCGTGTTCGTCCATCACGTTGACCGAGAACGAAAGGATCTTCATCGCCCGGCTCACAATCTGGCGCGCCAGGGTATCGTTTAGCTGCATAACATCTCCAAAGAAGGGACTCGGCAACCCGCAGGAAAGCACCTGCTGCGGGGCAAAGATGCCACATCATCAAGACAAGCGAGAGGGGGATCGCTAGAATAGGCCACTTTACCCGATGTAAGCCCGCCATGGAGCAGGATTTGGTGCTGCCACCCCGGCTTCGTGCAGGCCCATCCCCCCGATTTGGAGTGCGCTATGGATTATGAATTTCGCCGCGACCCGTTCGGTGGTTATCGCGCCCGCTTCTCCATGGGCCATGAAGCCATCGGCCAGTGGCTGATCGACGAAGTGGGCAAAGATGAGGAGAAGATTGACGAGCTCTTCGCCATCATCGACCAGCTCTCCAGTCGGAGTCGCACCGAATACCGGCTCACCGGCGGGGATTACTCCCTGCTGCTGACTCACGAAGAGGCGGAGGTGAAGGCCAACGTCCTCAATATCGAACTGGGCGAGGATCTCGACGATCTCGCCTACTACGATGATGAACAGCTGGCCATGTGCGGGCTGGAAGATTTTGCCCAGGTGCTCACCTCCTGGCGCGCCTTTATCCGCAATGAGGATATGGGCTGATTGACCCCGTTTCGCTTATTCTGGTCGGCCACTGCGGTCGACCATCCAAACCAACAGGATTGACTATGTCTATTTACGATTTTGATGACGAACTGCCGGAAGACGAAGAACAGGAATCCACCAAGAAAGCAGCTGCTCCCGCCAAGAAGAAAGGCAAGCAGGTGCTGAACACTCAGGTCAACCTGAGCCCGCGCGATGCCAGCCGTCTGAACGGCATGCACGTTGAAGCAATCACCACCCTGGATGATGTCAGTCTGCCGAAGAACGTCATCTTCAAGGCCGGCCTGATCGCGTTGGGTGAGCTGGATGCCAACCAGCGCGCCGATATCATCGCCCGCGTCATCGCCGAATCAGGCCGCTAATCGCGCCCCTGAATGAACAAAGCCGGAGCAACTGCTCCGGCTTTGTTGTTTCTGACCCCCTTACTTGCAGCGAGGCGAGCGGGGCATGCTTCTTGGCACCAGCTTGTCGTAATGACCGCTGGCACGACTCGCCGCCAGCGCCTCGTTGAACCGATCGATCAGCTCTCGGCCATCGGGTGCCTTGCGCGAGACCATCAGATAGAAGCTATCGGTCTGGCGAAAGTAGGGGAGCGGCTGCAGATAGTTGGGATCGCCAAAGACCCGCATGCTGGCATCGGCGGTGACCGCATCGTTCATCGGCATCAGCTCCACCCGCTTGAGCGCCACCATCTGCAGGCACTGCGCCAGAGTGGCGGGACGGATCAGCTGCAGTGAAAAGCGGGCGATCACCTCGTCGGCATGACTGGTGCTCCAGCCCGCCGGAATGCAGACCCGCAGCCCCTGCCACTTGCCATCGAGCACCGCATCGCTGCCCTGATAGGTGAACCAGGAGAGGTGATCAATATGGAGCGGGGCGCTGTAGTAGAAGAGTTTGGCCCGCTCGCTCGTCCAGGCGTAGGGGTAGGTGGCCGTCATCAGGCCATTGCGGGTCAGCTCATAGCCCCGGTTCCAGGGCAGATAATCCACCTTCACCTCGTCATAGCCGGCCTGGCGCAGCAGCGCCGTCACCAGCCGGGTGCTCTCCCCGCCATCCGCCAGCTCCTTGCCGCTGTAGGGAGCAAACTCCCCGGTCGCCAGCAACACGGGGGCTGCCTGCAACCAGGCGCACCAACAACAGAACAACCACAGATAGTGCTTCATCACCGACTCTCCCTTCACCCTGTGATGAGTATAGAGAAGGGGCCCGACCACCTGCTGCGCGGTTGTTCTCGCTGCGGCCCCTTGTTAAGGTTGCCGTTTGCCTCGACCAAGGAGATCCAATGTTACCCCTGCCCGATTCGCTTATCTGGGGCGCGCTGGCGCTGGCCGTGCTGTTTGCCCTGCTGCGCCAGCGTCTTCCCGCATTTGGCCTGCTGGGCCTCTCTCTGCTGCTGGCCCTGTGGCTTGGCCGCATCACGCTGCCTGCGCTGATCATCACGCTGGCGGGATTGCTGTTGGCGTGGCGCACACCCGCCCTGCCCCCCCGCTGGGCGACCACGGCCAGAGTTGTGCTGATTGTCTGGTCGATTGCGCTGACCCTGCACTTCATACCGGGTTTCAGCAATCTCAAGGTGCTGGACAAGGTGCTCGCCGGCCCCGGCAGCGTGCCGTTCAACATGTACCTCAATCTGGACAAGCCGCTGCTGATCTTTGCCCTGCTGCTCGCCTTCCCGACCCTGTTTGGTAAAGGAGGGGTCATTCGCTGGCGTCCGCTGGCTCTGCTGATCCTGCCGCTGGCGGCGCTGTTCGGCATTGCGTGGCAACTGGGAGCTCTGCGCCCCGAGGTGGGACTGCCCCACTGGTGGTGGCTGTTTGCCCTCAACAATCTGCTGTTCACCTGTGTGGCGGAAGAGGTGCTGTTTCGCGGCGCGATCCAGCAGGAGCTGGCAAGCCGCAGTAAACCCTGGTTTGCCATTGTGATCAGTGCCCTGCTGTTTGGCGCCATCCACCTGCCCGGTGGCCCCCTGCTGGCGCTCTTCGCTACTCTTGCAGGCTGCTGTTATGGTCTGGCCTTCCAGCTAAGCGGCCGCCTCAGCGTAGCCATCGCAGTGCACTTCGCCTTCAACTTCGCGCATCTGGCGCTCTTCACCTATCCGCTGGCCCACCACTAACTCCTGCAGGCGCCCGACACGGGCGCCCTCTCTCGAACCGCCCTCTCTTCAAGCGTGTTGCCTTGCTCGCTTTACACCTCCATAAAGCTCCAAACAAAACCAATTCATTTACTTGTAACCAAAATGTAAACAAACTGACCTCTGCATTCGCCATAACAGTCACTTTCCATTGCCCTGCAACCAAAAGGATCCTGTGATGCAGAAAACCCTCAGTTATGCCGCCCTGCTGCTGGTCAGCCAGTTCCCGCAACTGGTGCTGGCCGATACCGATGTCTATCTCACCAACAACAGTCCTGAACCGCTCCAGATCGACATCCGCCAAAGCGGTAGCGGCCAGCTGCAACCCGGCAGTCAGTGGCTTCAGCACCGCACCGAGCTGGGCCCCTGGGAGAGTGCCATGGTGCTCAGCTTCAATCGCTATGAGGGGGTCAAGGCGGGCAAGAGCTATCTGTTCGAAACCCGCGTGACTACAGCGAGTGGCGACGTCTATCGCCTCAACCAGCTGATGGAGGGAACCTGGTGGAACACCACCTTGCAGCACGGTGGCGAGACACCGACCAGCGCATCCGGCTGGCAAAACGATCGGGAGATCCATCGCGTTGCGGGACCACAAGAGCTGGCCTTTGCCGCCAAGTTCACCGGCCGCTACGACGATCTGCACTATATGATCACGCCCCCCCCAAAACGGGAGCAGCCGGAACCGGCAGAAAACAGGCTCAAGGTGGCCAGCTACAACATCTGGGCGCTGCCGGTGATCGCCTCCAGCATCGGTGAGCGGCTGGCTCTGCTGCCAGAGCATCTCAAGGGCTATGACGCTCTGCTGCTACAAGAGGTATTCGATGGCCGTCGCGAGGGCTTTTTACAGGCACTGGCAAAAGAGTACCCTTACCAGACCAAGGTGCTCGACAAGCCAGGGGTCAACGTCCACGACGGCGGCGTGGTGATCGTCAGCCGCTATCCCATAGTGCGGGAGGCACAGCTGGTCTATCCCCAATGCACCGGCACCGACTGCTTCGCCGACAAGGGGGTGATGTACGCAGAGGTGATCAAGGGGGGCAAGGCGTGGCACCTGTTCGCCACCCACACCGCCAGCTTCGACACCGACGAGGCGCGCAAGCTGCGCCAGATCCAGTTCGGCCAGATCCGCGCGCTGGCTGCCAGCCTGAAGATCCCCGCCAGCGACACCGTCATCTATGGCGGCGACTTCAACGTCAACAAACGCAAGTTTGCCGATGACTACGCCAGCATGCTGGCCAATCTGAACGCCCATGAACCCACCTACGGCGGCTACACCGAAGCCACCTTCGATCCCAGGATCAACCCCTATGCCGGTGGCCCGCTCTCCGGTGGTGCCAACGTCGAGTATCTGGACTATCTGGTGGTGAGCCGGGAGTACGGCAGCACCAGCCGCAACCTCAACAGCGTCTGGATCCCCCGCAGCAGTGATGGCAGCCTCTGGCCAGCCAGCAACCTCTCAGACCACTTCCCGATCAAGGGAGAGATCAGCCGATGAAGCGTCACTACGGCTTGCTGGCGCTGGCAATTCTGACGCTTTTACTGGTGAATCTGGGCTGGCAGGAAGAGCCGTCCTCCATATCGCCAGAACGGCCGACGACCCCCTCTCTGGCCGATGCGCAGTTGCCAGCAGCACCGGGGAGCCCGCCTCCCCGCATGACACACGCGGAGGGGATGGATGGCAAAAGCAAGGGAGTGCCCAGCAGTTGGCTGGCGATGCCGGATGAACTGATCCGCCAGCTTGCCAGCGAGATCAGCGACAGCGAGTTGCCGCTGGCGCAGCGCTTGAGCAATCTGGAGGCAACAGAGGCCGGGTGGCTGAGCGAGGGGGAGAGCCTGATCCGGCTACAGGGGCGCTATGCCCTGGCGCTGGATCAACTGGCGCAAGAGAGCGAGCAGTTGCCGCTGGCCGAACGGCTGGACGCCCTCAGCCGCTTGCAGGATCGGTGGGCGGCGGATCATCCGGACCTAGCAGTGGACCTGTTCAACCCGGATGCCCGCCTGCAGCAAGCTCGTCAGCTGTGGGGAGATGAGGAGCTGGCCACCCTGGCCCGCCACTTCCTGCCCACAGAGCAGGCCGACGCCACGCTGGCGTTTGCCGGGGCGCGCCAGCAGCAGCTGGATCAACGCAGCCGCTACCAGCAAGAGCTGGCCGCGCTGGAGCAGCAACTGGCGGCCAGCCAACAGCAGATGGATCCCGCGCTATGGCAACAACACAAAGAGGAGGTGTTGAGCCAGTGGCGCCGTGACTTCTTCGCCCGGGAGCAAGGAAAACCCTAGGGTCAGCGCTTGCCCTGGAACTGCTTGACGCTGCGCTTGGCCTGAGTACGGCGATTGGCCTGCTTGTCGCGGGCCGGGCGCTTGCCCTCCCCGCTGGCAGGCTGGTCGGTGACCGGGAATCCGGCCAGCTCACCCAACGGCAGCTCACGGCCGGTCAGGGTGCGGATCGCAGTCAGCGTCTCGGCCTCACCGTGGCAGGTGAGCGAGATGGCGAGCCCGCTGCGCCCGGCCCGGGCAGTACGGCCAATACGGTGCACATAGACAGGCGCGCTGGCGGGGAGATCCAGATTGATCACCACCGGCAGCGCCTCCACATGGATGCCGCGCGCCATCAGGTCGGTGGCGACCAGCACCCGCACCCGACCCTCCTTGAAATCGCCGAGCGCCTGCTCGCGTACCGCCTGCTCCTTCTCGCCATGGAGGGCGGCCACCGCAATGCCCGCCTTGGCCAGCTTTCTGGCAACCCCGTCGGCATCATCACGCGCACTGATAAAGACCAGCACCTGCGGCCACTCGTGAGCCTTGAGCAGGCTGATAAGCGCCGGCACCTTGCTGCTCTTGTTGACCAGATAGAGCCGCTCCTCGATATCGTCGGCCACGCTGTTGCGGGGATCCGCTTCCACCCGCTCCGGATCCTTCAGCAGACCGGTCGCCAACTCCTCGAGCTCGCCCGGCAGAGTGGCAGAGAAGAGCAGGGTCTGACGCTCGACCGGCATGCCATTCATCAACCACTGGATGTCTGGCCAGAAGCCCATCTCCAGCAGCCGGTCCGCCTCATCCAGTATCAGGGTGCGCAACCCGGCCAAAGTCAGCAGTTGCTGACCCAGCAGATCCCGCAACCGCCCCGGCGTCGCCACCAGCAGTTGCGGCCCCTGTGCCAACTCGGCCTTTTGCAACTCCTGCGCCACCCCGCCACACAGGGTCACCAGCCGCACGCCCAGCCCATCGGCAAAACCTTGCAGCGCACCGCTCACCTGTGCGGCCAGCTCGCGGGTCGGCACCAGCACCACCCCCTGCACCTCTGGCATGGCGGGATCCAGCCGCTGCAGCAGCGGCAGACCGAACGCCAGCGTCTTGCCACTGCCAGTGCGGGCCAGCGCCAGCAGATCCCGTCCCGCCAGCACGGCAGGAATGGCCAGTTGCTGCACCCGGGTCGGGCACTTGAGGTCGGTTGGCAGGGCTGCCAGCAGAGCGGGGGCGAGGGCGAGTTCGTTAAAGGTCATGGCGTTACGCAGATATCGGCTGAATGAAGAGGGGAAGGCGAAGTCTAGTGAGCAGGGAGAGATAAGTAAAACCCAATCCGTTATGGCACGGCAGGGAGAGGGGGATGGCTACACTTGTCCTGACCCTGTGCAAAGAGTGAGAAGCCATGATCAGACACATCCCCCTCCTGCTGCTGGCTGCCGCCCTGACCGGCAGCGTCACCCTCGGCCTCTCCCACAGCACGGCGAGCGACACAACCACCGCTCAGGGCAAACCGGTTCGCATCATCAATGCCCACCTTGGCGAGTTACCGGGGCTGATCAATGCCGACAAGACGGGTCCTTTTGTCGATCTGGTGCACGCCATCGACGATCTCTACCCCGATGTGACCATCAAGATCACTATCTATCCCATCGCACGGGCCATGGTTGGGGTGATCGCCGGCAAAGCCGATCTCGGCCTGCCCGCCATCCGTAATCTCAAGGATGTCGACATGCTGCCCTACCGCTTCAGCACCCGCAGCTTTGGCAAGGTGACCCATGTGATTTACAGCAATACCGCCAATCCGGTCACCACTGACATGGCTTATGGCATAGTTCCCACCAAACGGGACCTGCTGATCGAAGCCGTGCCCGACTATATGCCCTTCCCGGTACAGCGCTCGATGAGTATCGAGCAGTCATTGCGCAAGCTCTCTCGGGGTCGCATCGACGCCTTTGTCTGGGCTCAGGAAGAGGCGGATCTCATGCTGAAAAATCTGAAACTGACCAATATTCACCGTGAATTCTTTGGTGATTTCGAGGATGTCTTCATCATCCAGAAAGGGGAAAACGGAGATGAAATGGACGAATTTTTAAGTCGCTCCATCGAGCAACTCGCCGCCTCCGGCAAACTGGCCGAGATTTACGAGAAAATCCACCGACCCTATGTTGATTGGCAACCATCTCCGCTCGCCAAGGCTGAATCGCTAACCACCAAGCCCTGAACAGGCTCTCTCCCCATAAAAAAATCCCGCCTTGGCGGGATTTTTTACGTTCTGTCTCTTACAGCACAGCCAGCGCGGCGGCGTAGTTCGGCTCGTCGGCCACTTCGCCAACCAGCTCGCTGTGCAGCACCTTGTTCTCTTCATCCAGCACCACGATGGCACGGGCAGCCAGACCTACCAGCGGGCCGGAGGAGAAGGCTACGCCGTAATCCTGCAGGAAGGCGGCACCACGCAGGGTGGAGAGGGTCACCACCTTGTCCAGCCCTTCGGCGCCGCAGAAGCGGGACTGGGCGAACGGTAGGTCGGCGGAGATGCAGAGCACGACGGTGTTGTTCAGAGCACTGGCCTGCTCGTTGAACTTGCGCACCGAGGTGGCGCAGGTCGGGGTATCGACGCTCGGGAAGATATTCAGGATCTTGCGCTGACCGGCGAAGCTCGCCAGGGTCAGGTCGGAGAGATCCTTGGCTACTAGGGAGAAGGGCTTGGCCTGCTCACCGGCAAGCGGGAAGTGGCCAGCGACGGAAACCGGGTTGCCTTGCAGAGTGACTGAGTTGCTCATGTGTCATGTCCTTTATTGGTGTTGTAAAAATCAGGCTTCCCAGTATAGGCGTGCCCGAGGTACACAAACACCCGCCAACCACAGGGATATAACGGGAAAATGGCTGCTCCCCGGCCGATCCATCAACGCGATAAAAAGGGGGTTGACCTTGGATATAACACCAAGGTTTACACTCGATTCAGTTATTCAGGATCCCGCAGGGGCGGGATCCAGCCAAGAGGAACACACCATGAGCAAATCCTGCTGCTCCACCCAGCATGCTGCGGCCCCCATCAAGGCTGTCAGCAAGACCAGCCCCGTCGAGCACCAGCATAACAGTCACTGCTGTGACAATGCCGCGCCGGTCAGCTGCTGTGGCGGCGCCGCTTCTCATGATTATCAGGATCACGAGAAGTGCGACTCACCGGGAGATGAAGAGCCCCCCCTAGGCGGCGCGCACTCCCGGAGCTGCTGCACAGCCAATTCATCCCATGACCATGACCATGACCATGACCATCATGACCACGATGCACAGGCTCCTGTCGAGCCGCTGACCGCACCGGCGCAAGGCAACAGTCGCCACAGCTGGCAAGTCATGGGAATGGATTGCCCCAGTTGTGCCCGCAAGATCGAGACCGCCGTCAGCCGGGTGAGCGGCGTGCAGCAGGCGCGCGTGCTGTTTGCCACCGAGAAGCTGGTGGTGGATCTGGCCCCCGGCCTCTCCCCCGATCCCGTCACCGCCGCCGTACTGGCCGCCGGTTTCCAGCTCAAAGGGGAAAGCACTGGCAAGCAGGCAGCTGGCCGCGAGCACACTCCGCAGCCGACCCGGCTCGGCAACTTTCTCAATAAATATTGGCAGCCCCTGTCGCTGGCTGGCCTGATGCTGGTTGCCGCCCTGCTGCCGGGTGACATCGGTCAGCCGCTGTTTACCTTGGCCACCCTCTGGGGGCTGTGGCCCATCTCCCGCAAGGCGTGGGCGCTGACCAAGAGCGGCTCCCCCTTCGCCATCGAGACCCTGATGACGGTCGCCGCCGTGGGTGCCCTATTCCTCGGCGAAACCGCCGAAGCGGCCATGGTGCTGCTGCTGTTCATGCTGGGTGAGCATCTGGAGGCCTACGCCGCCGGCCGCGCCCGTGCCGGGGTCACCGCCCTGATGGCGCTGGTGCCTGACAAGGCGTTGCGCATCCGTACCACTGCCGAGGGCGAAGTGCGGGAAGAGGTCGGCGCCGATGAGCTGCGTCCCGGCGACATCATCGAAATCGCTCCGGGTGCCCGCCTCCCGGCCGATGCCCGCCTGCTCGACGCCCTCGGTGCGTTTGACGAGAGCGCCCTGACCGGTGAATCCATTCCGGTGGAGCGCCGCCAGGGTGACAAGGTGCCGGCCGGTAGTCTGGCTGCCGATCGGGTGTTACGCCTTGAAGTGGTATCGGAACCGGGCAACAACGCCATCGACCGCATCCTGCACCTCATTGAGGAAGCCGAGAGTCAGCGCGCCCCTATCGAGCGCTTTATCGACCGCTTCAGCCGCTGGTATACCCCGGCCATGATGCTGATCGCCCTGCTGGTGGTGCTGGTGCCGCCGCTGCTGTTCGGCCAGAGCTGGGACGAGTGGGTTTATCGTGGGCTGGCGCTGCTGCTGATCGGCTGCCCCTGCGCGCTGGTCATCTCCACCCCGGCAGCGGTGACCTCCGCACTGGCGGCGGCAACCCGACAGGGGGCCCTGATCAAGGGTGGTGCCGCACTGGAGCGACTGGCCCATATCGATACCGTGGCGTTTGACAAGACCGGTACTCTGACCTTGGGCAAGCCGCAACTGACCGAGCTGGTGAGTCTCAATGGTCAGAGCAATGGCGAACTGCTGACGTTGGCTGCCGCCATCGAGCAGGGCTCCCACCACCCGCTGGCTCGCGCCGTGGTCGCCGCCGCCAACGAGCAGGGGCTGGCACAGGTAGAAGCCCGCGATCTGCGCGCCCTGCCGGGCATGGGTGTTGAAGGGCGCATCAACGGCGAGCTGTGGCAACTGCTGGCACCGAGCCGCGTCGCTACGCTGAGCAAAAGCCAACACGCCCAGATCGCCATGCTGGAGCAACAGGGCAAGACGGTGGTCGTGCTCTGCCAGAGCAGCAGCGACCAGGCTCTGCCGGTTGCCCTGCTGGCGCTGCGAGATCAGATCCGGCCGGAAGCGGCAGAGGCGCTGCAAGAGCTCAACCGGCTCGGCCTGCAGAGCATCATGCTGACCGGGGACAACCCCCGCGCCGCTGAGGCCATCGCCGGTGAACTGGGGATGGGATGGCGCGCCGGCCTGTTGCCGGAGGGCAAGGTCGATGAAATCGCCAAGCTCGCCAGCACTCAGAAAGTCGCGATGATCGGTGATGGCATTAACGATGCCCCGGCCATGAAGCGGGCCAGCATCGGTATCGCCATGGGTGGCGGCACCGACGTGGCGCTGGAGACAGCCGATGCGGCGCTGACTCACAACCAGCTCGGCGGTATCGCTGCCATGATCCGCCTCTCCCGCTCCGCGCTGGCCAATATTCACCAGAATATCGCGCTGGCACTGGGACTGAAGGCCATCTTCCTGGTCACCAGTCTGCTCGGCATCACCGGCCTGTGGATTGCGGTGCTGGCCGATACCGGTGCCACCGCGCTGGTCACCGCCAACGCCCTGCGCCTGCTGCGCAAGCGTTAAGCCAGCCGATAGCATCCCAGCCAAAAGCCGTCCCCCAACCGGGACGGCTTTTCTTTTTCCTCTCACGACTCCTCGTAAAAGAAAAAGCGCGCCTGCCGGTCGGCAGTCGCGCTTTGCTTACTCTCTCGGATTATCCCACCCTTGGCGAGGTGGAATTCAACCCGGGGACGCCGAGCCATCCCCCGAGCTCAATGGGTTTGCCTAGGGTGTTGCATCCGCCACGCTGACGCTCAGGGTCGGCTTCTCCTTGTCCATGGCGGTAAAGACAAACTTGTAGTTACCCGCCTTGCTCAGGGTCATACCGACGTCACTCCCCCCTTTGCACAGGGTAAGAGGGGCTGAAACGGTCAGCACATCGCTCGGCGCACACTTGCCGTAGTTGGCGATGTTCCAGCTGGCATCGGCGATCTTCAGGGTGGTCTGGCCCAATTGGCCATCGGTGACCGGCACGGTCAGCCCGTACATGTAGTTGCCATCAAAGCTCATCTGGTTGACGACATCCCACTGACCCAGGAAGCCACGCACAAAGATGCCCGTGTTGCCAAACGGTGGCAGCGTGCTCAGGTCAGTTTTCTTGCCAAGCGGCAGACCCGCCCCCTGCGCACCGGACTGCGGCTTGACGAACACCGCGGCCGACCAGGCCCCCAGCGTCAGGGTGCCGCCACTGACAGCGGCATCACGGGCGATACTGTTGCCAGCGCGGTGAGCTGAGCTCAGTTGCAAACCACTCAGGTCGATCGGCTGATCGTTGCCATCACGGAAGTCGCCGATGCTTTGGCTCTGGTTGGTGGCGTTGATCATGACCACCAGACCGTCGATAGCCGGATCCAGATCTGCCCCCGCATTGACACCGTCATCCACCGTCATCACGATCAGGCCGGGAACCTGATCCGGGCCGGTATTGCGGAAATCGACCCGCTTGATCACCTCGGCACCACTCCCCAGACGCAGCAGACGCGATGATTTGCGCAGCTCCGCCAGCTCCTGATAGAAGCTCACCATGGTCTCCATATCGGTGCCGTTTGGCTTGCCATTGAGCGTCAGCACCTTCTCGATCAGCGGGTAGTTGTCGCCATCCTTGTCTTTGCGCGGCAACCCCTTGTCAAAGTTGCTATCAGCCAAGGTGTAGTCAACCTTGTTGTACCAGTCGCCCGAGTCGTAGCTGTCCCGTTCCATGGATTTGGAACGCAACAGCTCGACACCGGCGTGGGTGAAGGGAATACCCTGTCCCAGCATGGCGGTAGCCAGCGATACCCCCTGCATCCGCACCAGATCGGCACTGGCAGGCGCCTTGTAGATCAGGTTGTCGAACAGGGTCTGGTTGTCGTGCTTGTCGACATAGTTCTGCACCTCCCCCGGATCCTTGGCATAACCGGCGCTCTGGCCGTTGTAGTCGATCTCGGAGCCCTTCTTCGGCACCCCGTCCTTGTCGGTCAGGACGAAATCCTTGAGGTTGCCCGCCATGCCAAGACGAACCAGATCCGCCAGATGGAGCGCCTGATCCCTGGTCACCTTGCTCGCTTCATTGGGGTAGACAAAGGCACCGTTGCCAAAGCCCTGAGTCTCGCGAATGGTATCGCCGCCGTCGAATGGACTGCCGCCGCGTACCGCATCGCGCAAGCGGTCGGAGAAGGAACCGATGCCTGTGCCGCCCAGATGCTTCTGGGTCGCCTGCACGAAGCGCTTGTCATCCTGCACTTCGCCGAAGTTCCACCCCTCGCCGTAGAAGTACATATCCGGGTTGACCTTCTTCACTGCGGCCAGCGCCTGCACCATCTGAGCTTTCGGGTGGTGGCCCATCAGGTCGAAGCGGAAGGCATCGATCTTGTAGTCGCGAGCCCAGGTCACCAGCGAATCATCCATCAGCTTGGCGAACATGGCGTGTTCCGGCGCCGTGTTGGAGCAGCAGGTGGAGTTCTCCACCGAGCCGGTCTCCGGGTTGAGGCGCTGATAGTACCAGGGCACTATCTTGTCGAGCACCGACTTGGGGCCGAGCCCGGATTCGTTGGTGTGGTTGTAGACCACGTCCATCACCACGTTCATGCCGATGTTCTGCTTGATGGCCTTGACCATCTCGCGGAACTCAAGGATGCGCTGGGTGCCCTCGGCATTGGTGGCGTAGGAGCCTTCCGGCGTGGTGTAGTGATAGGGGTCATAACCCCAGTTGAAGGAGTCGACGCCGCGCAGATAGCCGGAGAGCTCCTGCACCTGCGGGTTATCCCTGGTGTCGCCCGACTTGAGCGTATCCAACACCTGGCCGACAGTCTGGCCACCGCCGCAGTAAGTACCAAATCTGGATGTTTTCACATCCGGATTGACCTGACAGAGCTTGCTGAAGTCATCGCCGATATTGGCCACCTTGGCCGGATCCTCGTTGACAGTAGCGATGTCGAACACCGGCAGCAGGTGCAAGTGACTGACGCCACTCTTGGCCAGCTCCTGCAGATGTTTGACCGGTGCGGTATCGGTATCGGCCAGGCCGAGGAACTTGCCGCGATGCTCCAACGGGGTGGAATCATCGTTGCCGGTCAGATCGCGGACATGGGCTTCATAGATGGTGATGTCGGCGGGGTTCTGCTGGCTGTGGGGTGCCTTCAGGCTGTCCCACCCTTCCGGCTTGAGGGCCGGATCATCGAGATCCACCACCTGACTGAACTCGGAGTTCATCGCCAGACTCAGGGAGTAGGGGTCGGTCACCTCATAGTGCTCGACCTTGCGGCTCAGCGGGTGGTAAACCTCCATGTCGTAGCGGTAGAACTGGCCGATCAGCTCGCTGCACCCTTCGTAACTCCAGCTGCCGCTGGCGCTGTCAAAGGTCATCGCCACCTTGCGACGTTTCTTGTGATTGGCATTGTAGAGAGCCAGCTTGACCGACTTGGCGGTCGGCGCCCAGAGACGGAAGGTAACTCGGTTGCCATCTACCACGGCACCATAGCTGAGCTTGGTTGCCTCGGTCGCATAGAGGGCATCGAGGGCGCCAGCGCTCTGTACCAGAGTTGCACCCAGCAAAATGCCGTCAGCATCGGTACCGATAGCCACCAGCTCCCCCTTGAGCAGGGGCTTGAGATCCTTGCCGCTGGGCAGGGCAAAGGCAGCGGCATCCTTGAGGTGCGGATATTTGGCATGCTGCTCGGCGCTCAGAGTGGTAGGAGTCAGTTTGATATAGGGGAAATCAAATACCCCCTTGTTATTCGCTGTGATCTGCCCTGATGCTGCGTAGTAGAGGCGAACATGGGGCTTGTCCTTGCCCCCTTGCCAAATCAGGGTGTTGCCATCGATCAGATGAGCGCTGGCCCCTGCCACGCCAAACGCGGCGGTGAAGGCGTCGGCGCGGCTGCCAAACACCTCTTTCTTGCCCGCCACAATGGCTACGGTGCGATCCGGATGATCCTTGAAGATCACCTTCATGTCGCTGCCGGTCAGGTTGGCCAGATCGCCGTTGCGAGCGATAAAGTTGATGCACCCTTCCAGCTTGCTGAGCGGCACCACCCAGGCCGGGCCAAAGCTGTCAGCCGCAGCGGGACTCTTGCTCTTGTCATCCCAACCGCTGTTCAGGCCGCTCGCCTCGGTGGCAGAGCAGGCCTCGTTGTTCCAGAGATGAAGGCTGTAGCTGGCAAAGGGCCCTTCGGCACTTCTGGCTGCCACGGTCTGGGTATCAACCAGGGCGATCACCGCCTGATTGTTACCGGCCATCAGCAGCTCTTTGGGGGGATCTATCTTGGGCAGGCGAGCGACAGGCTCGGCCGGGGGCTTGGGGTTGGAGGGTGATGTGTTGTCATGACAGCCAGACAAAAGCGCGAGCAGTGAGGCTGTTACCAGCGCCACTTTGGTCTTTTTCATATCCATATTTTTATAATTCCCGCTGTGTAGTTAGTCTCGATAGTCGAGCCCCCGGTCATTGCCAGGTGGTGCCATCTTAATCAGCGAAAATCGTTGCAAATGTGAGCAGACGGGCAGAAAAGCCAAACTTTTTCAACAAGATAACGTTTTCAGATGGAAACTTGGATCCGGCTCACAGACCCCGCGGCAATTTGGCTTCATATCTGACTAACGGTTGTCACTGGGTCGGGAAAAGCAATTTTCGATCAAGTGGATAGAGAAGGAGCAGGTGATGAAAAGGATTGAGGAACAGGCGCAACGGCTGGATCTGGAGTACCAGGCGATCGGGCTGCTGTTCGACCAGTTTTGCCAGCAGGCTGGCACCCTGGCCGAGCAGTATCACTTCTTCAACTGGCCCGACTATGAGGACTCACCTCCCCTGAGCCGCGCATTTACTCTGCTGGGAGAGCCCCGCGAACTGCGGCTGCGCTGCCAGCCCGGCGAGCGCGGTGCCCTCAATGGTCTGCTCCAGGTGGTAGCCGAAGATGGCACCGTCGATGCAAGCCTTGGCTTTGGTGCCGACGGACAGCTGCTGCTGGAGTCAGGCAAACTGCTCGACAACCCGCCGCAACTGCTGCTCAAGCTGCTGCTGGGCGCGGTCTGGCAACACAAGCCGCAGGAGGAGATCACCGGGCAACCGCACTGACATCAGAGAGCCAACGGTGCTGAAATCAGGGGGCCAAGGCCCCCCTGTTTGCTTTTATTCGGTAGCGATCTCGATGGTGACATGTACCAGCTCTTCATGGATGGCGAGCCGCTCGCGGATCTGATTGGCCGACAGGGGCGCCATCATCAGCAGGGAGAGCACGCAGGCATACTGCTGCTGACCTACCCGCCAGACGTGGAGATCACGGATCTCGGTCTGTGGCAGTTCGGCAATCACCTCGCGGATCTCCGCCACCAGCGGGGCATCCATCTCGGCATCCAGCAACACCCGGCCGGAGTCGCGCAGCAGTCCCCAGGCCCATACAGCGACCAGTCCGGCCCCCACTATGCCCATCAGCGGATCGAGCCAGTCGGCCCCCCACAGCATGCCCCCCACCAGCGCCAGAATCGCCAGCACCGAGGTGGCTGCATCTGCCAGCACGTGGATGTAGGCGGCGCGCAGGTTTAGATCCTGATGGCCGTGGTGATGATCGTGCGAGTGATCGTGGTCGTGATGATCATCATGGTGACCATGCCCATGGCCGTGATGATGGTGGTGACCGTGATCATCCTTAAGCAGCCAGGCACAGGCAAGGTTCACCAGCAAGCCGACGATGGCGATGGCGATAGCCTGCTGGTAGTGGATCGGGCTGGGATCCAGCAGCCGGAACACCGATTCGAACAGCATCATGCCGGCCACCCCCACCAGCAAGAGAGCACTGGTAAAGCCACCCAGCACCTCGATCTTCCAGGTGCCGAAGCTGAATCTGTGGTCACGGGCAAAGTGGCGGGCGGCGCGGTAGGCCAATACCGAGAGACCGAGGGCCAGTGCGTGGGAGCTCATGTGCCAGCCATCGGCCAACAGCGCCATGGAGTTGTAGAACCAGCCGCCGCCGATCTCCGCCACCATCATGATGACTGTGAGCAGCACGGCCCAGCGGGTCTTCTGTTCGGCCAGCGGATTGCCTTCGTGCACAACGGGTTGGTGGCAGTGGGATGAGGCGAGGGATGACATGAATTTCTCCTGAGAACGACAATACAATATACTATACCCTAGTATAGTTTTATTGATCGAAAGGATCCTGCATGTCACACACCATCCACGACAAGAAGAAGCTGCTGGCACGGGTGCGCCGCATCAAGGGACAGGCCGGGGCGCTGGAAAGTGCGCTGGAGCAGGAGAGCGAGTGCGCAGCCATTTTGCAGCAGATCGCCGCCATCCGCGGCGCCGTCAACGGCCTGATGCTGGAGGTGCTGGAGGGGCACATGCGCGAACACCTGGGCGCCGAAGAGGCGACCCACGCCGAGCGGCTGGAGGATCTGGATCAGGTAGTGCGGGTCTTGCGATCCTATCTGAAGTAAGGCCTCAGAATGGGGCTGCGGGCAGCTCCGCATCATCCCGTTTACAGCAGACCAGTGTCGGCCCGCCAGCCCTACCCCTTTCTGACTTGAGCCCTCGCCGGCTTTACGCCATGATGAGCGCCGATCATTGATCGCCATACTCTGGATTCCATTTCGCAAGGACCCCCCATGTTTGAACACGTCGATGCCTATGCTGGCGACCCCATCCTGACCCTGGTCGAGACCTTCCACAAAGACACCCGCGAGCAGAAGGTGAACCTGGGGATCGGCCTCTATTACGACGAGCAGGGGCGTATTCCGCTGCTGCCGTCGGTGCAGCAGGCCGAAGCACAGCGCGCTGCAGCCCCGGCGCCACGCCCCTACCAGCCGATGGAGGGTGCAGCCAACTACCGCACTGCGGTGCAGCACCTGCTGTTTGGTGCCGACCATGAAGCGGTCAAGGCGGGTCGCATCGCCACCATCCAGACCATCGGCGGCTCAGGCGCGCTGAAGATTGGCGCAGACCTGCTCAAGCGCTACTTCCCGACCTCCGAGGTGTGGGTCAGCAATCCGACCTGGGACAACCACAAGGCGATGTTCGAGGGCGCCGGCATCAAGGTGCACGACTACCCCTACTACGATGCGGCCACCGGCGGCGTGCAGTTCGATGCGATGATCGACTGCCTGAGCACCCTGCCGGCCAAGAGCATCGTGCTGCTGCACCCCTGCTGCCACAACCCGACCGGGGTGGATCTCTCCCGCGCCCAGTGGGATCGGGTGATTGCGCTGGTGGTCGAGAAGAACCTGATCCCCTTTATGGACATCGCCTATCAGGGCTTCGGTGATGGACTGGAAGAGGACGCCTACGCCATCCGCGCCATGGTGGCCGCCGGTGTCAGCTTCTTCGTCAGCAACTCCTTCTCCAAGAACCTCTCCTTCTACGGCGAGCGCTGTGGTGGCCTGTCGGTCATCTGCAAAGATGCCGAAGAGGCGAGCCGAGTGCTGGGCCAGATGAAGGCCACCGTGCGTCGCAACTACTCCAGCCCTCCCACCCACGGTGGCCAGATCACCGCGGCGGTGATGAGCCAGCCCGAGCTGCACGCCATGTGGGTCGATGAAGTGACCGAGATGCGCACCCGCATCAAGGCGATGCGCCAGAAGCTGTTCGAGGTGCTGAGCGCCAAGGTGCCGGGCCGCGATTTCAGCTACTTCATCAACCAGCGCGGCATGTTCAGCTACACCGGCTTCACCCCGGAGCAGGTAGATCGCCTGCGCGAGGAGTTCGCCGTCTATCTGGTGCGCTCCGGCCGCATGTGCGTGGCGGGCCTCAACAGTCGCAACGTCGACTATGTGGCTGACGCCATGGCGGCGGTGCTCAAGGGCTAATCCGCATCAGCCCCGCTTTGGCGGGGCTTTTTGTCTGTTTCATTCGCTTGTGGAGTCTTTATGGATCTGATCGCACTCTCGAGATTGGGCGGTCGCCATCTGGTCACCCTGCACCTGCTGCTCGACAACCAAAGCGTCACCCGCACCGCCGAACGGCTCTGCACCACCCCCTCGACCGTCAGCAAGACCCTCAACCAGCTGCGTGAGCAGCTCGGCGATCAGCTGCTCTACCGCCAGGGCAACCAGTTGCTGCTCACCCCCTTTGCCGAACGGCTGGCCCCGACCCTGCACCGACTGCTGAGCGAACTGAGCGGACTGACTCGCCAGAACGCCTTCGACCCCTTGCAGTGGCAAGGCACCCTGCGGCTGGGATTGCGCGAGAGCGTGATGAGCTGGCCGGTGGGGCCGATTTTGGGGCAGCTGATGAGAGAGGTGCCCGGCATGGTGCCGGAAATTTGGAACAAGGATGAACAGGGGCTGGAGGCACTGGCGGCGGGCAAGCTCGACTTTGTCATCCTGCCTCACGATCAGAGCCAGCCGTTGCCGCGCCAGCAAGGGCTGGTGTGGGAGACACTCCGGGAAGAGCAGCTGGTCTGCCTGCTGCGTAAGGATCATCCGGCGCTGGCACAGCCATGGGATCTCGATGCTTACCTGAGCTGGCGCCACATCGCCATCCGCGACAGCGAGCTGGCCAACCCCTTCTTCGAGCAGAGTCTGGCCCAGCAGCAGGTACGCCGCCAGATTGGCGCCACCCTGCCCGATTTTGCCAGCGCCGCGGCCCTGCTACCTCACTGCGATCTCATCCTCACCGCCATCGGTGGCTGGGCGACACGCATGGCCAGCCAGCAGGATCTGGTGATCAGGCCGGTTCCGTTCGATTACGGCAAGGTAAGCCACAGTCTGGTCTGGTATGGCCCGGCCGGCGATGGTTCGGCTCGTCACTGGTTCCGCCAGCGGATCCTGCAACTGGGTCGGGAGTTGACGCCGCCCTGAACCGGGCGGCCCTGCCATCAGGGGCGTTTGGTATAGATGGGGCTGGGAAAGTGGGAGACATTGTTGCCCAGCTCGGTAATGCGGGCCGCCCCCTGCTTTTGCACCTGATCGATGCGCAGCACCTGATGCATGGGGATCATGGTGTGGCGGACATCGGCAAATTCGTTTTTGAGCTTCTCGTGACTGGGGTCGACGATAAGCGCCGTGTGGTTGTCCCACACAAAATCGGCGATCTCGATAAAACCGAACAGCTGGCCCTGATTCACCTCGCGTACATACACTTCGTAGCGCTCGCTGTGGCAAATAAACTGAACCCGATATAACGCCTTGCTTTCACTCATGATTCTTTGTCATTGCAGGGAAGAGGATGCCCGATATTCTAGCCGTCCCCCTCGCCCCCTCCAATAGACAGAAATCACAGTTGTCCGCTTTGGCGGCGCTGCCTGTCGTATTGTGGCATGACTCCGAAATCAGATTAGCGGCGGCAGCGTCACTGGCCCCAGCTCGGCCTCACGCAAACGACTTGCCAGCAGTTCCAGCTCGTCACGAGTGGCCTCGGGCCAGCGGGTCGCCTCACCCCTCACCCCGTGGTGACGAAAACCGTTGAGCCGGATCGGCACAGCGCCGAGCTGGCCCAGAAAATCGGCAAGACCGCGATCGAGCCTCCCCTCTGCGTCCAGAAAATCGCTCCTGCCCGGCACATGGAGCAGCCGCAACTCGGCCAGCTTGCCGTGACTTGCCAGCAACCTGAGCGAAGCCAGCACCCGATCGCGGCCATAGCCGGTCAGGGAGAGGTGTACCGAGTCACGCCACCCCTTGAGGTCGATCATGGCACCGTCGAGCTGCGGCAGCAGCCGCCGCCAGCCTGTCTCCGCGAGCGAGCCATTGCTGTCGAGCAGACAGCTGAGATGGGCCAGATCCGGCGCCTCCTTGATGGCGCGAAACAGGGCCACCACGAAAGGAAGCCGGGTGGTCGCCTCACCGCCCGAGACAGTAATGCCGCTCAGCAGCGGGCCGTAGCGGCGCAGCAGGGCCAGCACTTCGGCTACCGTCATGGTAGTGGTTTTGGGATTGGCGCTGCGCGGGCAGGCCTCCAGACAGGCATCGCAATCGGTGCAGAGCGCCTCCTGCCAATTAACCTTGCCCTCGCTCATGGTGAGGGCGCCACTCGGGCAGACCGCAAGGCAGTCGCCGCAATCGTCGCACAGCCCGATAGTGTGGGGATTGTGACAACCGGGGCAGCTGAAGTTGCACCCTTGCAGAAACAAGACCAGCCGGTTGCCCGGCCCGTCAACACAGGAAAAAGGCAGCACCCTGCTCACCAGGGCGCTGCGCGCCAGCGGAGCCTCATCCATCAGACTTGGCTCAGTACTGGCAGATGGTCGACTCATTGGCGACCACTCGCGGTGCCCGCTGGCGAATGGCGGTCACTTCACTCGCCTCGGCACCAAGACAGGTGGTCTGCAGCCGCGAGCCCTCCTCTGCAAATCGGGCCACGTCGCTCTTGCGGATCATGTAGCCGGTCACCCGCACCAGATCGCTGTCGGCCACGTTGGCGGTGAACTCGCGCATACCGATGGCGAGCGCCCCCTTGCAGAGCTGCAGCAGCGCCTGCGGATTCTGGCGGATGGTGGGATCCAGCGTCAGGATCTCGCTGATCCCCGAGTGGTAGTAGCCGTGGTGCGGCGCCAGCGCCAGCACATGGCTGGCAGGATCCGGCTCCTGCCCGTAGGGAATCCGTACCCCCGGGGTCACCGCCACATCGATGCTGAGGCCGCCCTGTGAGTGCAGCAGAGCGTGCCCACCCCAAGCATGGGCCTGCGGCGTCGTAGTGACATATTCCGAAAGCTGGGCCGAGATGCGATAGCCAAGCTGATTTGCCTCTTCGTCGTGACCGTAGCGGCCCGGCAGATTCTCTTTATCCATCAGGATGTTGACCGCTTCCGCCATGCCGTAGATGCCAAACATGGGGACGAAGCGCTCTTCATCCAGCAGCCCCTCCTTGACCAGGAAGCTGTCGAAGAAACCGGACTCCTCGTGCAGGAAGGCGGCGCGCACCGCGATCAGCTGGGACGTGAGACGGCAGTAGTGGGGCAGCAGGCAACCGAGGAAGTCATCGATCCCCTGTGCCTGCTCGGCGACCCGCTTGAGGGAGATGCGCACCAGGGTGTTGGCACCACCGGCCTGCGGCAGGGAGTTGTAGCAGCTGACGATGCCAAACCCACGCTGGTCGAAGGTATCGCGATGGATCGGGTAGTTGGCGATGTGCGGCTTGCTGCACTCGGCGATATTCTTCACCGCCAGCAGCAGCAGATCGTCGGGAGTCTGCTCCGGATCGTGGAAGAAGGTGAGGTTGGGGGCCACCTGCTTGAGCTCGTTGTCGATGCGCAGGATCAGGCGGCAGATCCGGTTGTCATCGGGGCCAATGTTGACGTGCATGAAGGCGTCCGGCAGCACCCGATCCAGATAGATCCAGAACCCTTTCAGCTTGCGGTAGAGAGTCTCGTCATCCAGCTCGCCGACAAAGGGGAGCAGCAGCTGATCGAGCCGTCCCAGCCAGACCGGCATGCCGGTGACGGAAGGAGCGTGGTGATAGAGGATGCGCAGGGCATCGAGCGCTTCATCGAAATCCCGCGGCGCTGCCAGCTCCAGCCAGGCTGAGCCCTGGGTCAGGAACTTCTCGTAGTCCGGCAGCACATAGCGCGGCTTGTAGGGGGCGTGGCCCTCGAACATGTCACAGACAAATCCCTGCGCCATCGCCTCGGCCACTGCGGCAGGCAGGTCGGGGTATGGCAGCGCATTCTCGGCGGCCAGCGCCAGCGCGTGGCTTTTCTGGGCGGGAGAGAGATGGGGATCGCGCACGATGCGCTGGCAGGTTTCGGTCAAAGACATGGCAAGCTCCTTCACTGGCTGAGCCCATATCCTCACCTTTTGCAGGCTTTTTTGGAATTGACATTCATAACATGGTGGATGTCCATAAAAGACATCCGAAAGGCGGGATCACATCCGCTACAAACCAACGGGGCCCGCTCGATGGAGCGGGCCCCGTTCATCAATCAGGGCTCGATAATGATGGGTGTGCCGGGCTTGACGGCCTCCCACACCTCATCCAGATCGTGGTTGAGCATGGCGATACAGCCGTTGGTCCAGTTGGAGGGCTGTACCCTGCGGTTGCCAATGCTGTTGATCTGACCGTGGATCATGATCATGCCACCCGGGTTTACCCCCTTCTCGTTGGCCGCCTTGATGTCGTCCAGATTGGGGTAGTTGATGTGGATAGCCTTGTAATAGCCGGAGTTGGTCTTCTTGTAGTCGAGGATGTAGCGACCTTCCGGGGTGCGCTGATCCCCTTCCCGCTGCTTGTGACCCTTGGGCGCCGGGCCCAGCGCGATCCAGTAGCGTTTGACCTCTTTGCCATCCTTCATCAGGGTCAGGCTATAGGTGGACTTCTTGACCACCACCATGTCGGCAGACAGGGTGGCAAAACTCAATGCGGGCCACAGCCCCAGTAAACACAGTAATACGGCTCTCATTCCATCCCTCGACAAGCCTCTGATACGGGCTTTGGTGTTGCCAAATCATCTGAATAATCTTCGCCTGCTGGCGAGCGAGCGCCATGATATTGGATCGCCATCAATACTCAATATGCGCGATAAAACATATCTTGGCACCGGTTTCGCCTGATCCCCGCGCACGTCATTCAAACTTCAATAATTAATATTCAAAACAATAAGATAGCGTCAAACATCAGTTCTGGCGTATGACCTGATGATCGGCGATGATTACTTTTCAATCCATCGACAGGATCATGCCATGCGCTCTTCATGCCGCTTCGTCCACCTGCTGTTGTCACCCCTGCTGCTCTGGCTGCCCGCATCTCACGCAGCGGATGCACTCTGGCTGCGCGACCCCGCCCTCTCCCCCGATGGCAAGCAGCTTGCCTTCACCTGGCAGGGACGGATCTTCATCACCAGCGCACAAGGGGGGCCGGCCAGTGCCCTTACCGGCAGCAGCTACCTGAGCCAGCGCCCCATCTGGTCGCCGGATGGCAAGCAGATCGCTTTTGCCGCCAACCTCTATGGCAACGAAGATGTGTTCGTGGTGCCCGCCAGCGGCGGCAAGATGGTGCGGCTCACCCGCGACTCGCGCAACGACCTGCCGCAGGCGTTCAGCCCCGATGGCAAGCAGCTGCTGCTGAGCAGCCAGCGGCTGGCCGACCCCAATGCCGATCACTTCGTGGCCGAAGGGGTGCAGGTCAGCGCCCTCTACTGGGCACCGGTAACGGGGGGCAAGCTGCAGGCCGATCTGCCACTGCCAGCGATCCTCGCCCGCCCGCACGGGCAGCAGCTCGCCTATCAGATGCCGTCGATGGATCAACCCTTTCGCAAGCACCAGCACTCGTTTGCCGTCCCCCGCCTCTGGTTGTTTGATGGCAAGCAGCACCGCCAGCTGACCGAGGATCGCATCGCCGCCACCGATCCGGTCTGGAGCGACAAGGGGGATACCCTCTTTTACCTGAGCGAGCGCAGCGGTGACTTCAACGTCTGGCGCCGCGATCTGGCCAGCGGCAAGGAGCAGCAGCTGACCCACTACAAGGGCAATCCGGTGCGGGGGCTGAGCGCCTCGCGCAGCGGCGATCTGGTCTGGTCGTGGCTCGGGGAGCTCTACCGCCTCGATGCCGGCAGCACCGAGCCGCGCAAGCTCGCCATCACGCCGCAGGTGGTGAGCGAGCCGGACGAGCAGAACCACTCCAACAATCAGGCTGACGAGATCCTGGTCAGCGAGGAGGGCAAGGAGCTGATCCTGGTGAGCGAGGGGAGCCTGTTCGCCGTCGATCCCGAGCGGGAGCGGGTACGCCAGCTCACCGACTCCCCCAGTGAGCAATCGAGCCCTCTCTTTGCCGAGAAGGAGCGCTCGCTTATCTACCTCTCCGAACAGGATGGGCCGGCCGCCCTCTATCGCCTGCGCAAAGCGGATCCGGATCGTCTCTTCAGCGATCCGGGCCCCTTGCAGGAGAGCCTGCTGCTGGCCATTCCCGGCAAGGGGATCAGCCGTCCGGTGCTCTCTCCCGATGGCAAGCAGCTCGCCTTCGTGGTCGACGGTCAGGCCATCCATCTGCTCGATCTGGCGAGCAACAAAGAGCGCGAGCTGGTGCCCGCCAGCTTCAACCCCTCGCGCCACGAGGTGATGCTCGCCTTTGCTCCCGACTCCCGCCATCTGGCGCTCACCTTCCGCCCCGACTCGGCCCAGCAGGAGATCGCTGTGCTCGATACGGCCGATGCCAAAGCCAAACCGGTTAACGTCAGCCTCAACGGCTATCAGGACGGGGCACCGGCCTGGAGTCAGGATGGCGGCATCCTCTACTGGCAATCGACCCGTTACGGAGTGCTGGATGCCGATGGTGAACCCCTTGGCAGCAACCTGCTCGGCATCTACAGCAGCCGGGCGGCCAAGGCGGACTTTCTGGCCGAAGTGGCGCCGCCCAAGGAGGGGTATGGCTTCGAGACCGATCGCCTCTCCCATCGGGAGGCGCTGCAACTCTTCCCCAGCGGCACGCTGCTCGCCAGCCGGGTCGTTCACGACCAGCTCGTCTATCTGGTGGAAGAGGGGGGCCCCAACAACGAGAGCGAGATCAAGGGTTACTCGCTCGACCTGCGCAAGGGGGAGACCCGCCAGCTGTTTGGCGATCAGCCGGGGCCGGCCATGGCCACCCTCAATCGGGAGGCGACCCTGGCCACTCTGGTGCGGGACGGAGAGATCACCCGCATTAATCTCGACTCCGGCGAGGCGCTCAGCTCCGCTTTCGAGCTGGTGCAGAGCAGGGGCCAGCACGCCCGGATGGTGGCCGCCTTTGACCAGATCGCCCGCCTCACCCGGGACGAGTTCTATCGCGACGACATGAACGGAGTGGATTGGAACGGTTATGTCGCCACCTATCGCCGGCTGCTTGCCGGCATCAACAACGGCCGCGACTTCGGTGACCTGCTGGCGGAGCTGGCGGGCGAGCTGAACGTTTCCCACACCTGGGGCTATGGCCCCACTCGCTATCCCGACATGGCGGATGAGACCGCCAGTCTCGGGGGCTACTGGCAGGATGGCAAAGAGGGGGTAGTGCTGACCCATCTGCTGCCCGGCGGGCCGCTGGATCAGGAGAGCGACATCGCCGCCGGTGCCCGTCTGCTTGCCATCAACGGCAATCCGGTCGCCACCCGGACAGAGCTCGATCGCGCCCTCAACCACAAGGCCGGGGCACGGCTTGCCCTCACCTTCCAGCAGGTGGGGAACAAGGAGCCGGACGAGGTGGAGGTGACCGCCATCGATCAGCAGCAGGAGTACCGGCTGCAGCTCGACAGCTGGATCGCCAAACGGCGGGATCTGGTGGCCAAGCTGAGCAAGGGCCGGGTCGGCTACGTCTATCTGCCGGAGATGAACAGCGCCGTCTATGAGGAGCTGGTGTCGGAGGCGCTCGGCCGCTTGCGCAGCAGCGAGGCGCTCATCGTCGACGTGCGCTTCAACAAGGGGGGCTATCTGGCCAATACCCTGGTCGGCTTCCTCACCGGCAGCAGCAGCGCCCACGGCATGGCCATCTCGGATCCCAAGGCGGGACAAGGGGCCAGCGATGCCGCGACCCGTCAATGGACCAAACCCTCGGTGGTGCTGGTCAACGCCGGCAGCTACTCGGAGGGCTCCGCCTTCCCCGAGTACTACCGCGCACTCAAGATTGGCCCCATCGTCGGCGAGCCGGTTCCCGGCACCGGCACCATGGTCTATGGCCATACTTCCCGCCTCGTGCCCGGCCTCTCCTACGGCATTCCGACTCTGGGGTTGCGCAAACCGGACGGCACCTTCTACGAAAATCAGGAGCTGATCCCGGATCTGCAGGTGCCCCTCACTCCGGCTGACATGCTGGCCGGGCGGGATCCGCAACTGGAAGCCGCGGTACAGGCCGCCCTCAAGCAGCTGCCCGCCAGCGCCAAATAACGGCGCCCATCGAGCTCACCGAAAGCGAAACAGCTCTCGATGCAGATGCCCGTCCGGCAACAGCCGGGTCAGGGCATCTGCCATCCCCTCCGGCCCGCAAAACCACACCTGCGCAGGTGCATCCTGCGCGATGCGGGCCAGATCCAGCCGCCCGGCCGCCTTGTCCAGATGCAGCTGATAGCGCACGCCAGTGCGATGACAGAGCTCGGCCAACCGCTGGTGGTAGACGGCGCCCGCCAGATCAGGCGCGCACTGGATCAGTGTGATCCCCTCGCCCCGCTCTCCACGGGCCGCCAGCCCCTCCAGCCAGGCCACAAACGGCGTGATACCGATCCCGGCCCCCAGCCAGAGAGCTCGCCCTCCCCCTTGCGGGGCGACAAAGGCGCCATAGGGGCCGGTCACCACCACCTCATCCCCGACGCGCGCCTCTGCCACCAACTGGCGGGTATGATCCCCGAGCGCCCGCACCGCGATCACCAGCTGGCGCCGATCCACTGACACCCGCACCAGGGTAAAGGGGTGCGGCCCCTCCTTGGCGTCAAATTCGAAGAAGGCAAACTGACCCGGGCGGTAATGGGCGAGCGGCCACTCCAGCTGCATGGTCAGCTCGCAAGTCTGATCCGCCAGCGTGCGCACTGCAATGACCCGGCCGGGATGGCGTTGCCGCGCCCCCACTTGCCCCAGCAAGGAGTAGAGGGCTCCGATAGCACCGATCCCGCCGATCAACCAGATCGACACCCCAACAGGCGTCATGGCCCCCACCTGAGGCAACAGGCAGAGCCCATGCCCCCAGCCCGCCAGATAGATGAGTGGCGCCAGCCGGTGGATCAGTCGAAAGCGGCCATAACTCACCAGCGCCAGCAAACTCACCACCACCAGCGCAATCAGCAGATAGAAACTCCACTCCCCCAGGGTATTGCCAAGGGCATGGAGCGAGATGCCATTCCCGGCACCAGCGCCCGTCCCAGCTGCGGCAGCGTTGGCCCCACGCCGGGCGGGACGGGTCAGCCAACCCGCCGAGACCGCCCACTTGGGCGCCTCCACCAGCAGCCAGTGAGCGGTCAGTGCCAATGCGCCGCCGATGGCCGTCTGGCGGTGCAATCGCAACATCCGATCCAGACCGCCACACCACACCTCCAGCTGTGGCAGACGCAACGCCAGCAACAGCGAAATGGCCATATAGGCCATCCCCAACAGGCCCGTCAGCAGCAACATCTCATGGCGCCAGGGCCACACCCCGTTGGCATCCCCCGCATAACCCAGCCACCAGACTCCGACCGCCAGCAGCGGCAACAGCCACCACACCCGTTTACTCGTCATAACATGCTCCCTGGTTCCATCGCGGCAGGGCCTCGCCCCTGCTCATGGCGCCATTACACTCCCGTCCGGTCACAAGACTTTGCCAGAGGGGGAAGCTTGTGTGGCAATGTGTGACAAACGGAAACAATAGAGGGGCCCGCCGGCCTCTCTGGTCACCCTTGCGGGTATCCCTTCTCATCAGGGATGGCGCAAAATCCACCTCTGCCGTGATTGACGATCTGCCTGCAAAAGGAATCAAATGGGGACGACACATATCTGCGGCGGGAAACCTGCTGCCCACTCCCCCGGACCAGGAGCCCCCCTTGCTTTCATCCACCGAACAACGCTTCTGCTCAAGCTGTCAGCGCGAGACCAACCATGTCGTGGTGCTGGTCGACAAATCCTTTGGCCAGCAGCTGACACCGGAGCAAAAGCGCAAAGCGTTTATCAAGGACTTCATTACCGGCTGGGCCGCCGGCCCCTTTCTGGCCAACATGGATCGCTTTGAACGCCACGCCATCTGTGAAAATTGTGGAAATAAAGTCATTGATTAATGAAGAATGAGGAGTAAAACGACTTGTTTTTTTTGGGGGGGTGGCGACATCACGATGGCAAACCAACCCGGAAAAAACGCTCCGGATACCCCGCCCGCTTCGCAGCCCGTGACCGGTGATAAAAAGTGAGGGGCCGACTGGCCCCTCATGCTCACGGCGCTTTCGAGGCCGCTCGCTTGCCCACCAGCCGGTGCAGCAGCTTGTTGTATTTCGCCCAGGAGTGGATCAGCAGGAAGATGCCGAACAGCAGGACCAGAAACAGTTGCCCCACCTCGATGGCATCCAGCGAACCGATAAAGCTCTCATCCTCCTCCGTCTCCAGATAGTTGAACCAGGGTTGCAGCGCCAGAAACAGCCAGCCCCCCCAGGTCACCAGCAGGATCAGCAGATCCCGCAGCCGGTACTTCCAGCTGCGCCGGGCGCCGTTGCTGATGATCATCTCGTTCGCCAGCTTATGTTTTGTCACGGAACGACTCTCCCCTGTCAGGACTCTCCCAAACAGCCAGCTGGCCACGGCGACGCAGGATCGCCTTGGGCACCGCCACCACCACGGTCACCAGATTGAGCAGCCAGTAGATAAGCGGATACCAGACACACCAGATAAAGCTGCGGGCCATGCGCTTGTCGTAATGGTTGTCGATAAGGATGCTGACCCCGAACTGCATCAGACAAATCGCGGTCATCATCACCCCGGTCCACTGGAACAGGTGACCCACCGCCAGTCCGCTCACGTCAGGCTCAATCAGCCAGATCAGCGCCAGCAGCAACATGCTGTAGCACCAGGCAACACTGGAGAGATACTCCAGCAACAGCAGCCAGAAGCGGCGGTTGCGCCAGCGCATCGCCTGCAACCCGTAGCGCAGAAACACCTCGGCCCCCCCCTGCGCCCAGCGCAGCCGTTGCTTGTAGAGACCGCGTACCGTCTCGGGCATCAGCACCCAGCAGAGCGCCTGCGGCTGATAGTGGATGAGCCAGCCGGCCAGCTGCAGCTTCCAGCTGATGTCGATGTCCTCGGTCACCATGTCATTGCTCCAGCCACCGACCGCCTCGACCGCCTGCTTGCGAAAGGCCACCACCACCCCGGAGACGGTGAAGACAGTGCCGTAGATCCGCTGGGCCCGCTTGATGAGGCCGATGATGGAGCTGAACTCGCCGGTCTGGATCTTGCCGATGATGGTGGAGCGGGTGCGCACCCGCGGATTGCCGGTGACCGCCCCGACCCTCGGGCTCTCGATGAAGTGCTTCACCATCCAGCGCACCGCGTCATAGTCCAGCACCGCATCGCCGTCGATGCCGACCAGGATCTCCCCGCTGGCCACCGCCAGCCCGTTGTTGAGCGCCATCGCCTTGCCCTGATTGTGCTGGTGGAGCACGGTCAAACGCGGATCCTGCAGCGCCAGCCGATCCAGCCGTGCGCCGGTGTCATCCTTGCTGCCGTCGTTGATGGCCAGCACCTCGAAATCGGGATAGCGCTGGCGCAGCAGGTGGCCGATGGTCTCCTCGACATTGGCCCCCTCGTTGTAGCAAGGCACCATTAACGTCACCTTGGGGTAATAGGGGAGCTCCAGCCCCCGCTTGGCCAGCGCGATATCCCTTCGCTCCCACTGAAAGTAGTAATAGAGACCGCCACAGACCCACACCATGGCCATCAAACTGGGATAGGCCAGGGTAAAGATGGCTATCCCTTCCAGAAGCGCCTTCACCGCATCGCCTCCCCTTGGGTGGCTGCAGCGCCACTGACAGCGACCTGCGTCGCCGGTAGCTGGGCTGGCTGAGGCTGGGTCTGCACCGAGAAGACCGGCTTGAGCACGGCCGGATCCGGATGGTTGTTGTGAAAATCATCCGGGTAGTAGCCAAAGTTGGTCACCCCCTTGCGCTGGATGATCTCCATCCAGCGCGCCAGCTCGGCATCGGGGATGGGCTGGTCGGTACGCCAGTTGCGGCTCTGCAGCTCGAACACCAGTCGATTGGCCGGCACCTGCGCCAGCGAATCCTCCGCCAGCTTGGCCAGCCACTCATCGGGGTGTTCCGCCTGCTCCATGTACGGCATGGCCATCACGGCGGTGTAGTCATAGGCCTTGGCAAACGCCGCCATGCTCTGGGCAAACCACTGCTGGGATTGCGGCTCGGTCACCAGCGCCGCATAGATGTTGCGGGCAGTCTTGAGACCGTCGGCGCCCCCCTGCCGATAGCGGGCGGCGGCATCGCGCAGCGCCATGGTGAAATCGATCAGCAGATCGGTCTTCTGCTCCCCTTGCGCCTGCAGCGCATCCGGGGTGCGAGCCAGCGGCATCGGCCCCTCGTAGTCGCTGAGGAAGGCGTCGTCATGGAACAGCAGGCCGTCAAACTTGGTGTAGAAGCCAAGATCTTCGTAGATATCCAACAGGATCTGGCGGCTGGCAGGATCCCAGGGCGAGAGGCGCAGATACTGCCCCTTGGCCGGAGCGCCGGTACGACTGTCGGTGACATAGGCGTGGTTCGGCCCCATGTCGTAGGCCATCACCGGCATCCAGGCGAACACCTTGACCCCGGCCCGGGTCTTTAGCTGCCAGGCCACCCGGTTGAAGAGATCCGCCTTGACCGGCATATGACGGTTGGGGAAATAGAGCGCCTCCGCCACCCCGTCGCCGTTGTCATCGGCATAGGCCTGCAGATAGACGGTAGTGATGCCGTAGCCCTTGATCCGATCCAGCAGCATGTCGATGTTCTTGTTCATCTGCTGCGGATCCTTGTCGTAGACATAGTCCAGATCCACGTGCACCAAGCGCTCCACCTGTCGCTCCCAGGTGTTGCCCCCCATGATCTCGTCCAGAGTTTCGAGGCTGGTGTCCTCCTCCAGCAGATAGCGGCGCACCGTGCTGCCCGAGTCACTCAGCTTGTTGAGCCCTTCCGCCAGGGTGAAGGTGTAGGGCATCCCCGCCGCACTGGCCAGCTCCAGCGCGGTCTGGTTGAAGGCGCCGTAGGGCCAGACCAGGATCCGTGGTGCCCGACCGGTCTGCTCCCGGAGCTGGCTGGCCGATGCGTCAAAGTCGGCTTTTATCCGGGCCCGGTAGTCGGCCATGCTCTCGTAGCCATTCTGGCTCCAGCCTGCGGTGGTGACCGCCGGCTGCACGTTGCCCTGCGGGTTGGCGAGCAGCCCGTAGTGGGAGGTGAAGGTGTGGGAGGCCAGCTCCACCAGTCCGGAGTCCTGCATCTCGCGGATCTGCGGCCAGCCGACGAAGTAGCTGCGTGGCAGCTTGTCATTGCCGTACGGGACCATCTTGTCATCGGCTACATCCAGCCAGCTGCCCACCAGCGCAAAAACCGCCGGATAGTTGTAGAGCTTGAGCAGCGGATAGACCAGCCGGTAGAAGCTCTCGTAACCATCATCGAAGCTGAGCAGGATCGCCTTCTCCGGCAGCGGTGCCTTGCCCGCTTTGGCATCCAGGATCTGCTGGAAGCTGACCGGGTGATAGCCCTGCTGCTTGATCCAGTTGAAATGGCGGATCAGGGTGTCGCGCCGGATGGTCTGGGGATAGAGCTTGAGGTTGGGGGTCAATTTCAGATCGACGATATCGTGGTAGCAGAGCACCACATAGTCATCGGGTTGCCGGGCCGCCTGCGTCAGCGAAGGCAGCAGCGCAAGCAGTAAAACGAAAGGGGCAAGCCAGCGTTTCATCACATGAAACTCCATTGCAGATTGGCGAAGATGAAATTTCCGAACTCGGGGTTGCCGTCATAGATGGCCTGACGGCGGCCCAGGCCATAGCCCAGGCTGAGGGCGGGAGAGAGGATCCAGTCGTGGCGATAGCTGAGCTGCCACCCCTGATCGCTGCCATAACCCTGCTGCCAGTAGTGGTTGCCACTCATGGTCAGGCTCTGCAGCAAAGAGCGACGCCCATCCAGCGGCAGTCGATAGCGCCCCGCCAGCTCCAGCTCCAGATTGCGATCCTGCTGGGGGTTGAAGTAGTCGACTTCCACCGCCTCGTTGCGGGAGGTGGCGCCGCGCAAGGTGGTATCGAACCACCAGCGATCCCGGCGCCAAAGATCCTGACGCAGCCAGCCGGAGGCGGTCAGCCGCCGGTTTCCATCGCTGATATCCATCCGCTCCAGCCGCAGTGCCCCCTCGCGGGTCTCATCCTGACGCCAGCCCAGATCGAGCTGGTATTGATCGGCGTAGTTGCCGCGTGCCAGCGCCCGCAGCGGGGTGTCGGCACTGTTGAGATTGATGGCAGTCCCCAGCGTCCAGTGATCATCGAGCCGCCAGTCGAGGCGACTCCACAGATAGCCTTTGTGGTTGAGCTCGCTGCCCGCGCCCCCCTCCAGCGTCAGTTGCAGCGGGTAGAAAAAGATCTCGGCCCCCAGCCCGGTATAGGCGGCGCGCTCGGGCTGCTGGTCGAACTCGCCAAAGCTGCCCTGACGGCGAACAAACAGCCGATCACCACCATCGCTGCGAGCACTGTAGAGGCGGCTGTCGTAGCTCCAGTCACGGCTGGCCTGTACCGAGCCCCCTTCGTTGCGGCCATGGGTCAGGTCGGTGACAAATTGCGGCGCCTGTTCCAGAGTCAGCCGCTGCTGCAACTCCTGACGATCCCGGGTCAGGTTGCCAAGGGTGCGCACGGCCTGCGGCGTGCCCTGCCAGTCGCCCTTGTCGAGCCGGGCGTTGAGGCGACCCGGCTCAGCCAGCACGGTGCGTCCGGCAGGCAGCCAGCGCACCGCCTGCTGATAAGCCTGCTCGGCCCCGTCGGGATGACCCCGCCAGCGGCGGATATCCCCCAGTTGCAGCCAGAGCCAGGGATTGGCAGGCGCGCTCTTCAGCCACCCTTCCAGCTGTTGCTCTGCCGCACCCGCCTCACCACGCCAGGCCTGCAGCAAAGTTTTCAGCTGCAATACCTTCTCGTAGTCGTCGTTGGCCATCCGCATGTTGCCGGTGAAATCCCAGCGAGTCGGTGGCTCCTGCCAACCGGCCAGCAGACCCTGTGCCGCACCATAGCGCTCACCATCCGAATAGGCGTAGAAGCGCTTCTCCAGCAGGCGCTTGTCTTTGGCCCGTGCCGGGGTCGCCAGTTGCTGGTAAATCAGGGAGGCCTCATCCACCCGCCCCAGCCCGGCCAGTGCATCGGCGCGCGCCTCCAGCACATAGTCGGGTAGCGGCCCTTCGGCCTGCAGCGTAGCGGACTCCCGTTCGGCCCGGGCAAAATCGCCAAGGGCCACCAGCGTCACCACTACATCGCGACGGGCACTGATATAGAGCACATGATCGTGAGGGGCGCGGGCCAGAATCCGCTCTTGCAGCGCAAGCGTGCGGGTCAGGGAGTTGCGGGCCAGCGCCGGATCTTCGGTCTGGGCCGAGATCCGCAGCAAATTGACCACCTGGTAGTAGTCGAGCCAGAGCCGGTCGACCGGTTTGAACAGCTTGGGGTAACGACCCATCAGATCCGCAGCGGCAGGCCCCGCCCCCAGGCTAACGGCTACCCGATAGAGCGCCAGCACCTGCTCGTGATTATCCGGTTCCAGCTCCAGCCACTGCTGGCGGGCCAGCAGCTCGCCCATGGGATCCTCACCCTGACGGGCGGCATAGATGCGGGCTTCGAGGATCGCCTGATCGCGGCCAAAATTGGCCTCATATTCACCCGCAGCGTGGCGGGCCAGCTCGCGGTTGCCCTGATCACTGGCGGTGAGAAACAGCCCGAGCCAGCCATTGCGGTTGGCGGGATCGCGTCCCTGCAGGATGCGGTAATAGCTGATCGCCTCGGAGTAGCGCTTCTCGTCGCGGGCGGCACGGGCTACCCCTTCCAGCGTACTGTTGCTAATGGGGCTGAGCTCGCACGGCTCACAGGCGGCCAGCGCCCCCTTGCGATCACCCCGCCACAGCAGCACGGCAATCAGATCATCGAGCACCTTGCCATCACCACTTTGTCGATAGAGAGCATCCAGCCCGTGCGCTGCCGCATCCAGCTCTCCACCCCGGGCCTTGATCACCCAGGCTTCACGCACTCTGTCCACCTCACTGGCGCACACCAGCAGGGGCAGCAGCGCCAACATCAAAAAGATGCGATTCATTCGCAACATACCACCCATAACAAACGCTGGTCGTATCGTCCCTGCACGGCCATGCGGATATACACACCCGTCCGCTCCTGCCTGACGAGCAAGAGGGCTTCCTGACTTGTGTGCTGATTTCGAGGGTGAAAGGCGGGCAATGGGCCAGCACCTTTCCTATGTGCGGCCCAGCCATCTCCGGGCGGAGATCTGAGGCTTTCCGAACCCGATTCACATCGGGGGTGGCAAGGAGGGCGATTCTGCAACTGTGGACAATTTAGTCAACACAGGCAGATGGGAATGGTTCTCAAGCGGGTGAATAGAACAATCTTTATGCACAAAGATAACTACAGAAAACATTATTAACAAAATAAACAAAAACGCGAGGCGATAAGGTTCCATGAGCTTGTGGCCTACTCTGCACAGGCTTATTCATATGAATACATATTTAATCTGGAATCCGCATACCAAAACCATCATGCGACAGTCTGTGTCGTCAACATTTCTACAGCTGCACCAGCCATCGCCGCGAACATACATCAGAACCACGCCAAGAGTGCCCCCGGCTCAAGAACCGGGAGCATTCCAGCTTACGCAACAGAGGCTCGTGCGCTGTGGCTCAGGATCCACGCCTCGAAATCGGCCAGCATGCGGGCTTCCGACTCGCGGTTGTCGGCGATGAGCTCGGCGCCGTGTACCACCCGGATATGGGCATCGAGCGGGCGTCCCTCGCCAGCCGCGGGGCGCTGCTGAGCGGCGGCCATGCAGGCTTGCGCTTGCAGCCATGATTCAGCCGCGCTCAGGTTGCATGCCTCGGCCAGCGGCACTGCGCTGAACCCCTCGCCAGTCAGGCTGCGCAAAGTCTCATCGTGAGTCATGCCGTTGCCCGGCCCCCAGTAGTGGGCGGCCAGATCCGGCCCGATACGCGGGTTGTCGGTGAGGTAGCCATCGCGCTTGAGGAAGTAAGCGCGGGTCTGCTCCACCGCCATCAGCGCCAACAGGTAGCCGTGATAGGCGCAGGCCGACTCCTGATTAAGGAGGTGCGGAATGGCCAGCAACGGGCGCGGGCTCTCTACCCCGAGGATCTTGCGCTCCCACTTGCGGGCCAGCGCCAGCACCGCCTCGGGGGTGCGTTCAGCCTCATCCATTGCGTAGAGATCCCGCTCGAAGTAGGCCACCAGCGCGATCTGGCGTTCGTTAAAAGCGCGAAACGGCTGACGCGCTTCGATCATCTTCTTGATAAGCGCATCGGGGATCGACTCTCCTGCCGCATTTCTGGCGTAGCGTTTGAGCCAGTCGGCATCGTCCAGCAAGCTGTCGCAGAACATCGACTGGGTCTCGGCATAGGCCATCGACGTGGGCGGGAACTCTTGGGAGAAACAGGGCGCGTTGCCGGTGACATTGGCAAAGTGCGCAGCGTGGCCCCCCTCGTGGAACAGAGTATTGAGGCCACTCCACCCACTGCCCACTTGTGCCGGATCGGCCAGGCTGGTGAAGTTGACCACCGCAGGCACCCACTCCCCTTGCTGGAAGAAGCTCGGTACCGGGCCGTGGCAAAAGCCGTTCTCGTATTTCCCCTCCCGGGTCAGCAAGTCCAGCGTCAGGGTTGCACCGCGATACTGGATGCCGAGCCGACGGAAGCTCTCGACCCAATCTCGCAGCGCCCGCGAGAAGGGCACGTAAGGGTCAAGCTGGCGGGTCACATCGCCGCTCACGCTGTAACGCAGGTTGTGGGGCAGCAGAGCCGCCTCGCCCTTGGCCGCTTTCAGCTCGGCCAGACTCTGCTGTAACCGGGCATCGGTGCGGGCAATGAAGTCGTCGAGGATGGCGAACAGCTGATCCGGGCTCATCTGTTCGTTCTTGCGCACCTTGTAGGCGAAGTAGTCGCGATAGCCCATGGCGCGGGCAAAGCGGTTGCGCAGCGCCACCACCTCGAGAAAACCGTTGCAGACCACCCACTGCTCCAGGGTGTGGAACATGGCGATGGCGCTTTGGCGCACCGCCTCGTTCGGGCTGGCGGCCAGCGAGGTGCTGGCGGCAGGCAGGCTGCCAGCCACCTGCTGGCCCTGCTCATCCAGCAGGGTCAGTTTCAGCCCTTTGCGGCGGGCAAACAGATCCGCCTCGGCGGCCACCAGCTGGTCCATCAGAGCGGCGGCAGCGGGATCCTCGATAACGTTGCACTCGAAGAAGGCGATCCAGCCCGCCAGACCCCGTTTTAACTCCTCATCTTCGGCAAGGGCGTACATCTTGCGCAGTTCCGGCAACCGCTCCGGATTAGCGCAAAAGGCCTTGTAGGCTTGCTCGGCTGCGGTAAACCCGGCCTGATCGTCGCTGGTGCCCATGTAGGTGGCCCAGAACAGATCCTCCTTGCATCTGTGAGCATGCAGATAGTCGCGATTGAGCTGGTCAAAATACTCTCTGGCAATCGAACTCATAAATTCCCTCTTGTCGCAGGAGCGCTCCGGATGGCCCCTATTCTGGTTGGTTAAATGCCAAGCTATTCACATTTTTCGGCAAATTGAGCGAAGAAACCCTTTTCAGCATGTTACCCGAAAGCGGGCTGTAACCTCTGCTGACTATACTGATGTTAAAACGCTCATTTAAACAGGCTCGCCAAGCCACTGAAAGTAAATGAATTGTTAAATGAGCAATTGAGTAAGAGAGATAGAGGCTACCGCTGTATCGAGCCACCATAACATCAACGGGATAACGAGGGTTTAGTCATGTTCAAGCTCGGTGATATCACCGTGAGCCGCAAATTGATCTTGCTGCTCACACTTGCATTTGTCGGTTTCGTGTCACTGCTGCTCATCTCCGCCAACGCACTCCAGCGCAATCTGATGAGTGAACGGGAAGCGCGACTCAATGCCGTGCTGGGACAGGCCATGAGCCAGATCCAGTTTCTGGCCAGCACCCTGCCGGCAGAGCAGGCACAGCAGGAAGCGCGCAAGCTGCTGACCAACATACGCTTTGATGGCAACAACTATTTGTTCGTCATCGATGAGAGCCGCAAGATGCTGGTGCATCCCATCCGGCCCGAGCTGGTCGGCCAGACCATGGGAGAAGGTTCGGGCGCCACCGCAGGGCAGTTCTGGTTCCAGATGGTCGACATCGCCCGTGGTGGCAAGCAGGGAACCCTGCAATATATCTGGACCGGCCCGTCCGGGGAAACCGCTGACAAACTCTCCATGGTGTCGGGCTATCAGCCCTGGGGCTGGATCCTCGGCACCGGCATGCTGCTGCAGGACATCCACCAGACCATCTGGGCCCAATACATGAAGATGGGCAGTGCCACCGCCATCGTCATTGTGCTGATGGGACTGCTGGGCTGGCGCATCACCCGCTCCATCGTCTCCCCGCTTAACCAGATCAATCACGCCATGCAGCGGGTCGCCAGGGGCGATTTGGTGGTTACCATTCCGGTGCAGGGCAAGGATGAGCTGGGCATGGTGGCACGCTGCACCAACCAGAGTCTCGATGCCATCCGCCACGCGCTGCTCGAGGCAAGCCAGGGGGCCCGCAACGTGGCCGATGCTGCTCTGCGCATCGCCGCCTCCGCTGAGCAGACCAATCAGGCGGTCACCAACCAGCGGGATCAACTGGCCCAGCTCGCCACCGCGATGAACGAGATGAGTACCACCATCTCTGACGTAGCGGGCCATGCCGAGAACACAGCGCGCGACACCCAGGAAGCAACCGGCGAGGCCGGGCTCGGCAACCGGGATGTGCACGCCAGCGTGAACGGCATCAAGGCGCTCGCCAGCGAAGTGGAGCAGGCGACCCAACAGGTCAATCAGCTGAAAGAGGGGGTCATGCAGATCGGCGAGGTGACGGCTGTCATCAGTGCCATCTCGGATCAGACCAACCTGCTGGCCCTCAACGCCGCCATCGAGGCAGCCCGCGCCGGCGAGCAGGGCCGTGGTTTTGCCGTGGTGGCCGACGAGGTGCGCCAGTTGGCCAGCCGCACCCGCCAGTCCACTGAGGAGATCCAGAGCACCATTGCCCAGCTGCAACAACGGGCCGTCAGTGCAGCCAATGCCATGGATGCCAGCCGCAAGCTGGCGGAGAGCAGCGTCGATCAATCCCAGCAAGCGGGCCAGGATCTCACCCTGATCGTCAACCACATCCAGCATGTGAGCGACATGGCAACCCAGATCGCCACCGCCGCCGAGCAGCAGAGCATGGTGGCGGAGGATATGAACCGCAACGTCAGCGGCATCAACGACTCGGCGCTGGAGATGTCACAGTCCGCCTCGCAACTGGCGCAGGAGAGCGAACTGCTGGCCGGTCTCTCCCGCAGCCTGGATGAGCGGCTTGCGGTGTTCAAACTGGGCAAGGAGTCAGCTACAGCGCCAATGATGGCTCCTGTGTCTCCCCCCTCCGGAGAGCAGCGCGCCCGTCATTGATGGCGTCAACCCGTGTCGCCTTGTCACCCAACCTGCCAGCTCAGCTGGCAGGTTTTTTTACGCCGACAACACGCAAGAAGCATGCACCTTATCGGCATATTCAACGGCATTCGACGCCATTCAGAAACAAGATAACAATTTAAAAACAGTCAGTTAGAATGATTCACGTGCCGTTAAACGGTGCATTTAAACATTTAACTTCAAATAATTAATCAATGCAGTACACAATGCTGATGGCCAAACATTTGGCCCATCAGTAACCATCTAGTCATTTGGCAAACTGACCGAAAGGTCGGGACGCAAAGCCTCCGGTCTACAGACGTTTTGTCCAGGATAGCGGGGTTGCCACACGCAAGTGTGCATCGGGGAACTCCCCGGCCAACTGACTGCCCACATCTATCGAACAGAGGAATGTATGGCAGCAAAAATCCAACTCAATCACATCGCAACGGTGCTGGCCCTGCTGGCCAGCGGCAGCGCCCTGGCTCATGGCTACATCAGCCAGCCCGAGAGCCGCAACTACCTGTGCAAAACCGGCGGCAACAGCCAGTGTGGTGGCGTGCAGTGGGAGCCCCAGAGCGTGGAGGGCCCCTCAGGCTTCCCGCAAACCGGCCCGCAGGATGGTCAAATCGCCTCGGCGGGCAGCCCGCGCTGGAGCGAGCTGAACATCCAGACCAGCGACCGCTGGGCCAAGCGTGACGTACAGCCCGGCCCCTTTGCCATCAGCTGGACTTTCACCGCCAACCACGTCACCCGCAACTGGCGCTACTACCTCACCAAGCAGGACTGGAACCCCAACCAGCCGCTCACCCGCGCCTCGTTCGACCTGACCCCCTTCTGCGTCATCGATGGCAACATGGTGCAGCCGCCCAAGCAGGTAACCCACAACTGTATCCTGCCGGAGCGCACCGGTTATCAAGTGATCCTCGGCGTGTGGGAAGTAGGCGACACCAGCAACAGCTTCTACAACATCATCGATGCCAAGTTCAAAGATGGCAGCCAGCCGCCGCTGGAGTGGAGCCAGGAGGGCACCATCTACCCCTCCATCGACCTCGCGGTGGGTGACAAGGCGATGACCCGGGTATTCGATGCCAACGGCGAACGCCCCGAGTTGCAGACCGTGCTGACCATAACCACCGCCGAGCAGGGCCAGAAGAACAGCTGGGCCCACGCCCTCGCCAGCAAGATCAACGCCGAGCAGAGCCTGATCCGCGCCGGCCAGCAAGGAGCCGATGGCCAGTTCAATCCGGTCTATGGTATGAACCCCGTCTATCTGAAGCGAGACAGCAAGCTGGAACGGGTCGAGATTGACCTGCAACAGCTGCAACCGCCGGTGGTGGACAGCATCAGCGTCAGCGGTCTGGCCAGCGACTATGTGCTGGACAACGGCAAGGCAACCCTTGATTTCACCGTCACCGCGCAGGGCGATCTGGCCGTCACCAACACCCTCTATGACCACGGCGGCGTCGCCAAGGGTGAAAGCAGTGCCGACATCAGGGACAGCAGCCACACCTTCACCATGGCGCTGGAAGGGCTCAAGGCAGGTCACCACCAGCTGGTGATCAAGGCCACCCCGAAAGCGGGCGGCGAGACCATCCAGCAGACCATGGATCTGATGTTCAAGGAGCAGAGCAGCGGCGAATACGACTTCGTCTTCCCGAACTCGCTCAAATCCTATGCCGCCGGCACCAAGGTGCAGCAGCCGAAAAATGGCAAGGTCTATCAGTGCAAGCCCTTCCCCTACAGCGGCTACTGCCAGCAGTGGACCACCACCGCTACCCAGTACGAGCCGGGCATCGGCTCCCACTGGCAGATGGCGTGGGATGAAGTGCACTAACCCACGCTTGGCCACATAAAAAAAGGGCGTCCTCTCTAGCAGGGGACGCCCGGAAAAATCAAACCTTGCGGTTTGCATACCAACGGAACCAAGACCTCACTCTTCACTTACTTCACACACTCAACACACTCTTCAAAACAGGGTTTGTCCATTAACCCTGCCATTTTCCTCCTTCGACAATCACATCATTCGGATCGGTATCAGGGCTCAGCTTGTCACGCACATACTGGTCATAGAGTTTCAGCAGGTACTTCTCCTCACCCAGTTTGGCGAGACGGTCATTGACCCAGTCACGCAGCTCGATATTGCCCTTCTTCACCGCCGGGGCGATGGGATCTTCCGAGCCCAGTTTTTCGGGCAATACCCGATAGCCCGGGTTCTCCTTGGCCCAGCTGAACAGCACCAGGTTGTCCTGGGCGTAGGCATCGCCACGGCCCTGCGCCAGCGCCTGCAAGGATTCGGTATTCTTCTCGAACTTGAGCACCTTCCACTCCGGATGGTTGCGGGTCAGCCAGATATCGGCCGTGGTGCCGGTGGTAACGATCAGGGTCTTGCTGGCCAGATCATCCAGTTTCTTGGCCGGGCTTCCTTGTGGCACCAGCACCTGTACCGCCACTCGCAGGTTCGGGTTGGTGAAATCCACCACCTCGCGCCGCTCCGGGGTCACCGTCATATTGGCGAGGATGAGATCCACCTTGTCGCTCTGCAGGAAGGGGATGCGGCTGGCTGGCTCCACCGCCACGAACTCGATCTTGTTCTCATCCCCCAGCAGATCCTTGGCGAAGCGGCGACCGAGATCGGTGTCAAAACCGACATAGTTCCCCTTCTCATCCACGTAGCCAAACGGCGGTTTGTCGGTGAAGACGCCGACGATGAGCTTGTCCCGCGCCTTGATCTTGTCGAGGGAACCGTCCGCCGCATGGGCAGCGCCGCTGGCGATACCCAGTCCCATAAGGCACTAAGCAGAACCGAGGTGATTTTTTTCATGCTGACTCCTTTCGTTTGATGACATTTGTATAAGAAAACTTGGCGAGGAACTGGCGCGCACGCTGGCTCTTGGGATTGTCGAAAAATTGGTGGGGGGCGGCCTGCTCCAGAATGTGGCCGCCATCCATGAATACGATGCGATCCGCCACCGCCCGGGCGAAAGCCAGCTCGTGGGTGACGATGAGCAGGGTCATGCCGCTGCCAGCGAGATCGCGGATCACCTCCAGCACCTCCTGCACCATCTCGGGATCCAGCGCAGCGGTTACCTCGTCAAACAGCATCACCTGGGGGTTCATGCACAGCGCCCGCACAATGGCGATGCGCTGCTGCTGGCCGCCGGAGAGCTGGCGCGGATAGTCGTGACGCCGCTCCCACAGACCGATGCGGGTCAGCAGCTGCTCGGCTTGCAGCAGCGCCTCTGCCCGCTCCCGCTTTTGCACCTGCAGGGGGCCGAGCAGCACATTTTCCAGCACCGTCAGGTTAGGGAAGAGGTGATAGCTCTGGAACACCATGCCGATCCGCTGGCGTACCCGTTGCCAGTCGGTGGCACCATCCAGCAGCACGCCATCAAAGCGGATCTCGCCCCCCTGAATCGGCTCGAGCCCGTTGAGGGTGCGCAGCAAGGTACTCTTGCCGCAGCCGCTCGGCCCCAAGATGACGATCACCTCCCCGGCGCGCACGCTGAGGCTGATCCGATCCAGCACCAGATTCGGGCCGAACTGTTTACTGACAGAACCGAGTTCAAGCAGAGGTGTCATACCGCATTACCCCATTGTTGCTCCAGCCGGCGCGAGGCGAGCGAGAGCGGATAGCAGACCAGAAAAAAGAACAGAAACAGCAGACCGTAGATAAGTACCGAGGCGTAGGTGCGCTCGATGATCTGCTGGCCCACCTTGATCACCTCCACCACCCCGATCAGCACCGCCAGCGAGCTGGTCTTGATGATGCGGGTGTAGATGTTGATGGTCGGCGGCGTCAGCCGCTGCAACGCCTGCGGCAGCAACACATGGCGATAGAGCTGCCAGGTCGAGAGCCCGAGCGCCAAGCCGGCCTCCTGCTGACCACGGGCGAGGGAGTTGAGGCCACCGCGCACCACCTCGCCTACCTCACTGGCGCCCCACAGGGCCAGCACCAGCACGGCGCACCAGAAGGCCGGCATATCGAGGCCGAAAAAGATCGGCAACCCGAAGAAAAAGAGATAGAGCCACACCAGTACCGGCACCACCCGAAACAGCTCGAGATAAAGCCGCAGCAGCCCCCGTACCAACCGGCCGCCCTGTTGTGCCAACACGCCGTAAGCGACACCGCCGAGAGTGGCAAACAGGATGGCCAGCAGCGAGATCGCAAGGGTCTGGCCTGCGCCCACCGCCAGCAGTGGCAGCGCCTGCGTCAGCTGCTCAGAGATCGAGCTGGCCATCATATTGATCCCTCCTTTCCTGCGCCTCGCTGGCGAGTGACTGCGGCCGCAGGAAGATAATTGCCCACATCGGGCTCCTCGCCTGCATCAGCGATTCAGTGACCGAACTGACCATATTGATCCCTCCTTTCCTGCGCCTCGCTGGCGAGTGACTGCGGCCGCAGGAAGATAATTGCCCACATCGGGATCCTCGCCTGCATCAGCGATTCAGTGACCGAACTGACCATGTTGCAGCATCCTTTCAACGACGCGCAGAGCGAGAGAGAGCGGCAGAAAGATCAGCACGCACATCAAGGTCAGCACCGCCAGCATCTCGTAGGTCTTGTAGTAGAGGGCGATGTAGTTCTTGGTGGTGTAGAGCAGCTCTGGCACCGCCACCGCCGAAGCCACGGTCGTCTCCTTGAGCAGGAAGATGAAGTTGGCAAACAGCGCGGGCAGAGTGGCGAGCCAGGCTTGGGGCAACTGCACGTGGCGCAGCAGTTGCCAGCGAGAAAGCCCGATGGCCCGGCCCGCCTCCAGCTGACTGGCGGGCACCGCCTGAATGCCTGCACGCAGCGCCTCGGTCAGATAACCACCGCCGAGGAAGGTCATGGCAATCACCGCGGTGGTAAACCCGGAGAGCGACAAGCCGAGCGCAGGCAGCCCGAAATAGAGGAAGAAGAGCTGGATAAGCAGCGGCGTGTTGCGAGCCAGCTCGACATATCCGCGGATCAGTGCGGTTAGCGGCCGTTTGTGCAGGCTCAGCAGGGCGACGTTGAGCAGGGCGACCGCCAGCGCAGTGAGGATCACTATGGTTCCCAGCTGCAAGGTGACCCAGACCGCCTTGCCGAAGGCGGGCAGCGTCGTAAGGATAAAGGGCAGATCCAGATTCATGCCGGGATCCTCCCGTCGCGCTGCAGACGCTGGGGCAGCACAGTGATCGCATCCGGGTACTTGATACCGGCACCGGTATTGAGCACCACCACCCGCTCCTGCTCCCGGATCCAGCCAGCCTCGCGCAGTTGACGAGCGGCAGCAAACGCGGCGGCCCCTTCCGGGCAGACAAAGCTCCCTTCGCGAGAGGCAAGCTGGCGGATCTCGCTCTGGATCGCCTTGTCATCCACCGCGATGGCGCAACCATTGGTGCGATAGAGGGCGTCCAGCACCAGAAAATCCCCCAGCGCCTTGGGTACATTGATGCCGAATGCCAGCGTCCGGGAGTCGGGCCAGAAGCTCGACTCGGCGGCTCTCTGTTGCCACGCCTGTACAATGGGCGCACAACCGCTCGCCTGCACGGCCACCAGCCGGGGCAGCTCACCCTTGACCCAGCCCAGCTCCTGCAGCTCGCGCAGCCCCTTGTAGATACCGATAAGGCCGACCCCGCCACCGGTGGGATAGAGGATCACATCCGGCAGGGTCCAGCCCAGCTGTTCGGCAATCTCCAGCCCCATGGTCTTCTTGCCCTCAATCCGGTAGGGCTCCTTCAGGGTTGAGGCATCAAACAGGGCGTGCTCCGCCACCGCCTGCGCCACCTGGCGACCGGCATCGCTGATCAGGCCATCCACCAGATAGAGACGGGAACCGGCGAGGGAGGTCTCCAGTCGGGTGATGGCGGGGGCTGCCTGCGGCATGACGATGGTGCTGCGCAGTCCGGCGCGGGCACCGTAGAGCGCCCATGCAGCCCCTGCGTTGCCGTTAGTCGGCATGGCAAAGTGGGTGACGCCGAGTTCACGAGCACGGGAGATGCCCACCGCAGCCCCACGGGCCTTGAAAGAGCCGGTGGGAATGACGCTCTCGTCTTTCATCCAGAGATCCGGAATGCCGATCTGCTTGCCCAGCGTGGGCAGCCGTAGCAGTGGGGTGAACCCCTCCCCCAGCGTCACAACATGGGCGGGATCCCGCACCGGCAGCAACTCGTGATAACGCCACAGGCTGGCCGGGCGACCCGACAATACCGCCGGTTGCCAGACTCGCTTCAGCGCATCGAGATCGTAACTGGCCAGCAGTGGTGCACCTGCCCGGCTCAGTTGCCAGGGCTGGTCGGCATCATGGATCTCGCCACTCTTGCTGCAACGCAGATGTGATAGGTAGCTATACGGCATGCTTTATCCTGAATGGATCGACTTTGGTCAGTCACTTATTCCATCCTGCAATCCAACTACCGGATAACAAACAAAATTAACTGGCAAATCTAAGTGAAAAAATTCATATGAAGCCGTCTGTTTTCGCTAGCAATATCACCTGACAGCAATGAAGAAGGGGAGCCATTGGCTCCCCTTCTCTCTTCTCTTCCGAACTCAAATCTGGAAGTCGATGGCGGGCTCGCTGCCCATGGCGCGGGCCTGTATATCCGCCAGCGCCAGCTCGGGGTTGCAGAGCTGGATAAACTGCCAGGCGAAGTTGTGATGGAACTGCCCCTGCTTGAGGCCAATCCAGGCGGTGTGGGGGGCAAACAGATGGCTGCCGTCGAGCTGCACCAGCCCCTGATCCCGCAGGGCATCGAACGCCATATCGGCCAGAATGCCGACCCCCATCTCCAGCTCGACGTAGGTCTTGATGACATCTGAGTCCTGCGCCGTCAACAGGATCTGCGGCTCGATGCCCGCCTCGGCAAAGGCTTCGTCCACCCGCACCCGCCCGGTCAACCCTGCTTGATAGGTGATGATGGGCCAGTTGGCCAGCGCCGCCAGCGTCAGCTCACTCTCGCCAGCGAGAGGGTGCTGCTCGGGCACCACGATATTGTGGTGCCAGCGGTAGTAGGGAAATGCCACCACCCCTTCGCTCTTGTCGAGCTGCTCGCTGCTGATGCCGATATCCACCTCGCCGGTCTGCACCAGCCGCACTATCTCCTCCGGGCTGCCCTGACGCAGCTCCAGCTGTACCAGCGGGAACTGCTCGCGAAACGCCTTCACCACCCGCGGCAGGGCGTAGCGGGCCTGGGTATGGGTGGTCGCCACCAGCAAGCGGCCCGAGTCGCGGTTGGCAAAGGTGCTGGCCAGTTTGCGGATGTTGTTGGCGTCATTGAGAATGCGCTCGGCAATCACCAGCAGCTCCTTGCCAGGCTCGGTCATACCGAGCAGCCGCTTGCCGTAGCGGATAAAGAGCTCGATACCGAGCTCCTCTTCCAGCTCGCGGATATGGCGACTCACCCCGGATTGCGAGGTAAAAAGGGCGTTGGCCACCTCGGTCAGGTTGTAATCCCGCCGCGCTGCCTCCCGGATAATTCGTAACTGCTGAAAATTCACCTTGTCGCCTCCTGCGAAGGGTGGGCGACACAATCTGGTCACCCCCTCATTTTTGTTATTTGGCCGGATCATGCCCCGGCAGAGCGCCTGAACCGGGCGGCCACACCGCCCGCAACACAGCATCAAATCTGGTAATCGGGATAGAACTGCGCCTGTCTGGCCACCAGCTTCACCCCCTGACCCGGAGCAAACAGCTTGGCCGCCTCCTTGGTCAGCTCCGCCTCGTAGTGGGCCCCTTTCGTTTCGCCATCGCCACGCAGCTCCACCCGAATGCGCGGCCCCATGGGTAGCAGACGGGTGATGGTGGCGCGGATCCCGCCCGGTGCATCGGCTGGCAAGATCTCCAGCTCATGGGGACGGACATAGGCGATGGCAGCACTGCCGTGGGCCAGATGGGAAGCCGATGGCCCGCCGAGCAGCTGCTCGCCGATGCCGAATCCCTGCTCGGCCACCCGACCGCGGAACTGGTTGACGCTGCCGAGGAAGCTGTGGACGAAGGAGCTGGCGGGCTGGTCGTAGACCTCGGCCGGGGTGCCGATCTGCTCGACTCGTCCGGCATTCATCAACACCACCCGATCCGCCACCTCCAGCGCCTCCTCCTGATCGTGGGTGACGAACAGGCTGGTGACATGCAGCTCGTCGTGCAGCTCGCGCAGCCAGCGGCGCAGCTCCTTGCGCACCTGGGCATCAAGGGCGCCGAAGGGCTCGTCCAAGAGCAGTACCTTGGGCTGCACCGCCAGTGCGCGGGCCAGTGCGACCCGCTGGCGCTGACCGCCGGAGAGCTGGGTCGGGTAGCGCTCGGCCACGTGGCTGAGCTGTACCAGATCCAGCAGCTCCTTGACCCGGGCGCGGATCGCCGCCTCGGCCGGGCGCTCGCTGCGCGGTTTGACCCGCAGGCCAAACGCCACGTTTTCGAACACCGTCATGTGGCGAAACAGGGCGTAGTGCTGGAATACGAAACCGACGTTGCGCTCGCGCACATGGAGATCCGAGGCATCCTCACCCCGGATGATGACGTGGCCAGAGTCGGCCTGCTCCAGCCCGGCGATGATCCGCAGCAACGTGGTCTTGCCACAACCGGAGGGGCCGAGCAGCGCCACCAGCTCACCGTCGTGAAAGTCGAGGTTGATGTCTGCCAGCGCCGCGTACTGATTGAAATGCTTGTTGAGTTGTTGAACCTGAATGCTCATGGCTGCCTCTTTAAAACGGTGATTCAGTGAGATTTGGTGGGCTGACCACGCAGCCGGGCCAACAGGGTTTCACCCAGCAGGGTGAAGATCCCGAACAGAGCCAAGAGGCTTGCCACCGCAAAGGCGGCGCCGGTCTGGTACTCGTTGTAGAGGATCTCGATATGCAGCGGCAGGGTGTTGGTCTGACCGCGAATATGGCCGGAGACCACCGACACGGCGCCAAACTCCCCCACCGCCCGGGCGGTACAGAGCAGCAGGCCATACATCAGGCTCCAGCGGATGCCGGGCAGGGTGACGCGCCAGAACATCTGCAGGCCGCTCGCCCCCAGCATGATGGCAGCCTCCTCCTCTTCCGGGCCGCGTGCCTCCATCTGGGGCAGCAGCTCGCGCACCACGAACGGCACTGTGATAAAGGTGGTGGCCAGAATGATCCCCGGCGTCGCGAAGATGATCTTGATGTCATGCTCGCTCAGCCAGTCACCAAACCAGCCGCGGCTGCCAAACAGCAGCACCAGCATCAGACCGGCAATCACCGGCGACACCGAAAATGGCAGATCGATGATGGTGATGAGCAGCTGACGACCGGGAAAGCGGAAGCGGGCGATGGCCCAGGCCGCCGCGATCCCGAACAGCAGGTTGAGGGGAACGGCGCAGAGGGTCACCAGCGCGGTGAGGCCAAGGGCGCTCAGGGCATCCGGCTCGCTGATGGCGTGCCAGAAGAAGGCGAGCCCCGGCGTCAGCGCCTGAATAAAGACGGTGGCCAGCGGCAGCAGCAACAGGGCGGCAAACCAGCCTAGACCCACCGTGATCAGCAACCACTTGACCCACTGGGGTTCGCGGATCACGACCGGCGCCTTGCGAACGGGGGCCGCCTCCACAGGGGCCACCTCAATGGCGATAGCAGATGAACTCATATCCGGCTCCCTCCGATGCGAGACCAGCTCCAGGCCTGCAACTTGTTGATTAGCAGTAACAAAATGAATGAAATCAGCAGCATCACCACGGCGATGGCGGAGGCACCCGCGTAGTCGTACTCCTCCAGATGGCTCATGATCATCAGCGGCGCGATTTCGGAAACCATCGGCAGGTTGCCAGCGATAAAGATGACGGAGCCGTACTCCCCCACCGCGCGGGCAAACGCCAGCGCAAAGCCGGTGAGCAGGGCCGGCACCAGAGTCGGCCAAAGCACCCGCAGAAAGGTCTGCCAGCGATCGGCGCCGAGGCTGGCGGCCGCCTCCTCCTGCTCGTTCTCGGCTTCCCGCAGCACCGGCTGCAGGGTGCGAACCACGAACGGCAATCCGATAAAGGTGAGCGCAATCACCACCCCGATGGGGTTGTAGGCGAGTTGGATATCGAGCGGCGCAAGCAACTGGCCGATCCAGCCGTTGGGGGCGAAGATGGCGCACAGGGCGATGCCGGAGACGGGGTCGGCATGGCAAATGGCAGATCGATCAGCGCATCCACCAGTCGACGGCCGGGGAAGGTGTAGCGCACCAGGATCCAGGCCAGGATCAGCCCGAACAGACTGTTAAGCAGCGCCGCGATAAAGGCCGCGCCGAAACTAAGGCGAAAGGAGGCGAGCACTCGCGGCGAACCGATCACCTGCCAGAACTCGGCAGCACTCAGGTTGTTCACCGCGAACAGCACCAGTGCCGAGAGCGGTAACAGCACCAGCACGCCCAGATAGAGCAGAGTGAAGCCAAAGGTAGGGCCAAAACCCGGCAAGACAGAATAAGAACCAAATCGCATAACACATCCATCTGTTATGAATAATTTCAGATGTGGTGATTCTGCGCACTCTTCCTATCTGCAACAAACACCGTTTGCGACTTTGCTAATTACTTTTTTGTCTAACAACGGTGGAACAAGGCTTTTAGAGCGATCCAAATAAAAAAAGGTCTTTTATATAAATAAAAGACCTAAGAAATGGAGCAATACGGAGCGCAACATTCAAAGAACGGGGCATGGAGCAACCAACGAACGGAGCGATCGTCAGCCCTCCAACCACTTCACAGACAACTAGCGAAAACCGAGGGCGACAGGCCGGGCCGAAGTGACCTTGACCGGTGCCACCACCAGCTCGCCACGGCGATAAAGGGTACCCAGCAAATTCAGCCCCTGATGCCAATCCCCATGACCGGACTGGGCATTGATATGGCCCGCCTCACCGGCATCAAACAGCGGCACCTGCCACTGACGACTCCAGTATTCGGCCCGCTCAAAGCTCATCCAGGGATCGTTGCGGCTGGCCACCAGCTGGGCCGACACCTGCAGCGGCCCGGCCAAGGCCTCATCCGCAATGCCAAAGCGGGCGGGATCGGCGGGGGCCACCAGAAAGATTGAGGCGACCTTCTCCGGCTGCAATCGGGCCGCCGCGATGGCGGTCAGCGCGCCGAAGGAGTGGGCCACCAGATGGACCCGGCTGCGGCGACTTTTCAGCTTGCTCGCCAGCTTGGCGCTCCAGACCCTGAGGTCTGGCTTGTCCCACGGCAGTCCTGTCATCCGCTGCCATTGGGGAAAGTGATCGTGCCAGCGGCTCTGCCAGTGATCCGGCCCACTGTTGTGCAGACCGGGAACCAGGAGGATCTTGTTCATCTTGGTGCTCCTATCGGCTGGCACAGGGGCCAGTTCAAAGGGGGTAAATGGAGTTATCTGCCTCAGCCACCGGGCTGGTAGATCTGGTCAAACAGACCACCCTGGGCGAAGTGCTTCTTCTGGGCCTTCTCCCAATCCCCTTCCAGATCCTTGACGGTAAAGAGGGCAAGTTTCGGGAACTGCGCCGCCGTCTCCTTCAGGATCGCCGGGTTGCTGGGGCGATAGTGATGTTTGGCGACGATATGCTGCCCCTCATCGGAGTAGAGGTAGTCGAGGTACGCCTTGGATACCGCTTCGGTGCCATGCTTCTTGGCCACCTTGTCCACCACCGCAACCGGCGGCTCCGCCAGAATGGAGACAGAAGGCACCACCAGCTCGAACTTGTCGCTGGCCCCCGCCTGACCAAGCACCAGCAGGGCTTCGTTCTCCCACGCTAGCAGCACGTCACCGAGACCGCGCTCGGTAAAGCTGGTGGTGGCGCCGCGGGCACCGGAGTCGAGCACCTTCACGTTCTTGTAGAGATCGCCGACAAACTGCTTGGCCCCCTCTTCATTGCCACTCTTCTTCAGGGCATAGCCCCAGGCGGCCAGATAGTTCCAGCGGGCACCGCCGGAGGTCTTGGGATTGGGCGTCACGATGGCCACATCCTTGCGCACCAGGTCGCCCCAATCCTTGATTTGCTTGGGATTGCCCTTGCGTACCAGGAAGACGATGGTAGAGGTATAGGGCGCTGCATTATTGGCCAGACGGTTCTGCCAATCCGCTGCGATAAGACCTTGCTTGGCAACGGCATTGACGTCATAGGCAAGCGCCAGCGAGACCACGTCAGCTTCCAGCCCGTCCACTACGGCGCGAGCCTGCTTGCCGGAGCCACCGTGCGACTGGCTCACCACCACATCGTCACCGGTTTTGGCCTTCCACTCCTTGGCAAAGGCAGAGTTGTACTCCTGAAACAGCTCGCGGGTCGGATCGTAGGAGACGTTGAGCAGGTGCACTTCCGCGGCGTAGGCCTGGCCAAAGGCCAGCACGGAGAAGAGGGAGAGAGCGGTCATTCGCAGTTTCATGGTGATACTCCATATCGTTGGGTTGAGAGCAGCATGCCGCGGAGTTGTTATGCCGAGAAGAAAGAAATAACTCTTTGCTTATCTCTTTTGCTCATATCAGGCAGCCAGCAACACGCCACAAGGAGCCAGACGCAGACTCTGTGAGCCATGCCCCTCTGTGACCTCAAGCGCTGTGCCATCATGGGAACAAGGCAGGCAGATGACGAAAAGGAAGTCGTTATGTGGATCAATGCAGAACCCGTCAACGGTGCCCTGGTCTCGCTGGCCATCGGCCTCATCATCGGACTGGAGCGGGGCTGGCAGGTACGCCAACTGGGGGATAACCAGCGCATCGCCGGGATGCGTACCTACGGCCTCATCGGCCTGCTCGGCGGGGTCTGCGGTTTGCTGCTGCCGACTCTGGGCCCCTGGCTGCCGCTGCTCGGCCTGCTGGCGGTGGTGATCGGCTGCGGCCTCTCGGTCTGGCTGGCCCAGCGCTGGCAGGGGGAGTTCGGCCTCACCAGCTCGGTGGCCATGCTGCTCACCTACCTGCTGGGGCTGATGTCGGTACTGCTGAGCCCGAGCGAGGCGGTCGCCTGCGCCGTGCTGGCGGCCCTGCTGATGGGGCTCAAGGGCAAGATCCAGCAGGGGATGCTGTTTCTGAGCGAAACCGAATTCCACGCCACCCTGCGCTTTCTGCTCATCTCGCTGGTACTGCTGCCGGTGCTCCCCAACGAGGAGATGGGGCCCCTCGATGCCTTCAACCCATTCAAGATCTGGCTGATGGTGGTGGTGATCGCCGGCATCTCGTTTTGTGGCCACTTCGCGGTGCGGCTGCTCGGCACCCGCGCCGGACTGGTGCTCACCAGCATACTGGCGGGACTGGCCTCCTCCACCGCCCTCACCCTGCAGTTCGCCCGCCTCAACAAGGAACAAGGGGGGCTGGAGCGACTGCTGGCTACCGGCATTCTGTTGGCAGGGGCCACCATGTGGCTGCGGCTGCTGGTGCTGGTGCTGCTCATTCACAGCGAACTGGCGATGCGCCTCGTCGCCCCGCTCGTATTGCTGGCGGCCACGGTCTACGGCTTTGCCTTCTGGTTCTGGCGCCAGCGCGAGGAGCTGACTGACGGCCCGGTCAAACCGGAAACCAGCAACCCGCTCGATCTGGCCACCGCTATCAAGTTCGGCCTGCTGCTGGCGCTGATCGGCTTTATGGCCACCCTGCTGCAAGACAAGGTGGGCAACTCCGGGGTCTATCTGCTGTCGCTGGTGTCGGGGATCACCGACGTGGATGCCATCACGCTGTCGCTCTCCCAGCTCTCCCACAAGGAGCTGGCACTGGAGGTCGCCGCTCGCGGCATTCTGCTGGCCGGGCTGGTCAACTCGCTGGTGAAGGGGCTGCTGGCCCTGGGGATAGGCGGTCGCAGTCTGGGGCTGCGCGTGCTGCTGCCCTACTTCGTCTCGGCCCTGCTGATCCTGCCGCTGATCTGGCCCACAGGTTGACGAGGATCACCTGCAACAAGTGACAAACTGACGACCCCTTGACTGTCACGTATACTGCCTGCTCTTGCAGCATGAGGAGGTAGCAATGGCGAGCGACTGGGACAAGGTACTGGCTGGCGGGGCACTGGACAGCCAGAGCGAGGAGATAGCCAACGACCGGATCCGCGGTCAGGCGCTGCTGGCCAGGCTCAATGGTTCACCTGCAGGCGATGCCCCTCTGCGCCAGCAGATCTGCCGCGAGCTCTTTGGCCACTGCCCCGACTCCTGCTGGATCAGCACGCCGTTTACCTGCGAATTCGGCCGCAACATCCATATCGGCGAGAAGACCTTCTTCAACTTCAACGTCACCATTCTCGACGTGGGCGAAGTGCACATCGGCAGCCATGTGCTGCTGGCCCCCAACGTGCAGATCTACACCGCCACCCACACCATGAACTATCTGGAACGACGCAACTGGACCGCCTACAACAAGCCGGTTCGGATCGGTGACGACTGCTGGATCGGTGGCGGCGCCATCATCTGCCCCGGCGTCACCATAGGGCCGCGCTCCATCATTGGCGCCGGCGCCGTGGTCACTCGCGACATCCCGGCCGACTCGGTGGCGGTGGGTAATCCGGCCAAGGTGATCCGCACCCTCAAGCAGGATGAGGAGCGCTGCTGGGAGCTGGCCCAGTGATGGCGCTGGCGCTGCTGCCACTGGGCTGGACTCTGTGGCTCGGCCTCGACGGCCAGCAATGGTGGCCACTGGCCGCACTGCTCACCATGAGCCTGCTGACTCTGGCGGCCTACGCCTGGGACAAGCGACAGGCGGTGCGGGGCGAGTGGCGCATTCCCGAATCCCGCCTGCACCTGCTGGAGCTGTGCGGCGGCTGGCCCGGAGCACTGGTGGCCCACCAGTGGCTGCGTCACAAGACCCAGAAGCGCAGCTACCGGCTGGTCTTTTGGTTTATCGTGCTGCTGCACCTCACCCTGTGGGCGCTCTGGGTCGGTCGACCACTCTGGCAGCAATAGCTGTCTGCGTCACAAAGGGACAATGGGCCCCATTGCGGCCGCCTGACGGCTGTGAGAAAACAGAGCAGATCTCATCAGCGTTTTCGCCGTCTATAGACGACAAGGAGTCGTGACATGACCATGTGGACAGGCATAGTCCTGATCGTATTTATCAGCGTATTGTTCGGATATCTCGGCAAGCGGGCCCGCTATCAGATGGGGGATGCCCGCATCACGGATCGCCTCGGCAGGCAGGATATGGTCATTCGGGAGCTGCAGGAGCGGGTCGCCAATCTGGAAGCGATCGTCATCGAGGAAGAGAAACGGCGCCCGTTTCGGGAGCTGTGATGTTTCATCGCCAGGTTTCAGATACAGAGAGGGCTGCATGATGCAGCCCTCTCTTGTTTGAACTGATTCAGATTGCCAGCGGCAGCAACTCGGCATAGTCGCGGATCGCTGGGAAAGCGGTGATGCTCTGCTCCGGCTTGCAGCTATCCGGATTCTGGATCGCCAACTGATAGCCGATACCATAGTCGGCGGCGGCCCGCAGGATCCGCTCGCTGTCATCCACAAACAGGGTTCGGGCCGGGTCGAACGCCAGCCGCTCGGCCAGTGCCTGCCAGCAGTGCTGGCTCTCTTTCGACCAGCCCAGCTCATGGGTACTCACCATCAAATCCAGATGCTCGCGCAACCCCAGCTGCGCATCCTTCACCGACAGGCTGGCGGGGTGGGCATTGGTGAAAAGCACCAGCTGTTTGCCCGCAGCGCGCAGTTCGGCCAGAAAGGGGATGGCGTGGGGGCGCCACTGGATCTTCGCCAGGATCTCCTGCTTGAGGGCACGAATGTCGAGCCCCAGGGTCTCGCTCCAGTAATCCACGCAGTACCAGTTGAGGGTGCCGTTGACGGCGTGATAGTGGACGTCGATCTGCGCTTTGGCTTCATCCAGCGGCAGACCAAGCCGCTCGGCGTAACGCTCCGGCACCAGTTGCTGCCAGAGGTGGTTGTCAAAATGGAGGTCGATGAGGGTGCCATCCATATCGAGCAAGACTGTATCTATCTGGTGCCAGGGCAAGGTAGTGGAGCGGGAGTGCGACATCGGGCCTCTTGATCGCGGATCATGGAAAAACAGGGCGGCAGTATAACGGATTTTTCCTCCCCCTTTCCCCTCCCTGCCCCGTGGTGTTCGGTGTGGGAGTCGTTTACTCTTGAAGCACGATTTTTTAACGAGCCGTCACCCCTGATGAGTGAGCACCACAAAAGCCCCCCCGAACAGATTTCGATCGACCAGCTGGAGCAGGAAAAGAGCAAACCGGAGATCCTCAAGGCCGAGATAGTGGCAGAGAGCCGGCTGTTCAGAGTGGAATCCCTCCACCTCAAATTCTCCAACGGTGAGGAGCGGGTCTACGAGCGGATGCGCGGCGGCAATCGTGGCGCCGTCATGGTGGTGCCGCTGTTCGATGAGCAGACCCTGCTGCTGGTGCGCGAATATGCCGCCGGCACCCACTCCTACGAGCTGGGCTTTCCCAAGGGGCTGATCGACCCGGGCGAAGATGCCTTCGAGGCAGGCAACCGGGAACTGATGGAAGAGGCGGGCTTTGGCGCCAACAACCTGACCCTGCTCAAACAGGTGTCGCTGGCGCCCGGTTACTTCTCCAGCCGGATGGACATTTTGCTGGCGCGGGATCTCTTCCCCGAACAGCGGATTGGCGACGAGCCCGAACCGCTGGAAGTGATCCCCTGGCCCCTCAATCGAATCGACGAATTGCTGGCGCGGCCCGACTTCACCGAGTCGCGCAGTATCAGTGCCCTGCTCTTGGCCCAGAAGTGGCTGGCGGAGCAGGCAGAGTAGCCCGCAGACGGGCAGTTAACAGACAGAGGATAACGAGATGCAGGAGTTGTTGGCCTGGGTGCCGGGGGTCAAGGAGATTGCCCGCGAAGCCGGAAGGATCCTTCACGACATCTATCACGGCGGTCAGTTCGAGCGTCAGCTGAAGGAGGATGCGACCCCGGTCACCAGTGCCGATCTTGCTGCCGATGCCTACCTCAAACAGGCGCTCTCGGCGCTCACTCCCCACGTTCCCGTGCTGACCGAAGAGGCGGCCGACATCCCCTTCAGCCAGCGATCCAACTGGCGGCAGTACTGGCTGGTGGACCCCCTCGACGGCACTGGCGAATTCATCGCGGGCAGCGGCGACTTCGCTACCCTGATCGCTCTGGTGCGGGATAATGTGCCGGTGCTCGGGGTCATCTATGCCCCTGAGTCCAACGTGCTCTACTGGGCGGTGCGCGGCTACGGCGCCTTCAAGGAGGTGAACGGCGAGGTACTGCCCATCAGTGCCATGCACCACGAGCATGACCAACCCGATTCGCTGGTGGTGGCCATCAGCCGCCGCCAGAAGCTGGAGAAGCTCACCCGCCGCCTCAACCCGGCCATCAACTACGAGCTGATCCCGCTCGGCTCCAGCTCCCTCAAATCCTGTCTGGTGGCGGAAGGCGCGGCCGATTGCTACGTGCGGCTCGGCCCCACCGGCGAGTGGGACACTGCCGCCGCCCAGTGCATCGTCGAGGCGGCCGGTGGCCGCATCCTCAGCCTGGCGTTGCAACCGCTCAGCTACAACGAAACCGAGTCGCTGGAGAACCCGGACTTTATCGTGATGGGGGATCCGGATCTCGCCTGGGGCAACATTCTGGCCCACTAGACGAGTAGCGATATCATCACAACAGACAAGCAGGCGGCCCGATGGCCGCCTGCTTTTTCAGGGAAGTTGCCCCGGGTGATGGCCGGTGTGATCCGCTGGTCAAGGCACTCTTGAACAGCGTGATACGCTGGCAAAGCGGCAAAATGATAGTGAAACATCACAATCGGTCGGCGAGAAATGGTGCTATTTTTCACGTAATTCTGAAAACACCAAATTGGCCAAAATAAAAAAACGAGCCGAGATCGAAATTTGGTTTTATATTTCACAAAACAAACCAAATTCAGTTTTGTTTCATTCTGTGATCCAGATTCCATTCCCAATCTCGCTGGCTAACCCCCGCAATGGCAGTGATATGTTTCAGCCTCGCTTTTTGAGAATTAAATCCCGATAAACCACAATAAACTCAGATTAAAACACTGACAAAAAGTGAATTGGTAATGAGTTTATCTGTAGAGGCTACCAAGGAGCTATCCGGTTCCTGCTCCACCACTGCCAGCATCACCCGCTGGCGCCGTCACGACACCCACTGGGTCATCAGCCTGTTTGGCACCGCCGTTGGCGCCGGCATCCTATTCCTGCCCATCAATCTGGGTCTGGGCGGCATCTGGCCCCTCGTCATCGTCGCGGTATTGGCAGGCCCCATGACCTTCCTGGCCCACCGCGGGCTGGCTCGCTTCGTGCTCTCCTCGTCACGCCCCCACGCCGACTTCACCGAAGTGGCGGAGGAGCATTTCGGCAAGATGGCCGGGCGCCTCATCTCGGCGCTCTACTTCCTCTCCATCTTCCCGATCCTGCTCATCTACGGGGTCGGGCTGACCAACACGGTGGAGAGCTTCATGGTCAACCAGCTCGGCATGGCGACCCCGGATCGGGTGATGCTCTCCGGCGTGCTGGTATTCGCCATGATCGCCGTGATGCTGGCGGGGGAGAAAGCAATGCTGCGCGCCTTCGCCTTTATGGTCTATCCGCTGGCGGCCATTCTGGCGGCGCTCTCCTGCTACCTCATTCCCCAGTGGCAGTGGCCGGAAGTGACTGCGTTTGAAGGGGGGAGCTTCCTCAACACCGTCTGGCTGGCGCTGCCGGTCACCGTGTTCGCCTTCAGCCACGCCGCCGCCATCTCCGGCTTTGCCAACGTGCAGCGCCGTGAATATGGCGAGCAGGCGGAAGCCAAGAGCGGCCTGATCCTGCGTAACACCACTGTGATGCTGGTGGGCTTCGTGCTGTTCTTCGTCTTCTCCTGCGTGCTGAGCCTCTCGCCAGCCCAGCTGGCTGAAGCCAAGGCCCAGAACGTCTCTGTGCTCTCCTATCTCGCTAACATTACCGACAACCCGGTGATCGTGACTCTGGGGCCACTCATTGCCTTTATCGCCATCAGCTCCTCCTTCCTTGGCCACTTCCTCGGTGCCCGCGAGAGCCTCAAAAGCCTGATCGCCAAGCCCACCGGCCTGCCGCTGGCCAAGGCGGACAAGGTCGGCATCGCCCTGATGTTCTTCTCAATCTGGGGCGCAGCCGTGATCAACCCAGGGATCCTCGGCCTGATGGAAACCCTCTCCGGCCCGGTCATCGCCATGATCCTGTTCATCATGCCGGTGGTGGCCATCTACAAGGTGGAGGCGCTGGCCCGCTTCCGTCACGGCTGGACCAACGGCTTTATCCTGCTGACCGGTTCGCTGGCGGTATCTGCGCTGATCTTCAGCCTGTTGAAGTAACGGCGAGCAACAAGCAAAAAAGAGAGGCGACCTTGGGTCGCCTCTCTTGTCTCTGTTCAGGTGTGAACTCAGCCCAGCTTGGCGCCGTTTTCCACCGCCTGCTCGGGGATGGCCATTACCACGGCGCCATCCGGCCGGTAGAAACCGGTCAGCAGAAACTCCGACTGAAACGGGCCGATCTGCTTGGTCGGAAAGTTGACTACGGCGATGATCTGGCGGCCCACCAGCTGCTCTGGCTGGTAGAGGGCGGTGATCTGGGCACTGCTCTTGCGAATCCCCAGTTCAGGGCCAAAATCCGCCCACACCTTGTAGGCCGGTTTGCGCGCCTCGGGGAACGGCTCGACCCGCACCAATGTGCCCACCCTCAGCTCCACCATCTCAAAATCCTGCCAGCTAATCGTCTCCATTTCGGCTCCTGTTTATCGTGCATCTTGCATGACCGCAGCATGGCCCAAAGAGAGCATCCCGTCTTCGGCAATCAGCCGTTTCGTTACGGCAGGCGGCCGTTGTGCTGGCGCCAGAGGGACGGAGTGAGCCCGGTCTCACTCAGGAAGCGCTCGCTGAAGGCCCCCTGATTCTGGTAACCGCAGCGGCTGGCAATCTCGCCAACGGACAGCTGCGTGCCGGCAAGCAGAGTACGTGCCAGCGCCATGCGCCGACTGCGAATGTAGTGGGAAACGCTCACCCCCAGCTGCTGGCGAAAGGCGAGCTTGAACTGGCTCTGGCCAAGGCAGGCGATGGTGGCGAGTTGCTGATTGGTCAGCGGGGCGGCGAGGTTGGCCTCGATATGGCGCTGCACCTTGAGGATCCGGGCGGCAAGACGTGGGGTGGCAGTGGTCTGCATTCCCTGCCCTTCCGCCAGCAGGGAGAGCCACACCTGCTCCATGCCAGCCACCTGCCGCCCCTCGGCCACCATGCGGTACAGAAAAGCGAGGTAGTGGCGCTGGGGCTCATCCAGCTCGATAAAGGGGTGGGCCGCCAGATCGCCGGGCAGCCAGTCGCTCTCCTGCACCAGAAACGAAAGCGCGGGATCGGCGGCATAATCGTGCCGCTCGCCGGGAGCGATGACGCAGGCAGAGCCGGGGGCAAGCCAACGCCCCCGGCCCTGCACCTCAATCTCGAGGGGGCCGTCGAGGGGGATCACCAGCTGGGCAAAGTCGTGGCTATGGCTGCAGACATGGTGGTGATAGTGGCGCAGGCTGAAACGGGACATGGCAGATAGCAATGACGCGGCCAGGGCCGCGTCATTGGGTGTTATTCCTTGTCGAAATCTTCGATCTCTTTGCCCAGCGCTTCCATGATGGCGCGCGCTTCGGCAGGGACGCTGTCCGGATGATCCTTGCGCAAGTCTTCGTCGCAAGGGAGCGGCTGGCCGGTGAAAGCGTGCAGGAAGGCTTCACAGAGCAGCTCGCTGTTGGTCGCATGACGCAGGTTGTTCACCTGACGGCGGGTGCGCTCATCGGTCAACACTTTCAACACCTTGAGCGGGATCGAGACGGTAATCTTCTTGACCTGTTCGCTCTTCTTACCGTGTTCCGCGTAGGGGCTGACGTAGTCGCCGTTCCACTCTGTTCCCATGACTCACCTGTTCTCATTTAGCCGTGAGCGCGGATTTTAACCCTTAAGGAAATTAATGGCAATCCAACAGCAAAGCCATTTAGACGTCTGGAAGTGTTGACGGCCTTTTTAAGCTGGCGTAGTGTGGTTCATCATGATGCCAGCATTGGCACGATTGCGTGTGGCAAAAGCAGCGTGGCAGGAAGAGCGGCCATCGCCCAGAGACAGTTCAAGGAGAGAAATATGACCCACAAGGCCACCCTGGCGGTTCGCACCGGGATTGAGACAGACCAGCAACACGGTGCCGTGGTGCCGCCTATCTACCTCTCCAGCAACTACACCTTTGCCGACTTTGGCGAGCCCCGTCAATACGATTATGCCCGCTCCGGCAACCCAACCCGTACCAATCTGGCGGACGCGCTGGCGGCACTGGAAGGGGGCGCCGGTGCAGTGGTCACCGGCACCGGCATGGGGGCTATCCATCTGGTCACCACCGCCCTGCTCAAAGCGGGGGATCTGCTGATCGCCCCTCACGACTGCTACGGCGGCACCTGGCGCCTGTTCGAGTATCTGGCGGCCAAGGGCCACTACCGGGTGCAGTTTGTCGATCAGGGGGATGAGGCCGCTCTGGCCGCCGCGCTGGCCCAGAAGCCTGCGCTGGTATGGGTCGAGACCCCCTCCAACCCGCTGCTGCGGGTGGTGGATATCAGCGCCATCGCCAGCGCCGCCCACGAGGCAGGCGCGCAGGTGGTGGTGGACAACACCTTCCTCTCCCCCCTGCTGCAACAGCCGCTGGCGCTTGGTGCCGATGTGGTGGTGCACTCCACCACCAAGTACATCAACGGTCACTCCGACGTGGTGGGCGGAGTGGCGATTGCCAAGGAGGCCGCACTGGCCGAGTCGCTGGTGTGGTGGGCCAACTGTCTGGGGCTCACTTCCGGGGCGTTCGACTCCTACCTCACCCTGCGCGGCCTGCGCACTCTGGCTCCCAGATTGCGTACCCATCAGGAGAATACCGATCGCATCCTCGCCTTCCTGCAACATGAGCCGCTGGTGAAACGCATCTATCACCCCAGCCTGCCGAGCCATCCGGGCCACGATATTGCGCGCCGTCAACAGTCCGGCTTCGGCGCCATGCTAAGTTTTGAACTCGATTGCAGCGAGGCGGGCATTCGTGCCTTCCTCGCGGCCCTCACCCTCTTCTCGGTGGCCGAGTCCCTCGGTGGAGTGGAGAGTCTGGTGGCCCATCCGGCCAGCATGACTCACAGGGCCATGACCCCGGCGGCGCAACAGGCAGCAGGCATCAGTGCCCAGCTGCTGCGCCTGTCGGTCGGTATTGAACACGGTGAAGATCTGGTGGCCGATCTGGCCCAAGCTTTCGAACTGGCGCAGCAGGCAGAACAGGTAGCGAAGTAATGGAACAGCAGCATCTACAAGGAGATATCGCGGTGGCAACAGAAACTGGCTTGAAGCGACGTCACGTCCACAAATTTGGTGGCAGCAGTCTGGCGGATCCAGTCTGTTATCGCCGGGTCGCCAGCATCGTCGAACAACAGGTGGGCGGGGATGAACTGATCGTGGTCTCCGCTGCCGGCAAGACCACCAACAGGCTGATCCAGCTGGTGGAGCTGGCCGAAGCGGGTGATGAGGCCGCCGGTGAAGCCATATCCGCTCTCCACGCCTATCAGCAGGGGCTGATCGACGGCCTGCTGGAAGGTGAACTGCAGCTTGATCTGAGCAAGCAGCTGGCCGACGACATGCAGCTCATCGCCAAGACCCTGGAGGGGCAGTTTGACCGCTTCGCCCGTAACGGCCTGCTCGCTTTTGGCGAGGTGTGGTCGGCTCGCCTGCTGGCAGCCCTGCTTACCAGCCGCGGCGACAAGGCTATCTGGCTGGATGCCCGCAGCTTCCTTCGCGCCGAGGATGGCGCTCTGGTCAAGGTGGATACTGCGCTCTCCAGTGAGCTGCTCAAGGCGCGACTGGCGGAGCATGCCGGTCGTATCGTAGTGACCGGCTTTATTGCCGCGGACATGGAAGGCCGCTCCCTGCTGCTCGGTCGCAATGGCTCCGACTACAGCGCCAGCCTGTTGGCGCTGCTGGCGGACGGCGAATCCACCACCATCTGGAGCGACGTGGCCGGGGTCTACAGCGCCGACCCCCGCCGGGTCAAGGAGGCACGCCTGCTGGAGCGCCTGAGCCTTGCCGAAGCCAACGAGCTGGCCCGCCTCGGCTCCTCGGTATTGCACTCGCGCACCCTGCAACCGGTAGCCGACAGCCGCCAGCGCCTCACCCTGCGCTGCAGCTACAACCCGGATGAGGGCTGCACCCATATCCTGCGCCGCGCCCCCCGCTCCGGCGGTGCCCGCATCGTCTCCTCGGTGGATCAGATCGCTCTCATCGAGCTGAAGGTGCTGTCGCAGACCAACTATGAGCAGACGGTGGCCACCATCGAGGCCCATCTGGCCCGTCACCGCCTCAACCCACTCACCCTGCAGCGCCAGCCGGATCGCCGGGTGCTACGCCTCGCCTATACCCTCGAAGTGGCACAGGGGGCTTTCGAGCTGCTGCGCGACTTCCAGCTGCAAGGGAGCTTCACCGGCCTCATTCAGAAGGAGGGATACAGTCTGGTAGCGCTGGTAGGTGCCGGGGTAACTGACAACGCCGAGCAGTGTCACCGCTTCTACCAGCTGCTGGCGGATCAGCCGCTGGAGTTCGTCCAGGTGGCCAGAGATGGCCTGAGTCTGGTGGCGGTGCTGCGTCAGGTGGTGCTGGAACCCCTGCTCATCGCCATGCACAGCGCCCTGTTCAGCCGCCCGAATCGGGTCGGTCTGGTAGTGTTCGGCAAGGGCAATATCGGCGGCCATTGGCTGAGCCTCTATGCCCGCGAAAAGGCACGGCTCGAACATGAACTCAATCTGGCGATCACCCTCTACGGGGTGTTCAGCTCGGAAGGGGGCCTGCTCGATGAAGAGGGGCTGGATCCGCTCAAAGTACAGGACAACTTTGCCCCCAAAGCGCTAATCTGGCCCGAACTGCTGGCACAGCTGGAACAACACAGCTTCGACACCCTGATCGCCATCGATTTGACCGCCAGCGAAACGGTGAGCCGCTACTACCCCGACTTCGCCCAGCTCGGCATTCACATCATCGCTGCCAACAAGTTTGCCGGCGCAGCCGACAGCGAGTTTTACCAGCGCATCAAGCAGACCTGCCGTGACCATCAGGTGCAGTGGCGCTACAACGCCACCGTGGGCGCCGGGTTGCCAATTCAGTCCAGCATCCAGATGCTGCGCCAGAGCGGCGACCGCATTCAGGGGGTCTCCGGCATCTTCTCCGGCACCCTCTCCTGGCTGTTCCAGCAGTACGACGGCAGCCGCCCCTTCTCCGAGCTGGTGGATGAGGCATGGCAGCACGGCCTGACCGAACCGGATCCCCGCGAGGATCTCTCCGGTCAGGATGTGCGTCGCAAGCTGCTTATTCTGGCGCGGGAGGCGGGCTTCGAGCTCGACTCCGCCGATATCGAGTTGGAGAATCTGGTGCCCGTCTCGCTGCGCAAAGTAACCGCAGATCAGTTCATGGACAGACTGAAAGAGCTGGATGGCCCGATCCAAACCGCCTTCGAGGGAGCCCGGCGCCTCGGCAAGGTGCTGCGCTACGTGGCTCGCTTCGAGCATGACGGCAAGGCACGAGTCGGGCTGGAGGCGCTGGAGCCGCACCACCCGTTTGCCAACCTCTTGCCGTGCGACAACATCTTCGCCATCGAGAGCGACAGCTACCGCACCAACCCGCTGGTGATTCAGGGGCCGGGAGCGGGTCGGGAAGTGACGGCCGCCGCTATCCAGTACGATCTGTGGCAGATCTGCGCGTCGCTCTAAGCGCAGGAAATAGCGACAATAAAAAAGCCCGAGTCAGTGACTCGGGCTTTTTGCTGGCGCAGTTTCTCTTAGGAGAAGCAGGCCTGCAGCACGTAGAAGATACCGATGGCCAGAATGGCGCCTGCCGGCAGGGTGATGACCCAGGAGACCACGATGTTGCGCAGCACACCCAGGTTCAGCGCCGCGATACCGCGCGCCAGACCCACGCCCATGACAGCACCCACCAGAGTCTGGGTGGTGGAGATGGGCAGACCGGTACCGGAGGCGATCACCACGGTAGCGGCAGTGGCCAGCTGGGCGGCGAAACCACGGCTCGGGGTCAGGTGAGTGATGCCGGTGCCGACAGTCGCCATCACCTTCTCGCCCATGGTGGCCAGACCGATCACGATACCGATACCGCCAAGGGGGAGGATCCACCAGGCAATGGAGGCCTTGCTGGCAATCTCGCCGCCGGAAGCAACGATGGACGCAACGGCAGAGAGCGGGCCGATGGCATTGGCGACGTCGTTGGAGCCGTGGGCAAAGGCCATGGCACAGGCGGTGATCACCATCAGGATGCCGAATACCTTCTCCACGTTGGCGAAGTGCATCTTGCTGTCATCCTGCGGGTTGTACTTCTGACCGCGGATATAGATCCAGCCGGCAAACGCTACGGCGATGGAAATGGCCACGGAGAGCATGACGCCTTCACCATCGGTCAGGTGCAAACCAACGTGAGTCAGACCCTTCTTGATGGTCACCAAACAAATCACCAGCGAGGTCAGGAACATGTAGAAGGGGACGTAGCGCTTGGCGTTGTTCAGGGGATCATCGGTGTTGAAGATAAGCTTCTGCACGCTGATGAACATGAAGTAGGCGATGACACCGGAGATGGCCGGGGTGATGACCCAGGAGCCAACGATGCCGCCAAACTTGTTCCACTGTACCGCTTCCGGGCCAATGCTCACCACGGCGAAACCGACGATGGCGCCGATGATGGAGTGAGTGGTGGAGACAGGCCAGCCGAAGTAGGAGGCGAGGATCAACCAGGCACCGGCAGCCAGCAGGGAAGCGATCATGCCGAGCACCAGCAGATCCGGGCTATCGGCAAAGGCATTGCTGTCGATGATACCGCTACGGATGGTGGCGGTTACTTCACCACCGGCCAGATAGGCACCGGCAAATTCGAAGATCATGGCGATGATAATCGCCTGACGAATGGTCAGGGATTTGGTACCGACCGATGTGCCCATGGCGTTGGCTACGTCATTCGCGCCAATGCCCCAGGCCATCAAAAAGCCGAACAAGGCCGCCACGAGCACCAGAGTGGTGCCGTAATTCGCAATAATGTCCATTGATAGTGTTTACCCAGTCAGTCGATTACGAACGAGCCAGCATCAGCTCAAGACGGGCGCCAACGCGCTCGGCCTGATCAGCCAGGTCACCTACCCATTCGAGGATCTTGTAGAGGAACATCACGTCGATCGGGTTGTAGTTCTGCTCAACCGCTTGCAGCTGTTGGCGCAGACCGATCTGCATGGTGTCTGTATCGTCCTCGATCAGATCCAGCTGGTGGATCATCTCGGCAACCATTTCCACTTCCCGTCCTTTGAAGCCGGTCTCGAGCAGCTCGTCGAGCTCCCCGATCGCTTTCTCGGCCTGAGCGGTCGCATCAATACAACGTTTTAGGTAAGCCATGAAGCCTTCCCGCATTTCGGAAGGGAACTCCATGCGACGGCCAAGCATGCGGCCGGAGATATCCTTGGCACGGTTGGCAATCTTGTCTTGCTGGGTCAACAGCTCCAGCAGGTCGGTGCGTGCAACCGGCAGGAACAGACCGCGGGGCAGTTTCAGACGAATTTCACGCTTGAGGATATCCGCCTCTTTTTCCAGCTGGGAGATCTGCTGCCGGATCTTCTCGGCATCTTCCCAACGGTCTTCAGCAACGGCATCAAAGAAGGGAACCAGCTGCTGGGAGCATTGGTGAACCTTGACGATATGCTTCTGCAGCGGCTTGATGGGGGACTTGGCAAAAAGCCCCAAAATAGTATTTACTGGCATGGCCAAACCTGTGTCGGTGAAAAAACACTCGATACGATTTTATGAGGCGCGCATGTTAACCGAACTGCGCCCTCAATTAAACCGCGAATTAATCTAGTCGTTTCGCGGGCATTATATCCCCGCGACCCGATTCCTGCCCCCCAAAGTTGCCTGCCAGCCCGGAATGAGTATGCAAACTGAGATCGAGATAAAGTTTTTTGTCGCCCGCGACATTGCGGCAGATTTATCCAACCTGTTGAATTCTTTTGAGATTAAAGAATCATCACAACAGCAGCTCGGCAACGTCTATTTCGACACGCCGACCCTCAACCTGCGTCGTCTGGACATGGGGTTGCGCATTCGCCGCTGCGACGCCTACGCCGAACAGACCATCAAATGCCGCGGCCAGGCGGTGGGTGGCCTGCATGCAAGACCCGAATACAATGCGCCTATTGGTGGCGATCTGCCGACATTGAGCGCCTTTCCCGCAGAAATCTGGCCCGATGTGACAGAACGTGACCGCATCCAGCAACAGCTGGTCGCGCAATTCAGTACCGACTTTCTGCGCCGCCACTGGCTCATCACCTTCGAGGGTGCCGAAATCGAGCTGGCCTGGGATCAGGGGGAGATAGTCGGCAGTCAGGGGCGCACAGCGATCAACGAGCTGGAACTGGAGCTCAAATCGGGCGATACCACGGTGCTGTTTGCACTGGCGCAGCGCCTCGCCCAGCTGGGTGGCATTCGTTTGGGGGCGCAGTCCAAGGCGCAGCGCGGTTATCGACTGGCCGGGCTCGGCAAGCCGCTGGCACTGCAATCACTGGCCACCAGCGAAGCTATGGATGTGGCAACCGCCATCGCCACCGGCCTGAGTCACTGGCAGCATCACGAGCAGCTCTGGCTGGAAAATCCGCAGAATGAAACGCTTCGCCTGCAGGCATTCGCCGCCCAGTGTGAAGGGATTGCGCTAATTGAACGCCGAGCGGCCGAGCTGACGCAGCCGACCCTTTGGAGTTCAGAGCTGGCAAGCCTGCTGGCACATCTGCAAGCCGCGCCGGTCTCTGATCGCCAATGGCCCGCCGAGCTGGGCAACCTCTTCCTCTCTGCTGATTATGTCGCACTGCAGCTGGCTATCGCCGACTGGCTGCACAGCACACGCTGAGCGGCCCATCTGATATAGAAAACAAAACGGGTGAGCCTTGGCTCACCCGTTTTGCATTACAGTAGGTTGAGCTGCTGCATGGCGCTGCGAATGCGCTCGCGGGTCGCTTCCGACAGTGGCATCACCGGCAGCCGGCACTCTTCACTGCAGAAACCGAGCAGAGAGGCGGCATATTTGGCACCGGCCGGGCTCGGCTCGGCAAACATCGCCTGATGAAGCGGAATGAGCTGGTCTTGCAGTTCACGCGCTTCTTGCCACTTGCCAGCCAGCGCCAGATTTTGCACCTCGGCCACCAGCTTGGGGGCCACGTTGGCGGTCACCGAGATACAGCCCTGACCACCGCCGATGTTGTAGGCAACAGCGGTGGCATCCTCACCGGAGAGCCAGGCAAAGGGCTTTTTGATCAGCTGGCGCTCGGTCCAGGGGCGCGCCAGATCGCCAGTGGCGTCTTTCACCCCGGCAATCCGTGGCAGTTCGGCCAAACGGGCCAGGGTCGCGGGTTGCACATCAACGATGGCGCGCGGCGGGATGTTGTAGACGATGATGGGTTTGCTGGTCGCGTCGTGCACTGCCTTGAAGTGGTGGTAGAGCCCCTCCTGATTGGGGCGGTTGTAGTAACCGGCCACATGCAGGGTGGCATCTGCACCGACCCGCTCGGCATATTGGGTATATTCGATCGCCTCGACCGGGTTGTTGGAACCAGCACCGGCAATCACCGGAATGCGGCCAGCGACCTGTTTGACCACCAGCTCCACCACCCGGCAGTGCTCATCGTGGGTCAGGGTCGGGCTCTCACCCGTGGTACCCACCGGCACAATGCCGTGAGTACCCTGCTCGATATGCCACTCAACCAGACGCAGTAGCGCCTCTTCATCCAGCTTTCCCTGTCGAAACGGGGTAATCAACGCAACGATTGAACCTTGAAACATGGGATCTCCTTCTCCGGTTTGACGCTCAAATGGCAATAAAAAACCCCGGTTCGATGTGCGCAACCGGGGTTTGAATCTTCTCAGGGATGAGAGGTTACGCGCGAACGTCGGCAGGCCCGAATGTCAGGCTTTTTTTATGCTTTCGTTTCAACCCGTTGAACCGCATTGACTCATCTCTGCTCAAAAAATGGTGTCTGGGCATATTTCGGGAACACAGCATAAATGTCAAGGCGAAAGGGGCTATGTATAATGGCCGCCCAAAATTGCGTGGAGAGACCCGATGAGCTGCCCAATCAGTGCCGTCAGCCAGATGCTGGAACGAAACCAAGCCCTCTTTGTCGGCAAGCGGCTACTTGTCTGTGGCGCGCTGGAGGATGACTACCCCCGCCAGCTGGCCACTCTGGCCCAATCTCTGACCGTCTTTACTACCGATTACTGCTACTACCGCAGCCAGCAGGCAGCCCTCGGCGAGGCCATTCTGTTCGACCACCAGCTGGGCGGAGCTCCCCGCTTCGATGCCCTGTTGTTGCTGATGCCCAAGGCGAAAGCCGAGGCGCAGTATTTGCTGGCCATGATGACCCCCCTGCTGGAGGCGGGCGCCGACCTGTTCCTCGCCGGCGAAAACCGTGGCGGCATCAATGGCGCAGACAAGCTGCTGGCCCCCTATGGCGACAAGCCGATCAAGCGCGATTCGGCGCGCCGCTGCTCTCTCTATCATGGCGAGCTGAGCAAACCGGTCGCTCCGTTCAATCTGGATAGCTGGTTTGGCCGCTATCAGTGCAAAGCCGGCGAGACCAAGCTCACCGTGCTGGCGTTGCCCGGCGTATTCAGCGCGGCCGAGCTGGACCTCGGCACCCAGATGCTGCTGGCAACCGTGCCGGCCATGAAGGGTTCACTGCTCGATTTCGGTTGCGGTGCCGGGGTGATTGGCTCCGTGCTGGCCAAACGCAATCCCGGACTCAAGGTCACCATGGTGGACATCAATGCGCTGGCGCTGGAATCGAGCCGCCGCACCCTGGCCATCAACGGTCTCCAAGGGGAGGTTCATGCCTCTGACGTCTACTCCGACATCACGGGATCGTTTGACCAGATTGTCTCCAACCCCCCTTTCCATGCCGGGCTCAAGACCTTCTATGCGGCGACCGAAACCTTCCTCGCCAAGGCGCCTGAATTTTTACGTCCCCATGGCAGCCTGACCATAGTTGCCAACGCATTCCTGCGCTATCAGCCTATACTGGAAGCACACTTCAAACGGACGGAAGTGAGCAACAGCGACGCCAAATTCAAGGTCTATCTGAGCAAAGTGTAAATAAGTGTAAGCAGTACAATAAAACCGCTAGAGAGCGCCATCCGGAATCTGATAAGGTACTAGAAGCACAGCAAAAACACCCCTTTAGGGGTGTTTTTATGCCGAAGGTTGAAAACCTTTTCATACATGTTTATTCAGGGAGAGAAATACGATGGCTGGCATTTTGACCATGATCCTGGCCGGAGGTGAAGGTACTCGCCTGCAGCCTTTGACAACCACCCGCAGCAAGCCGTCGGTACCCTTTGGCGGCAGCTACCGGCTAATCGACTTTGTCCTCAACAATTTCGTCAACGCAGACTTTCTGCGTATCTACGTCCTCACCCAGTTCAAATCCCAGTCCCTCTATCTGCACATGAAGAAAGGCTGGAATATCGTCGGCATCACTGACCGCTTTATCGACCCCATACCGGCCCAGATGCGGATGGGCAAGCGCTGGTATGACGGCACCGCCGACGCCATCTACCAGAACCTCGGCTTTATCGAGCGGGCCGAACCGGATCATGTCTGCATCTTCGGCTCCGACCACATCTACAAGATGGATGTGAGCCAGATGGTGAGCTTCCACAAGCAGAAAAATGCCGCAATGACAGTCGCAGCCCTGCGCATGCCTATTGCAGAGGCTAGCTCGTTCGGGGTAATCGAGGTGGATGCCGAAGGACGGATGATCGGCTTTCAGGAAAAACCGAAACAGCCCAAACACATACCTGGCGATCCCACCCAGGCGCTGGTCTCCATGGGCAACTACATCTTCGAGACCGAAGCCCTCTGCCGCGAGCTGAAGCGGGATGCCGCAGAGGAGAACTCCAGCCATGACTTTGGCAAGGATGTGATCCCCAGCCTCTACCCAAGGGCTCCAGTCTATGTCTACGACTACAGCACCAACGTGATCCCGGGCGAAAAACCCAACGTCTACTGGCGCGATGTGGGCACCCTGGACTCCTACTGGCAGGCGCACATGGATTTGGTGGCCGACAACCCTCTCTTCTCTCTCTACAACCGCAAGTGGCCGCTGCACACCCACTACCCGGCCCTACCGCCAGCAACCTTCATCGACAGCGACGAGTGCAAGGTGAAGATCGCCAACTCGCTTATCTCCGCCGGTTGCTTCATTCAGGGCAGCCAGATCCAGCGCTCCATCCTCGGTTTTCGCTGCAACATCGGCGCCTGCAGTCACATCAGTGAGTCTGTGCTGCTGGGGGATGTGAAGATTGGCGAAGGGTGCTCCATCCGGCGCGCCATCATTGATAAAAACGTTGAAATTGCGCCAGGCACCGTTATCGGTGAAAATCTCGACCACGATAGAGAACGATTTACCGTATCCGAAGGCGGTATCGTGGTGGTACCTAAGGGAGCAAGAGTTGGCTATTAACCCACTGAAAATCCTGTTTGTTGCCTCGGAGGTCGAGGGGCTGGTCAAGACTGGTGGCCTGGCGGATGTAGCCAGAGCACTGCCAATGTATCTGGCCCAGAAGGGGCATGATGTCAGAATCATGCTCCCCTTCTACAAGACGATAAAACACCGGGATGAGGCAAAACTGGTGGCATCGCGCTGGCTGCCCACCCACCCGGGTCTGCCGGATATCGGTTATCGCATCTACCAGATGGGGCTGGATGGTGTTTGCATCTATCTCATCGACTGCCAGCAATATTTCGACCGCCCCCAGCTTTATGCTGAAAACAATCAGGCTTATCCGGACAACGGCGAGCGCTTTGCCTTCTTCTCGGCAGCAGCCCTCCATGCCTGTGAGCAACTTGGTTTCGCCCCGGACATCGCCCACTGCAACGACTGGCACACTGGCCTGTTGCCGCTTCTGTTGAAAACCCGCCATGCCCATAACCCCTTCTTCCAGCAGACCCGCAGCGTGATCAGTATTCACAACGCGGCGTTTCAGGGGGTATTCGGGCGGGAGCAGTTCTGGGCCATGCCCGAGATCGCCGACTACGAGCGCCGCATCAACTACGACTACGGCCACGTCAATCTGCTCAAGTGCGGGGTTCTTTATGCTGACAAGATCAATGCGGTCAGCCCCAACTATGCCCAGGAGCTGCTGACTCACCTTGGTGCCCACGGCATGGCACACATCTTCCAGCAGCGGGCTGCCGACCTTTGCGGCATCCTCAATGGTTGCGACTACAAGGACTGGGATCCCGAGTTCGACGAACTCCTGCCCGCAACCTATAGCGTCGACAATCTGACCGGCAAGCAGGTGTGCAAAGAGAGCCTGCAACAAGAGGTTGGTCTGCCAGTCGCAAACCTGCCTATCTATGGCATGGTATGCCGCCTGACCGAGCAGAAGGGTGTCCCCCTGCTGATCCCGGCGCTGGAGAAATTTCTCCACCATCAGGTACAAGTGGTGATCGTCGGCTCTGGCGATCCTGCGCTCGCCACGCAACTGCAAACCATGGCCCGGGATTACCCGGACAAGCTCGCCTTCATCAATGCCTATGATGACCGACTGGCCCATCTGGTTGAAGCCGGAGCAGACTTCTTCCTGATGCCCTCGCTGTTCGAACCTTGTGGGCTCAACCAGATGTACAGCCTGGCCTATGGCACCCTGCCACTGGTGCGCGCGGTGGGTGGACTGAAAGATACCGTGGTCGACTGGGATGCCGATCCCGAGCATGCCACAGGCTTCTGCTTCAATGACCCAACCGCCGCCATTTTGCTCGATACCATGCGTCGCAGCCTGCTCTATTTCCTGCAAGACAGGGAAAAATTTGCCAAGGTGCAGCGCAATGCCATGAACACCCGCTTCAACTGGCCCGACTCGGTCACCCAGTACGAGCAGATGTATCTGAGCGCATTGGGCCGTTACTGAGCTAGCCACTCGGGCAGATTGCTGAAGTTTTGTCCCTTTGGTATGTCTTTAAGCGTCAACAGCGAAAAAAGTCCCCTTTGGCTGTTGACGCTCCCCCAAAACTCTATAGAATCCCCCTCCGCAGTGATGCGAAGGTGGCGGAATTGGTAGACGCGCTAGGATGCGAAGGTGGCGGAATTGGTAGACGCGCTAGCTTCAGGTGTTAGTGTCCCACGGATGTGAGGGTTCGAGTCCCTCTCTTCGCACCAATACTGCCATGCTGATTCAGCAGCATGTAAATCCAACTAGAAAACCCGAATGTGCGAAGGTGGCGGAATTGGTAGACGCGCTAGCTTCAGGTGTTAGTGCCCCCCGGGTGTGAGGGTTCGAGTCCCTCTCTTCGCACCATGCTTCTCCAGACAGCATGTAAATCAAAACTGGTAACACAATGTGCGAAGGTGGCGGAATTGGTAGACGCGCTAGCTTCAGGTGTTAGTGTCCCACGGATGTGAGGGTTCGAGTCCCTCTCTTCGCACCATGCTTTTATCAGACAGCATGTAAATCCAGACTGATAACCCGATGTGCGAAGGTGGCGGAATTGGTAGACGCGCTAGCTTCAGGTGTTAGTGCCCCCCGGGTGTGAGGGTTCGAGTCCCTCTCTTCGCACCATGATTCTGACATGTAAAAACAGAGCAATGCGCTCCAACCGCATTTAAAAACCAGCTGGAAAAAATCAGTGTGCGAAGGTGGCGGAATTGGTAGACGCGCTAGCTTCAGGTGTTAGTGTCCCACGGATGTGAGGGTTCGAGTCCCTCTCTTCGCACCATTCATTACGCAAAAGGCCCATCACGAAAGTGACGGGCCTTTTGTTTTTAATCCTTGTTATGGCTATGCTTTTGACGACTCACTGCTCATCGTCATGCCAAGGAACGCATATGATACTGGATACCGACATTCACAACTTCTACGAGCATCTGGTGCTCAAAGAGATTGAAAAACAGGGGCTGCAGCAAAAACTCAGCAGCGACCAGATGGCCGATCTCTGCTGCCTTACCCTCAACCAGCTCCCCTCCCACTATATTCGCCACGATGTCGACATGATCTACTTCCTGACCGATGCCAAACGGAGCGAGATGGAGAAAAATGTCGTTGAGTCGCTCAAGCAGGCCCAACAGAAGATCAAGCAGGCTCCCGTCAAACACGCATAAGGCCTACTAGCCGGTATGCTGCCAGAGCAGGGCCACCACGCCGGTCAGCCCTGCCACTGGCAACAGGATCAGTGCCGGTTTCAATCTGGGTTCAAGCATCATCCAGGCAGCCAGCAGAAATCCCAGACTCCAGATGCCGTACTCTTTGTCATGGCCCCATCCGAGCACAACCAACCCGGCTAGCAGCATCACTCCCCGCACCACCCAGTTCATGTTTTGCCTCCCCACAAAGATAATGATAATAATTATCATGTTCATAAGTGGAAGATGCAACCCTCCTCCAGCGCAAGACTCAAAATAGGCTTTTATGCCAATAAAGCGCTCAAAAACGGGTTATGAGATCAACAATTCTGTGATTTTTTCAATCAAAAGTGCAATTTTGCCAATTTGGTTAGGCTTTAACCCTCCTACTTTGTGGTAGATTGCGGCCTCTTTTTGGGTTGGCCCCTCGGGATATGCGTATCCACAGGATGAGAGGAGCCAACCTTGGCGAGCAAGAGTTTAGGAAGTATCTATGCAAAACCAACAAAACCACATCCGATTGCCGAGCATGTTGCAGGTGTTTGCCTGCCTGGCCATTTTCCTGGCTCTGGCATTCTCGTTCACCAGCGTGCTCGATCTGCCTATCCAGCTGGCACTGTTCATCGCCTGGTTCGTCATCATGGGGCTTGGTATCAAGCTCGGTCATGACTACAAATCCCTGGAGCAAGCCGCCGTTGATGGGGTATCCAAGGGGATGGGGGCCATCCTGATCCTGGTCTCCGTCGGAGCACTGGTCGGCACCTGGATCGCTGGCGGCATCGTACCCAGCATCATCTACTTCGGCCTCAAGGTAATTCACCCCTCCATCTTCCTGCTGGCGACCCTGATCATCTGCTCGCTGACCTCGCTGGCCACCGGCACCTCCTGGGGTTCGGCCGCCACAGCCGGCATCGCCATGATGGGGATTGGCCACAGCCTCGGCGTACCTGCGCCTCTGGTTGCCGGTGCCGTGCTCTCCGGCGTCTATTTCGGTGACAAGCTCTCCCCGCTCTCCGACTCTGTCGTGCTGGCCTCCACCATGTCCAACGTCGACGTGGTGGAGCACATCAAGGGGATGCTGCCAATCAGCCTGCTCTCCTACATCATTACCGCCGTGCTGTTCACTGTGGTCGGCATGCAGTATTCGGGCAACGTCAGCCTGGAGCAGGTCAATCTGGTGATGGAAGCGCTCGACAAGCAGTTCAACATCACCCCGCTGGCCATCGTGCCCGTGGTGCTGGTGCTGGGCCTGCTGGCCAACCGCAAACCTGCCTTCCCGGTGATCAGTTTCGGTGCCCTGCTGGGCCTGATCTGGGCGATCCTGTTCCAGGACATGGATCCGGTGAAAGCGATGCACTCTGCCTACAGCCCGTTTGCCATCACCTCCGGGATCGACTTCATCGACAACATCCTCGGTCGTGGCGGCATGGAGTCCATGCTGGGCTCGGTAGCTGTCATCATCTTCGGTCTGGGCTTTGGCGGCCTGCTGGAGAAGGTAGGCATCCTCTCCGTCATCGCCAGCGCCTTCGAGAAGCGCATCAACAGTGCCGGTAGCCTGACTACCCACACCATTGGCACAGCCTTCCTGGCCAACGTGTTCGGCTCCGCCATGTATGTGTCGCTGATCCTGACCCCCAAGATCATGGCCAAGAACTACGACCGGCTGGGGCTGGCACGCAAGAACCTCTCTCGCAACGCCGAGTTTGGTGGCACCCTTACTTGCGGCATGGTGCCCTGGAGCGACAATGGCATCTTCATGGCCGGAGTTCTGGGGGTTGCCACTCTCGACTACCTCCCCTACATGTGGCTGAGCTTCACCTGCATCATTGTGACCATCACCCTCGCCTACATGGGCAAGGCGGTGAACAGGGTTCCGCTGGTAGCGGCAGCAAGCTCCCGCTAACTGCACCAATCAAAAAGGCGCCTCATCGGCGCCTTTTTATTTCCACTCCAACCCTCTGCACAAAGAAAAACGGCCCTCGTTGCCGAGAGCCGCTGCGTCTGATCGTCGGGATCGATCAGATGGAGAAGCTGGAACCACAGCCACAGGTAGTGGTTGCATTGGGATTGGTCACGGTAAAACGTGAACCTTCCAGCCCCTCGGTGTAATCCACACTGCCGCCAACCAGATACTGGAGACTCATCGGATCGATCACCATGGTGACGCCATTCTTCTCGACCACGGTATCGCCGTCGTTGATCTTCTCATCAAAGGTAAAGCCATACTGGAAACCAGAGCAGCCCCCACCCGTGATGTAGACCCGCAGCTTGAGCTCCGGATTCTCTTCTTCGGTGATCAGGTTCTTCACCTTGTTGGCTGCCGCATCCGTCATCTGGATGGGCAGCGGGGCTTCTGCTACTGCACTCATTACTGACCTCACAACCATTAGATCCACAAACATGGAAACCGCGAAATTATCCAATACCCGACCATTCAGTTCAAGTATTCACCACGTTTAACCTGCAGCGGGCACCGGAGCAGGCGGTGCGGCGACTAGCGGCTTAAGCGCATCGGCCCACTCAACCAGCAGCTCCTGCGCCGGTTGCCGGCCATCCTTGTTGATGGTGACCCGGATCCGATCCGGCACAAACCCTTCCGGCAGTTGCCAGTTCCCCTCCAGCAGCTGGAAATAGCGCAGGGAGTAGCGCCACTCGCTCACCTTCATGCCCAGATCCCGCCCGGACAGCACTTTTGGCTTGTCGCCAAGGCTCCCCTCGACCCGGATCTGCACCTGACCGCGAAACAGCTCGCGCTTCTTGGCGGGCTGGGTCAAGGCCAGTCGATAGTGGTAACGACCCGGAATGCTGCTCTCCTGCAGAGTCAGGTTGTCGATTACCACCCCAACCTGCTCGCCAGTCGGGCGCATGATCCGCTCGAAAAAGGCCAGCTGGCGCTTGAGCTCCTGCACCTGCGCCTCCTGACTCTTCAGGGTGGTCTGCAGCTGCTCGAAGGCGGCTCGCTGGGTGGCGAGCTGGGTATCCTTGAGACCGAGCTCCATCTTGAGCTGGCTGATGGCATTGCTCTGGCGATCCAGCGTCTCCTGCTGAACCCCCAGCAAGCTGCTCTGGGCCAGATCCTGATGGTTGCCGGCAAAATAACCGGCCAGCCCACCTACTGCGAACACCACCAATAACTTCAATAGGTTGGACATAGCCCTCTTTCCCGTTATTTGCCTCAGAGCGGCAACTGCGACCTCCTTTCACTATACCGCCCTAACCGAAGCCACAGGCGGTGATGATGAAAATTAACTGGTGGCCACGCTGCCATCACCCCGCTTTTGACGCGCGGCAAGTCGTAAAGTTCGCTCAAGGATCTGGGAATAGATGGGACGACCGCCCAGCGCTTGTGCCACAAGGGTGGCTCCCATGGTGGTGATCATCATCGGCAGGATCAGCTGGTAGTTGTCGGTCATCTCGGTGACCAGCACGATCCCCGTGATGGGCGCTCGCACCGTCGCGGCAAACAGCGCCCCCATGCCGGCAATGGCAAAGGCGCCGGGCTCGATGCCAAGCTCCGGAAAAGCCGCGTGGAACAGATGACCAAACACCACGCCAAACAGGGTGCCGAGGGCCAGCGTCGGCGCAAACACCCCGCCGGGCGCACCGGAGCAGAAGCAGATCAGGGTCGCCACCAGACGAATGGAGAAGATAAGGAACAGGGTCGCCATCGCATACTCGCCCCCCATCAGATGGGGAATGAGCTCAGTGCCACCGCCCGTCACCGAGGGGGCAAACAGCGACAGCACGCCGAAAGTACCGGCAACCAGCATACCGATGGCCACGAAACGGTGCCGTTTGTTCTGGTGCAGTGCCAGATAACCATCCTGACAGGCCAGCACCAGCTTGTTGAAAACAAAGCCCAGTACGCCGAAGCTGGCCCCCATAAAGAGGAACAGCCAGAGCGCCTTGAGGGCTGGAGCATCGTAGTGCGGCAGAGTGATCACCGCCCCCTGTCCCTTCATGTTTTGCAGCATCAGGGTCGCCATGATGGCAGAGATCCCCACCGCCTTGATGGCCAGGAAGGAGTAACGAAACTGCGGCCGCATCTCCTCCATCACGAACAGGATCCCCGCCAGCGGTGCATTGAAGGCCGCTGCCAGACCACCCGCCGCACCGGCTGCCAGCAAGGCGTGGCCATGCTCCTTGGGCAGCCGGAAGATATCCGCCACCATCTTGCCAAGGTTGCCGCCGATCTGCACCGAAGGCCCTTCCCGTCCCAACACCATGCCGGAGCTCAGGGTACACACGCCACCGAAGAACTTGACCGGCAACACCCGCCACCAACGCACCGGACGCAGGTCCTCCATCGCCCCCTCGATTTCGGGAATGCCGGAGCCACCGGCCTCGGGGGCAAAAGTATGAGTCAGGAAGTAGCCGATACACCCCAGCATGGCGCTGAAGCCAAAGCCAAGCAGGCCGAGCTGCCACCATGGGCGATCAGCCAGCAGGGCGAGCCGCTGCTCTGCCAGCCAGTGCACGCCTGACTCGAACAGGCCGCAGACCAGTCCGGCCAAGGTGCCGACCAGTGCCGCCAGCAGCAGAACCAGCAAGGGCATCCTGTCTTGCCGAATGATTCGGGAAACCGACCCACGCGGCGAGGCGGACGGTTCGGAAGAAGAGAGAGCTTGTTGCGCCATCTTGTTACACCAACTTGGAAACACCATATCGTCAGCTAGCTGAGATCAGGATCACCCGACGCGTTGCTCGGCTGCCCAGGGCTGGGGCTTTCTGCTATAGTCGGCCCGTTAAATTTTTGTCACGGGAGCAGACCGAGAGTCCGGGTGGCGAGAGCGCAAAGCATACTCCTGATGCCCCTACCTGCCGAGTCTCGATCGACTGCTTTCTCCTGCGTGACGACCAAAATCCCATTAAGGATGATCCATGTCAAAATCAGATCAGCTGTTTGAACAGGCCCGCCAGACCATTCCGGGTGGCGTCAACTCACCGGTCCGCGCCTTCAATGGGGTCGGCGGCACGCCCCGCTTCATCGATCACGCCGATGGCGCCTACCTCTATGACGTGGATGGTCAGGCCTATGTGGATTACATCGGTTCCTGGGGCCCCATGCTGCTGGGCCACAACCACCCGGCCATCAAGGCCGCCGTCATCAAGGCGGTGGAAAAAGGGCTGAGCTACGGCGCGCCGACCGAGATCGAAGTGCTGATGGCCGAGAAAGTGCGCCAGATCGTCCCCTCCATGGAGCAGGTCCGAATGGTCAACTCCGGCACCGAGGCGACCATGAGCGCCATCCGGCTGGCCCGCGGCTATACCGGCCGCGACAAGATCGTCAAATTCGAAGGCTGCTACCACGGCCACGCCGACTCCCTGCTGGTCAAGGCCGGTTCCGGCGCCCTGACTCTGGGTCAGCCCAACAGCCCGGGTGTACCGGCTGATTTCGCCAAGCACACCCTGACCTGCGTGTTCAACGATCTGGCGTCGGTGCGCAAAGCCTTCACCCAATACGGCAGCGAGATCGCCTGTATCATCGTCGAGCCGGTCGCAGGCAACATGAACTGCATCCCGCCGGTACCCGGCTTCCTGGAGGGGCTGCGCGCCATCTGCGACGAGTTCGGCGCCCTGCTGATCCTGGACGAGGTGATGACCGGTTTCCGTGTCTCCCTGCGCGGTGCCCAGGGCCACTACAACATCGACCCGGATCTCACCACCCTCGGCAAGATCATCGGTGCCGGCATGCCAGTCGGCGCCTTCGGCGGCAAGAAGAAGGTGATGCAGCACATCGCCCCGACAGGCCCCGTCTATCAGGCTGGTACTCTCTCCGGCAACCCGGTGGCCATGGCTGCCGGCCTCACCATGCTGGATCTGCTGCTGGAGCCGGGCCTCTATGAGCAGCTGAGCGCCAAGACTGCGCGTGTTGCGGAAGGACTGAAAGCGGCCGCTGCCAAACACGGCATCCCGCTCGCCATCAACTATGTGGGTGGCATGTTCGGCTTCTTCTTCACCGACGAGCCCGAAATCACCCGCTACGAGCAGGTCACTCGCTGCGACATGGAACGCTTCAAGCGCTTCTATCACCTGATGCTCGAAGAAGGCGTCTATCTGGCGCCGAGCGCCTACGAGGCAGGCTTCCTGTCGCTGGCTCACGGCGACAAGGAGATTGAACATACTCTGGCAGCCGCCGAACGCAGCTTCGCCAAGCTGGCTGGCTAAATCGCCGCTGCTTGTCACAAAAGGGCCCGTCACGGGCCCTTTTCCATATCTGCAATCTACGCCCGCTTCTGGTGCACCCCCGACCTCCTACCCCACTTATTTGCCACCCTATGGTGCAACCTCATCCGCTCAGCCTGTCATATATCGGGCCCACTATTTGCACACACGCTAAAGGAGCCCACGTCACCGAGGTCCATATGGCAGAGATGAGCCCCATCGATGTATTGCGACGTTATCAGGAGTATCAGGTTGAGCTGACGCCACTGATCCATGGTTTGCTCTGCGCGCCTCTCGCTGCGCTCAAGGAGTACCCCTTTATCATCAGCATCGACCGCTATCAGGGGCCGGCTTGCATCTTGTCGCCACGCCCGAGCACGCAGAACCGCTTGCAACTGATCGCCCGTGGGGAGGGACGAGAGTTGACCCTCTGCCTCAACCAACTGATAGCCTGGCTGATGGGAGACAGAGAGCGGCGCCGCGCCATGCCCTGGTTCAAGACCATCTATGTGGTGCTCAGCATGGCGCTGTTCCTCATCGTTGCGACGCTCATCTGGCATGGACTGGAACAGCTCTATCTGCTGCTATGCGGGGCGCAGCAGAACCGACTGGGGGCCCTCAGCGCCATTATCTTCCTGACGCTGGCACTGGCGGTATTCGATCTCGGCAAAACCATTCTGGAGGAGGAGGTGCTGCTGCATAAGGATATCTTCCGCCACAGCGCCATAAGACGCACCATCACCCGCTTCATCGCCGCCATTCTGATCGCGGTCTCTATCGAAGGGCTGTTGCTGCTATTCAAAGGGTCGCTCGGCCAGAGCGAACTGCTCTGGCCTGCGATTGGGGTGATGGGGTGTGCGGTGGGATTGCTGCTGGCCCTCGGACTCTATGTCTTTCTCGGGGCCAGAGCGGAAGCGGCACTGGTGCAGGCTAACCAGCGATATCCGCAGCCAGCTGCGCGGTGGGGCGACGAGCAGCCCGCCAGGAGGCGTACATGGTCCAGGAGGTATAGATGACAATAAAGGCAACCAGCCACTTCAGCATCGCCATATCCATCGACTTGACCAGCATGGCCGCCAGCACCACACCAACCGGGCCAAAGATGGCAACCGCCAGCACCGCTTTGGCATCAAATGCCCCCTTGCGGATAAAGGTGCCTGCGGAGAAAACGCTAAGTACCGCGGTAGAGCCCATCATGATGGGGAACGCCGCCAGCGGGTTCATTCCGAGCAGATAGACCAGCGTCATGCAGGGGGCGAACAGACCGATCCCGACATTCATCAGGACACCGAAGATAAAGTTGCCGATCAGGGCGATCACCAGCTTGTAGCCACTGAGCCCCATGGCATCGCCACCGACCGGGAAGAGGCCGAGCAGGCCGGCAAAAATCAGCCCGGCAACGACCAGCAGAGAGACCGCCATCACCAGCCGGATGGTCTGCCGATCAAACGAGGCGACATGACGCGCCCCCCAGGCAGCTCCAGCTGCGGCAGCAATCATCATGCTGATCAGCGTCAGCGGCTCCACCGCTACTGCGCCGACGAAGATTAGCGACTGAGTCACGGTCGGCAACACGCACTGGCCGTTGAGAGTACCCGGCAACAGACGATCATCGATCAGCTTGAACTGCTTGTAGCAGGCTGTTTTGACCGCAAAGCTGCCAACCCCCAGGGTATCGAGAAAGTTCGCGACACCGCCGATCAGCGCCACAGGCCAGAAGGGGGTAGACTCAAAAGTCCCATTGCATCGTTTTTGCCAGCACGCTTGTACCAGCATAAAGATGAATACCAAACCGCCAGCAATAAAAACAAGCCGTAAAATATCAACTAACATCGAGGTTTTCTCCTGCAAGGGACGCGATTCTAAGGCAGGCAGCAGAAAAAATCCTGACCTGAATTAAGCAACTCTCACAAGCGACTGCGGGACGCTTAAATAAATACGAATGGAAGTCGAACGACTCTGCTAATACTTGTTACTGAGACCGAGAGGTCGAGTCCTGCGCACGTTGTTATGGTCCTTTCGCGACGACCACCTGTGACTCGGGACATAAAGAGAAGAGGGCCGGTAGCAATACCGACCCTCTTTTTATTCCGTCAGGATACAAGCACGTTACTGGATGCTTTTGCCAGCACGCACGTCCTTGACGAAGCTTTTCAGGCTTGCCAAATCCCGTGGTGCACCACGCAGGATCTGGTCACCGATGATAAAGGCGGGAGTGCCGGAAATACCGAGCGCTTCAGCCAGAGCCCGGTTGGTTCCCAGATTCTGATCGATGCTGCCATCCTTGATCTTGGCCTCTACCTTGCTCCAGTTAACATCGGCCTCTTCTGCCACCTTCTTGACCTGCGCTTCATCGGAGAGCGGGCCCTGATGGGCATAGAGCTTCTCATGGAAAGCCTGGTACTTGTCGGGCTGACCCAGCTGAACGGCCAGTGCGGCGCGCGCAGCGAAATAGGAGGTTTCGCTCAGGATCGGGAACTGCTTGTAGATGTAGCGAATATCCTTGTCCTCAGCCATCAGCTGCTCGACCAGCGGATGTGCCCGCTTGCAGTAACCGCAGTTGTAATCGAAGAACTCGACAATAGTCAGCGACCCCTTCGGATTGCCCATCTCGGGATCCTGGTTGGCATAAAGCTGCTTGGAGTGAGCCTTGATCAGCGCCTTGTCACTCTCGGCCTGCTGGCTCTCCTGCTTGGCACGCAGGGCATTGGACATCTCGACCAGGATCTCGGGATTCTTGACCAGATAGTCGCGAACGATCTGCTCGACATCACTCTTGGTCAGCTCGCTCGCCTGCACCGGCGATGCCAGCAAGGTTACGCCCGCCAGAGCGCAAAACAGGGCATTTTTAATAGTCATAACGTTATCTTGCAGAGGATATGATGGAGGCCACTATAGTGGTGGACTCTCTTTTCAAGTCAAGCAATCAGACCAAAAAAGCACTCATTCCAACCAGTTTGCCCATTTAATCGGTCATTTCGTGCAATTAACCAGCAATCGAACCAGCCGGGGATTTACAACCCTGATCAGCATGGTAATATTCGCCGCACTGCTGCGGAGGGGTGGCAGAGCGGCTGAATGCACCGGTCTTGAAAACCGGCGATGGGCGACCATCCGTGGGTTCAAATCCCACCTCCTCCGCCATTTATTCCGAGCCCACGCGACGTAAGTTGCGTGGGCTTTTTGTTTTTACCCCTTCTCTATATCCCGTCACTTTACCTTTCATGGCGTTTCATATGCCGCCTCACTATAACCCACCACTTAAACACACTGTTTTCTACCCCCACTGCTTTCTGAACTGAAGGAGAGAGATTAAAACTCGGCAGGTAATGATGGAAAAGATCATCCGCTACGCCAGCGAACAGGGGATTGGCCAGCTCTCGGGCATGACCATGCCGAGCAATCGCGGCATGGTGACCCTCGCCAAGCGACTCGGCTTCACCATCGATG
>NZ_JRGM01000128.1 GCF_000764665.1 Aeromonas lacus | reverse complement strand
CAGTAACGACCACCATATTCGCAAGCGAGGCTGAGATATCAGCTGCGGTTGCAGATAAAATCCCCACTCAGATGGGGATTTTTTTTGCCTGAAATTCAGTGATCAGTATTTTCTATTGCTCGATCTCTTAACCTGTCCCGTCTGCTCCCGTCTGCTCCCGTCTGCTCCCGTCTGCTCCCGTCTGCTCCCGTCTGCTCCCGTCTTATCCAAGCGCCCTTTGCCATTCCCGCTCTTAGTCTGCTGATGCCTGCTCATCTTATTGCCGCTCCTTGACTGCCGCCTCTGGCGAGCGGCAAGAAAAAGGGCAGGCCAGAGCCTGCCCTCATCGTGGTGATCGACGTTACATGATCCCGCGGATCAGGATCCCGCTGATCAGCAGCGGCGCCACCACGCGCCAGCACCAGAGCAGCGCAAGGCGCAAGGTGGGTGACAGGCTTGCAGACAGAATTGCATCACCCAGTCGCCAGCCCAGCAGCAGGGTCAGTACCAGGCCAAACAGCGGCATCATCAGATTGGAAGTGAGATAGTCGAGCAGCTCGAAGATGGTCTTGCCAAACAGGGTCAGATCGCTCCATGGGCCAAACGACAGGCTCACCGGAATGCCGGAAGCCATGATGAGCAGGGTCAGCACCCGACAGGCGCCGCGGCGTGACCAGCCCCACTCCTCTGTGGTGAAGCGCACCAGATGCTCCAGCATGGAGATGGAGGAGGAGAGCGCGGCGACCAGCAGCAGCAGGAAGAAGACGATGCCTAACCCCTGACCGAACGGTAGATGGCTGAAGACGGCGGGCATAGTCATAAAGGTGAGCCCGGGCCCGGCAGTCGGGTCGATGCCGGTGGAGGCCAGCGCCGGGAAGATCATCAGCCCCGCCAGTACCGAGATAAGGCTGGCCAGGGTGACCACCCAGACGCCGGAGCGCACCACGCCGTCGCTATTGGGTAGGTAGGCGCCGTAGGTGGTATGTACCCCGAGCCCGATGGAGAGGGAGAAGAAGGCCAGCCCCAGCGCATCCAGCACGCTCTGGCCGGTCAGCATGGAGAAGTCCGGCAGCAGTAGCTGGCGCACGCCCGCCATGGAGCCCGGCATGGAGAGGCCAACCCCCACCAGCAGCAACATCATGATGAACAGCGCCGGCATCATCCAGCGCAGCGCTCGCTCCACCCCTTTCTGAATGCCACCCTGCACAAACCACCAGGTGAGCCCGGCAAAGATCAGATGGGTCAGCACCGGCCACCAGGGGTTGCTGACATAGCCGTTGAACAGGGCGGTGAGGGCACTTCCCTCGCTCAGGTTGAGTTTGCCGGCCATCGCCAATGCGGCATAACCCACGGTCCAGCCGCCCACCACGCTGTAGAAGCTGTAGATAAAGAAGCCGCAGAGGATCCCCATATACCCCATCCAGCGCCAGTTCGGCCCCACCAGCTTGCGGAAGGCGCCGAGCACCCCGCGCTGGCTATGGCTGCCGAGCAGGGTCTCGCCGACCTGTACCGCTACCCCCAGGGTGAAGCTGAACAGCAGAAACACCAGCAGGAAGGCGCCGCCGCCATTGGTGGCGGTAACATAGGGAAACTTCCAGATGGCACCAAGGCCAATCGCTGTACCTGCTGCGGCCAACACATGACCAAGACGGGAAGACCACTGAACCTGGCTCATACAACCTCCGGGTAACACGACATCGAAGCAATACTCCTCTGTAGCAATAAACGACAGACAACAAAAAGGCCGCCCGAGGCGACCTTTGCAATGAACATTCAGAAAACTGTGCGTGCAAGGTCACCTCTCTTGCGAGATAAAAAATCGACCAAACAGCACGAGGATGGCAGACATGGGTGACAGCTTGAATAGTGAATGAGGGGACAGCCTAAACCATGGAAAGAAAAATTGACACATAAAATAAAATTTTTTTGATGGCGATGGGCTGCATTCATGGTTCACCGTAGAGGCGGGGCTGGTGTGCCCTATCTTTTATCCCCTTTCACCCGTGACTGGGCGATAATCCAGCTAGCTTCTTGTGGAACTTGCGGTCATCAGCTGACCCGGCAAGCGCCAAATATGAGACAGGATGTCGTATGAGATGGATGGTTCTGCCCTGGCTGTTGTTGAGTCTGAGCTTGTCGGCCCAGCCGGGATTAACGCTGCTAAGTCATGATCTGCCCCCCTTTACCGAGTCCCGCGACGGCAAGCTCGACGGTCTGGCTATTCGACTGGTGCAGCAGGTGCAACATGAGCTGGGTAGTGACTATCCCGTCCGGCTCTATCCGCTCAAACGAGCGCTGGCGCTGACTCAGGTCGAGCCGGGTTACGCGCTCTTTGTGGTGCAGCGGATCCCGGAGCGGGAGGCGCTGTTCAAATGGGTGGGCCCCCTCTTTATCAACCGGGTCTTTATCTATCAGGCACCGGGCAGTGCCCGTCCGCTGACCGAATTGGCTCAGCTGCGTCAACTGCCGCGAGTCGGGGTGGTGCTTGGCAATGCCGATGATGTGCGGTTGACCCATGAGGGCTACACCAATCTGGTGCGCTACAAGACGGTGACAGAGGCTATCGAGCGGCTGATGCTGGGCAAGATAGATGCCTTGCCGATGGCGGAGAGAGTGATGGATGCCACTCTCGACAAGATGGGGCTATCCCGTCACAGCGTGGCCAGCAGTGGTGTGCTGCTTCATGAGGCCGGCCTCTACATCGCCTTCTCCAGAGCCACTGACGATGGTGAGATAGCCCGTTGGCAACAAGCCTTGGACAAGGTGAGAGCCATAGAGGGGCGGGCCGGTGAGCCCACCCATCATCATTGATCCTCAGATAAGACCGCGAACCAGGATCCCGCCGATCAGCAGCGGAGCAATCCAGCGCCAGCAGTTCATCAGCAGGTGATGCCAGTGGGCAGAGAGCCCCTGTGGCAGCAGCGCCTTGCGCCCCAGTTTCCAGCCCAGCAGCAGCGTCAGCATCAGGCCGAACAGCGGCATCATCAGGTTGGAGGTGATGAAGTCGAGCAGTTCGAAGATGGTTTTGCCAAACAGGGTGACATGTTGCAGCGGGCCAAACGACAGGCTGACCGGAATGCCGCACACCATGACGAACAGGGTGATGGCGCTGCAGGCGTTACGACGCGACCAGCCCCAGGTTTCGCACAGGAAGCACTGCAGGTGCTCCAGCAGCGAAATGGCGGAGGAGAGCGCGGCAAAGACCAGCAGGGAGAAGAAGATCACCGCCAGGCCCTGACCGAAGGGCAACAGCTGGAACACCGCCGGCATGGTCATGAAGGTGAGGCCCGGGCCCGCAGCGGGGTCGATACCGGTCGATGCCAGCACCGGGAAGATCATCAAGCCCGCCAGTACCGCCACCATGCTGGCCAGCAGCACCACCCAGAGGCTGGAGCGACCAACCCCTTCACTGGAAGGCAGGTAGGCACCATAGGTGGTATGAATACCCAGACCGATGGAGAGGGAGAAGAAGGCCAGTCCCATGGCGTCGAGCACGCCGGACATCCCCAGCTTGCTGAAGTCGGGCATCAGGAAATGGCGCACCCCCTCCATGGCGTTGGGCAGGGTGAGGCCAAAGGCGACCAGCATCAGGATCATCACGAACAGGGCTGGCATCATCCAGCGCATGGTGCGTTCCACCCCTTTCTGGATCCCGCCCTGCACTACCATCCAGGTCAGTGCCGCAAACAGTAGATGAGTGAGAATGGGCCAGACGTCACCGCTGACATAGTCATTGAAGCGGGCGGTGAGGGCCGCAGCATCGCCATGATTGAGCTGGCCGGCAGCGGCCATACCGGTATAACCCAGGGTCCAGCCGCCCACCACGCTGTAGAAGCAGAAGATCAGCAGGGTGCTCAGCACCCCCATGACGCCGACCCAGCTCCAGCGCTTGCCGAGCAGCTCGCCAAACGCGCCCGCAACGCCGCGGCGGCTCATGCTGCCAAGCAGGGTCTCGCCCATCAGCACGGCTACCCCCAGGGTGAAGCTGAACAGCAGAAAGACCAGCAGAAAGGCACCGCCGCCGTTGACGGCAGTAACGTAGGGAAACTTCCAGATTGCGCCGATACCGACGGCGGAGCCGGCGGCAGCGAGAATATAGCCGAGGCGGGAGGACCATTGGGACTGCATCATTTGAACTCCAATCGAGGGCCCATGGCTGGGCCAGAATGGCGCTCATATTACGGAAAGGGGTCCGCAATCACTACGCAGCTTGCCAGCCGTAAATACGATTTATTGGCACGATCGCCCAATAAAATTCGCTTATTTGCGCGATTGTGCCAACAAATAAAAACCGGAGCATTTTTGCTCCGGTTTTGGGTTGATGCCAGACTGGCAGGGCAGGTCAGATTACGCCCAGCTCGCGCAGCCGCTCCATCAGGTAGCTGTGTGCGGTATGACGCTCGGAGAGCACCACCTCGGGCCGCGGATGGAGGAACAGCGGCAGGGAGATGCGCGACTTGCTGGCGCTGCCGCCGGTCGGGTTGATGACGCGGTGGGTGGTGGAGGGGTAGTAGCCGCGGGAGGCCTCCTGCAGCATGTCGCCGATGTTGATGATGAGGGTGCCAAAGTCGCACGGCACATCCATCCACTCGCCGTCGGAACCCTTCACCTGCAGGCCCGGTTCGTTGGCTGCGGGCAGGATGGTGAGCAGGTTGATATCCTCGTGGGCGGCGGCGCGGATGGCGCCCGGTTCCTCGGTGCCGTTGAACGGCGGATAGTGCAGCACCCGCAGCAGGGTCTTCTGGCTATCGTCGATCATCGAGGAGAGGGGGCAGCTGTAGTTGGCGGCGATATCGGCCGGGGTATGCTGCTCGACCCAGCCCAGCAGCTCGGCGGCCAGACCGTTGGCCAGACGATAGTACTCCATCGCCTGCTCTTTCAGCTCTTCTGGCATCTGGCCCCAGGGGTAGAGGTGGAAGTACTCCTTGATATCCTTCTGGCTATGGCCCTTGGCCACCTCGGAGACCGATGGCGGGAAGTAGCCATCCTGGGTTTCGCGGTTGAACAGAAAATCCTGTTTCTGCTCGCTCATGAAGAAGCGATACCAGTTGTCGTAGATGGATTGCACCAGCTCTTTCGGGATGGGGTGGTTGGTCAACACACCAAAGCCGGTAGTACGCAGGGATTCGGTGAAGCGTTGGGCCGCATCGGGTGAGCGGTAATCGACAGTCAGGACTTTCATTGTTTTTGTTGCGCACCAGTTAAAAGATGGCGCAGTTTACCCTGCAAGCCGTAACAAGGAAAGGGACGCGGCCTCCAGCGACCGCCCCGTGCCTGATAGTGATAAAAACATCAGATAAAAGAGGCGAATAGTGGCGAGAGTGGCTCCCTTGTCCTGCCTGCCCATCCTCACTAGAATGCCAGCCACTGTCTTTTCCGGAGTCTGTCCATGTCCTCGAAGATCCTGTTGCTCACCCTGCCGCTGCTGCTGGCCGGATGCAGCTCCCTGTCGGAAGATGAGTGCCGCACCATGAGCTGGTACAACCTTGGCTATCAGGATGGTGAGCAGGGCAAGACCCGCAATCAGGCGCGGGACTACGTCTCCACCTGCGGCGAGTATGGCCTCAAGGTGGACGAGGCAGAGTGGAAACGGGGTTACGACAAGGGGCTGGAGCTCTACTGCATCCCCGAGCTGGCCTACAGCAAGGGCAAGGAGGGGCAGGAGTATCGCGGTGTCTGTCCCAATGATGCCAGCTTCCTCAAGCAGTACCAGCGCGGCTATGAAGAGTACAAGCTGGCGACCCGACTGCGGGAGATCAGCGACGAGCTGGAGCGCACCGAGCGGGATATCGACGATCTTGAGCGCAGCATCCGTAACGAGACCAACAGCGAGCAGCGCGACTACTACCGCGCCAAGCGCAATCGCGCCATTCGCCACTATGAATCCCTGCGCCGTGAATATGACCGGCTGCGCTATCCGGATCGGGTGATCCAGTTCTCCTTCGGCAACTAAGCCATCTCTTGTGGCCAGCCATCGCGGCTGGCCATCTTGCATCCTGTCCGCTCAGGGCAGAACCCAGCGCTGCAGCGCCAGCGCGATGCCATCCTCGTTGTGATCGGCGGTGACCTGGTCGGCATGGTGCTGGATCTGCGGGGCCGCATTGCCCATCGCTACCGCCAGCCCGACCTGCTCGAACATGCTGATGTCGTTGTTGTTGTCACCAAACGCCACCACCTGCTCCATCGCAATGCCCTCGCTGGCGGCCCACTGGGCCAGCCGGTTGCCCTTGCTGCAGCCGGGCTGTACCAGCTCCACCGCGTAGGGGGCCGCCCAGTCGCGGGTGAAGGGGATGAGATCGCGCTCTTCGTCCATAAAGCGGTGCAGGCGCGCCGGATCCTGATTGAACAGCTCCAGCTTCCAGACCGGGTTGTCGAGCCAGCCTGCCAGCTCCTCGACCGGATGGATGGCGATCTTGAGGTGATCCGGCTGATTGGCTGACCAGTGGCGGATGCGGGTGACATGCTCCTCGCAGCCGATGTAGCCGATCCCCTCGCTCAGGTGAAACAGGGCACCCATCTGCTGCGCTTCGACTTGTGCCAGCAGGGCGTTGAGCGGGGCGCGGGCCAGCGGATCGCCTGCCAGAATGCGATCTGTCGTCGGGTCGTAGAGACAGGCGCCGTTGCTGCAGATGATGGGGGTATCGAGCGCCAGTTCGTGATGAAAGGGGCGCGCCGTCATGAAGTGGCGCCCGGTGACCAGCAGCACCTTGATGCCGTGGGCGCGCGCCTGCGCCAGTGCCGCCCGGGTGGCCGACGAGATCTTGTGATCCCGGGTCAGCAGGGTGCCATCCATATCGAGGGCGATGGCCTTGTACTCACTCATAACTCCTCCAGCATCGAACAAACCAGCAAGAGCCTTACCGTCCCAGACCCGGCGCCCCGATGCAAGTTTTGCCGCATGGCGGAGCGCCGAACTGTGATCTTTTGCCGGCTCAGGCGCAGCTGGCCACCTGTTGGTGGCGGTCGGCACGCTGGCGAAGCAGATAGAAACCGGCGGCGCTGGCAAGGGCGCAGAGGGTGGCAAGGTAGAAGGGCCACTCGCTCCCTGCCAGCAGCACCAGACTACCGAGCACGACCGCCAGGATCTCGCTGCTCACCGCGAGGGCGCGGTAGAGCCCCATCGCCTGCCCCTGCTGCTCGGCATGACTGCGGTTGGAGACCGCCACCGAGGTGGCCAGCTCCCCCAGACTCATGCCGATGCCGGCCGGAATGAAGGTGAGCGCCAGTCCCCACCAGTGGCTCGGCAGGATAAAGAGCAGCATGCCGGTCGCCATTACCAGATGGCCGACGATGCCGAGAGAGCTGCCGCGCCAGTGGCGGGCGATGTGGGAGCCGAGCCAGGAGCCCGCCATCATCGGCAGGCTCACCAGCACCGCCGCTTGCGCCAGCTGGGCCGGATCCCAGGCCAGCCGCTCCACCAGCCAGATATTGAAGTAGGTGAAGTAGAGCTGCACCGCGCCATAGCTGACCAGAGTGAGGGCGAAGTAGGGGAGCAGGGCCGGTTGCAGCAACAGCTGGCGGCTGGAGAGGGTCGGTGCCTGCCGGGCGGCTGCCACCGGCGGACGATGGGGCACCAGCCAGAGCACCAGCAGCAGGTTGAGCAGGGTCATCGCGACTGCCAGCCAGGCCGCCAGACTGTAATCCCCCGAGATCACCGCGGCGTAGCCTCCGATCACCGGCCCCACCACCCAGCCCAGATTCATGCCGATATTGATCCAGGCGAAGCTGCGCGCCTTGTGCTCCTTGCCGGCGAGATCCGCCGCCATCGCCTGCACGATGGCGATGTTGCCGTTACACAGCCCCTCAACCACCCGGCTGAGCAGCAACAGGGGGAGGGATCGCCAGGCGATGCCAAGTGCCATCAGGGCATAGCCGGTCAGCACGCCAGCCAGCGAGAGCAGCAGCAGTGGCTTGCGGCCGTAACGGTCAGAGAGCCGCCCGAGCCAGGGGCTGCCCACCAGCTGGAACAGGGGATAGAGCCCCATGATGACCCCCAGCCACACCTTGCGGCTCCAGTCGGAGGCTTCCGGCGTCAGCATTCCCTGCGCCGGATCCAGCAGCAAGGGGGCCAATACCGGGGAGGGGAGGCTGAAGCCGGCGACCGCCAGCGTGACCGTCATCACCAGTACCCAGAGGGGGTTTTTGTGCTGTTGTTTCGCCATGTCGCACCCATTAAGTAAAGTAATTGGTTTATTTATGCTGGGTGATAATCGGTATTAAGTAAAGTGAATTGTTGATTTAATAAAAGGGTCTCGCCATAATGGGGTCATGAACGCAAGCACCGACAAGATCCTGTTTCTGCTCAAGAGCCATGGCCCGCAGAGCGCCGCCGCGCTGGGGGAGCAGTTGCAGATGACCTCCATGGGCGCCCGCCAGCACCTGCTCGCACTGGAGCAGGAGGGGTGGGTCACATTCAGCGACGAGGCGCGCGGACGCGGTCGTCCCGTGCGGCTGTGGCAGCTCACCGAGCAGGCCTGGCAGCGCTTCCCCGATACCCATAGCGACCTGACCGTGCAGCTGATCGACAACGTGCGCGAGCTGTTTGGCGAGGAGGGGATGGAGCGGCTGATCCTGCAGCGGGAGCAGCAGATGCTGGCACGCTATCAGCAGACGCTGGGCAACAAGGGGTTGTCCGGTCGGCTGGAGGCGCTCAGGGAGCTGCGCAGCCGCGAAGGCTATATGGCGGAGATCAGTCGCGAGGAGGATGGCAGCTGGCTGCTGTGGGAGAGTCACTGCCCCATCTGTGCGGCGGCGCGCACCTGCCGCGGTTTCTGTCGCAGCGAGCTGGCGCTGTTTCGCCAGCTGCTGGCACCGGCGACGGTGGAGCGGGAGCAGTATCTGCTGGATGGCGCGCACCGCTGCCTCTATCGCATCACGCCGACCGCGCTCTGATAGCGCCGTTGGCCACCCTCCAAAAACAACAAGAGCGTATGGTGAAAGAATAAGGAAGAATTCAGATAGCAAAACTAACTTTATAGCAATTGGGGCCTCATTCTGACGTTGTCAGGTTTGTAATGATTTACATGGATCAATCCACTAATGTTCCCCGAATGCTCGACAGCAACGTCAGCCTCTTCTCAGACATCTTCAGCCAGTCAATCAGGCTTATATTCCTCGCCCCCCCCCTTTTTATCCAACGCCCTCATCACTTCATCCGCGGCTGCCAACCGACCTCGTAAGCAACGAAACTTCTGACAGGTGTGCATGAGTACATTCTCAATGGTCGTCTCTAGCGCGGGGAATTCCGCAGCTACGCAGCGAAGATAAACCAGTTTTATATACCCACAGCTATTTATTCATCAATACATGCCAATAGTGAAAGCTGCTAAATGTGGAGTTAGAGGGAAACCTATCTTCAATATGCAGAGAGCATGAACTGCTTATTCTCTAAATAACCACACAAGAATAAATGCATATAATTTAAAGTTTAATATTACATTAATGAAAGTGGCAATCGATTACTCAGTGAATGAGAGATGAAACTTCCCCCCAAGGTTGTGATATTAAAATCTGCCATGTTTTCTGTAAATTAAATCGACTTTCATTGCCATTATCTAACTTAGCAACACCTCGCTTATCTATTATGTAAGGATGTATAAATAGCACATGTAAAAAGTGTTCACTACCATTTCTTGTTACTTCTTTCATCTCTCTACATTCAAAAATATCTGATTGATGACAAATTTTTACGAAATCACTGCTTATAGCCCAAGTCGAGACATTGAATACCTTCGCAATCTCACGTGAGCTAACTGGCCCCTTTTGTTCAAGCAACCATTGTGCAACTCTCAAATATCGTGGCACGAGACCCCCTTATTTTACCTTGAAATAAAAACATGCTAATACCGGCCCACGGATTGGCTATGGCC
>NZ_JRGM01000127.1 GCF_000764665.1 Aeromonas lacus | reverse complement strand
CTTTTCCACTACTCATTTTCACCACCAATAAATGCTGTTATGGTTCCAGAGTTTTTTATTAAACCTGTATATGCAGATCCGGAACGTCCAGAAGCTAATATTTTTCCAGCACTATCTTCGAGTAAGAATCCAACATCTGATGAGAAGGTTATTTTTCTATCAAACAAGAGATTTTGAAGCAGAGAGCTAACCTCTGGAGGAGTGATATCTCCAACGATAACGGTTCCTGACCCTATGATCACCCCACCACAGTCAACTGCGCCACCTGTTATAGCTAGTGGTTTACCGTTTACAAGTACTGTTGATGAGCCTGAAGCAATTTTGCGAGGATGCGGTGGATGATTTGGTTTATCGTGGGGGGCCAATGGGTCACCAACTCGGGCCGCAGGGATCCCATCTATGAACACATCGGGCGATCCAGCAGTGATGGCCGTGGGATGAAAGCCATCATGATCTGTCCCAATATCACCTACTTTGGCGGCATTCTTACTCAAAACAACAGCTCCTTGTTATCACTGATAGTGCTAAAAAGGATACTTTATCATCAATGTGCCAATCGAGACCACAAACAAACATCCGGAGAAAAATCTGAAAATCTGGGACTACCGCCTTTCTGACATGCCCCGCGCCATGGAGAAGCTCTACATCTGTTATGCCGAGAGTCGCCGCATATACGGTCGCGAGATGTTCCACAAGCCGAGCCGCTTTATCCGTGAAATGCCCGCCGAGGGCCATTCCCGTTATCTCAAATCGGCCATTGCCCTCCAACGCCCCGCTGACAGCCAAACGGGAGCGTGTGGCTTGCCGCCTGTCGACATAAGACAAAACGATGGCATTTTCGCAAAAACTATAAATTAAATTTATACCAACCGTTTTGGCAGCCACTCAGGGCATCAGGCTGCCATCACAGGCACCAACAAGGGGTTGGCCGATCTGAATTGCAGCTGTGCGTTGCTTTAACCACTCCGCCAGCCAAGGCATACTGCCCCGTCACCAGATGGGAGTCATTAATGTCTAAGTGGATACCGACACTGCGCCGGATGGGGCGCTGGTTTTTGCGAAAAACGGCGCTGGCGCTGCTGACCAGCCTGCTGTTTATGATCTCGTTCACCCTGTTTCAATACGCATCCTGGTGGCCTGCATTGGCCGAGGGTACGCCCGTCCAATGGAGTGGCTTATCCCCCAGTCATACCTTGGCAGAGCTGACCCCGGCCATGCTGGAGTTCAGCGCCTTACTCGCGTGTGTTTACTTACCCCTGTTTTTGCTGATACCCCGCCCGTTGTTGCTGCCGCTCTTTGCCGGGCTCTGGTTGTGGCAGACCTATGACATCGCCTTTATGACGGCAACCGCTTCGACCTGGCTGCCACACGAGATCATCTGGAGCTTTATCCTGCCCCACACCCATTGGCTGCTGCTCACGCTGCTGTCGCCTCTGCTGCTGATCCGCCATGCAGGCAGGTGGCTATTTGCGGCGACTCCAGCCAGTCAGAAATGAGCCACCTTGCTGGCAGGCCGTAATCTTTCGATGACGCTTCGCTGATCGCATCGGCTCGATGGCTCAAACCAACTTGAGGCGATGCAATATCAGGGTGGGCAATAGAGGAAGGAAACTCAGAAACCCGGCCGTCAGGCGCGGCGGCCGGGTGAATTGTAAAGAGTAGGGTGACAGGGAAAGGGATCAGCCTAGTCTAATCAACTCGATGGGGGCGTAGTGCTCCCCGGAGTTTGCCAGCAGCACGCACTTCTCGTGCTCCGCCTGATAGGGAGTCATGTTGTCGGTATGAGCCTCTTTCAGGAAATCGACGGCGCCGGTGGCGGCAATCATGACGCGCTGACCCTGGTTCAGCACATTTCGGTTCCGGTCATAGATCTTCATTACACTCTCCTTTTCTTGTACCCGGGTGGGTGCTCCGGGCAGCGGGATCAGCCTACGCCTCTGAAAAAAGGTGATTTATGTCACAGATCAAAAAAGGGGCAGAGAGGGACTCGCGAGGTGAAAAAGCGAGCATGGCCAGCGGCTGTCGCGCGCAATGGCTCTGCCCTGCTCTTTTTGTCGCCACGGGCTCGAACCCGGCAGCGGTTGGGGTATATTGGTGGCCGATTAGCCAGTCTCATTCACCGTGGCCACGCAAGCAGGCCGCTGTTTCAACAAGATGGAGAGTGCTCATGAATCGCGATATCACCGCCCAGTTCATCAAGATGCTGACCAATCTGGATCACTGTCTGGCCAAGGCCGAGGCCCACGCCGCGGCGAAGCAGTTCAACGTGGATAACTTCTTCGGCGATCGGCTGATCGTCGATATGCTGCCCTTCAGCAAGCAGGTGCTGATCTGCTGCGATTCGGCCCGTACCGTGGTGGCCACCGCCAGCCACAGCGAGCTGCCGGCCATGGGCGATGAGCCCAAGACCATCGCCGATCTGCGCGCCCATATCGGCAAGACCATCAGCTATCTGCAAGGCAAGCTGGACGCGGACTACAGCCAGTATGCCAGCGGTCGCTACGTACCTCACTGGGCGGGTGGCAAGGGGATGGATGGCCATACCTGCGTCCATGAGTACGGCATTCCCAACTTCTACTTCCACCTCACCATGGCCTACGCCCTGCTGCGCCGGGCCGGGATCGATCTCGGCAAACGCGACTATCTGGGCGGGCTCAACATGCAATAAGGTGCCCCGACCAGAATGACGAGAGCCTGCCATCTGGCAGGCTCTTTTTGTTGCAAGCGGCTGGCGAGCGAGGCGAATGCCCTGCCCGCCACCGGCCATTAGCCGGGGATATCCGGCTCCACCAGAGCCACCAGCTGGGCCAGCGACTCCTGCCAGCCGAGATAGCACATCTCCAGCGGAATGGCGGCGGGGATCCCCTCCTGCACCACCGCCAGCTCGGTACCGCAGCTCACCGCGGTCAGGATGATGGAGACATGGATCACCCCGGCGAGGCCGGGCTCATCGAAACGATCGGTGTAGCGAATCCGCTCGCCCGGCACCAGTTCGAGGTATTCGCCGCCGAAGGCTTGGCTATGGCCGCTGGCAAAGTTGGTGAAGGACATCCGGAACGAGCCGCCAACCCGGGCATCCAGATGCTCCACCTGACAGGTAAAACCGTGGGGCGGCAGCCATTTGGCCAGCGCCTGCGCCTCGGTAAAGGCCCGATAGACCCGCATCGGCGGCGCCTTGATGACGCGATGAAGTCGTACTGTTCCTGTTGTCATGTTCACCTCCTTGCTGGATTGAGTCCCAAAGGATAGTCGTCAGCGCGAAAAGCCACCCCATCGGGCGGCCCTCACTCTGCGTTAGAAGGGGCCGTTGCTCTCGCGCAGCTTGTCGGGCAGGCCGTCGTGATCGCCCAGCTCACGCGCGGGCACGTCGTCCCAGTGCAGCTTGCCGAGGGTGATGTTGCGCTCGGGATGAACAGCGTAATGGATGCGGTTGTCCTCCCGATCGGTATCGCCGATGCAGAGCAGACGGACGATCTCGTCGGTGTTGTTGATAAAGGCATGGGACAGCCCGTCACCGGCCTTGAAGCCGACCGAGTCGCCCGGTTGCAGCCGATAGAGCACGCCGTCGAGCCAGACATCGGGGGAGCCCTCCAGCACGTGGACGAACTCGTCCTCGGTCTTTTCGGCGTGGGGCCAGCTGGTGCGGTGGCCGGGCTCGACAATCTCGTGGTGGATGCCGATGCGGCTGAAGCCAAAGTGTTTGCCGAGGGCGCAGCCGCGGGACAGGGGCTCCTGACTGCCGGAGTAGTAGCGAGGCTCCTGCTCTTGCAGCTCGCTCCAGTGTTTGATGCAGGGGTGGCGGTTCATAGTGGTTCCTTATGCTATGAGGGGCAGTTAAAAAGGGCCGTTGCGCTCGCGCAGCCGATCAGGCAGACCATCGTGATCACCCAGCTCGCGCTCGGGCACATCGTCCCAGTGGCGTGCGCCGATCTGACGGTTGTACTCGGGGTGCAGGGCATAGTGGATGCGGTTGTCGGCGCGATCCCGATCACCTACGCAGAGCAGTCGCACCGGCTCATCGGTATTGTTGATAAAGGTGTGGGCCAGCCCGTTACCGGCCTTGAAACCGACCGAGTCACCCGGCTGCAACCGATAGAGCACACCATCCAGCCAGACATCGGGCGTCCCTTCCAGTACGTGGACGAACTCGTCCTCGGTCTTTTCGGCGTGGGGCCAGCTGGTGCGGTGGCCGGGCGCAACCAGCTCGTGGTGAATACCGATACGGCTAAAACCAAAGTGCCTGCCCAGCGCGCTGCCGAGGGACATTCGCTCCTGACTGCCGGGATAACATCCCGGCTCTGCTTCTTGCAGCTCGCGCCAGTGCTTGATGCCGGGGTGACGGTTCATAGTGGTTCCTTCTGCTATGAGGAGACGGTCACGGGAAGGGTCATCCTAACTGCCAAAATAGCGGGGAGAAAAGCAGAAATCGGCAGCCCGTATCGCAGCAGATGGCGAAAAGGCGGACTCGGCAACGGGCTGATCGCCCTGCTGGCAAGGGCTGCGAGCCGTGGCGGCGGCCCGCCATCGAACCAAAAAAAGAGGGAGCCGATGGCTCCCCTCTCTTGATACCGCAGACGCTTACTTGCCGATATTGTCGGCCAGCTGTTTGGCGCGGCTGGCTGCCCACAGGTCGATCATCTTCTCCATCTCCTCGGCGGTGATGGGGGCATCCTTGTGGGTGGTGTCCGGACTCTCGCGGGCATCCATCACCCGCACCAGCAGCTTGCCGCTCTGGGAGTCGAGCAGCTGGGCCATACTGCCCACCTTGAGCAGGTAGGGCTCCTTGCCGATCATTTCGCGGGTGACGTTGATGGCGATCTTGGCCGGCATCAGGTCACGCAGTTTCGGGTCAGGACGGGTCAGGTCGAAGTTGGTGACGGCGGCCTGGATCCGCATTACTCCCGGGCCGGGGGCGGTGGCAATCTTGAGACCGTTACGGATCAGCTCGCTCTGGAACTTGTCGTGGTAGTAGCGGCCAATCTGGTTCTGTTCGTTGGCAGTCAGCAGGTACCACTGGCCATTCTCCTGCCGGATAAACTGGAGCGGATCGAGCAGCACCTGATTGTACTGGCGCAGATCAACACCGGGCTCCTTGTAGACACGCTGGCTGGGGTTGCTCTCGTTCTGCTGGAAGGCAGTCAGCGGAATCGCCTGCAAGCTGTGGGAGACCTGATTCTTTACGGCGCAGCCGCCCAGAAGGGCCGCCGCCATGGCAACCATCACGACCTTTTTCATATTTGCTCCTGCATTGACCGATTGTTTTTGCTGTGGATTTTGCTCCACACGGCGGGCGATCCCGTGCTGGTTGCCTCCGATTCACCCAGAGAAATACCCTATTTCCCCCCCTTCTCACAAGCGACATATGCCGAATGTTCAGGTGCCATCCAAGTTGTCATACGGAACGGGGAAAAATGCCCGCCAGCGGGCAGACGACAAACACAATCGGTGCAGGGAGATGGGGGACGAATCCCCCGCATTCTGTCTGTCAGGCGATGAGCTCGGCGCCCATGCTGGCCAGAATGGAAAGGCTCACCGTCGCAAACAGCACGCCGGTGACCAGATTGAGTGGCCGCTGCACCCGTTGCAGCAGCTGCTGGGCTCGGGAGGTGGAGAGGCTCCAGGCCAGCATGCCGAACCAGCAGACCGAGATAATGAAAAGTTCGGCCACCAGCAGGCTGCGGGCTACCCCATCCACCTCTGGCGACACCATGGCCGCCAGCATGCCGATAAAGAACACCAGCGCCTTGGGGTTGAGCAGGTTGGTGGCGATACCGGCGCGCACGCCCTTGCCCCAACCGCGCAGCTCGTTGGCTGCACTCTGCATTACGGTACTGGTCTGCTGGCGGGCTGCCATTAGGGCACCCCAGCCAAGCCAGCCCAGATATAGGGCACCGCCGCACTTGATCACCATAAACAGCATGGGGTTGTTGGCGATCAGCATGCTGATGCCGGTCAGGCTGAGGGTGGCGTGCACCATGATGGCGAGCGAGATGCCGAGCGCCGCGCCAAGGGCGGTCGGCCGGTGCAGGCTGGTGCGCAGGATCAGGGCAAAATCGGGGCCGGGGCTGGCCAGCCCAATCAGGTGCATAAGGCCAAGGGTAAGGAAAAGACTGGTCAGCATAGCAACTCTCAAAAAAGTGATATGCCGCCAGCATGGCGGATCAGCGGGGCGTCCGGCTTGTAAAAGATTGCATCTGGGCGCGAAAATCGGCGGGAGTCAGGCCAAAAGCCTGGCGAAAACCGTGGTGGAAGTGGCTCTGGTCGAAGAAACCGACCGCCAGCGCCACCTCGCTCACCGCCATCCCGCTCGCCAGCAGCCGCTTGCCCTGCTCCAGCCGCAGCCGCTTGAGCCAGGCGTAGGGCGTCATGCCGCTGCGCTTCTTGAACTGGCGCAGGAAGGCGAAGCGATCGAGACCGACCAGCCCGGCCAGCTCCTCCAGCGAGTGAGGCTCGTCGAGCCGGGCCAGCAGATAGTCGCGCAGATAGCGCAGCTGGGGATCGGCCAGCTGGTGTACTTCGGGCGCCAGTTGCAACAACTCCCCGAGCAGGGCGAGCAGCTGCCCCTCGATCAGCAGGCCATCAGCCTGCGGGTTGTCGAGATAGCTGTGCAGCTGGGCAAAGCCCTGATAGAGGTCGGGTCGGCTCTGCAACCCCTTGTCGAAGAAAGGCTCCGGCTGATCGGGCAGCCAGAGGGAGAGCTGCTGCGGATCGATGGCGAAGACCCGAACTTCGTACCCTTCCGGTAGCAGGCTGAGGCCGTCGTGCACCTCGTCCGGGTTGACGGTCGACAGCTCGCCACGCACCAGGGTGTGGCTGTTTCCCTTGTGGATAAACTTCTGGCCACCCCGCTGCACCAGTCCGATATGGTAGTCGAGATGGACATGGCGGCCATAGCTGAACGCCCGATGATGGGAGTGTGACAGCTCGACCCCCGGCAGGAGCGGAGATTGCCAGTAGCGGATAAGGGAATCAGTGGTACTCATGGGCTATAGATACACCGCAAGCAAGCTGGAGAGCTTGTAGATTATTGCATTCCGGCCGGGCGGTTGCAGCAGCTCAGCGCCCCCACAGCCGCGGAGTCGACTCCACCAGCGAGGCGAGCGGCACCCGCTCCACCACCTGGCGCATGCGTTGCGCCAGCTCGGGGTTAGCATCCCCCAGCGACTTGGTCAGCACGATATGCACCTCCAGCGGAGTGACCGGCAGGTAGATCAGGCGGGTCGCCGCTGAGAGCTTGGCGCGAAAATGGTTGGCGGAAATATCGTTGGAGAAGAGCGCAGCATCAATCCGCCCGCGCAGCAGCTTCTGCATGTTGCCATGCTCCCAGCTGAGCTGGGAAAGGGTGTCGATATGGATCTGCGGATGCTGCAACAGCGGCGGCACGATCGCCTGACTCGACCAGCCGATGGTGGTGCCGTAGAGATCCTCCTGCCGCTCAATCGAACGCAGTCGCGATGGCACCAGTACCACCAGCACCGGCCGCAGCAGCAATAGATGCGGGTCGACATAGTGGAAATGACGGGCCCGCTCCGGCGTGTAGCTCAGCAGCGGGGTCAGATCGCACTCGCCGCTCTCGAGGTTGCTGAGCAATCGCGCCACATTGAGCCCCTGCCACTCGATGGTGCGACCGATCACGGGTTCGATGTGGCGGCGAAAGTAGTCGATCACTGGCCCGGAGACCTTGCCCTGCTGATCGATGGTGACCAGTGGCGCCAGCTGGAAGACACATCCCCGCAGTGGCGCATTGACCGCCACGGCCTGGCTGATGGTCATAAAAGGAAGTAGAAGTGCCGATAGCAGTAATAACAAACGCATACCCGAACGAGAGATGCCCATAAGTGCCGACCCGATGCTCTGATAGCCATCAGCATGGCACAACGTAAAGGGGCGGGCTATCTGCTCCCCCCGTTCTGCGGCCCCTTTTGCCCCCTACTCCCATGACCATCGACCACCCGTGTTATTGCGGTGAAAATCAATAATGCCGCTGCTTTGATGGATTTTGGGGTCTTGAGATATAGTGCTGCCCCATTGATCAAACCAGCGGGTGATCGCCCCGCCGGACAGGTAGATTCATGAGACTGTTTTTGCTGTTGTTGTCGTTGTTCGCTACGACCGTAAGCTCTGATGAAAAGCCGCGCCTGCCCTATTACGACTGGGGTCGCTGCCCGTTTGAAGGTTGTACCTATCAGGCGTGGACGACTAAGAAAGAAGTGATCGTCAGAGCCGAGCCATCCCTGACTGCCAAAGAGCTATTCCGGCTGCCCCGCGGCCAGCAGGTGGAAGGGCTGACCGGGGTCGTCATTACCAAACAACCGGGGATCGTCGAAATACTCAGACCGGTCAAACTGGGCTACAGCAAGGAGGGGAAAGGGCCGCTGTTGAATATGAAGGCAGGGGAGAAACTTTATATCCTCGGCTGTCTGGGCGAAGGCGATGGCCTGTTCTGGTACAAAGGCAAGACCTACATCCTCGATTACGACTATGCGCGCAAAGAGATCAGATACGGTCCGTCACCGCAGAACCAGTGGTGGGTAAAAATTCGAGACAAGCAAGGGCGTGAGGGTTGGGTTGCAGAAGCCAAAAACTTCGCCCATATGGACCGTTTCGAATAGTGACAGCCAGCCCCCAAGATCGGAAGGCTGGCTGTTGATGACTCACTGCCCGGGTTGCAGCTTCATCTCCTGCAGATACTCCTGCACCTGCAGCTTGTAGTCCGCCTGATAGGAGAACTTGGTGCTGTCGCATGCTGCAATCAGGTTCACTGCGGTGCAGAACAGGGTGGCCGCCAGCAGCCCCTTGCCAACCCACTGCGGATAACGGCGGCTCCAGCGCACCAGCAGCAGCAGGATCGGGAACAGGGCGTAGGGGAAGATCAGCATCAGGTGCCAGTAGTTAAAGATGATGGGCGACAGGGCCGCACTCACCAGCACCGCCAGCACCGCCGCCAGCGCATAGAGACCGAGCCAGCTCTCGCCATCCACTGGCGCACGATCGCTGCGCAGCAGACGCGGTTTTAGTTCACGCCACAGCTGCCAGTTGGCCTTGGCCGCCAGCAGCACAGTCGCCGAGCCTACCCCATAAATCACGATCCGCCACAGCCAGATCGCCGCCAGCTGCAGATATTCGTGCCCCGCCAGCCAGATAAACTGGGTATCGTTGACCAGCTTGCTGGCAAACAGCCAGGAGCCGTAGCGCAGCCAGTAGAGCACTGATTTCAACACCGGATAGACATGCACCAGACCCCAGCCGATATAGCGCTGACGCGCCTCGGGATCCACATTCTGGGTGATGTGGCTATTGCTCATCACTTCCATGGCGTAAGGGATCAGGGATGCACCGATCAACAGGGCAGCCACCACCACTCCGCTCCAGCTCACCTTGAGAATGCGGCGCCAGAAGAGGTAGGTGGACATCACCGCCAGTAGCGGCCAGGAGTAGTGCAACTGCATCGCCATGCCGATGGCCAACAGGTGAACAATCATGTGCCAGAAGGAGGCCCGCTCGCGCATATGCCAGGCCGACCAGCAGTGCATGGCCGAGAAGAGGAACAGATAGGAGGGGTTGTAGAGCAGGCTTTCGTACTGGAACCAGGGGTTGAGCCAGCAGAGCACCAGAAACAGCAGACGCACCCTGTCATCAAACACCTGGCGGATCACCGCATCAAACAGCAGGAAACCGACCAACCGCATCGCCAGCAGCAGCAGCATGGGCGCATAGGGAGAATCCCACAGCAGCAGCGGCCCACCGATCAGCCATGCCGACAAGCTGCCCGGCACATTGCCCACCGCACTCGCCGCATTGCCATAGCTGAGCCAGACCCCCTCGTAGGCCCCAAGGTAGCCCTTGTAGAGCATTTGAAGTTGATCGCCAGATATCTGTTGATTCAGGAAAAACATGACGGATGTCATCAACCCGATAAAAAATAAAATGCACCAGAAGCTCCATCTAGAGTCTGAATTCATTCAGCCCCCCCTTCTTTTTCAAAATTTGTGTAACTACAAACCTAGCGTTGTACATTAACGACCGTAGACCATAAATAAAACGGTATACTTCTTTTCTTATTCTAGCAATGGTACTGCGCTTCCCTTTCTTTCTCTCTGCATATCCAATCACAGAGGGAATATCAGTCTGCAAAACCAATGGGGGCTCGACACCAATATTGTTTACACCATGAATGAAATCATAATCCATATAATCATCTACCGGCCACCACCAGTGGACTGAGTGAGCAATAAGCCTAGAAGATGCCTCAGGCGAAATTACATATGCGTGAGTGCAACTCGGCCCGCGCATATATTTCACCAATCTTCTATCTAAACCAGTAAATATTTTTCCACTCAATGTAAACCAAGGCATACCAAACAATTTCTTTGGTGTTCCTCTACCT
>NZ_JRGM01000126.1:0-17500 GCF_000764665.1 Aeromonas lacus | reverse complement strand
CTTCGCACACCAAAATCTTGCCAAGCATGGAACCCATCCGGCAGATGTTGGCGACCAGTTCCGATGCTTCCAGAGAAGTATCTATCCCCTGGATAAAAGAGCGGTCGATCTTCACTTTGCTCACGGGCAGCTTCTGAAGATAACTAAGCGATGAGTAGCCAGTGCCAAAATCATCCAATGCCAACAACACTCCCTGTTGATTCAGATCCTGCATCAATTGCAGCGAATTCTTCACCTCCCTCATTGTGGTGTCTTCCGTGACTTCCAGAACCAGGCTTCGTGCTGGCAGATGATGTTCCATCAATGCCTTGGCAACCAGTTTCAACAAATTGCGCTGATACATGCCAGGAGAAATGTTCACGCACATTTGCAAGTCGACGAGGCCAAGCTGATGCCACTGATAGAGCTGCTCACAAGCAGTATTCAGCACCCAGCTGCCCACTCGCTCGGCAAGCTGAAACTCTTCGGCCACCATAATGACTTCATTGGGCGGGATAAACCCAAGCTCGGGATGGCGCCAACGTAGCAATGCCTCCACCGCTTCACAGCGACCAGTCTCAAGATTGACGATGGGTTGGTAATAGAGCTCCAGCGCATTATGTTCCAACGCCATGACCATGTCGGAAGCAAGGTGTTTACGACGAGCAGTCTCATTGAGCAGCGAGTTATCATAGATAACGTAAGGGACATGCGTTTTGCGGCTATGGAACAGAGCCTGCTCTACCCGACTCAACAGCTCTTGGGTTTTATCACTATCAACGGGATAAAAGGCTATGCCGATACCGACTTCAAGACGGAAAGGGTAATTATCAAACACCATGTCCTGCTTGAGTGAATGCAATAAACGCGCGACCAGCTCCCTGATTTGCCGCAGGTCACTGCTACCACGCTGGATAATCACGAATTGATCGCCCCCAAGACGCCCGCAAGATTCGCCTTCTTCACACAGGCCCTTGACCCTCTTTGCCAATTCGTTGAGCAGATAATCCCCGGTGTCGTAGCCAAACTTGCTATTGATATCCCTGAAGTCATTGATATCGATCAGCACCAGACCAAATGGCATCTCTTGTGTCGCATAAGATTCCATCATTTCGAGCAAGGCAACCCTATTTGGCAATCCGGTCAGGGGATCTCGCCGCACTGCTCTGAAATGACGCCGCCCTTCATATATAAGCAGTGCACTGAGCAAGAGTACCGAGATAACCAGACCAGATACCATCATCAGCAGAGCATTCCGCAACTGGGCAAAATGGCGATCGTTCTCTGAATAGATGTTGATGTTCTTCTGCATGACGGATGCAAGAGAATAAGAGAGCGGTTCTTGCAGAGGCGCAAGACGCATCATGATTTGCTGGTAATCGGGTGAGCCCACTTGCAGTCTGGTGATATCAGGTTCGATATTGCGAATATTGCTCTCAATCAACTGCACCAAGCGCAGAGTCTTCTGCTTGTCCTCCATGCTCTTGCGTAATTGGCCACTAAGCAGAATTGGGGTTCGACTCCAGAGAATGTCATAACGCAGCATCAGGGCATCGTGATCGATGCCGCCATAGTGGTAAACCTCGACACTATTAAGAAAGCGTCCCAGCTCCAGCTGTAACTGCATCAATGCCCAGGAGACATCGTAGGTGTACTTCTCCATAACCCGGGTTGCATTCTGAACCTGAACCAGAGAATAGAGAGTACTTCCCGTAAACAACAGGATGAAAAAATAAAGAGTGGCGACAAGCGGCCAGGCTTTGGTCTTTTCCTTCACCCCATACTCCTGAGCAATAAAACGATTAATGCTGGATATCAACTGAGCTGAGCTGCCAGATCATCATGTCGGTATATTCGGAGCGTTTCAATTCCGGATGTTGATCAAGCGGCAGCATAAACCAGAGCGGCCCCTTGTCGCGCACCTTCATGACGACACCATCATCCTCCCAAGCAAGGATGGGCTCATAGCGTTTGACCTTGTCCCAGTTGATTCGGATCTGGTAGCTATTGAGTGCAGTCAGGGTAATGGAACTGCCATCATCAGCCCCCACAGCCGCCAGTACATCAGCCAGTTTGGGCCCACGATACTTGTGGGGCTTATCGACCCAGGGATTTCCGGTCACGATCTCGTGCTGTGGCAGTGCCTGCAACATGGCAAGGTCAAACTGCGCAACGCCATCTACGGCTTCTGTCGCTTTAACATTACCTGTCACCTTGAGAATCACAGGCCCTGTAGGCGTCCCCAATGCCAGTACGGAGAAGCTTGCCAGTGAAAAAAGTAAAGAAATCAGACCCAGTTTTTTCATACCCACCTCCAAATAACATCCTTATCAACAAATCTCAGTTTAGCCGGATAAAAAAAAACGGCCCGCCAAAGCGAGCCGTTTCTCAAACAGAGCCGGGATGATGATTACATCATGCCCATGCCGCCCATGCCACCCATATCAGGCATAGCCGGAGCATCTTTCTTCGGCAGCTCGGTGACCATGCACTCGGTGGTGATCATCAGACCAGCGATGGAAGAAGCGAACTGCAGTGCAGAGCGGGTTACCTTGGTCGGATCCAGAATACCCATGGTCAGCATGTCGCCATACTGCTCGGTGTAAGCGTTGTAACCGAAGTTGCCTTCACCGTTCTTCACCGCGTTGGCGATGACGGAGGCTTCTTCACCGGCGTTGATGACGATTTGACGCAGCGGGGCTTCCATGGCGCGCAGGGCAACCTTGATACCGACGTTCTGGTCTTCGTTGTCGCCACGCAGGCCAGCCAGTTTGGCAGCAACGCGCACCAGCGCAACACCACCACCGGCAACCACGCCTTCTTCAACGGCAGCACGGGTAGCATGCAGAGCATCTTCTACGCGAGCTTTCTTCTCTTTCATCTCGACTTCGGTAGCAGCACCCACCTTGATCACGGCAACACCGCCAGCCAGCTTGGCTACGCGCTCTTGCAGCTTCTCACGGTCGTAGTCGGAGGAGGTCTCTTCGATCTGCTGACGGATCTGGGCAACACGGCCTTCGATCACGCCTGCATCACCCACGCCATCGATGATGGTGGTGTTCTCTTTGGTGATGACGATGCGCTTGGCACGACCCAGATCTTCCAGAGTCGCTTTTTCCAGCTCCATGCCAACTTCTTCGGAGATGACGGTACCGCCAGTCAGTACGGCGATATCCTGCAGCATGGCCTTGCGACGGTCACCGAAGCCCGGCGCCTTGACGGCAGCCACTTTCACGATGCCGCGCATGGTGTTGACCACCAGAGTAGCCAGCGCTTCGCCCTCTACGTCTTCGGCAACGATCAGCAGCGGTTTGCCAGCTTTGGCAACGCCTTCCAGCACCGGCAGCATTTCGCGGATGTTGGAGACTTTCTTGTCAACCAGCAGGATGAACGGATCGTCCAGTTCAACGGAACCGGTCTCCTGCTTGTTGATGAAGTAGGGGGACAGGTAGCCGCGGTCGAACTGCATACCTTCAACAACAGCCAGCTCATCTTCCAGACCCTGACCATCTTCAACGGTGATGACGCCATCGCGACCTACTTTGTCCATGGCTTCGGCAATCAGCTTGCCCACTTTCTCGTCGGAGTTGGCGGAAATGGTGCCAACCTGAGCGATGGCATTGCTGTCAGCACACGGCTGGGACAGCGCCTGCAGCTCGGCAACGGCAGCCACAACTGCTTTGTCGATACCACGCTTCAGATCCATCGGGTTCATACCGGCGGCAACGGCTTTCAGACCTTCGTTGACGATAGCCTGAGCCAGAACGGTTGCAGTGGTAGTACCGTCACCCGCAGCGTCATTCGCCTTGGAAGCAACTTCCTTGACCATCTGGGCGCCCATGTTCTGGAACTTGTCTTCCAGCTCGATCTCGCGCGCAACGGAAACACCATCTTTGGTGATGGTCGGAGCACCGAAGGACTTGTCCAGTACCACGTTGCGGCCTTTCGGGCCCAGAGTAACCTTGACGGCATCAGCCAGGATGTTCACACCTTCCAGCATCTTGATGCGGGCTTCGTTACCAAACTTAACGTCTTTAGCAGCCATTTTTGTTCAATCCTTTCAATCAATTCGGGGAAAAGTGGGGATGGATTACTCTTCGACAATCGCCAGAATGTCGGTCTCGGACAGGATCAGAACATCCTGACCATCCAGCTTCTCGGTTTTCACGCCGTAGCCTTCGTTGAAGATAACCTTGTCGCCAACCTTGACGGCCAGCGCTTTGACATCGCCATTATCCAGGATTCGACCAGTCCCCACGGCAAGCACTTCACCACGGGTGGACTTTTGAGCCGCAGTACCAGTCAGTACGATACCACCAGCGGATTTGGCTTCAGCTTCGATGCGCTTGATGATGACGCGGTCGTGCAGTGGACGAATTTTCATCGATAACTCTCCCAAAATGAGTCTCATTGTTGCTTTGAGGAATGGCCGTTCCAGGCCAAATCGGATATGTCCCTGATGTGGGGTGAGGTTGCTAACCCTTCAAGGGCAAATACAAAAAAAATTTTTTCACGTACTATAAAAACCTTCGATTGTTCGCCCGTATTCTCTTCGCGAACTTCGCTGGCAGCGCCAGCCCAGTTATCAGCCCCGCTCTTCGAGCAAGATGTAGAGACGATCCCTTGACCCGCATCAATCCCATGCTGACAGCACCTATCCCTGTCGTACTGCGCCAGATGACGGGCCCCATGATCCTCGGCATCGTCGCTATTCTGGCCTTCAACCTGGTCGATACCTTTTTTATCGGCATGCTGGGCACCGAAGCGCTGGCGGCCATCAGCTTTACCTTTCCGGTCACCTTCGTGGTCACCTCGCTCGCCATGGGGCTGGGAGCCGGCCTCTCGGCGGTGATCGGTCATGCATTGGGACAGGGCAAACATGAGGAGGCGGCCCACCTCGCCACCGATAGCCTGTTTCTGGCGGTGATCCTGGTCGCCTTGCTCTCGGCAGGGGGCGCCCTCACCATCAAACCGCTATTTACCCTGCTGGGCGCCAGTGCCGAACTTATCTCCCTTATCCACGACTACATGCTGATCTGGTATCTCACCGTGCCCATGCTGGTGCTACCCATGGTGGGCAACTCCGCCATCCGCGCTACCGGTGATACCAAGACGCCCAGCCTCGTCATGACGGTGGCCGGTCTGGTCAACGGCATGCTGGATCCGCTGCTTATCTTCGGCATCGGCCCCTTCCCCGAGTGGGGGATCCGGGGTGCCGCCATCGCCACCTCCATCTCATGGCTGATGGCCATGCTGGTCAGCCTCTACATCCTGCGTCATCGGGAAGGATTGCTGTTGTGGCGCCTCTCGCCGCGCACCCGGCTGCTCTACCACTGGCGGGCACTGCTTCATGTCGCCATCCCCGCCTCTTTTACCAACATGCTCAACCCGCTGGCCAACGCAGTGCTGATGACGATTTTCGCCGGTCTGGGTACAGAAGTGGTGGCGGCTTACGGCGCTGCATCGCGGGTCGAGGCACTGCTGCTGATCGTGATGATGGCGCTCGCCTCCGTGCTGGCACCCTTCATCTCGCAAAACTGCGGCGCCGGCAATCCGGCCCGGGCCAAAGCCGCACTTCAGAGCAGCATGCGCTTTGCCCTGCTGTTCCAGCTCGCCATCTATGGCCTCACCTGGCTGCTGGCACCACTCATCGCCAACCTGTTTAGCGACCATCCACAGGTGATCCGCCTCATCATCCTCTATCTGCATCTGGTACCTATCGGATATGGCTTTCAGGGGATGGTGATGCTGCTGGCCTCGGCGCTCAATGGCGTGCGGGCATCGAGCATCTCGTTTTTGTTCAATGGCCTGCGGCTGTTTGGCTTTTTACTGCCGGGAGCCTGGCTAGGCGCCCAGTTGGGGGGAGAACAGGGGATATATCTGGGGATCTTGCTGGCCAATCTGGCGGCGGGCACCCTCGCATGGTGGTATGCCCGACACCGCTTCGAGGCGTTGTGCCATAAGGGCAAGCCCTGATATCACAACCCTCTGCCAATCACATTCACTCTTTGCGCTCAAACTCGCCTTCAATGGTGGTGCCACCCTGTTTCGGATGATCGCCGAGGGATTGCTCAAACGGCGATTGAGTGCGCTGGAAACCGCCCATCTGCATCCGGAACTGGTTGCTGCCGATCAGCTTGTCGGCCAGCTTGTTGCGCAGCCAGGGCTGCAGCAGCAAGATCCCGAAGAAGTCGGTGACAAAACCCGGGATGATCAGCAGCAAACCGGCCAGCGCCAGCATCATGCCGCCCATCACTTCGCGGCCCGGCATCTCGCCCTGCTGCATCTTCTGCTGGGCACTGAACAGGGTCTTGAGCCCTTCACTGCGCACCAGAGAAGAGCCCAGAATGGCGGTCAGGATGAGCAAGCCGACGGTCGGCAGCGCTCCAATCACAGAACCGACCTCGATCATCACGGTGAGCTCCAGTACCACCAGACCCACCAACAGCAGAAACAGCTTGCCCATATAAGCTCCACAACCAGTCAAATGTGAGAAAAAGTGGTCCCGCGAACCGGGAGCTGCACACGATGTTCAGACGCGCGAGTCACCACTTCCTACCCCCAATAAATGGGGGCCAACCCGCCCTTTTCAAGCCACCCAAATGACCCCATCATCAACCAGACGCTAAAAAATCAGCAATAAATTACAAATTTTTATAAAAATCAGGGTGATAAATCATGTACAACATATGTGTACATTCATCAAAGGAATTTGAAGATGTCACCAGATTAGTGATCCAGCTCTAATAACCGATACCTCAATTGGAGTAGTATGTTGATTAGTTATTAGGGAGGTCACACTCCCAATCGCCCCACTCGGTGTGTGGTGCTTCAGGATGAGCTGTGCGCAAGGAACTCGCGACCACTCGGTGAGGATTTTTCCATTTATCTGATTTCTGAGGCATTACAATGAGCGACATCAAGAACGTCCGCATTGAAGAAGACTTGCTGGGCACTAAAGAAGTTTCCAATGATCTCTACTACGGTGTGCACACCCTGCGCGCTGTCGAGAACTTCAAGATCAGCTCTCAGAAGATTTCTGACGTTCCGGAATTCGTACGTGGCATGGTGCTGACCAAGAAGGCCGCTGCGCTGGCCAACGGCGAGCTCGGTACCATCCGTCCTGAAATTGCAGACAAGATCGTGGAAGCCTGCGACCTGATGCTGAACACCGGCAAGTGCTTCGACCAGTTCCCGGTCGACGTTTACCAGGGTGGTGCCGGCACCTCCGTCAACATGAACACCAACGAAGTGCTGGCCAACATCGCACTGGAGATCATGGGTCTGGAGAAAGGTCGTTACGACGTCATCAACCCGAACGATCACGTCAACAAGTGCCAGTCCACCAACGATGCCTACCCCACCGGTTTCCGCGTTGCTGTTGTGAACAGCACCGACGTGACCCTGCATGCCCTGGAAGCGCTGATCGCCGCTTTCGACGTCAAGGCTAACGAGTTCAAGAAGATCCTGAAGATGGGCCGTACCCAGCTGCAGGATGCCGTGCCGATGACCCTGGGTCAGGAGTTCCACGCTTTCGCCGTGACCCTGCGCGAAGAGATCAAATCCATCAAGCGTTGCCAAGAGCTGCTGCTGGAAGTGAACCTGGGCGCTACCGCCATCGGTACCGGCCTGAACACTCCGCCCGAGTACTCTGCGCTGGCCATCAAGCGTCTGGCAGAGATCACCGGCCGTGCCTATGTACCGGCTGAAGATCTGATCGAAGCAACCTCCGACTGCGGCGCCTACGTCATGCTGCACGGCGCCATCAAGCGTCTGGCCATGAAGCTCTCCAAGATCTGTAACGACCTGCGTCTGCTCTCCTCCGGCCCGCGCACTGCACTGAAAGAGATCAACCTGCCGGAAATGCAGGCGGGTTCCTCCATCATGCCGGCCAAGGTCAACCCGGTTATCCCGGAAGTGGTCAACCAGTCCTGCTTCAAGGTATTCGGTAACGACATCACCATCACCTTCGCCGCCGAAGCCGGTCAGCTGCAGCTGAACGTCATGGAGCCGGTGATTGGTCAGGCAATGTTCGAATCCCTGAGCCTGATGGAAAAAGCCTGTATCTCCCTGCGCGAGAAGTGCGTGGAAGGTATCACCGCCAACCCGGAAATCTGCATGAACCACGTGCTGAACTCCATCGGTATAGTGACCTACCTGAACCCCTTCATCGGTCACCACGAAGGGGACATCGTTGGCAAGATCTGCGCCCAGACCGGCAAGAACGTACGCGAAGTCGTACTGGAGCGCGGCCTGCTGAGCGCCGAGCAGCTGGACGAGATCCTCTCCATCGAGAACCTGATGAACCCGCAATACAAGGCCAAGCGTTTCACTCGCGAAACCACTGTATAAGCGACGCATGGGCCGGGATCTTCCCGGCCCATTTAAAGTCAGTTCCCGATTGGTCTTTATCCCCAGCCCGATCGGGAATTGGCTTTTTGCCAAATAAAAACCAAAAAACTAAAAAATGGAGTTATCGCTATGATTGGAATCGAGTTACTTGTCGTGCTCGCCGCTATCTATCTGGGCGCCCGGATAGGCAGCATCGGCATCGGCTTTGCCGGTGGTCTGGGGGTTCTGGTCCTGACCTGGGGCCTCGGGGTGCAGATCCCGAGCGACCAGCTGGTCACCTACATCCCCTGGGATGTGATCATGATCATTGCGTCCGTCATTTGCGCCATCGCCTGTATGCAACTGGCTGGCGGGATGGACTATCTGGTCTCCCTGGCTGAAAAAGCGCTGCGCAAGAACCCCAAATACATCACCTTCGCCGCCCCGGTCGTCACCTATCTGATGACCATGCTGGCCGGTACCGGTCACACCGCCTTCTCCACCCTGCCGGTTATCGCCGAAGTGGCCAAAGAGCAGGGGATCCGCCCGTCCCGTCCGCTCTCCATCGCGGTTGTTGCCTCCCAGATCGCCATCACAGCATCCCCGATCTCTGCCGCTGTGGTTGCCTTCTCCGGCATGCTCGAGCCGTTCGGTGTTGACTACCTGACCCTGCTGGCCATCTGCATTCCCTCTACTTTCCTGGCCTGTATCCTGGGTGCCTTCATCGCCAACATGATGGGCAAACCGCTGGATCAGGACGAAGTCTATCTGGAGCGTAAAGCCAAGGGCCAGATCAAGCTGCGCGGCACCAGCCAGCTGGAAATCAAGCCGTACGCCAAGCTGTCCGTCTGGATCTTCATCGCCGCCATCGTGGCCGTGATGGCCTATGCCACCGCGATCTCCGGCAAAGTTGGCCTCATCACCAACCCGCCGATCCCCCGCGATGGCGCCATCATGGGCATCATGCTGGCCGCTGCCACCATCATGACTCTGGTGTGCAAACTGGACGCAACTCAAGTGACCAACATGCCGACCTTCAAGTCCGGTATGTCCGCCTGTATCTGCGTACTGGGTGTGGCCTGGCTGGGTAATGTCTTCGTGAAAGGCAACATGGACACCATCCAGCTGATCGCTGGCGATCTGCTGAACCAGTACTCCTGGCTGCTGGCCGTGGTGCTCTTCTTCGCCGCCATGCTGCTCTACTCACAGGGTGCAACCACCAAGGCCCTGATGCCTGCCGCTCTGGCGCTGGGTGTCAGCCCGCTGACCGCCATCGCCTCTTTCGCGGCCGTGAGCGCCCTGTTCGTACTGCCGACCTACCCGACCCTGCTGGCCGCGGTAGAGATGGACGACACCGGCTCAACCCGCATCGGCAAAGCTGTGTTCAACCACCCCTTCTTTATCCCCGGCACCGCCACCATCGCGATTGCCGTGGCGCTGGGCTTCTTCTTCGGCGGCATCATGCTGTAATCGCATCGCCTGTCGATAGCCAATCAAAAATCCCCGCCAGCTGGCGGGGATTTTTTTGCGCCTCGCTCTGACGCTGGCCGCTGATAGCGAAAACTTGGCGCAGGATTCCGTATCAACCGCAGTCAAACACATCGGACAGCCGTGCATGGCTTCGCCCCGCACAGTCACCTCCCTTTCCTCACCTCTTTATCAGGCGCTTGCTGGCGGCACTCTGTGGGCGCTGGCATCTATCAGGATCGGACGATGACTAGCTAACGGTGATAAAGGTCAAAAACAGAGCCACAGGCAGGAGCTGGCAAAGGCATAAGGAAAAATGAGGTCAATTAGCCAAAATACATAAATTCAATTTATAGCGTGGCATGGATGCCAAGAGCGGGCTTGAGGGGATAGCGACAGATGCCGCGGAGGGCGCTTCCGATCCACAAGGAGCAATCAAGCAACAAGGAGTGGCGTAACAACAAAAATGCCCCGGACAGGCTCCCGTCTTCACAGAGAGCATGCCCGGGCATTTCACATCACTCGCCCGACAAGAGCAGGATCCTTTGGATCAGACCGGATCCAGGGTATCCAGCGGCCAGCGCGGCACGGCCTTGACCGCCAGCGGCTCGAACACGCCCGCCTTCAGACGCTGCATGCCGGCATAGGCGATCATGGCGCCATTATCGGTGCAATATTCGGTGCGCGGATAGAACACCTCACCCTTGAGGCTCTCCATCAGCTCGGCCAGCTGGGCGCGCAGATGACGGTTGGCACTGACGCCACCGGCCACCACCAGACGCTTGAGGCCGGTCTCTTTCAAGGCTCGACGGCACTTGATGGCCAGGGTATCGACCACCGCATCTTCAAACGCACGGGCGATATCGGCACGGGTCTGCTCATCATCGCCGTTGGCGGCGATGGTGTTGGCAGCAAAGGTCTTGAGGCCGGAGAAGCTCATGTCGAGCCCGGGGCGATCTGTCATCGGACGGGGGAAGTGGAAACGTCCGGTGGTGCCCTTCTCGGCCAGACGGGAGAGCAGCGGGCCACCCGGATAGTCCAGCCCCATCAGCTTGGCGGTCTTGTCGAACGCCTCGCCAGCAGCATCATCGATAGATTCGCCCAGCAGCTGATAGCTGCCGATGCCATCAACCCGTACCAGCATGGAGTGGCCACCGGAGACCAGCAGCGCCACGAAGGGGAACTCGGGGGCCTTCTCTTCCAGCATGGGCGCCAGCAGGTGACCTTCCATATGGTGGACGGCGATAGCCGGCTTGTTCCACGCCATCGCCAGCGAACGGCCAATGGTGGCCCCCACCAGAATGGCGCCAACCAGACCCGGACCCGCGGTATAGGCGATGCCATCGATGTCATCCTTGCCCAGTCCCGCCTCCCGCAATGCGGCCTGGATCAACGGGATCGTCTTGCGAACGTGATCCCGGCTGGCGAGCTCGGGGACAACGCCACCGTAGTCCGCATGCAGCTTGACCTGGCTATATAACTGGTGGGAAAGGATCCCTTTTTGATCGTCGAAGATCGCGATCCCGGTTTCGTCACAGGATGTCTCTATGCCCAATACACGCATTGCTAAAAATTTTCACTGCTAAAATGAGACGGCTATGGTAACCTTCGCGGGTTTTTTAAACCAGAGCGATCTCTGCGGGTTTACTTTCATTCCCTGTCCAGAGTATAATTTCGCACCATTTTAAGTCATGCTGATCGATTGAAGGTCAGCTAACAATTTTATCACTGAGGTGAAAGGCACATGCCAGTAATCAAAGTCCGTGAAAATGAGCCGTTTGACGTTGCTCTGCGTCGCTTCAAGCGTTCTTGCGAAAAAGCCGGTATCCTGTCCGAAGTTCGTAGCCGTGAGTTCTACGAGAAGCCGACTACCATTCGTAAGCGCGCCAAAGCGTCTGCCGTTAAGCGTCACGCCAAGAAGCTGTCTCGCGAAAACGCACGTCGTATCCGCCTGTACTAATCAAGGGATCATGCCGTGTCTCTGAAGGATCAACTCAAGGATCAGCAAAAGCTCGCCATGCTTGCCAAAGACAAGCCGCGGTTGGGCGCTATCCGGTTGTTGATGGCAGAAATCAAGCAGCGTGAAGTCGATACCCGTGTCGAGCTCAATGATGAGGATATCCTCGCTGTCGTGACCAAGATGGTCAAACAGCGCCGCGATTCCATCAGCCAATTTGAAGCTGCCGGTCGCCAGGATCTCGCCGACAAAGAGTCCGCCGAGATCGTTGTGCTGCAGGAGTTCCTGCCACAACAACTGACCGCAGACGAAATTGCCGCCCTGATCGAGCAAGCCATCGCCGAGAGCGGTGCTGCTGTCATGGCTGACATGGGTAAAGTCATGGCTGTCTTGAAGCCAAAAATTCAGGGTCGTGCCGATGTCGGCGCCGTCAGTGCTCAGGTGAAAACCCGCTTGGCGTAACAGGCAAACTCTTGTTTGGTCGAAGAAGCCGTGCTTCCTTGTGAATGCGCGGCTTTTTTATTTTCTATCGCAGTGAAACAGGACGGTTATGGCAGGCAGGATCCCCCAATCCTTTATCGACGATCTGCTCGCACGCACAGACATAGTCGAGCTGATCGACTCGCGAGTGCGGCTGAAAAAAGCCGGTAAGAACTACCAGGCTTGCTGCCCTTTTCATAACGAAAAAAGCCCCTCTTTTACCGTCAGCCAGGAGAAGCAGTTCTATCACTGTTTCGGCTGTGGCGCCCACGGCAACGCCATCGGCTTTGTCATGGAGTATGACGGCCTCGAATTCCCCGACGCCATCGAAGAGCTCGCCAGCCAGCAGGGCATGCAGGTGCCCCGCGAGCAGAGCAGCGGTGGATCTGGCCATAGCCAGCCGGCAGTCAGCAAGGATCTGTTCGAGCTGATGAACCAGATCGCCCGCTTCTACGAGAGCAATCTCAAGAGTGCCCCCCATGCGGTGGAGTACCTCAAGGGACGTGGCCTGACCGGTGAAGTGGTCAAACGCTTCAACATCGGTTATGCCCCAAGCGATTGGGATCAGGTACGTCGCCGCTTTGGTGCGAGCCGGGATCACGAACAGCTGCTTATCTCGGGTGGCATGTTGATCACTCGTGAAAATGGCGGGGGCAGCTACGATCGTTTCCGCGATCGCATCATGTTCCCGATCCGCGACAAGCGTGGCCGGGTCATCGGTTTCGGTGGCCGGGTGTTGGGCGATGGCACCCCCAAATACCTCAACTCACCGGAAACCCCGATTTTCCATAAGGGGCGGGAGCTGTTCGGCCTCTATGAGGTCAAGCAGGCACACAAGGATCCACGCCGGATCCTGGTGGTTGAGGGCTACATGGACGTGGTGGCACTCGGTCAGTACGACATCGACTATGCGGTGGCGGCACTGGGTACCGCGACCACCAGTGATCACATCCATACCCTGTTTCGCACCACCGCCGAGGTGGTCTGCTGCTACGACGGCGACAACGCCGGTCGTGAAGCCGCGTGGCGGGCACTGGATAATGCCCTCTCCCATCTGCAGGATGGCCGCGAACTCAAATTCGTGTTCCTGCCCGATGGTGAGGATCCCGACTCGCTGGTACGCCAGATCGGCAAGGAGGGCTTTGAAGCCCTGCTCGATGAAGCTCAACCCTTCGCCGACTTCATGTTCGAGCGTCTTGGTCGCGATGCGGCACTCTCCGGTGAAGCAGGCAAGTTTGAGGTGGCCAACAAGGCCGCAGAACTTATCCGCCGCGTGCCGGAAGGGTTCACCCGCGAGGGGCTGATCACCCGCCTCTCCAGCATGATGCGCTGGGGTGAGAACAAGCAGCGAATTGCCGAGCTCTTTGCCCGCAACAGCCAGCCCAAGGCCGAGGTCAACAAGCCCAAGGCAGCCAAACTGACCCCGCTGCGCCGGGCATTGGCCCTGATGGTGCAGTACCCGGCCGTGACGGCAGAGCTACCTGCAATGCCGGAGCTGGCGGGTTTGCGCTTGCAAGGGATTACCTTCCTGCTGCAGTTGCATCAGCAGATCCTGGCTCAGCCCGGTATCACTACCGGCATCCTGCTGGAGCACTGGCGCGGTACCAAAGAGGGGGAAATTCTCGCCCAGCTGGCGATGCACGACCTGTTCGAGGAGATCAAACTCGATCAGGAGCCGGATATTCTGGGAGAGTTGCAGGATACCTTCGTCGGTTTCATCAACCTGTTTCTAAAACAACGGATCGAAGAATTGCAGGCCAAAGTGGCTCAGGAAGGACTAAGCTCCGAAGAAACCCAAGAGTTGATGATGCTGATCAGAGAGGTGCAAATTGAGAAAAGAAATGAGAGTGGGGCTTGATATTTGAGTGATTAGTCCCAATATGGATAGCGTTGCCCGAATCGACGGGATGAAAAGCAAAAACTTTATAACCGCCTGGCCCCGACAATACTGCGGGCAGGGGTTTCTCATGACCGACGCCGCAACCAGACATAGCATGTCTGGCGGTTTTCTATTAGAATTGGCTATTTGCGCAGCAGCGCACTGTACGCGCAACCTAGCAGCACCAACCGGATGAGTTCTATGGAGCAAACCCCGCAGTCTCAGCTTAAACTCCTCGTTGCCAAAGGTAAAGAACAGGGCTACCTGACCTATGCCGAGGTGAACGATCACCTCCCGCAAGATATTGTCGATTCAGACCAGATCGAAGACATCATTCAGATGATCAACGATATGGGCATTCAAGTAGTTGAAAACGCTCCGGATGCCGATGACTTGATCATGGCTGAAGGGGGCACCGCCGATGAGGACGCTGCCGAAGCAGCGGCCCAGGCTCTGGCATCTGTTGAATCCGAGATTGGTCGCACGACCGATCCCGTCCGCATGTACATGCGGGAAATGGGTACTGTTGAACTGCTGACCCGCGAAGGCGAAATCGACATCGCCAAGCGGATCGAAGACGGTATCAACCAGGTACAAAGCTCCGTAGCGGAGTACCCGGAAGCCATCACTTACCTGCTCGAACAGTACGACAAGTACGAAGCCGAGCAGTTGCGTCTCTCCGACATCATTTCCGGCTTTATCGATCCGAACGATACCGAAGATATGGCGCCGACCGCCACCCACATCGGTTCCGAACTCGGTGAAGACGATCTGGCCGATGAAGACGAAGAAGACGAAGAAGACGAAGACGAAGACGGCGACAACTCTGACGATGATGGTGACGGTGGTCCGGATCCGGAAGTCGCTCGCGAGAAGTTCGCCGAACTGCGTGCCCAGTATGAAGTGACCCGCCTCTCCATTCAGAAGAATGGTCGCGCGCACGATGATACCCAAGCCGCCATCGCCCAGCTGGCCGATGTGTTCCGTCAATTCCGCCTGATGCCCAAGCAGTTCGATCGCTTGGTCAACAACATGCGCGAGATGATGGAGCGCGTTCGCGTGCAGGAGCGCATCATCATGAAACTCTGCGTTGAGCAGGCCAAGATGCCGAAGAAAACCTTCGTCGCGGCCTTCACCAACAACGAGTGTGAAACTGCTTGGTTTGAATACCAGAAGCAGGCTGGCAAAGCCTGGTCTCCCCGTCTGGTTGAAATGGACGAGGATATTCAGCGCGCCATCGGCAAGCTGCAGCAGATTGAAGAAGAGACCGGTCTGTCGATTGCCCAGATCAAGGATATCAACCGTCGCATGAGCATCGGTGAGGCCAAGGCCCGCCGTGCGAAGAAAGAGATGGTTGAGGCCAACTTGCGTCTGGTTATCTCTATCGCCAAGAAATACACCAACCGTGGTCTGCAGTTCCTGGATCTGATCCAGGAGGGCAACATCGGTCTGATGAAGGCGGTAGACAAGTTTGAATACCGTCGTGGCTACAAGTTCTCGACCTATGCTACTTGGTGGATCCGTCAGGCCATTACCCGCTCCATCGCGGATCAGGCCCGTACCATCCGGATCCCAGTACACATGATCGAAACCATCAACAAGCTCAACCGTATCTCCCGTCAGATGCTGCAGGAGATGGGTCGTGAACCGAACCCGGAAGAGCTGGCCATGCGCATGGGCATGCCGGAAGACAAGATCCGCAAGGTACTGAAAATCGCCAAAGAGCCTATCTCCATGGAGACGCCCATCGGTGATGATGAAGATTCCCACTTGGGCGACTTCATTGAAGATACCACCCTGGCTCTGCCGGCCGATGCAGCAACCAGCGAAAGCCTGCGCAACGCAACCCGTGAAGTGCTGGCCGGTCTGACTGCTCGCGAAGCCAAGGTGCTGCGGATGCGTTTCGGTATCGACATGAACACTGACCACACCCTTGAGGAAGTGGGCAAGCAGTTCGACGTTACCCGTGAGCGTATTCGTCAGATCGAAGCCAAGGCACTGCGCAAACTGCGCCACCCGAGCCGCTCGGAAGTGCTGCGTAGCTTCCTGGACGAATAGTCCTGACCCTGTGTCAAACTGCTCTGCCAAAGCCCCGCCATGCGGGGCTTTGTTTTGTCTGGCATTTCCCCTTGCGACCGGCTTTGCACCCTCTATCGACCTGGACAATTAGTCGCCAAGTGGTTGATATGCCTATAGACTGCCCTTTCCTCTTCCCCTATAATCCACGCCGCTAAATGCACAATTTGGCCCCTTAGCTCAGTTGGTCAGAGCAGTCGACTCATAATCGATTGGTCGTGGGTTCAAGTCCCCCAGGGGCCACCAATTCCAGAGGGTTAGCGAGATAGTACTCGCTAACCCTCTTTTCAATAGGATACCTATAGGATATCTCAGCCTGTAGAGTAACCACTCTAAAACCACTCCCCATCCCCTCAAAAAATTTTTTCTCCACCAGGAAGAAAAATGATCCGTCTCTTCGAAATATTCTCTTTTGAGAACCATTGCTAAAGTTTTTTTCTCCTCCCCAGATTTCCCTTTTCTATCTCTATATGTTGAAAAAAGCGGGGTTACACGGGTTACGAGGTTACAACTCGGCTCTAGCCCAGTAATGGCGCGGCTTTGAGCTGTAACCCCACTCAAGACACAAAAAGCGAATAGAGGTTACACGCACAGAAAGAGGCATGAGGTTACAAGCCTGTAGCCCTTGTCTGGTGCGGGCTGTAGCCATTTTTCTTGACGCTGTAACCTGTAACCCCGTGAGGTTACAAATCTCAGCGTCCCACGACTTGCCATGTAACCCCTGGAGAAACCCGCCGGTTCCTCCCCATCAAATAGCCCCCTCCGGTCAGCGCCTCTATCACTCCATGCGCCCATTCCCAGCATGAGGGCATGTCTTGGCCCCCCAGTGAAGGCCAGGACGCGTTTAGCGGCCGTATACGGCCTTCTGGTGGGTTAAGTGGAAAACTGAAATTTTTCAGATCTTATAAATCTGAGAAATACACATAGGTCATTGTTTTTAAATGAAAAGAGGTGATTCCAGTCGGCAAACTGAAAAATCTGGGCAATGGTGAAACGGCCACGGAAAGTACGGTTTTTATATATAAATCAGATGGTTAGATTTTACGTCTAACCAGCTAATGCGGCGCATTTTTGCAAAAAACTGAAATTCCTTTCACTTCGTGCAGTTCCTCCCAAGCACCCACCCCCCAAGAGCGGCGCGGCCTAGAGCTAGGAAACTGCGGTAATCCATTTCTGCAAAAAATTTTCTTAACGAGGCCCGCAGGCGGGAGCGGATGAGCGCGGATTCCGTGAGGTTATCGCGCTCGTGCTCATTTCCGATGCACTGGAACCTAGCTGCTTGTCCTTGCCTTTACGGCAAGTGTCTACGACACGCACTCACGATTACAGCG
>NZ_JRGM01000125.1 GCF_000764665.1 Aeromonas lacus | reverse complement strand
ATCCCATTCCCTAAAGGTTGGGATGCACACCGTGGTGTAACCATATTGCAATTCGAAGATATCGTGCATCTGATTGACTAAGATTGTTACATGAACATAAATGCAATAGTCAAAATAAGATAAACTTGGGTACAGATTTAAATTGGCTTAAGATAGAAAAAAGGGCGCCTTGTCAATAAGAGCACCCTTAGTTTTTTTCTTTGTACGTTATTGTTGGAGCCGAACATTTTATCAATCTCGGCGTAAGCAAAAATATTTCTGGAAAGTAAACTCTACTTCTTTTTAGCCTAGGCTTAATGCAATTAAACCTTAACTTCCTCGCTTAATGTCTGCACGTAAAGCAGCCATGTCCGCTTTAATGTCCTGTCCCACGGCACGAATTTCATCTCTGATTTCAGCACGGATATCTACTTGATTCTGTTTCAGCTCTGACATCTCTTCTTTCATATTTTCGATTTGAACCTCGGTGCGAACCTTGTATTCCACTAGTTCTTTAATTTCGTTGCGATATGACCACAACAAAGTACCAAACGCCGGTAAGACAACAGCAGTAACCCACTGCCAAATTTCTGTCATTGTAATTGATTGCATATGAACCTCTGCTTTATTGTTGTTATTATTATTTAAATGCAGGTTTAAAAAAGGGACTCGATATCAAGCCCCTCTTACTATGGGGTACATATTGTACCCACGGTAACGGGAAAGTGTCCCTC
>NZ_JRGM01000124.1 GCF_000764665.1 Aeromonas lacus | reverse complement strand
CTGCTGGTTCTTTTAGAAGGCAATCTAGCACCATTGCATCTCTTGCACCCAGACGCTTCAAATTCCCATTACATTCCAATGAGTTAGTGAACTTGCAAAAGATTATTTTTTCCACATCGAAGTCCTTTTGTCTGTCATTCAATCATCGAAGATCATCACACCTTATAAATAAGCCCACGTCCTCAGAGATGATGGGCGCCGCTAAAATCGATTCACCTTATATCTCTTACCATGTCAAGTTCTAATTCTCTAATATATGCTGACAGCTGAACCATAGCAGATGATTTATATCTCTTGCTACCCAATCAACACCAACTCAACAAACTTCATCATGATTAAGTTATCAATTGCATTAAATTTCACTTTGTAGCAAGACTTGGTGATCATATTTCATTTAATTTCAAAATAATTCAAAGCTTTATGAATTATTATTTTTCCTGTGTACAGGTCGGTTCGTGACGGTCTGATACAAATGAAACCCAGATTATTATGTGTACGTGGTTTCCCCCGAGTCTACGCAGGTTTTAAATTGAATACTGTGCTCTGTGTTAGG
>NZ_JRGM01000123.1 GCF_000764665.1 Aeromonas lacus | reverse complement strand
GCAGTAACCTGCATCAACAAATTCCTTGATCGCTTTTTTCGATAATGAGAGAGATGCTCCTGAAATTTTAGAGATGTGCTCGGCATCAAAGTTAGTTTTTAAGGGTAATTGTTTGAGCGTATACGCCCAAGAAGGAGTGATCTGCCCCAAATTTAAGGCTGCTTTTCTCCTCTTATACTCGAAGATGATTGCATCAGCGATGCCAAAGCCACAGTCGAACTCTCTTTCAAAACCAATATTTTTCTTGAATTGCTTTCTCACGAGAGATTGCAAGCTGTTTACAAGAGCGAACTCTGAGTCGAACGCATCTTGCGAGCTACCAACGTTCGCCAATGAGGCTGATTTCATTGTAATTAGAGGACTCATATTCAACTCTTGCTCTTTATCATATACAATAAAACATTATAGAGTATTGTGTTTAAGTATTCCATATTTTTTTGGTGGCCACAATGAGCGGAATTAATATTACAACTCACAAGATACTCAAGAAAAATATATTGGGAACAGATTACTTTATTGGTGACTTACATGGGCAAATTACTTCTTTGAAGCGCATCCTGTCTGTGGCGAACTTTGATCCTGATATTGATAGGGTAATTTGCACGGGCGATTTGGTAGACCGTGGGGCATGTTCACTAGAGTGTTTGAGATTAACAGCACAAGGGTGGTTTTATTCTGTTGTAGGT
>NZ_JRGM01000122.1 GCF_000764665.1 Aeromonas lacus | reverse complement strand
GTTACTGGACTTGCTTTAGCATTAAAAAGTCGAAATGTTAACGTTAGTTACAACCCTAATGCTGACCTCATTCTTTCATATGGGCAGGCCGTTACTGTTTGTGGAAACGAGAATACCCTAGGCATCGAAAAAGAGGTAGGTAGTGACACCGCTATATATATAAACAACAATAAGAGATACCCAAGTATTGGTCAAGAGTTTATATTTGAGTCACCAATGGGTACCAGCTTAGTTAGTTACCTTGGTAAATATGCCGAACAATATCAATTCCGTATAGTCTGTGGAACTACGGTAAAAAAATAATTTATATTAATCTCTTGCCAAAAATATGAATCCACAGGTGATATATGGACTTAATCTCAGCATTCTCTACAATAATTGCTGCAGGAGGAAGTGTTGCAGCTATAGGCTTCTTAGCGAGGCTATTTGCCAACTCTTTAGCATCTTTTGTCATTAATAGATTCAATTTAATTAATGCAAAGGCGTTAGATGAGCAAAGATTAGTTCATCAAAAAGAGATT
>NZ_JRGM01000121.1 GCF_000764665.1 Aeromonas lacus | reverse complement strand
GGCTCATCCATCACACACCTGATGCAAAAATCATAAAATAAACCTATCACCTAAATCAATGCACCATAACGGAATATATACACGTACATCCAAGTAATCAGCTGTCCCTAGAGGCAACAATTAACTTGTTTCATGAGAAGCTAGCACGCCGCGTTTGCGCAACCAAGCCAACAGCCGCCATACCGAGCTCAACGCCCAGAAATAGAGAATAAATATTCCCATAAAGAGTAGCAAGCTCAACCATTCTGGTGCAGCCATTACTTCTAATACAATACCAATGAATACACAGCAGAACGCAAGTAGACAGATAAAGCATAGTGCTTGAGGTGATGACAGCCCTGCCCGCAAGCAAATATGGTGGAGATGCTCGCGATCAGGTCTAAATGGTGAGTGACCCTTGCGAACACGACGAACCATAATAGTGACCATGTCCATCAATGGAATTGCAATAAGCCACAATGCAGTGACAGGATACATCTGTGACTTTGGTCCTTGAGTACCTTGTAAAAGAACCCAAATCACAGTAAAGCCGATCAACATACTACCCGCATCGCCCATAAATACTTTACGATGTATACCAAATGGGAAACCTAAGTTAAGAATTATATACGGAACTACTAC
>NZ_JRGM01000120.1 GCF_000764665.1 Aeromonas lacus | reverse complement strand
CCACTGCGGCGCAAGCTGGGGCGTGTTTATGCGGATGGTGCCTATGACAGCAAAGCCAGCCATCAGCTTATCTCGCGCAAAGGGGCGACTGCCTGTATCCCGCCTCGCAAGAGCGCGGGGTTATGGAAAAAGGGGCCCCCAAGAAATGACGCAGTGCTGGTGATGCGCAAGGAAGGGCTGGCGCACTGGAAGAAGATATCGGGGTATCACCGTCGCTCACTGGCAGAGACGGCGACGTATCGGTTCAAGCAGTTGCTGGCGGGGAAGATGAATCTGCGTAACTACAACGGCCAAGTGGGAGAAGTCATGGCGTATGTAAGCGCCATAAACAAAGTGAACACTCTGGGTCTGCCCTTTAGACTGCCCCGAGTGTAACGGCTACTTGGGGCTGGGGAAGATGCGTTCTTACAGCTGATTTGGACAACAACGCCTACAGAACGCTAAAAGCCTGCCTTCAGCAGGCTTTGTTGTTATGAAGCTGTAGACTCGACACAATCGCTGTCGCCACTTTGTCGCCATTTAGGCAAAAGAAAAAGGCCACTATTTCTAGTGGCCTTTCGTAACTCTTTGATTTCAATGGTGCCCGAGGCCGGAATCGAACCGGCACGACGCGAACGTCGAGGGATTTTAAATCCCTTGTGTCTACCGATTTCACCACTCGGGCACCGTAATCGGTATCAAGCTCGCGCCGCGGGCTTGTCAATATGGAGGCACGTTCCGGAG
>NZ_JRGM01000012.1 GCF_000764665.1 Aeromonas lacus | reverse complement strand
TCCCGCGTAGCTCCACCATCTTTCGTAAAGAAAGTAGAAAAGGCCACCGCATTGCGGTGGCCTTTTTGTTTTCTCAGGTATTTATTTTCCCCATACTTTCCAGCCTTTCATTTGCAAATCAAATGGCCAAAACAGCAAAGCCCGCGGGTATCGCGGGCTTTTGGCTACTTTCAAGCGGGTTGCCGGTTAGCGCCGACGGCGCCAGGCCAGCGGCAGCAGGGCCAGCAGGCCGAGCCCCAGTGCACCACCGCCACTGGAGCCGTGGTCCGGTTTGCCGGAATGACCCTTCATTTTCAGATCGACGATGATGGGGTCGTGGTCGGAGGCGCTGAACGGATTGTCCGATTTCAGCAGGGGGCCGGTGTACTGGTTGCCGTACTCGAACAGGTTGCTCTCGAAGGAGTTGATGTGCCAGTCGGCCACATTTACCACTTTGCTCGCCAGCGCCGGATTGGCAAGGGCATAGTCGAGGGTACCGAGTTCGCTGTCATAGCTGTAGGAGATGGCTTTCTCCTTGTTGAACTTGACGTTGAGATCGATCAGGCCATAGCTGCGAGTCACTTCGCGACCGAGCTGTTCATAGGTCTGATCACCGATAAAGGTATGGGAGGCCGAAACAATCTTGCGCTCGCTGGCAGCAGGGTTGTAATCGGTCAGCACCCGGATTGGATCTTCCTTGGCGTAGGAGTTGAAGTCACCCACCAGCAGCACCTGTCCCGGCAGCTTGCTGACGGCTTCACCCAGCACCTTGGCCGCGCTCACGCGGAACTCGGTACACTTGCCCTGCAGGTCGGCCGGTTCTGTCTTGCCATCGCCATTTTCATAGCAGCCCGAGCCCTTGGACTTGAGGTGGTTGACCACCAGCGTCAGCGGATTTTTGCTGCCCGCGACGGTAAAGCTCTGCACCAGAGAATCGCGCTGGCCGGCGGTTTTGGCCACGCCACCCGTGGTATAGCGCTGCTCCGGCATGCGGATGACGTTTGCCTCGCTGGCCGGGGTGAGCAGGGCCGGGCGATAGATCATGGCCACCATGATGGCGTCGCCACCGAAGAATCTCTCGTTGGTGAGAAGGCGTGCTGGCAGCCGGATATAGGCGTAGCGTTTGCTCGCATCCTTCTGCTGCTCGTTGAGGCGGGTCACCAGATTGTTGATGGCGGAGTTGTCGCCAAAGCCGTTGTTCTCCATCTCCATCAGGCCGAGCAGATCGGCATCCATCTCGGTGATGGCGTTGACGATCTTGGTGCGCTGCTTCTCGAAATCAGCCTGGCTCTTGGCGCCGCGGTTGCACCCCTTGGCGCTGTCGGCATCCGCCTGATCTTTGCACAGCACGTTGAGCGCGCCGCCAATGCTGGAGTGGCTGGTGAAGTAGTTGAGCACGTTGAAGCTGCCGATCCGCAGATTGCTGCCACGGGCCCGGGCGGGGGCCAGCTGGCGGTCATCTTCCGGTGTACGCAGCAGGGCGCCGGCGCTCAGGGTGACATCGCTGGGTACCACCAGACGGAAGGCATCCTTGTTGTAGACGATGACCCCCTCCAGCCCGGTCAGTTGATCACCGATACGCAAATAGCCCTGATCGGCATCCCAGCCCGGGAACCAGGGCAGTACGCCATCCGGCGCCTTGTAATCAGACTCGACCACCAGCCGGTTGTTGCCATTTTTGGCGGCCAGAGCGACCGCTGCCGGACTGCTGGCAACATGGATCTGGGTCGGCTTGAGCAGCGGCGCCTTGTGGGAGAGCTCGACGTTGTTGCGATAAACCTTGTAGTCGAAACCGTAGTTGCGGGTCAGGTGGAGATCGCTGCTACTGTCGAGCCGTACCCGCATCCCTTCGTGGCGATTGAGCGCCTGCGCCAGCGTTTCCCCTTCATTGACCTGCAATACGCTGGTTGGCACCGTCATCCCCTGCGCTGTGACCTGCAGGCGGGCCTTGTTGGCCTCGAAGGTGGGTTTGAGCTGGGTGCCGCCGTAGTACTCCTCGACCCTGGCTTCGAGGCAGACTTCAGCCCCCGGTTTGAGGGCCGGGTAGTTGGCCGCAAGTTTGCTGTCATTGAGATAAACGAAGATGCCATCCGAGGTGGCCGGGTTGCCATCTCCCGCCGGATCAGTCAGATAGAAGCCTTTGGTCAGGCTCTGGCCGAGGGTGGTGACGACACCGCGTACCATGAAGGTACCCGGACTGATTTTTCCCGTGATGTTGCCGTTTTTATCGGTCACCGTGTCGGTCGCAAATGGGCTCCCTGATCCTGTTCCCTGAATGGTCGAGATCGGGGTTAGTTGCGCCGGATCGGCGGGGCAGACGAAAGCGGCGTGGGCGCCGGGGGCAGCGAGGGCCAGCCCCACGGCCAGCGACAGCAGGGTACGAGTACCTTTCATAAGAGTTCCTTTTTTATTTTTGCCAGTGTTTCCATAGTCCTGGTCGTTGACCAAGGGCGCGCATTGTCACATTTCTGGCATGTCACACCAGTGAGCCAACGCACATTATAGGGATACAAATGAGCTCGCGTTGGTGTTTTTTGACCTGGCTAACACTCTGAAATTACTGACAAAATACTTAACGGCTGTCGTGGTGGGAAAGTGTGATCCTGCTGGCAACCACATATTTTTCTCCGAGAATGAAGATTGAGACTCGGCTGCATGCTTTCTATACTCGGTTTGTTCCTCACGGAACCCAGGTAAAGGGCAAACCGGTTGAAATGCCGGGACGCAATACCTCCGGTCTTTCGATCAGATAATGATCCAGATAGCGGGGTTTCCCTGGGTGAAGAGGCAGTGTGCGGCAAGTCCATGGCCGGTAGTCTCCCTCCCTTCACGCAGGTTGCGCTTGTGCTTTGCCTTGGTCACCAATGCCAAGACAAAACAAGGAAGATAACAATATGCAACAGTTCCTGAGGCCCAGCCGGCTTGCCGTGCTGGTGGCCATCGCTGCCATGCCCGCCTGGGCGCAGGCAGCCTATCCTGCCTACAAGGCCGGTACCGCCTACAAAGCCGGTGACATCGTCAGCAATGCCGGCGCCCTCTATGAATGCAAAGAGTTCCCCTACTCGGGCTGGTGCGGGGCATCACCCTATCACTATGAACCCGGTGTCGGGGTGGTCTGGGCGGATGCCTGGAAGCTCTACGGCGGCGAAGTACCGCCACCGGCGCTCGGTGTGGCCGTCAGCTCGCCGGCTGCCGGTGCCAGCTTCAACGAAGGGGCCAGCGTGGCGCTGGCGGTGACCCTGAGTGGCCCGGTCACTGCGCTGGCCCGGGTGGAATACCTTATCGACGGCAAACTCGCGGCCACGGCCAGCGCCTCGCCCTGGGGCGCCAGCTGGAGTGCCGCAGGCGTTGGGGCGCACGCCCTGAAAGCGCGGGCGCTGGATAAGGATGGCAAGGTACTGAGCGAGGCGGATTCGAGCTTTAACGTTGCCGCCGTGGTAGCACCAGAGGCGCCCAAGGTGAGCATCAGCAGCCCGGCCAGTGGTGCCAAGGTAACGCTGGGTCGCAGCGTGGCGGTGAGCGGCAACGTCACTGATGCCAACAACGATGTTGCCAAAGTCGAGCTGTTTGTCGATGGCAAGAAGGTAGGGGAAGACAATGCTGCCCCCTGGCAAGTCAACTGGACGCCCGATGCCAAGGGCAGTGCCGCCCTCAAGCTGGTCGCTACTGACAAGACCAATCTGAGCGGCGAGTCGGCGGCAGTGAGCGTCACTGTCGAGGAGGCCGCACTGCCGCCGTCCGGCGGCAACCTCTCCTGCGATATCCGCCAGATCTACCGCCCGGATGGCTACGAGTGCATGGGTGATGACCATGCTCGCCGGGTCATCGGCTACTTCACCTCCTGGCGCACCGGCAAGAATGGCCTGCCCGCCTATCTGGTGAGCGATATCCCCTGGAGCAAGATCACCCACATCAACTACGCCTTCGCGGCGGTGGATGAGCAGAGCCACACCATCAAGGTGGATGACTCGGCGACCAAGATGACCTGGGATGGCGTGCCGGGTGCCGAGATGGATCCGGAGTTCGCCTACAAAGGCCACTTCAACCTGCTGTCGAAGTTCAAGAAGCAGTATCCGGACGTGAAGACCCTGATCTCGGTCGGGGGCTGGGCCGATACGCGCGGCTTCTACACCGCCACCACCAAGGGCGATTGTTCGGTCAATACCGACGGCATCAATGCGCTTGCCAGCTCGGCGGTGAGCTTTATCCGTCAGTACGGTTTTGACGGGGTCGATATCGACTACGAATACCCCACCTCCATGAAGGATGCGGGCAACCCCAACGACTTCCCGCTCTCCAACCAGTGCCGCGGCAAGCTGTTTGCCAACTACAAGGTGATGATGCAGACCCTGCGCAGCAAGCTGGATACGGCGGGCAGCGAGGATGGCCGCAAGTACATGCTGACCATCGCCTCGCCAGCCTCGGCTTATCTGCTGCGCGGCATGGAGAACTTCCAGGTCACCCAGTACCTCGACTACGTCAACCTGATGACCTACGACTTCCACGGTGCCTGGAACCACTTTGTCGGTCACAACGCCGCCCTGTTTGACAACAAGGCGGATGCCGAACTTGCCCACTGGGGCGTTTATACCCAGAGTCAGTTTGGCGGTATCGGCTACCTCAACGCGGCTTGGTCTGCCCACTACTTCCGTGGCGCATTGGCGGCCGGCAAGATCAACGTGGGCGTGCCTTACTACACCCGTGGTTGGCAGGGGGTCAGCGGTGGCACTCACGGTCTGGGTGGCAAGGCAGCACTGCCGAGCCAGAGCGATTGTCAGCCGGGTACCGGTGGCGGCACTATTCCGTGCGGTAACGGTGCGGTCGGCATCGACAACATCTGGCACGATCTGGACAAGAACGGCAAGGAGATCGGCGGTGGCGCCGTCCCCATGTGGCATGCCAAGAACCTGGAGCACGCAGCCGATTTGGGGATCACCAGCATGCCGAGCTACGGTCAGGCCTGGGGTCTGGATCCCAATAATCCTGCCCACGTGATGCAGGGCAAGTATGTCCGTTACTACGACGACAAGGCCCATGCCCCTTGGCTGTGGAACGAAGAGAAGAAGGTGTTTCTCTCCACCGAGGATGAGGAGTCCATGGGTCACAAGCTCGACTACATCGTCAATCGTGGTCTGGGTGGCGTGATGTTCTGGGAGATGGCGGGTGACTACGCCTACGATCCGGTGAAAAAAGAGTACGGCATGGGGGATACCCTGACCACGCTCGCCTACGACAAGTTTGCCAAGGCGACCAAGTACAACACCAAGCAGAACGATCTGGCGGCTCCGGCGGCCCAGCTCGACATCGCGGTGAGCCTCTCCGGCTTCAAGGAGGGTGATTCCAACTATCCGATCAACCCGACCCTGAAGCTCACCAACAACTCGACCCAGACCATTCCGGGCGGGGCCCGCATTGAGTTCCTGGTGCCTACTTCCACCTCTGACACCATCACCGACCAGAGCGGTATGGGGCTGAAAGTGGTTGAGAGCGGCGGCAACCAGAACTCCGATGGCATTGCCAACGAGAAGGATTTCCACAAGGTGGCTCTGACACTGCCGACCTGGAAAGCCTGGACGCCGGGTACCGATGTGGAAGTGGCGATGACCTACTATCTGCCGGCCGCCGGTGTGCCAAGCGGTATCCGCATCATCAGCGGCAGCCAGACCGCGGGTCTCAAGGCCGAGTTCCCGACCCTGCCGGAGGCCGTACTGGGTTCGGGCGGTGGTGAGGGCGGTGCGACCTGCAGCAGCCAGAACATCAATCCGGCAGCCTACAAGGCTTATCCGACCTGGCCGCAAGGGGATCATGCCAACGCAGGCGATCGCATCACCCACAACAAGGTGGTGTGGCAGGCCAACTGGTGGACCAGCAGTGAACCCAAGGTCACCGATGGCAGCTGGAAGTCTGTCTGCAGTTATTGATTTTTAAATCAAGGAGATAAGTGAGGCTTAGGCCTCACTTTTTTTATCTGCATGGTCGATCTGGTTGAAAATGCGTCTGCCTTTCCTGGCAGGCAGCCTCTATAATAGAAGTCGATTAATAATCAGATGGATGTCAGCATATGGCGAGTATATTGGATTCAGTTGATCAACGAACCCAGTTGGTAGGGGAAAACCGCCTGGAGTTGTTGATGTTCCGTCTCGGCACCCGCCAGATGTTTGCCATCAACGTCTTCAAGGTACGAGAAGTGGTCAAGCTGCCGCACCTCAACAAGATGCCGGGCTCTCACCACAATATCAGCGGGGTGGCCAATATCCGCGGCACCTCGATCCCGGTGATCAATCTGCGCAGCGCCATCGGTATGCGTCCCATGCCGGTCGACAGCGAATCCAACCTCATCATCACCGAATACAACCGCACCATTCAGGGCTTTCTGGTGGGGCAGGTAGCCAACATCGTCAACATGACCTGGAAGGATATCCTGCCGCCGCCGCGCTCGGCCGGGCGCGCCAACTACCTCACCGCCATTACCCGCATCCCGGAAGACGGTGTGGATCAGATTGTCGAGATCATCGACGTGGAGAAGGTGCTGGCGGAGATCATTACCTACGACATCAGCATCTCCGAAGAGGTGCTGGATCGGGATATTCTGCCCGAGATGCATGGCCGCAAGGTGCTTATCGTCGATGACTCCAGCACTGCTCGCAATCAGGTGCGCGAGACGCTGGGGCAGCTGGGGCTCGAGGTTATCGAGTGTCAGGATGGCTTGCAGGCGCTGACCCTGCTCAAGGGGTGGTGCGATGCCGGCAAGAAGGTCACCAACGAGATCCTGTTGATGATCACCGATGCTGAGATGCCGGAGATGGATGGTTACCGCCTGACCCACGAAGTGCGCAGCGATCCGCGCATGGCCGATCTCTTTATCACCCTCAACACCTCCCTGAGCGGCAACTTCAACGAAGCCATGGTCAAGAAGGTGGGGTGTGACCGCTTTATCTCCAAATTCCAGCCCGACCTGCTGGTCGGCGTGGCGCAGGAGCGGCTGCGTCAGGTACTGGAAAAGTAACCAGCCACACCGCTTGCAATGAAAAACATCCCGCCTCGGCGGGATGTTTGCTTATCTGTCGTCGTATATATACAGCGATTGCCGAAGTGTCAGCGGTTCATCAACGGTTCCATGAAGCGGGCCACCTTGTCGCGGATCTGCGGCTGCGCAGCCGGGGTAGGGTGAATACCATCGTTCATCATAAGTTCAGGGCGCAGCGCAATATCATCCATGAAGAAGGGGAGCAGGGGCAGCTTGTTGGCCTCGGCGAGTTCCGGAAAGATCTGCTCGAACTGGCGCAGATAGCGGGCACCGTAGTTGCGGGGCAGCTGGATCTGGGTCAGTGCGACCTGAATCTGCTTCTCTTTGGCAAGGGCAATCATGCTGGCCAGATTCTGGCGGGTAATGGCAGGGGCAAAGCCGCGCAGGCCGTCGTTGCCCCCCAGCTCGATCAGCAGCCAGTCCGGCTGATGCTGCTCCAGCAGGGCGGGCAGGCGCGCCAGTCCGCCCTGGGAGGTCTCACCGCTGACGCTGGCATTGATGAGGGTGTGCTCGCCGCCCTCGTTCTGCCATTTTTGTTCAAGCAGGGCAGGCCAGCTCTGCTTTTCCTGCATCTGATAACCGGCGCTCAGGCTGTCGCCGAGCACCAGCAGAGTCTGGGCCTGAACCGACGAGAGTAGGCTGCCGAGGCCAACGAACAAGGCAAACAGAATACGCACCATCAATTCAACTCCCGCTATGGATTGCCATCAAGGGATTGGGACAAAGGATATCGAGCATGAGTTCAACCCCCATTATTGTCGTCAAGGGCCTCGGCAAATCGGTCAGCCTCGGCCAGGAAAGCCTCACCATCCTTGAAGGGATCGATCTGCAAGTCAATAGCGGCGAGACGGTGGCACTGGTCGGCGCCTCCGGGTCAGGCAAGTCTACTTTGCTCGGATTGCTGGCCGGGCTCGATCTGCCGAGTCTTGGTTCCATCGAAATTCTCGGCAAGTCACTCGGCGAGCTGGATGAGGAGGGGCGGGCCAGATTGCGCGCCGAGCAGATCGGCTTTGTCTTCCAGTCATTCCTGCTGCTCCCGACCATGACGGCGCTCGAGAACGTGATGCTTCCCGCCGAGCTGCGCGGTGAGCGTGACTGCGAGCCAAGAGCCCGTGAACTGCTGGCGGCGGTAGGGCTTGGCGAACGTCTGCACCATCTGCCGCCACGCCTTTCCGGCGGCGAGCAGCAGCGGGTGGCCATTGCCCGCGCCTTCATGACCCGGCCCAGCCTGCTGCTGGCGGACGAACCGACCGGCAACCTCGACAGCAAGACCGGTGAGAAGGTGATTGAGCTGCTGTTTGAGCTCAACCGCAAGCACGGCACCACCCTGGTGGTAGTGACCCATGACCGTGAACTGGCCAGCCGGTGCCAGCGTCAGCTGGTGATGACTGCAGGCAGGCTGGAGCGCGAGGTGAGTCATGCTGTGGTGTAACGTAAAAGGCTGGCGAGTGAGCGGAGGTGGTCAGGGATGATGCAGTGGCGATTGGGATGGCGACTACTGCGCCGGGAAGGATGGAGCGGCGAGCTGCGCTGGTTTGTGCTGGCGCTGGCCCTGAGTGTGGCCTGTGTGCTCAGCGTGGCGCTGGTGGCAGATCGGCTGGAGGCGGGGCTCAAGGCATCTGGCCGTGACTTTATCGGGGCGGATCGGGTGCTACGCACCGCCACTGCGGTCCCGGATAGCTGGTTGCAGCAGGCGCAAAAAGATGGCCTGGCGCTGCAGACCACGGTCAGTTTCAACAGCATGCTGTTTCACGGCGATGCGCTCCAGCTCGCCTCCATTCGGGCGGTACCCGACGGCTTTCCCTTCTATGGCAAGCTGGAGCTGACCCCGGCACGGACTCCTGCCCCCGGTGAAATCTGGCTCTCCGCCCGGGTAATGCAGTTGCTGACGGCCAAGGTGGGGGATGAGCTGGAGGTGGGCAATACGGTGCTCAAGGTGGCAGGTCTGCTTGGCGAGGAACCCGATCAGGGCTTCAGCCCCTTCCTGCTGGCGCCGCGGGCGCTGATCCACAGTGCCGACATCGAGGCGACCGGCGCCCTGCTGCCGGGCAGTCGTCAGCAGTGGCGCTATCTCTTCAAAGGGTCGCGAGAGGCGCTTGCCCGCTATGAACGCTGGCTGGTTCCTCAGCTGCAGGCGGGGCAGAAGTGGATCACCCCCGATGACAGTGAATCCCAGGTGGGCCGCTCGCTGGTCAATGCCGAGCGCTTCTTCAGGCTGGCGTCACTCTGCGGCGTGTTGCTGGGCGCGCTGGCGATGGGTATAGCGGTACGTCACTTTGCCGAGCGCCAGACCAATATGGTGGCCCTGCTCAAGACGTTGGGGGCATCGCGCACCAGTCTGTGGCAACTGATGAGCGGGCTGTTGCTATCACTGACCCTGATCGGCGCCCTGCTGGGGCTGGTGGCGGGCACCATCATGCAGTGGTTCACCCTGCAACTGCTGGGCGAGTTGCTGCCCCCGGATCTGCCGCCCCCCTCCTGGCGCCCCTTTGCGCTGGGTGTGGCGGTTGCCCTCTTTATCACCCTGCTGCTTGCCTTTATCCCCTTCCTGCGCCTGTTGAAAGTGCCGCCGCTGCGGGTGTTGCGCCGCGAGCTGGAGGCGGGGATTCCCCCCTGGCTGGCGCTGCCGGTCGGTCTGCTCGGCCTGTTTGCGCTGGTGTGGGGCTTCACCGCCGATGTTCGATTGGCCTTTGGTCTGGTGGGCGGAATGTGCCTGCTGATGGGGCTGCTGGCTCTGCTGGCCTCCCTGATGTTGCGACTGGGGGCGCGGGTGAGCGGTCCGCACGCCCTGCGGCTGGCGCTGGCCCACCTGTCGCGCGAGCGGCGCAGCGGTCTGTTTCAACTGGCAGGTTTTGCGCTGGCGCTGATGCTGTTTGGCTTGCTCTGGGCGGTTCGCATCGATCTGCTGGAGGAGTTCTCCGCCCGTTTGCCGGCCGATGCCCCCAACCGTTTTCTGGTCAATGTGGCCGAGAACGAGCGGGAAGGGATCCTGAGCGAACTGGCGGGAGTTGGCGCCGTTACCTCCGACTTCTATCCCATGGTGCGCGGGCGCCTGACCCATATCGCCGGTGATGCGGTGGGGGAAGGGGGTCGCAGTGGTCGCGAAGGGGTCGATCGGGAGCTCAACTTTACTACCACGGCGACCCTGCCGGCCGACAACAAGCTGGTGGCAGGGAAATGGCTCTCCGGCCCCGGTGAGGTATCGGTCGACTGCGAACTGGCCAAACGACTCGATATCAAGTTGGGGGACATGCTCGCCTTTACCATCGAGGGGCGCAGCTTCGGGGCCCGGGTCACCAGTCTGCGCAGCATCAAGTGGGACAACATGCGGCCCAACTTCTACATGATCTTCTCTCCCGATCTGCTGGCCTCCTTCTCCCGCACCTGGATCGGCAGCTACCGGCTGCCGCCAGAGGGGCGTGCCGCCGAGGTGGGGCTGATCCGCCACCATCCGACGGTGAGCCTGATTGATGTCGATGATCTCATCGTTCGGCTGACCCGGGTTTCGGAGCAGGTGAGCCGTGCATTAGCCTTGATGCTGGGACTGGTGACGGTGGCGGCGCTGCTGGTACTGCTGACTCAGACTCAGGCCAGCATGGCCCAGCGGCGGCGCGAACTGCTGCTGATGCGCACTCTTGGGGCTGGCAGCGCGCTGCTTGGCAAGATGCTGCGCTGGGAGCTGGTGGCGAGCGGCCTGTTGGCCGGGCTTTGCGCCGCCATGGTGGTGGAGTTGTGTGCCTTGGCTCTGCAGTTCTGGTGGTTTGATGGTCAGTGGCAGTTTCACTGGCGCATCTGGCTCGGGTTGCCAACCCTGGGGGCGCTGCTGGTCACCCTGGCCGGACAGGGAATGCGGCGCCAGCTGCTGGCGGGCACCCTCAGTGATCGGCTGCGTGGTCTGGGTCAGGGATTGTTGTAATCAGGCCCTCGAGAGCGCAGGTGCTGGAGAGAATCAGCCCGACCAGTGGTCGGGCTGATTGTTGTGTGGCCTGTGGTGGTTAGGGGAGGTGTTAGCGAGTCTCTCGCAACAGATCGGTCAGTGCCTGCGGCAGCTGCGGGTAGGTAAAGTGGAAGCCGGCCTGTTGCAGATGCGCGGGCAGTACGTTTTGCCCGGTCAGCAGCAGGTCGGCAGCCTCTCCCATCACCAGTTGCAGCAGCGGCGCCGGGACGAAGAAGAGGTGCGGGCGATGGAGGGTGCGAGCCAGGGTCTGGCTGAACTCCCGGTTGCTGACAGGATGAGGCGCCGTGCCGTTGAAGATACCGTTGCACTCCTCGTGCTCCAGCAGAAACAGCATGGCGCGCACCAGATCCTGCACATGGATCCAGCTCATCATCTGATTGCCACTGCCCATTGGGCCGCCAAGACCGAGGCGATAGGGGGGCAGCATTTTGGGCAGGGCGCCGCCATCCATGCCGAGCACCAGCCCGATCCGCACGATGCAGACCCGGGTCTGTTTGCTGCCAGCTTCCTGCGCCAGCGTTTCCCACTGCTGACAGAGCTGGTGGGTGAACTCCTGATGGAGTGAGCGGCACTGCTCGTCGAGGGGCTCTGCCCCCTGCCTGCCATACCAGCCGATGGCGGAGGCGTTGATCAGCACCCTGGGGGGCGTTGTGGATAGCTTGATAAGGTCGACCAGCTGCTCGGTCAGCAGCCAGCGGCTGTCGCAGAGCAGTTGCTTGCGCTGCTCGCTCCAGCGGCCTGCGGCTATGGGTTCGCCTGCCAGATTGATCACTGCATCCACATCGTTGAGATCATCTAGGCTGTCGAGGCTATCGATGATCTGGACATCGTGGCCAAGCAGGGAGTAGGCGCGACTGCCTTGTCGGCTCAGGACGACCACGTCGTGGTTGACCTTGAGATGGGCCACCAGCCGGCGGCCAATAAAACCGGTTCCTCCGGTAATCAGAATCTTCATTGCTGCGCGCTCCTGCGGTCGTTTGTTCTACTCTAATGGCCCTGATCCCGATGGACAAGCGGCGTGCCAACCTCGGGCTGGTGGAGCAAGATGGATGAGCCTTTTCCCGACAGCCGGGCAATACATTTAATCCTTGGCCTCTGTTGATGGATTTTTGTGATGTGAGAGGCTGTTACTGAATCGTTATCATTGCTACTGCTTGTGGCCAAGGCCCAAGCTGCCATCCGCTACCTCGGTAGCTACCTCCTGTATACGAAGAGTAAGCCATGCCATTTCATCGTCTGAAAACAAGCAAGCTGCGTGCAAGGCTTTTTGCTGCCCTGCTCGCGGGTGGTGCGTTACTGGTACTGGGGGAGCTGACAGTGGCCTGGCAAACCATGTCGGAAGTGAACAAGGATGCCCAGCAGCGGTTGCAATATTCGCTGACCCTGTTTGACCGGACCGTGGATCATGCCCGTCAGGCTGCGATCAATGTAGAGAACATGCTGGGTAAACCCTGCAGGGATACGGCGCAACTGCTGCGAGAACAGGCGGCTATCGTCCCCGATGTCCGTTCCGTCAATCTGGCGATCGGCAGCCGTATCTACTGCTCCTCCCTTTATGGCGATTACGACGGGGTGTTCGACGCAAACAGCTATGTTGCGGGCCGTTTGCAGTTGCTCAAAGGCAATGTGGTTACCCCGGATCACCCTTTACTGATATTTCGTCATTCCGCTGGTGAGGGGAGTGTGCTGGTTGGTGTCGATGGTTACTACCTGCGCAATATCCTCGATATCTCCAGCAAGAACTCGCCGATGGCCCTTATCGTCGGCACCCGTGCCATGTTTGGTAGCGGGCAAGTCGCAGGGGGACCACCTGCAACTGAGCCGGGATATCTGGCCTTCTCTTCGAGCCGCTATCCCTATCAGGTGGCGACCCGGGTGACACGAGAGGATTATCTTGAGCACGCCTGGCGCCACTCCTGGGGCCACATCCTGCTCTACCCTCTGCTGGGGTTGCTGGTTGGCGTGGGGACATTCCGGCTGATGGGGCGTAGCAGCTCACCAGCGGAGGAGCTCAAGCGGGCGTTGATCGATGAGGAGTTTATCCCCTACCTGCAGCCGGTGGTCTCAGGTGATGACGAGCAGTGGCGTGGCTGTGAGGTGCTGATGCGCTGGCAGCACCCCAAACAGGGGATGATTCCGCCGGATCGCTTTATCCCGCTGGCGGAAGATAGCGGGCTGATTGTTCCGATGACCAGCCTGTTGATGGCCGAGGTGCGTGACCACTTCTCCCCTTATGCCGGAAAGCTGCCAGCAAAGTTTCATTTTTGCTTCAATATCAGTGCCAAACACTTTCAGGATCTCGACCTGTTGGCTGACTGCAAGGCGTTTCTCGACGCCTTCAAGGAGAATCCCGTTGATTTGGGGCTGGAGCTGACGGAGCGGGAGTTGCTGGTGGCCGATGAGACAACCGCACGGATGTTTGCCGAATTGCGCAAGCTGGGCGTGTTGATCTCTATCGATGACTTTGGCACCGGCCACTCCAGTCTGACCTATCTGCAACAGTTTCAGGTCGATGCCATCAAGATTGACCGGAGCTTTGTGGAGATGATTGGCACGGATGCTCTCTCCAGCCATATCGTCGAGAACGTGATTGATCTGGCGAAACGGCTTGAATTGATCCTGATCGCGGAGGGGGTCGAGAAGCAGTCGCAGGCGGACTACCTGCGGGATCGCCATGTCGACTATCTGCAAGGGTATCTCTATGGTCGCCCCATGCCGATGGCGCAGTTTTGCAAGAGCCTGTTTGGCTGATTGTGGTTAAGTGAAGGCATAAAAAAACCAGCGAACTGTTCGCTGGTTTTTTGTTTCAGTGCGGTGGCTTGGGTCAGAGCATCCGCTGGAGGGCGCGAGCTAACCGCTTGACCCCCTCCTCAATGGTCGCTTCATCGACGCAGGAGAAGCTCAGACGCAGGGTGTTCTGAATTTCGGGGCGCACATAGAAGGGGGCGCCCGGCACGAAGGCTACCTTCTCCTTGATCGCCTCGTCAAACAGGGCCATGGCGCTGATATGAGCCGGCAGGGTCAACCAGAGGAACATGCCCCCTTCCGGTCGGGTGTAGCTGACACCGGGCGGGCAGTGACGGGTCAGGGCGGCTTCCATGGCGGCGCGCTGACGGCCATAGACTTCCTTGATCTTCTCCAGATGGGCGTCAAGGGAGTTATCCATCAGGAAGCGGTGCAGCACCTGCTGGCTGAAGGCGTTGCTGTGCAGGTCGGTCGCCTGTTTGGCGATGGTCACCTTCTTGCGCAGCCACTCCGGCACCAGCATCCAGCCCAGACGGAAGGCGGGCACCACGGTTTTGGAGAAGGAGCCGAGCAGCACGGTATTGTTGGGCGCCAGCTTGGCAATCGGGGGCAGATGTTCTCCCTCGAAGCGCAGCTCGCCGTAGGGATCATCTTCCACCATCAGGAGCTCGTGGCGCACCAGTCGCTCAGCCAGCGCCTCGCGGTTGGCACGGCTGTAGGAGACGCCACTCGGGTTCTGGAAGTTGGGGACGCCGTAGAGCAACTTGGCATTGGAGTCGCTTGCCAGCAGCGCATCCAGCGCCGCCAGATCCAGCCCGGCTTCGCCGAGGGTGATTGGCTTGAAATTCGGTTGATAGACAGAGAAGGCCTGAATGGCGCCCAGATAACCCGGCTCTTCGATGATGAGATCCTGACCCTCGTCGATCAGCACCTTGCCCAGCAGATCCAGCGCCTGCTGGGAGCCACTGGTAATGAGGATGTTGTCCGGATTGACCTGCATGCCGTGGCGGGCCAGATAGCGGTCGGCAATGTACTGGCGCAGCGGCGCATACCCTTCGGTCGCCGCATATTGCAGGGCGGCAGCCCCCTGTTCGCGCAGCACATCCTGACAAGCCTGATCGATGGCCTTGACCGGAAACAGGTGAGGATTGGGCAGGCCGCCGGCGAAGGAGATGATCTCCGGATTGGCGGCAACTTTGAGGATTTCACGGATAAAGGAAGGCTCGACCTTCTCGAAGCGCTGGGCAAAAAACGGCTGCATAGGCAATTCTCTCGGCATGTGGGCGGTCGCTCCATTCGACCGCCAGGTTATCCGTTTGTATCAGATTTCAGAAATGAGGCAATGATTGTCACAAAAATCGCTAAAAAAGGGCTGGATTGACTCTACTGCGGATTATATTGGGCGGTTAGTCGGAGTAGTGATGCCAGTGAGGGGGCGGGGGAGCTGCTGGCTGGAATATTTGTTGCTCGAAACACTTGCGCCTTGGGCCCATCTTGGGATAATTCGCTCCCCTGTTTTTGCGGTGCGATGAAATAGCGGGCCGCAAGCGATCCCCCGGCGGGATCGGACACCAGATGTATTACCCGGATTGATGAAATAACGAGACCATTATGCCTGTGACCCAAGATGTATTTAACGAAGACGGCAAGTTCATGCGCAAGATCCGCAGCTTTGTCCGTCGCGAAGGCCGCCTGACCAAAGGGCAGGAGAAGGCCCTGGAAGAGCTCTGGCCGGTCATGGGCATCGATTTCGAGCCAAAGCAACTCGATTTGGTCGCACTGTTTGGCCGTGAAGCACCTGTGGTGCTGGAGATCGGCTTTGGTATGGGCGCCTCTCTGGTCGAGATGGCCAGGAATGCCCCCGAGAAGAACTTCATCGGCATCGAAGTGCACTCCCCGGGCGTGGGCGCCTGTCTGGGTACCGCTCAGGAAGCGGGTGTCACCAATCTGAAGGTGATCTGCCACGATGCGGTCGAGGTGCTGGAGCACATGATCCCGAACGGTTCACTCTCCTGCCTGCAGCTCTTCTTCCCGGATCCCTGGCACAAGAGCCGTCACCACAAGCGCCGCATCGTGCAGCCTGCGTTTGCCCAGGACATTCGCCAGAAGCTGGCCATCGGTGGCGTATTCCACATGGCGACCGACTGGGAAAACTATGCCGAGCACATGCTGGAAGTGATGAGCGTAGCCGAGGGTTACGAGAACACCTCTGCCACCGGCAACTGGGTGCCGCGCCCTGACTGGCGCCCGCTGACCAAATTCGAGCAACGTGGCCATCGTCTGGGGCACGGGGTTTGGGATCTGATTTTCAAGCGTGTCAGCTGAGCTGGCACGTCAACACACCTAGCGTATCAACTAACTTGAGGAGCTATCATGGCCAATCGTAGCCGCCGCCTGCGCAAGAAACTGCGCGTCGATGAATTCCAGGAAATGGGTTTCGACATCAGTTTCAACTTCCCGGTCGGCACTGCCGAAGAGACCATCGATGCCGTAGTCGATGCGATGATCGATGAAGTGATCGAGCCCCGCAAACTGGCTTTCGCCGGTTCCGGCCACCTGGCCTGGGAAGGGATGATCTGCACCCAGCAGCTGGGCAAGTGCAGCGAAGAAGACCGTGCCGCCGTCAAATCCTGGCTGGAAGGCAAGGGGATGGAAGCTGTCGTGGTCACCGAACTGTTCGACCTCTGGTACGGCGAACCCGCCTGATACCAGACTCGCTGTGGCAGGCGAGCCGGTGTCGACTGCCTGCCGCAGTCAGATAGACAAATCCCGCCACTGGCGGGATTTTTGTCAGTGGGGATGGGATCTCCACACCCGCATTAGTCATGGAATTGCTTATGGTGTTGTCATCCGAATTACTGGCCAGCATTCTGGAAGAGGTGCGCCCGCTGCTGGGGCACGGCAAGGTGGCCGACTATATTCCTGCGCTGGCGCAGGTGCCGGCCGACCGGCTGGGCATTGCGGTCTGTACCGTGGAGGGGGAGCTGTTCACTGCCGGTGATGCCTTCGAACCCTTCTCCATCCAGAGTATCTCCAAGGCCCTGAGCCTGACGCTGGCACTCACCCTCTATCAGGAGGAGGAGATCTGGGCCCGGGTCGGCAAAGAGCCCTCAGGCCAACCCTTCAACTCGCTGGTTCAGCTCGAGTTCGAGCAGGGGATACCCCGCAACCCCTTTATCAATGCCGGCGCTCTGGTGGTCAACGATCTGCTGGAGACCCGCCTCACTGCACCGCGTCAGCGTACTCTGGAGCTGGCTCGCCGCCTCTCCGGCAATCCGGCCATCATGGCGGATCAGGTCGTCGCCCGCTCCGAATATCAGCACTCGGCCCGCAACGCCGCCATCGCCTATCTGATGAAGGCCTATGGCAACTTCGAAAACGAAGTGGACAAGGTGTTGCAGAGCTATTTCAATGCCTGCGCCATCCGCATGAGTTGCGTTGATCTGGCGAGAACCTTTATCTATCTGGCCAACCGAGGCTTGCCGCTTGGCGAGACTACCCCGCTGCTGCCGGCGCGCACTACCAAGCAGGTCAACGCCCTGCTCGCGACCTGCGGTCTCTATGACGAGGCGGGAGATTTTGCCTACCGGGTTGGCATGCCGGGCAAGTCCGGGGTCGGCGGTGGTATCGTGGCCCTGATCCCGGGAGAATTGTGCGTCTGTGTCTGGTCGCCCGAGCTTAACAAAGCGGGCAATTCGCTGGCAGGGACGGCAGCGCTGGAGTTATTGGCCGAGCGTCTGGGCCGCTCCATTTTTTAACCTTGTTCACTATGAATCGAGAAATCACCATGAAACGACATCTTCGCTTCTTGCAGGCCGCGCTGGCGACCTTGCTGCTCTGGTGTGCCCTGCCCACCTTTGCAGCCGAATTGCCACCGCTTTCGCTGGCTGACGCCAAGGCCAAACAGGCGGTCATCCTGGATACTCGCGCCAGCTACTTCTATCAGGGGTGGCCCATGGAGGGCGAGAAGCAGGGGGGCCATGTGGCCGGCGCCGAGAGCCTCTCCGCCGAGTGGAAATACCGCGATGCGGATTGGCCTGCCGCCCTTGCTACCAAGGGGCTGAAAGCCGACCGCCCGGTCGCACTGTATGGTGCACCGCGCGAAGTGGCCGAAGTGGCGCGCATGCTGCGCATGCAGGGCATCAAGCAGTTGTTCGAGCTGCAGGGCTGGCAAAGCGCCCCGCGCGAACACCTGGCTCGCTGGCAGCAACTGGTCTACCCACGCTGGTTGCTCGACCTGCAGGAAGGCCGGCCGGTAGCCGCAGCGCCCAAGGGTGACTGGAAGCTGTTTGAGGTGGATTGGGGTTCACCCAAGGCCTATCTGCTCAGCCACATTCCGGGGGCGGGTTATATCGATACCAACCGTCTGGAAGAGGAGCCGCTGTGGAACAAGGTCTCTGACGAGGCGCTTAAAAAGCTGCTGCTGGAAAATGGTATCCGTCACGACACCACCGTGATCCTCTACGGTCGCAACACCATGGCCGCTGCCCGTGCCGCTCACCTGATGATGTATGCCGGCGTTGAAGATGTCCGCCTGCTGGACGGCGGCCTGGATGCCTGGTTTATCCAGCACCTGCGCACCGAAACCGGTCTGCCCAACAAATATGAGCCGGTGAAGGATTTTGGCGTGGCCATTCCCGCTCACCCCGAGTACTACACCACTTTGGATCAGGCCAAGACCTTGCTCAAGCAGCCCGATAGCGCGCTGGTCAGCGTGCGTACCTGGGACGAGTTTGTCGGCAACACCTCCGGCTACAGCTACATCAAGCCAAAGGGTGATATCCCGGGGGCCAAGTGGGGTCATGGTGGTGTCGATGCCAACAGCATGAGCGACTTCCATAACCCGGACGGCACCATGAAGCCGGCCCGCGAGATCCTCGCCATGTGGGATGAGTGGAACATCGAGCCGACCCAGCAGGCCGCTTTCTACTGCGGTACCGGCTGGCGTGCCTCCGAAGCCTTCTTCTACGCCTGGCTGATGGACTGGAAGCGGATCAGCGTCTACGACGGCGGCTGGTACGAGTGGAGTTCCGATCCCAAGAACCCGACTGTGACCGGCGAGCGCAAGCCTGCCAAGTAACGGATACACTCCGCAGAACAGGCCGGACAGTTGTCCGGCCTTTTTTATTCCGGTGCCTGATTCATCGCTGTCATAAAGGCTAACTCACTGATTTTTGACGCGGATCCCGTTGCCAACATCGATGCAAACGGGGCCAGGATGTTGAGCTAGGCTTCACTCATCATCCTCATGGTGAGGGTGCAGAGGGAGGCAAAAGCGGCGATGAAACAACTGATGATGATCCTGATCTGTGCACTGGGGCTGGTGGCATGCAGCTCCCAGTACATCATGAGTACCAAGGATGGCAAGATGATCACCACCGATAGCAAACCCAAGCTGGACGAGAGCACCGGCATGTATCGCTACTACGATACCGAAGGGCGCGAAGTGATGATCAAAAAGGATGACGTCACCCAGATCATGGAGCGTTGAGCCTGCCATGAGATGACAAGGGCTGCCAGTGGCAGCCCTTGTTGTTTTTAAATCCATGCAAATTGCCGACATTCGCAGCAAATTACCATCAATTCGCTGCTTTTGGCCGCGAGGTACAGCTTCCGTTATGGTTGTTTCACTATCATAACGCTCCATTTTTTATTGGAGGTGTTATGTCCCTGCTCGCTCTCTGGCGTTCCCGTTTTTCCGTTCGTGCCCTGCTGGGAACTGTTCTGCTGGTTGTCGCTACTGCCAGCCATGCCGGTGAAGATCAATTCACCCTCGGCCGCACTATTTTGCTAGGGGCCGGTGATCATGGTGCCACCATTCCCATGGTGATTTGCCGCCAGACCAAATATATCAAGGTGAAGGCAGAGCGAGATTTGACCCTGGATCGAGTCGTCGTCACATATGGCGGTGATCGCACCAAGACGATCTATTTCGATCAGGATATGCGCGGTGACACCGAGACTGGCTGGAAATCCCTTGGCTCACGCCGCTGTGTAAAGAAAATCGAAGTGTACGGTAATTCCGAGCGCAGCAAGGCCGGCGTGAAAGTATTTGGCCGTAAATAATCGAAGCGGTTTATCGGTGTGAAAAACCGGATAAAAAATAGTGGCGAGCAATGCTCGCCACTATTTTCTATGGTCTTTTCTGGAGTGAATTATTTCTTCGGCCGAAATGGCTTGATGACGCTTTCATCGCACTCGAGATAGGGCCCTTCCATCAGGTCGATGCAGTAGGGAATGGCGGGGAAGACCGCATCCAGGCACTCGCGGATCGACTTGGGCTTACCCGGCAGGTTGACGATCAGGGTATCGTCGCGCAGGCCCGCTGTCTGGCGCGACAGAATGGCGGTCGGCACAAACTTGAGGGATTCGGCCCGCATCAGCTCGCCAAAGCCCGGCATCATGCGGTCACACACCGCTTCGGTCGCTTCCGGGGTGACGTCCCGTTTGGCCGGGCCGGTGCCGCCAGTGGTGACGATGAGGCAGCACTGCTCCTCGTCCGCCAGCCGGATCAGGGTCGCTTCAATCTGATCCTGCTCATCGGGGATCACCTCATAGACGGGCTCCCATTCCGAGGTCAGATAGGCGTTCAGGGTGTCGATGATGGCCTTGCCGGAGAGGTCTTCGTAGATGCCAGCACTGGCGCGATCGCTGACGGTCACGATACCGATTTTTGCCTTGCTCATGGTCTGCTCTTGGATATCCGAAAAAGTGGTAATTAAAATAACATAATCAGTGAGATAAGTTAAACCGCCAGAAAATCTGAGCCCTCCGGACTACGATTATCCAGCGTCGAATGAAGCAAAATATCGAGCAAAAATTTATTAATTGGCCATAAAAAACGAATTACATCAGACAAAATTTTATAAGTGACAGGTGGGCCGGATAATAAAAGTAATCGTTTGATCCTTAACGCAATTAAAATAGATAAAACCAGCCAATACCTATAATACCCTGACGATATGCATCTGGTGGATTGAACCCTTTATATCGGCATCGTATACAGAGAAAGAGATGAGCGCGGGATAAGTGCGAGATAAGGATGCAGCACAGGCTGTGCTGCCCGTTGGCGTTGCCTGGGAGGGCATATGGAGTTGCCTGATTTTGACACCCTGAAAGAACTGGCTGCGAGTGAACCCTCCCGGCTGGATGCCATTCTGGAGCAGCAGATTGAACTGCTGATGGCTCGGACTAGCCCCGATCGGCAGCGCCGTTTGCGCGGGCTCCAGTTCAAGATTGACGGTCAGCGCAGGTTGGCAAAAAACAACCTCGACAGCTGTATCCGCATTGCCAATATGATGCGGGACTCCTTTTATTTGATGGGCAGTGAAATGCGACAATTTCGCGAGGAGGAGATACCTCCGCCTGAAAACGATGGCAGTGGTAAAATAATCCGGCTGATCGACTATAAACGGCCCAAATAATCTGGCGCTATATTTAACGGTGAAGTTTGATTTGATGGAGAGTGGCAAAATAAGAACCTGCCACTCCCTTTTTATTTGTTATGAGTTTTTATGTTGCTGGTGATGAAGTTGTGATGAGGTTTTATTTTATTGCGCCAAAATAGATTATTCAGGGAGTTGTGATAAGGGTGGATGAATAGCGATAAAAGTTAAGTTAATATGGCCAAAATTTATTGCTACGACTCGAAGGGATTATGAGAAGTATCACACCAAGACGGGTGCTGTCGCGGGAGCAACAGACAGAGATCACCCGCATTATCGTCAAGGTGGGGCAGATGCTGGCCCAGTTTGGTGCCGAGAGCCGGATCATCGAGCAGACCACGGTACGCCTTGGTATGGCACTGGGGCTGGAGAGCGTCGAGATGGCCATCTCCTCCAGTGCCATCGTGCTCACCAGCCTCTATCAGGGCAGTTGCGTCACTACCACTAGGCGGGTGCGCGAACACGGTATCAACATGCAGGTGGTGTGCGAGATCCAGCGCATCTGCATCATGGCAGAGAAAGAGCTGATCGGGGCCCGTGAAGTGCGCCTGCGACTCGAAGCTATAGTCCCTTTTCATTACCACCCTTGGCTGGTGGTGCCCATGGTAGGGCTCTCCTGTGGTGCTTTCAGCCTGCTGTTTGGCGGTGACTGGCCCATCTTCGTGGTGACCTGCCTCTCTGCTGCGATCGCGATGCGGGTGCGCCAGCTGATGGCCCGCCACCACCACAGTCCGCTTATCAACTTTGCCGTGACCGGCTTTATCGCCACCCTGCTCGCCTCCAGCGCCACCTTTTTTGGCTGGGGCAGTCAGCCCTATCTCGCCATGGCTGCCAGCGTGCTGCTGCTGGTGCCGGGTTTTCCGCTCATCAACGCCGTCTCCGACATGGTGAAGGGCTACTTCAACATGGGGCTGGCGCGTTGGGGCACGGCGACCCTGCTCACCATCAGCGCTGCTATCGGCATTATTCTCGCCATGTCGGTGACCGGGATCTGGGGGTGGAAGGTATGATTGATCTGCTCTGGCTACTGGCCAAGGATGCCTTCTGGTCGGCCATTCCGGCAGTCGGGTTTGCCATGTTGTTCAACGTGCCGCCGCGAATGCTGAAGTACTGCGCCATGGGCGGCGCGCTGGCCCACAGTCTGCGGACTCTGCTTATCCACTACGGCATGCCCATCGAATGGGCGACCCTGACGGCATCCACCACCGTGGGCTTTGTCTGCGTCTACTGGTCGCGCCGCCTGTTGGCACCGCGCCCGGTGTTCAGTGTCGCCTCCATCATCCCGATGATCCCCGGCAGCTACGCCTTCAAGACCATGATCGCTGTGGTGGAACTCAACATCAACGGTGTGACCATGAACCTGCTCCAGAGCGCGGTGGAGAATGGCCTCAAGGCGCTTTTTATCGTGGGAGCCCTCAGTTTCGGTTTGGCGATCCCCTCCCTGGTCGTGTACCGTAACCGCCCCATAATCTGACGGATGGTGAGAAGCCCAATGAAGATTTCCATGATTGCCGCCATGGCCCACGATCGGGTGATCGGCAAGGACAACCAGATGCCCTGGCACATGCCGGCCGATCTGGCCCACTTCAAGCGGGTCACCCTTGGCAAACCGGTATTGATGGGACGCAAGACCTTTGAATCCATCGGTCGTCCGCTGCCCGGACGGCGCAATCTGGTGATCAGCCACAACCCTGACTATCAGGCAGAAGGTATCGAGGTGGTGGGCTCCGTCGAAGCGGCGCTGGCGCTGCTGGCCGACAACGAGGTGGCAGAAGTGATGGTGATCGGGGGAGGGCACCTCTATGCCGAGCTGCTGCCCAAGGCGGATTGCCTCTATCTGACCCGCATCGAGCTGGAGGTGGAGGGGGATACCCGCTTCCCGGCTTTTGAGAATGAGCAGTGGCAGTGTGTCGAGCGTGAAGCTCACCAGGCCGACGAGAAGAATCCGCACCCCTACAGTTTCGAAACCTGGCTGCGCAAGTAACGTCTTATAGCACAAACAACAAGGGCACCTTCTGGTGCCCTTGTTGTTATGGGGGATCAGATGCCCGATCCGCCGTTTTCACCGTTCTCTTCGTGCAGGCCGCACTCGCGCTTGAGGCCGAAGAAGCGGGTCTGCTCCTCGCTCATGCCCGGTTCCCACTTGGTGGTGGTATGGACATCGCCCACCGAGAGGTAGCCCTGCTCCCACAGCGGGTGGTAGGGGAGGTCGAACTCCTTGAAGTAGTAGAAGATGTCCTTGTTGCTCCAGTCGATCACCGGCAGGAACTTGAAGCGGCCGCGCTGGATGGCCAGCACCGGCAATCCCTGACGGCTGCCCGATTGCTCGCGGCGCAGCCCCGAGAACCAGGTGCGGGCACCCAGCTCCTGCAGGGCGCGCTCCATGGGTTCGACCTTGTTGAGCTGGTTGTAGCGGGTGATCCCTTCCACTCCCTGCTCCCACAGCTTGCCATAACGTGCCTCCTGCCAGGCGGGGGTGAGCACCGCCCGGTAGGTTTGCAGGTTGAGCCCAAGACGTTCGGTCAGCTCGTCGATAAAGCGGTAAGTCTCGGGGAAGAGATAGCCGGTATCGGTCAGCACCACCGGAATCTTCGGTTGCTCGCGGCTCACCAGATGCAGCATCAGCGCCGCCTGAATGCCAAAGCTTGACGACAGGATATGGCCACCCGGCAGGTTGGCCAGCGCCCAGCGCACCCGCTCGGCGGCACTCATCTGCTCCAGCTCCCGGTTATGGGGAGCCAGTGCCTCAACCTGTTCGTCCCGGGTCAGGGTCAGCAGGTGGTCGAGATCGAGAGTCATGATATCCCCCTCAGGCGGCGTAGAAGTCGATGGCTGAGTTGACCACAGGTGCGACGATTCCGGCGCGAATGACGAAATCGCCAAACCCTTCGCCCGGTTCGCGCTCGCTGGCCCAGCGGCCGATCAGCGCGTCGAGTTCGCTCAGGATCTGCGGCTCGGTGATGTTCTCCCGGTACATGCGCGGAATGCGCGTCCCTTCGAGGTTACCGCCCAGATGGAGGTTGTAGCGGCCGGGCGCCTTGCCCACCAGACCTACTTCCGCCAGCATGGCGCGGCCGCAGCCGTTGGGGCAGCCGGTGACCCGAAAGACGATGGCATCGTTTGCCAGATCGTGCTTGGCCAGCAGCCCTTCAAGTTCGGTGACGAAGGCGGGCAGCATGCGCTCCGCCTCGGCCATCGCCAGCGGGCAGGTTGGCAGGGCGACACAGGCCATCGACTGCTTGCGCTGCTCGCTGACGCCGTCATCCAGCAGGCCGTACTGGCGTGCCAGCCCTTCGATGCGGGCCTTCTCGCTGGCGGGCACCCCGGCGATGATCAGGTTCTGGTTGGCGGTCAGGCGAAAATCCCCCTGATGCACCTTGGCGATCTCCAGCATGCCGGTCTTGAGCGGCTTGCCGGGGAAGTCCAGCAGGCGTCCATTCTCGATAAACAGGGTCAGGTGGTGCTTGCCGTCGATCCCCTCGACCCAGCCGAAGCGATCGCCACGGCTGGTGAACTCATAGGGGCGCACTTCGCCAAACTGGATGCCAGCGCGGCTCTCCACCTCGGCCTTGAAGGCTTCGACGCCAACACGTTCGAGGGTGTACTTGGTCTTGGCGTTCTTGCGGTTGACCCGGTTACCCCAGTCGCGCTGGGTGCTGACCACGGCAGCCGCCACCTCCAGCACGTGGGAGAGCGGAATAAAGCCAAAATCGCTCGCCTTGCGCGGATAGGTGCTGGTGTCGCCGTAGGTCATGGCCAGACCCCCGCCCACCAGCACGTTAAAGCCCACCAGCTTGCCGTGATCACTAATGGCCACGAAGTTGAGATCGTTGGCGTGGATGTCCACATCGTTGTGAGGCGGGATCACAACTGTGGTCTTGAATTTGCGCGGCAGGTAGTTGGAGCCCAGGATCGGCTCCTCATCCTGTCCCAGTTTTTCACCGTCCAGCCAGATCTCCACGTAGGCGCGGGTCTTGGGCAGCAGGTGTTCGGAGATCTTCTTGGCCCATTCGTAGGCCTCTTGGTGCAGCGCTGACTCCACCGGATTGCTGGTGCAGAGCACGTTGCGGTTCACGTCGCCAGCGGTGGCGATGGAATCGATGCCGGTACTGTTGAGGGTCTGGTGCATCAGCTTGATGTCGCGCTTCAATACCCCATGGAACTGGAAGGTCTGGCGGGTGGTGAGACGAATACTGCCGTAGAGGGTGTTTTCTTCGGCGAACTTGTCGATCACCTGCCACTGAGCCGGAGTAATTATGCCGCCGGGTAGACGGGCACGTAGCATGACGTTGTGCAGAGGCTCCAGCTTTTGGGCGGCGCGTTCGGGGCGAATGTCGCGGTCATCCTGCTGGTACATGCCGTGAAAGCGGATCAGCTGGAAGTTGTCGCCGTTGAAGCCGCCGGTGAGCGGATCCTGCAGATCCTGCTCTATGGTGCCGCGCAGGAAGTTACTCTCGCGCTTGAGGCGTTCGTTGTCGGCCAGTGGCCCCTCGACTGGACCGGCTTTTTGTTGCGCGACAGGTTGTTTGCTCATCAATAGACATCCCTTTGATAACGTTTGGCACGACGCAATTCGCTCAAATACTCTTCTGCTTCCTCACGGCTCTTGTGGCCGTGTTCGGCAATCACATCCAGAAGGGCCTCCTGCACATCTCTGGCCATCTTGTTGGCGTCACCACACACATAGAAGTGAGCGCCTGCTTCCAGCCACTGATAGAGCTCCTGGCCCGCTTCGCGCAGGCGGTCCTGTACATAAATCTTGTGGGCCTGATCCCGGCTGAAGGCCAGCGAGATCTTCGACAGCAGCCCCGATTTCACATAACGCTGCCACTCCACCTGATAGAGGAAATCCTGGGTAAAGTGCGGGTTGCCGAAGAAGAGCCAGTTTTTGCCCGAGGCTCCGATGGCTTCGCGCTCCTGCATAAAGGCGCGGAACGGGGCGATGCCGGTGCCCGGGCCCACCATGATGACGGGGGTGCCGGGATTGGCGGGCAGGCGGAAGTTGTCGTTGTGCTCGACAAACACCCGTACCTCGGCGCCCTCTTCAAGGCGATCAGCGAGGAACGAAGAGGCGCCACCACTGCGCACCGTGCCGTCCTCTTGCGGATAGCGCACCACCCCGACGGTCAGGTGCACCTCCTCTTCCACCTCGCTCTGGCTTGATGCGATGGAGTAGAGGCGAGGGGTGAGGGGGCGCAGCAGGCCGATGAGCTGCTCGGCCGAGAGTGCGGTTGGGAAGCGCTCCAATACATCCACAATCTGGGCTGAGGCGACCAGCCCATTGACCTGAACCTTGTCGCCAGCCAGATCTTTCAGCGCTGCATTGCCTGCGATCTCGGCAAGGCCTGTGATAAAGCCACCGTGCAACCGGGTCAGTTCGAAGTGACCGGTCAGGGCTACACGCAATGTGCCGTGGGCCGTGGCTTCATCGCCAGAGAGGCCGGTCAGGGCCAGCACTTCACTAACCAGCTCGGCATCGTTGTCGAACCAGACGCCGAGGGCATCCCCCGGTTGGTAGCTGAGGCCAGACTCTTCAAGGTTGATCTCGATGTGGCGGATATCCTTGGTGGAATCCCGGCCGGTGATCTTCTGCTTGACCGACAGGCGGGCAGGGAAGGGGTTCTCCTTGCTGTACTGGCTGTGACCAACCGCCTGCTGCACCGCGCTGGCCACGCTGCTGCTTGCCGCTCCGGTGGAGAGCGTCGCGGCAATGGCATTGATGGCCTGCTCGCCCCAGCTCCTGGCGGCATCCTGATAATCCACATCGAGGCTGGCGAGTTCGTGAATGCGCTCGGCCCCAGCTTTGGCGAGGAAGTCGTCAAAATCTTTGCCGGTCTGACAGAAAAATTCGTAGGAGCTGTCACCCAGCCCCAGCACGGCGAACTTGAGGCCCTCGAGTTTGCCTATCTTGCCTTTCTTCAGCTGGTCGTGGAGGTCGACGGCGCTCTCTGGCGGTTCACCCTCCCCGTAAGTACTTACTATCACCAGCAGGTGGCTCTCTTTCTTGAGCTGCTTGGGTTTGTAGTCTGCCATCGACGCGAGGGTGACGGGTAGGCCACGGGTCTCGGCCTGCGCCTTGATGGCGCTGGCGACACCTTTGGCGTTGCCGGTCTGGGAGCCGTAGAGAATGGTAAGGTTGCCTCCGGGGGCAGCGGCGGCTGCACCGGTTACGGCAGGCTGCAAGCCGGTCTGGGAGAGGCCGTAGAGATAACCGCTCACCCAGGCAAGCTGCTGGGTATTGAGGGTGGCGAGCACCTGGCTTAGCTGGCGTTGCTGCTCGTCGGAGAGGGGGCTTAATGGGGTCAGGGAGTCCTTCAATTGCATCACACACGTCTTCCATGGTCTGAGTTGTGGTCAGGTTAAGGGGTGTAATGGATAGCAACAAAGAATAAAAATATAACCTTTATTCCATTATTGCATTTAGAAAGGTATGCAGTGGCAAACGGGATAAAAAAACGCCCCGCAGTGGCGGGGCGTTTTCAAGCTATCGCGCTCGGGATGGATCCCGGCGGGCATGAACCTTACTTCTGCGGACGCAGAGCCGGGAACAGGATGACGTCGCGGATGGTGTGGCTGTTAGTGAACAGCATCACCAGACGGTCGATACCGATACCCTGACCGGCAGTCGGCGGCAGACCGTGCTCCAGCGCGGTAACGAAGTCGGCGTCGTAGAACATGGCTTCGTCATCGCCAGCGGCTTTCTGGTCAACCTGAGCCTGGAAGCGCTCGGCCTGATCTTCTGCATCGTTCAGCTCGGAGAAGCCGTTGGCCAGCTCGCGGCCACCGATGAAGAATTCGAAGCGGTCGGTTACGTCCGGGTTTACGTCGTTGCGACGGGCCAGCGGAGAAACGGCAGCCGGGTACTCGGTGATGAAGGTCGGTTGCAGCAGCATGTGTTCAACGGTCTCTTCGAAGATCGCGGTGATCACGTGGCCCAGTTCCCAGCTCTTCATCAGCTCGATCTTCAGGCGCTTGGCGACGGCAGTCGCCTTCTCCAGAGTGGCCAGATCGTCACGGGTCACATCCGGGTTGTACTTCAGGATGGAGTCAACCATGGAGAGGCGCTGGAACGGCTGACCGAAATCGATGGTCAGACCCTCTTCGCCCTCTTTGGCGTAACGGATCTTGGTGTCGCCCAGAATGTCCTGTGCCAGAGTGCGCAGCATCTCTTCGGTCAGGTCCATCAGGTCGATGTAGTCGGCGTAGGCCATATAGAACTCGAGCATGGTGAACTCGGGGTTATGGCGAACGGAGATACCTTCGTTACGGAAGTTGCGGTTGATCTCGTAGACACGCTCGAAACCACCAACCACCAGACGCTTCAGATAGAGTTCCGGAGCGATACGCAGGTACATGTCGATGTCCAGCGCATTGTGGTGGGTGATGAACGGACGGGCAGAAGCGCCACCCGGGATGACTTGCATCATCGGGGTTTCCACTTCCATGAAACGCTTGTCGTTCAGGAACTTGCGGATACCGGCAACCACTTTGGTACGGGTTACGAAGGTTTTGCGGGACTCTTCGTTGGCGATCAGGTCCAGGTAACGCTGACGGCAGCGAGCTTCCTGGTCGGTCAGACCCTTGTGCTTCTCGGGCAGCGGACGCAGCGCCTTGGTCAGCAGACGGATGTCGGAGACATGGATGGAGAGTTCACCGGTCTGGGTCTTGAACAGAGTACCTTCGACACCCACGATGTCGCCCAGATCCCACTTCTTGAACTGCTCGTTGTAGAAACCTTCCGGCAGGTCGTCGCGAGTGACGTAGACCTGGATCTTGCCGGCCATGTCCTGCAGGGTGGCGAAAGAAGCCTTGCCCATGATCCGGCGGGTCATGATGCGACCGGCAATCTTCACCCGTTTACCCAGGCTAGTCAGCTCCTCGGCGCTTTTGTCGCCAAACTCTGCCTGCAGATCGCCGGAGAGGCTGTCACGACGGAAGTCGTTGGGGAAAGGATTGCCCTGGGCGCGCAGGGCGGCCAGCTTGGAACGACGCTCAGTCATCTCGTTGTTGAGTTCGAGTGTTTGATCGACTTCCGGAGTGATGGTTTGTTCAGACATGGTGATTCCTGCTTGTTTACAGACCTGATTTCAGGCTGGCTTCGATAAACTTGTCCAAGTCACCGTCGAGCACCGATTGGGTATTACGGGTTTCGACGCCGGTGCGCAGATCCTTGATACGGGAGTCATCCAGCACATAGGAACGGATCTGGCTGCCCCATCCGATATCGGACTTGGTCTCTTCCAGGGCTTGTTTTTCGGCATTCTGCTTCTGAATTTCCAGCTCGTAGAGCTTGGCTTTCAGCTGCTTCATACACTGGTCTTTGTTTTTGTGCTGGGATCGGTCGTTCTGGCACTGTACCACGACACCGGTCGGGACGTGGGTAATACGCACCGCGGATTCGGTACGGTTAACGTGCTGACCACCGGCACCGGAGGCGCGGTAGACGTCGATACGCAGGTCGGCGGGGTTGATATCGATTTCGATATCGTCGTCGATCTCCGGGTAAACGAACACAGAACAGAAGGAGGTGTGACGGCGGCCGCCCGAGTCGAACGGGGACTTGCGTACCAGACGGTGCACGCCGGTTTCAGTACGCAGCCAGCCGAAGGCATATTCGCCGGTGAACTTGATGGTGGCGGACTTGATGCCGGCCACGTCGCCCTCGGAGCATTCAATCAGCTCGGGCTTGTAACCGTGGGCATCGCCCCAGCGCAGATACATGCGCAGCACCATGTTGGCCCAATCCTGTGCTTCGGTACCACCGGAGCCGGATTGAATATCGATATAGCAGTCGGAGCCGTCGTGCTGGCCGGAGAACATGCGGCGGAACTCGAGATCCACCAGCTTGGCTTCCAGCTGTTCGGATTCGGCGATGGCTTCGTTGAAGGTCTCTTCGTCTTCCCCTTCCACTGCCAGGCTGACCAGCATCTCGACGTCATCCACGCCCTGGGTCAGGGTGTCGATGGTGCCGACTACGTTTTCCAGCGCTACGCGCTCTTTGCCCAGCGCCTGTGCGCGCTCGGGTTCATTCCATACATCCGGCTGTTCCAGCTCGGCATTGACCTCTTCCAGACGCTCTTTCTTGGCGTCATAGTCAAAGGTACCCCCTAAGAAGCTCGGTCCGCTCAGACAGCTCCTTAAGTTTATTTAAAACGGGATTAACTTCGAACATCGTGAAAACTCTCAGGATCGATGTGATTTGAAAACGGGTCATTCTAGCCAATTGTGGAAGGAATAAACAGGGTTGCCTGAGTTTACGCGCGCCAGGTGAGCAATTTCTGATGCAGTTTTCCGCGCATCGGGAGAAAATATCGCCCGTCGATCCATTTTCCTGTTCAGTTTTGGAGCAGGGGGTCGCTAATGACTACTAGCGTTCGGTGTACATACGACATAACTGCTTCCTAACCTCAAATAAGAAGAACAGATGATGAAAAACCTATCACTCAAACAGAAGATACTGTTGTCGGTGGTGATTGCCCTTTCGTTGGTGATCCTGATGCTCTCCTGGCAGAGCTATAGCAGCCAGAAAAACCTGTTGCTGCAGGGCAGCCAGGAGCAGGTTCAGCGTCTTGGCAACCAGCAGGCCACCAGCGTCAGCGACTGGCTCGCAGCCCGCCGCGACGTCATTCAGGCGCTGGGCAGCAAGGCGGGAGCCGAGCCCCTCAACGCCCTGCAACAGGCCCAGGTTTCCGGCCGCTTCCAGCTCACCTACTTTGGCGAGAGCAGCGGCAAGATGAACGACTCCGACCCCTCCATCAACCGCAGTGGTTATGACCCGCGCTCCCGTGGCTGGTATCAGGAAGCCATGGCCAAGGGGGGTCTCATCGTGACCAAACCCTATCTGGATGTGGCCTACAACATCATGGTGGTGACTCTGGCCCAGCCGGTGCAGGGTGGCGTAGTGGGGGGCGACCTCTCCATCGCCTCGCTGGTGGAAGACGTTACCAAGATGAAACTGCCGGCTGACGGCTTTGCCATCATGATGCACAAGGATGGCACCGTCATCGCCTACAAGGATGCTGCCAAGGCGATGAAGCCGGCCACCGAGATCGACAACGATCTGACCAATGCCCTGATCGATCAGAGCAAGGCGAGTCAGGGGCTGGTACCCGCCTACTTCGAGAGCGAAGGGCGTGACAAGCTGCTGTGGGCGACTGACATTCCCGATACCGACTGGGAGCTGGTACTGGTGCTGGACAAGGATACCCTTGAGGCGCCGCTCTCCTCCCTGCTGATGACCCAGCTTGGTCTGGCGCTGCTGGTGCTGGTGGGCAGCATCCTCGCCATCTCCTGGCTGGTCAGCATGCTGCTTGGCCCGCTCAGCAAGGTATCCCAGGCACTGGCTCGCATCGCCGACGGTAACGGTGATTTGACCCAGCGCATCAAGATCGACGCCAACGATGAAGTGGGCCAACTGGCCAACAGCTTCAACCGTTTCGTCGGCAGTCAGCACCAGCTGATCGCCAATATCCGCCAGCTGGCCAACGAGCTGAATGCCGATGCTGAGCGCAGTCTGGTGACCAACCAGGCCGCCGTGGACGAGCTGCAGCGTCAGCAGCAGGAGGTGACTATGGTCGCCACTGCGGTCACCGAGATGGCGAGCGCCACCATGGAGATCGCAGGCAACGCCGAAAATACCGCCGCCGCCGCCCAGCAATCGACCATGAGCAGCGAACAGGGCAAGAAGCTGGTGCACAAGACTCGTGCCTCCATCAACAATCTGGCGCAAGAGGTGGGGCAGGCCACCGAGGTCATCGGCGAGCTGAGCCGCCATGCCCAGGCCATCTCCGGCATTCTCTCCACCATTCAGGGCATTGCCGAGCAGACCAACCTGCTGGCACTGAACGCCGCCATCGAAGCGGCTCGCGCCGGCGAGCAGGGCCGCGGCTTTGCCGTGGTAGCCGATGAGGTGCGGGTGCTCTCCAAGCGTACCCAGGACTCCACCCAGGAGATCCACGCCACCATCGAGACGCTGCAGCAGACCACAGCCCGTGCGGTGAGCCTGATGCAGACCAGTCAGGGGCTGGCGGACAACAGCGTGCAGGATGCCGATGCCGCCGCCGCGGCGCTGGAGGAGATCACCCAGGCCGTATCGCTTATCTCCGACATGGCTGGCCAGATCGCCACCGCTGCCGAGGAGCAGACTCAGGTCACCGGCGAGATCACCCAGAACACCACCGCCATCAAGGATGTGAGCGACGAGATCACCGCCGCCGCGATGCGCGATCTGGATCAGGCCGAGAGCCTCAAGGGGCGGGCAACCGACCTCAACAAGCAGGTCTCGACCTTTATCCTGTAAGTTCTGAAGCGCGGCGAGCACGGCCGCCCGAGAAAGCCCCGCACTCTGCCGAGTGCGGGGCTTTTTGTTTATATCTCTCGCGAAGAATGACCGAACGAATGAGATCCAGAGAGACTGACGAGGAAAGGCCGCTAGTGTGCAGAAATGGCAGAGCCCACCAAAGGTGGGCTCTGTTCTTATACGTCTGACAGGAAGGGGTATTAGAGGAATGGCATCGCCATAAACAGCTTGATCACCATGGCGTTGATGATGTCGATAAAGAAGGCGCCCACCATGGGCACCACCAGAAACGCCAGGTGGGAGGGGCCGAAGCGCTGGGTGATAGCCTGCATATTGGCAATCGCGGTCGGGGTGGCACCCAGACCAAAGCCGCAGTGACCCGCCGCCAGCACGGCTGCATCGTAATTTTTGCCCATGACCCGGAAGGTGACGAAGATGGCGTAGAGTGCCATCGCCACGGTCTGGGCGGCCAGCAGGATGAAGATGGGCAGCGCCAGGCTGGCCAGATCCCACAGTTTCAGGCTCATCAGTGCCATCGCCAGGAACAGCGACAGGCTGACGTTGCCGAGCAGGGAGACTTCGCGATCGCTCACCTCATGCCAGTTGAAGAGAGTGAGCAGGTTGCGCAGCAGCACGCCGACAAACAGCACGCAGACGAAGATGGGCAGCTCCAGCGCACTCCCCTTGAGGTAGGCGGAGAGCAGCTCGCCCCCTTTCAGGCTGATGGCGATAAGGGCCAGCGTCTCGATCAGGCTGAAGGTAGTCAGCGGGCGCTCCATATCGGGCATCTCGAAGCCCTGCGGCGCGTCGTCGCGGTTGTGCTCCTCACCGGGCACCTCCACTTTTTTGACCAGATAGCGGGCTACCGGGCCACCGATCAGACCACCCAGCACCAGACCAAAGGTGGCGCAGGCGATGGCCAGCTCGGCGGCAGATTGCACCCCGTACTTCTCGGAGAAGGTGGCACTCCAGGCCGCGCCGGTACCGTGTCCGCCGGAGAGGGTGATAGAGCCGGCCAGCAGCCCCATGTGGGGATCAAGGCCCAGCATGGTGGCCAGCGTGACCCCCAGACCGTTTTGCACCAGCAGCAGGCCGGTGACCACCATCAGAAAGGTGACCACCGCCTTGCCGCCGCGTTTCAGGCTGGCGAGATCGGCAGAGAGACCGATGGAGGCGAAAAATGCCAGCATCAGCGGGGTTTGCAGGCTGGTATCGAATTGCAGCTCCAGCTGCATGGTAGAGCGCAGCAGCAGCAGGATCAGGGCAACGACCAGACCGCCTGCGACCGGTTTTGGGATGTTGAAGGTGCGCAGCAGTCCGACCCGGGTGACCAGCATGCGGCCAAGCAGCAGTACCAGAGTGGCAGCGACCAGGGTTGCGTAGGAATCAAGTTGTAACATTCAGTACTCCCATGTTGATTGGCTGTGCCTTCGGGGTGAAGACTCACAGATTCAGCCGGGATAAAAACAGTGTGGCTTAATGTGCCAGCAAAGAAGGGGAAACATCTCCCCGCCCCAGCAAATATGGGGCTTGTGCGGGCCTGAAATGCTCAGGCATCCAGATGAGATTTTAGTAAAATCCGGCGGATTGTAGCAAAAAGCATCGTTTAATTCCATCTTTGTCGTATTAATGCTCGTTTTAGTGTCTTATTGTGAAATTTAACACCATTGAGGTATGGCAACTAAACGCCGAAAAGGAGCAGAGAACGGCTGTCATTTGGGGCGTCAGTCTCTATAATTCGCCGGTTTCCAGCCCGCGGCGGAAACGGACGGGATCCGAGCAGCCGGTTCGCCCCGCATGGTTTATCATTCGCGGGTTTTCGGCCCACAGAGAGGAGAGGGTGTGAAGAAGTCCATCTACATCGCCTACACAGGCGGCACCATAGGGATGCAGCGTTCCGACCACGGTTATGTGCCGATGGCGGGCTTTATGGAAGACTGTCTGGCGCGGATGCCCGAGTTCCATCGTCCCGAGATGCCGGATTACCATATCCACGAATATGCCCCTCTCATCGACTCCTCCGACATGACCCCGGCGGATTGGCAGCGCATCGCCGAGGATATTCGCGACAACTACGACAAGTACGACGGTTTCGTCATTTTGCACGGCACCGACACCATGTCGTTCACCGCCTCGGCGCTCTCCTTCATGCTGGAGGATCTGCACAAGCCGGTCATCATCACCGGCTCCCAGATCCCGCTCGCCGAGCTGCGTTCCGACGGTCAGCAGAACCTGCTCAACGCCCTCTATATCGCGGCCAACTACCCGATCCACGAGGTGACGCTGTTCTTCAACAACCAGCTCTATCGCGGCAACCGCAGCAAGAAGGTGCACGCAGACGGCTTCCACGCCTTCGACTCTCCCAACTATCCGCCGCTGCTCAACGCCGGGATCGCCATTTCGCTGGAAGCGGGCGAGCTGGGCGAGCCCTCCGAGCGCCCGCTGGTGCTGCACGACATCACCCCCCAGCCGATCGGCGTGGTGACCCTCTATCCGGGGATCTCCAGCGAGGTGATCGCCAACATCCTGCAACAGCCGGTGAAGGCACTGATCCTGCTCTCGTTCGGGGTCGGCAATGCGCCGCAGAATCCGGCCATGCTGGCGCTGCTCTCCGAGGCATCGGCCCGCGGCGTCATCATCGTCAACCTGAGCCAGTGCCTGCACGGCAAGGTCAACATGGGTGGCTATGCCACCGGCAACGCGCTGTCGCGGGCCGGGGTTATCTCGGGCTTTGACATGACCGCCGAAGCGGCGCTCACCAAGCTCCACTTCCTGCTGAGCCAGGACTTGCCCTCCCACCGGATTCGCGAGCTGATGCAACAATCCCTGCGCGGGGAGCTGACTCCCTGAGCGTTGCGGCCCTCACCCTAGCCCTCTCCCGGCGGGAGAGGGGATAGATCGAGGTGCTGTTGGCCACGAGGCTTGCCATGAAGCTCGCCGGCCGGTGGCCCGCTCACTCTCCGCAGGTACGAGCCTGCTCCCTTCTCCCCTGGCGGGAGAAGGGTTGGGGATGAGGGGGATGAGTCATCCTGCATAGATAGGAAAAAAGAGGGGAGCCATTATGGCTCCCCTCTCTGTTGTGGCCGCCGCAAGCGGCCTGCCGGGTCCGGCTCAGTGGTTGAGGTCGACCCGGACTATCTCTTCCTCGTCGCGATACTGACGCTTGAGCTCGCTCTTGCTCTTCATCACGATCTCGCCGTCACGGCCGATGTTCATGTGCTCGGGGTTGTCGAGGTGCATCGCCTGCCAAGCCATCACGGCTTGCAGCGACGTGGCCTTCTGCTCGTCGGTGAGGGGCTTGCCATCGGGCCACTTGCCCAGCTCGACTGCGGTCTTGAGCCGCTCGTACACCTCTTCGGGCATCTGCCTGATTGCTTGCAAAAACTCACCCTGTTGAAACGACATCCGGCCTTCTCCTTGAACAATTGAGCCATAAACTTCGGGGCCAGCCCGGCAGATCCTGGCGGGCCATGCAGGTAGACCCTATCGGTCTAGGCCGGCAGATCCTGGCGGACTACGCCAGCCATCTGCTCCATCACCCGCACTACCTGACAACTGTACCCGAACTCGTTGTCATACCATACGTAGAGCACGCAGTGATCCCCCTCGGCGATGGTCGCCTGGGAGTCGACGATGCCCGCATAACGGGAACCCACCATGTCGGAGGAGACCAGCTCGGTGCTGGCGCTGAAGTCGATCTGGCGATGGAGGGCCGAGCTCAGCGCCATCTGCTGCAGATAGGCGTTGAGGCTCTCCCGATCGGTAGCCTGCTCCAGCGACAGATTGATGATGGCCAGCGAGACGTTGGGGGTCGGCACCCGGATGGCGTTGCCGGTCAGCTTGCCCTTGAGTTCCGGCAGCGCCTTGGCCACCGCCTTGGCGGCGCCGGTGCTGGTCATCACCATGTTGAGGGCGGCGCTGCGACCGCGGCGCTCGCCCTTGTGATAGTTGTCGATGAGGTTCTGATCGTTGGTGTAGGAGTGGACCGTCTCCACGTGGCCGTGGTGGATGCCGTACCGCTCCTGCATTACCTTGAGCACCGGGGTGATGGCGTTGGTGGTGCAGGAGGCGGCGGAGATAATCCTGTCATCCGGCCCGATGACCTCGTGGTTGACGCCGAACACCACGTTCTTCATCTCTCCCTTGCCGGGAGCGGTCAGCAGCACCTTGCCGGCACCGCGCGCTTTCAGGTGCTCGGAGAGGCCTGCTTCATCGCGCCAGACCCCGGTGTTGTCGACGATCAGCGCATCGTGAATGCCGTAGGCGGTGTAGTCGATATCGGCCGGACTGTTGGCGTAGATCACCTGAATAAAGGTGCCGTTGGCGATGATGGCGCTGCGCTCCACATCCACCTCGATGGAGCCGTTGAAGGGGCCATGTACCGAGTCGCGGCGCAGCAGGCTGGCGCGTTTCTCCAGATCCCCATCGCGACCACCACGTACCACGATGGCGCGCAGGCGCAGTGGATTGGCGGCGCCGGTGCGCTCGATCAGCAGGCGGGCCAGCAGGCGGCCGATGCGGCCAAAGCCGTAGAGCACCACGTCGGTCGGCTGCGGCATCTGGCTGCGGCCAAGGGCCGGTGCCAGTCGCGCTTGCAGGTAGTCCTCGATCCCCGCCTCGTCCTGATGATCCTGCCAGTAACCGACCGCCAGCTTGCCAAGGTCAACCTCGGCGGCGGTGGGTTTGAGGGCAACGATGGCCTGAAGCAGGGGGAAGCTTTGCTGGATGGGGAGGGGAGCGCCCTGGTGGCGGCGAACGACCCGGTGGGCCTTGAGGATATCGATGGTGGAGGCGTTTTGCAGCGGGCGGCCGTAGAGGGTGATCTCGACCCCTTGTTGTCGGTAGAGGCGACCAATCAAGGGCTGCATGGCTTCGGCGAGCTCCTGGCTCTCCTGCCACGTTTGCAGATAGTGCTCGTGGGTCATTGACCAGATCCTTTATTTCACGTTGTTGGTGCAAATAGAAAATTCGTCGAATGCAGATCAGTGTAGGGGTGTCGATTTCGTTATAGTATTCTGCAATCGCGGCCTTATACGGCGCGCGCATTGTAATGGATATGTAACCGGTTTGCTAGCCGAAGGTGGCCACATAAGGCTCCAGTTGTTGCCAGTCACTGTTACCAACCAGATGTGAGCCATGATCCCCACTGCCCTGCGACAACCTCTCGTTATCCTCTCGGCCGGCCTTGCCGTCGCCGGTTGCGATAACGATCGGCTCCACACCATCTGCAGCAATCACCCCGATCTCTGTCAGGATCTGGTGGACGACGGCTGGTGCCGCTACGAGCGCACCGATGTCATCCGCAGCCGCTTCTATCTGCAAGAGGAGCAGAGCGATCGCCGCAGCTACGAGCTGATGCGCAGTCTGGAGCGTTACATCAAGTGCGCCGAGCACTCCACCAACATCGAGTACAAGCGGGCCCGCGAGCAGAAGAGCCCGCGGGTGGAGGGGATGCTGGCCGCCGGCGATCAGCTGGCCCGGCTCGATGTGGCGACCCGCAACTCGCAGGATCCCTACCTGCTGCTCTGGCACTGGACCAACAACAGTGACGAGCGGGCTCGCCAGCTGTTTCTGGCGCAGGAGGGGGGCAAGGGGCTGGAAGAGCCCGACCTGCAGCTGGTGCTGGCCGGCATTTATGCCAAGAGCGAGCCGGACAAGGCCATCGTCATCCTGCACCACGGCCTCTCCCTCTATCGCGAGGGGGAGCCGCTCAACAGCCGTCTGCTTACCTCCCTCAGCACCCTCTACATGGGCCAGAAGCAGTATGAGCAGGCCTATCTGTGGGGCAAGGTGAGCGAAGCCTTCCCGAACAACCCCGAGGTCTCCGCCAAGCGTTTTGGCCTCTACTACAGCCTGAGCAAGCCCCGTCAGGATGCCCTCGATGCCCAGGCGGCCGAGATCGTCCGGCAACTGCAAGGCGGCAGCTACCGACCCTGAGGAGATGATGAGCAACCCATCCGGGGCCAGCGTCTGGCCCGAGCCCTTTGACCTCTCGTTTGTACACGGCGAGATAACCACCAATGGCCGCACCCTGGAGCGCCTCACGGTGCGCGCCGTGGTGCTGCGCGGCGACGAGCTGCTGCTGGTTCACTCCCGGGTCAACGGCGATCTGATGTTTCCCGGTGGTGGCATCGAGGCGGGGGAGAGCCACTATGTGGCGCTGGCCCGCGAGCTGCTGGAGGAGTGCGGCGCCGAGCTGCTGGAGGTGGGGGCCCTGCTTGGCGAGACCCGCGAGTATCGCGCCGCCCGCGAGCTGGGGTTTGATGCCTACTGCATCCGCTCGCTCTACTATCTGTGCCGGATTGGCGAGCAGCTGGTGGCACCGCAGCCGCAACCCTACGAGATCCGGCTTGGCTTTGTGCCCGGCTGGTTTGCGATCGACGAGGCGCTGCAGACCAACAAGACCCAGCTGGCGGGGCCATGCCCCCAGTGGACGGCCCGGGAAACCCGGGTGCTGGCCCAGTTGCAGCGCTGGCATCAGCAGGGGCGCTTCGAGGAGGAGTGACCATCAGGAGTGACAAGGGGGGGGACTATGCCTCTCTTTGTCGTTTATATCGGGGGTGGCATCGCGCCTCGCCTGCTCGTATAGCGGACGGTCTCACGGCTCAGATTGTTGCAAATAAATCGGTTGGAATTTTCTATCTGTTGCACTGATGAGACAATTTGCCTTGTCAGTGCGTCCGGCTTGCTGACCATGATGGCCAGAAAGCAGTGTCCGATCTGCCGCCCTGCCAGCATAAATCGATGCATGCGGGAGCGTCGGCAGCCTTGATAGCGCAGCATCAGCCAGCCCAGAGATGAGCCATAAAAGAGCTGAGCCATAAAAAAGAGCGCCTCGGGGCGCTCTTTTTGTTGCTGCTGGTGAAAGGAGGGGGTGTTTGACCCCTCTTTCCTGCGAGGTTATTTGACCTCTTCGCCCTTGGCTTGCAGATCCGCATGGTAGGAGGAGCGCACGAAAGGGCCGCAAGCGGCGTGGGTAAAGCCCAGCTCCATGGCGACATCTTTCAGCTCGTCGAACTCTGCGGGCGGCACGTAGCGCTTCACCGGCAGGTGGTGACGGCTCGGCTGCAGATACTGGCCCAGAGTCAGCATGTTGACGCCGTGCTCGCGCAGATCTTTGAGCACCTCGACGATCTCTTCGTTGGTTTCGCCAAGGCCCATCATCAGACCGGATTTGGTCGGTACGTGGGGGTGCATCTCCTTGATGCGGCGCAGCAGCTCCAGCGACCACTTGTAGTCGGCACCCGGGCGGGCAACGCGATACATGCGCGGTGCGGTTTCCAGGTTGTGGTTGAACACATCCGGCGGAGTCTCGCGGAACACCTCAAGGGCCTGCTCCATCCGGCCGCGGAAGTCCGGGGTCAGGATCTCGATGCGGGTCTGCGGGCTGTGCTCGCGGATCTCGCGGATGCAGTCGGCGAAGTGCTGGGCACCGCCGTCGCGCAGATCGTCGCGGTCCACCGAGGTGATCACCACGTACTTGAGGTTCATCTCCTTGATGGTCAGCGCCAGCTTCTTCGGCTCTTCCGGATCGAGGGGGAGCGGACGGCCGTGGGCCACGTCGCAGAAGGGGCAGCGACGGGTGCAAATGGCTCCCATGATCATGAAGGTGGCGGTGCCATGGTTGAAGCACTCCGCCAGATTGGGGCAGGAGGCCTCTTCACATACCGAGTGCAGCTTGTTCTTGCGCAGGGTGCTCTTGATGTGCTCGATTTTCTGGCTGGAGGGAGGCAGCTTGATCCGCATCCAGTCCGGCTTGCGAAGAAGTTCCTCGTTGGGATCCGGCATGAATTTCACCGGGATCAGGGCCATCTTGTCGCCATCGCGCAGCTTGACGCCCGGCTCCATACGAACGGGTTTGCTCATGATTCACTCTCGGTGTTTGTTATTGTTTGATAGCCAATCAGGCGGGCCAGCTCGGCCACCAGAATGGATTGCGCCTCGGCCACACTTTGCGGGCCGCCCAGGGCGCTGGTCTGGGTCATGGCCATGCCCGCATAGCCGCACGGATTGATGTGCAGGAAGGGGGTCATGTCCATGTTGACGTTGAGGGCCAGCCCGTGGAACGAGCACCCCTTGCGGATGCGCAGGCCGAGCGAGGCCAGCTTGGCCTCCATGCCGAGGTCATTTTTCACATAGACCCCGGGGGCATCGGCCTTGGCGTAGGCCGCGATATCGCTTTTCGCCAGGGTATTGATGATGGCCGTCTCCAGCGCAGTCACCAGCTCGCGCACCGAAAACTTGCAGCGGCGTACATCCACCAGTACGTAGAGCACCAGCTGGCCCGGGCCGTGATAGGTCACCTGACCGCCGCGATCGCTCTGCACCACCGGGATGTTGCCCGGGTTGAGCAGGTGTTCGGCCTTGCCGGCCTGACCCTGGGTGTAGACGGGGTCGTGTTCGACCACCCAGAACTCGTCCGGGGTGTCGCCGGTGCGGTTGTCGGTGAAGGCTTTCATGGCGTCCCATACCGGCTGGTAGGGGCGGCGACCCAGATGTCTGACGATAAGCGTGTTCTGGGCGGGGATCCCGGATGACATGGCTTCCTCACGGCGGCTCAATGGCCAAAAACAGTCGCCCCGCAGAACGGGGCGAGAGAGACATTACAGTACGTACTTCACCAGCTCGATCTTGCCAAGGGCGGTGTACATCGCTTCGATGTGCTCCTTGCTCTGGGCAGTCACGGTCACGCGAACCGAGTGATAGTTGCCCTTGGAGCTGGGCTGGACGGTCGGGCTGTAGGTGCCGGGGGCGTGCTGCTGCAGCACTTCAACCACCATGTCCGGCAGCGCCGGGTCGGCAATGCCGAGTACCTTGAACGGGAATTTGCAGGGAAACTCCAGCAGTTCGTCAAACTTGGTATTCATTTACTCACCTTTGGGTGTCTTCATGGCGTCGTCACGGGATGACGCACTCTTGTTTGGCGCTTGGCCGATGGCCCGTGAGGGCCGCCATCTCAAGTCTATATGGGCATGGCCCGTGCCGGGATCAAGGCCCGAATCGTCAGACATGAGTGGGGGTGGTGCTTTTTACCACAAATCGGCATGGGGCGGAACCTGCAGTTTACAGGGTTATTCACTGGCTGGAGCGGCCAGAAACAGCAGCGGCGCCTGTTGGCGCCGCTGTATGGTGAGGATTGTGCGTCCCGATTACTTGAACCAGCTGGAGACCAGCATCACCAGGTAGTCCCACAGACGGCTCATCAGGCCACCCTCTTGCACATCTTCCAGCGCAACCAGCGGCACCTGCTTGATCTCCTTGTCGCCCTGTTTCAGGAACACGGTACCGACACGCTGACCCTTGGCCAGCGGTGCTTTCAGTTCGCTCTCAAGCTGGAAGTCGGCCTTCAGGTTGTTGCCCTGACCGCGGGTGACCAGCACGGAGATATCCTTGTCGACGCCCAGTTTCACTTCCGGCTTGTCACCCATCCAGATCTTCTGGGTGACCAGTACGGTGCCCGCCTTGTAGGGGGTCAGGCTCTGGAAGAAACGGAAGCCGTAGGTGAGCAGCTTCTTGCTCTCGGCGGCGCGGGAGGCTTCGCTATTGGCACCCAGCACCACGGCGATCAGGCGCATGCCTTCGTTGTTGGTGGCGGAGGAGACCAGGTTGTAGCCGACCTGGCTGACGTGGCCGGTCTTGATGCCGTCAACTTGCAGGGATTGATCCCACAGCAGACGGTTGCGGTTGTGCTGGGTGATGCCGTTGAAGACGAAGGACTTCTGGGAGTAGATCTTGTACTCCTCCGGCAGGTCGCGGATCAGCGCCTGACCCAGACGGGCCATGTCGTGAGCGGTACTGTAGTGGCCTTCCGCATCCAGACCGTGCGGGTTCATGAAGTGGCTGTCTTTCATGCCGAGCTTGGCGGCCCAGCTGTTCATCAGGCTGGCGAAGGAGTCGGTGCTGCCGGCCAGGAATTCGGCCATGGCGACGCAGGCGTCGTTGCCGGACTGGATGATGATGCCCTTGTTCAGGTCATCGACGGAGACCTGCTTGCCCACCTCGATAAACATCTTGGAGGAGTCGGAGTAGTTCTTGGACCAGGCGTTCTGGCTGATGGTCACCATGTCGGTGCGCTTGATGTTCCCCTTCAGCAGCTCCTGGCCGATGATGTAGGAGGTCATCATCTTGGTCAGACTGGCGGGCGGCAGACGCTCTTCGGCGTTCTGCTCGGCCAGTACCTGACCCGAGTAGTAGTCGATCAGAATATGGGCTTTGGCGGAGATCTCGGGTGCGGCGGGAACAACAACCGGGTTGCTGTTCGGAGTCGGAGCCGGCATCGGGGTATTGGCCTGAGCGGTGGCGCTGATCAGTGAGGCCAGAAGAACTGAACGGGCAAATTTGGACATCTTGAAATTCCTGCGATCCAGATGGGGATAAAATGCGGACCTAACTATACCAGATGCGCCCGCAGGTTATAGCCCGACATGGCGATCAGAACTGGTTTTTTATCCATCACTTGACGCCAGCACGCCATAAAACGACGTGATGACGGTAAGTAAGCAGTTAGTCACACCCGCAGCAAAAGGGTAACGATCAGGGAACGATAAAGGCCTGTTCGAGGCCACCCTGACGTACTTTTTCCAATGTTGCGGCTTGCTGGTCGGCCGCGACAGGGCCAATCAGCACCCGGAAGATGGCGCCATGGCTATCGATCCGGTAGGGGAGGCCATAACGCTGGGTCATCACCTTGCCCATCGCCTCGGCCCGCTGCTGGGAGCCGCTGGCCAGTACCTGGATCATCTTGCCGTCACCGCTGCTGGCAGGGGCTGCCGCCTTGGCCGGTGCCGCTTTGGCTGGCTTGGCGGCGGGGGCCTTGACGGGCGCCGCTTCTGCGGCCGGCGCAGCCATGGCGAGCTCGGTCGGTTGACCGATGAAGCCATCCTGTGACATCGCCTGAGGTGCAGCGGCGGCAGCCGGGGCGGTCGGCGTCATCTCGATGGGCTTCATCGGCTCCATGCTCACCATCTGATCCGGGGTGTCGTTGATGAGTTCGAGCCGCACCCGCGCCTCGCCCCCCTCGATCATCTCGAGCTGTTTGGCGGCGGCGGGGGAGAGGTCGATCAGGCGACTGCTGTCAAACGGGCCGCGATCGTTGACTCGCACTATGGTCTCCAGTCCGTTGTCCAGATTGGTGACCCGCACGTAGCTGGGCAGCGGCAGGTTGCGGTGGGCGGCGCTGAACAGCTTGCTGTCCTGCACATCGCCGTTGGCGGTCTTCTGGCCATCGAGGGAGGGGGAGAGCCAGCTGGCAGTGCCCTCTTCGCTGTAGTGCTTGATATCGCGCCACACCTCGAATTTCTCCTGACCGCGCCAGTAGTCCCGGTTGCCGCTGGTGCTCAGGGGCTCGGGACGCGGGATGGCGCCGGTGGCTTGCGGGATCTCGATAACGGGCGGTTTGCTGGCGGGCGGCAGATCGACCGGGGCGGACTGTTCCGGCTGGCTGCTACTGCAGGCGGCCAGCAACAAGCTCAGGCTGAGCGGGAGGAGTTTGTGACGAAGATGCATACGCTTCCTGAATGGCTTGGCTAAGTTGATACACCGCCATCGCGTAGAGCGGGCTGCGATTGTAGCGGGTGATCACATAAAAGTTATGCCGTGCGACCCAGTATTCCGGTCCATCGGCTTGATCAAATGCCAGTAACTTGACCGGCGTCTGCGGGGCCAGCGGCGTGGCGAGCTCAATCCCTGCCGCCGCCAGTTCTGACCACTGTTGTGTCAGCTCGGGCTCTCGCCTGAGCAGGGGATCAACCGCCATCAGCCCGATCTGGGCCGGCTCGACCACCGCTTCGCCCCAGCGCCACTGGTGGCTGGCGAAGTAGTTGGCCACGCTGCCGATGGCATCGGCCGGATTGGCGAAGAGATCCCGTTTGCCATCGCCGTCAAAATCGACGGCGTAGTGGCGATAGCTGGAGGGCATGAACTGCCCCATCCCCATGGCTCCGGCATAGGAGCCCTTGAGGGTATCGAGTTGCCACCCCTCCTCTTTGGCCAGCAATACCAGCTGGGCAAACTCCTTGGCAAAGAAGTCGCTGCGCTCGGGGTAGTGAAACCCCAGGGTGTAGAGGCTGTCCAGCACCGGATGACTGCCCATCTGGCGACCGTAGAAGGTCTCGATGCCGATGATGGCCACGATAAGCGAGGCCGGTACCCGATAGGTCTGCTCGGCTCGCGCCAGCGTGGCGGCATGATGCTGCCAGAACTGCAGGCCATCCCGGATGCGATCCGGGGTGACGAACAGCGGCCGGTAGCGGTGCCAGGGCTTGGCCTCCCACGGGCGGCTGATGGTGTCGAGCACCTCCTGCCTTAGCCGGGCGCTGGCCACCGCCGCCTGCAACTCCGCCAACGGCACCTGCTGCTGTTCGGCGAGCATGGCGAGCCCGGCAGGTTCGACGGCCGCCTCTGCCGTAAGGGCAACGAGCGAGAGCAACAACCCAACCAGACGCATCAGGCAAGCAGTCTTCTATGAGTCTGGATGGACATCAGTATGCCAAAACCTGCCATCAGGGTCACCATGGAGGTGTCGCTATAACTCACTAACGGCAGGGGGCCCCTACCACCGGCAGAATATATCCACCTCATCATGCCAGCAGTCTTCTGTGGGTCTGAATGGACATCAGTATTCCGAATCCGGCCATCAGGGTCACCATGGCGGTGCCGCTATAACTCACTAACGGCAGGGGGCCCCTACCACCAGCAGAATACATCCACCTCATCATGCCAGCAGCCTTCTGTGGGTCTGAATGGACATCAGTATTCCGAAGCCGGCCATCAGGGTCACCATGGAGGTGCCGCCATAGCTCACCAGCGGTAGGGGAACCCCTACCACCGGCAGAATGCCGCTCACCATGCCCATGTTGACGAACACATAGACGAAGAAGGTGAGGGTGATGGCGCCACCCAGCAGCCGTTCAAAGCTGTTCTGGGCCTGCATCGAGATAAAGAGGCAGCGGCTGATGACGTAGAGATAGAGCACCAGCAGTAGCGCAACCCCTACCAGACCGAACTCCTCGCTGAATACCGCGAAGATGAAGTCGGTGTGGCGCTCGGGCAGAAACTCGAGCTGAGACTGGGTGCCCTGCAGCCACCCCTTGCCAAAGACGCCGCCGGAGCCGATGGCAATCTTGGACTGGATGATGTGATAGCCGCGGCCGAGCGGGTCTTTCTCCGGGTCGATCAGCATCATGACCCGCTGGCGCTGATAGTCGTGCATCAGGAAGAACCAGAGCACCGGCATAAAGGCCGCGATCAGCAGCACCGCCAGTCCGATCAGCCACCAGCTGAGCCCCGCCAGGAAGATGACGAAGAAGCCGGAGGCCGCCACCAGAATGGAGGTGCCAAGGTCGGGCTGGGCGGCAATCAGCAGGGTCGGCAGCAGCACCATGATGAGGGCTATCACCACGTGGCTGAGTTTGGGGGGCAGCGAGTGACGGCTGAGCCAGGCGGCCACCATGATGGGCATGGAGAGCTTCATCACCTCGGAGGGCTGGAACTTCATAAAGCCCAAGTCGAGCCAGCGCTGGGCCCCCTTGCCGATATGGCCGAACACGTCCACCGCGATGAGCAGCAGCACTACCCCGACAAACAGCGGCACCGACCAGCGGGCATAGAGGGAGGGTGGCAGCTGGGCCATGCCGATCATCAGGGCGAAGGCGAGTCCGCCGCGCACCAGCTGGCGCACGATGGAGTCCATATCCTGGCCTGAGGCGGAGTAGAGCACCACCATGGAGAGGGCAACTACGGCCAGCAACCCCAGCAGCAGGGGCAGATCGATGTGCAGTTTGTACCAGATACTCTGCTGGCGGGCTGAATTACTCATTGGTTGCAACCTCACTCGGTTTGGACGGCTTTTCCGGTGCCGGTGGCAGTTGTGGTTCGGGCGGCAGCAGGAAGGCATCCATCATCTGGCGGGCGATGGGCGATGCGGCACGGCCGCCACCACCACCAATGGAGTTTTCCAGCACCAGCGCAACGACCGCCTTGGGGGCTTCGAAGGGGGCATAAGCGACGAATAGCGCATTGTCGCGATGTTCCGCCTTGACGGTTTTGATGTTGTAGACCTGGTTCTCTTTCAGACCGACCACCTGAGCGGTGCCAGACTTGCCGCCCGAGGAGTAGGGTGCCTTGGCAAACGACAGGCGACCACTGCCTTCGCTGCCATGGTTGACGCGCCACATCCCCTCTTGCGCCACTTTCCAGAAGCTGTCGTTCTTGAGCTTGAGGGCGATGTTGGGGTTGACCGGGGCATCGACCACGCCCGCCTGCGAGGCGGTGCTCTTGAGCAGGTGCGGAGTGACGTCGTGACCGTTCTGGGTCAGGATGCTGATCGCCTTGGCCAGCTGAAGCGGGGTGGCGCTCCAGTAGCCCTGACCGATACCGATGGAGATGGTGTCCCCCTGATACCAGGGCTGGCGCCAGCGAGCCATCTTCCAGTCGCGGGACGGCATGACCCCCTTGCTCTCCTCATAGAGGTCGACCCCGGTGTACTGACCGAAGCCAAACTTGGTCATATAGCTGTGGATCTTGTCGATGCCGACCCGGTAGGCGAGATCGTAGAAGTAGGTATCGGCCGATACCTCGATGGCGCGATAGACATCAAGCCAGCCATGACCCCAGCGGCGCCAGTCGCGGAACTTCTTGGTGGTACCGGGAATGGAGAAGCTGGGGCCACCGAAGTAGCGATAGCCCGGGGTTATGGCCCCTTCGTTGAGGCCCATGATGGACATCATGGGTTTGACGGTGGAGGCGGGGGCATAGATGCCCTGGGTGGTGCGGTTGACCAGCGGCCGCGCCGAATCGTTGAGCAGCGCCGAGTAGTTGGGGCCCGAGATACCGGTCACGAACAGGTTGGGGTCATAGCTCGGGCTCGACTCCATGGCCAGAATGGCGCCGGTCTTGGGATCCATCATCACGATGGCACCGCGCTGGCCGGCCAGCAACTGCTGGGCCTTGAGCTGCAGCCGCACATCGATGTTGAGGTAGATATCCTTGCCCGGAACGGGGGGCTGGAACTTGAGGGTGCGGACAATCCGGCCGCGGTTGTTGACCTCGACCTCCTGATAGCCCGCCACGCCGTGCAGCTGATCCTCGTAATACTTCTCCACCCCCTGCTTGCCGATATCCTTGGTGGCTGCGTAGTTGGCGAGCTTGTCTTCCTTGTCGAGGCGCTCCACGTCGCGGGTGTTGATCTTGGCCACATAACCCAGCGCATGGGTGAGGGTGTCGCCAAACGGATAGTAGCGCTTGAGGTAAGCCTCGATGCTTGCACCCGGGTAGTTGTGCTGGTTGACCGAAAAGAGCGCCACCTGATACTCGGTCAGCTTCTCGTAGAGGGCGACCGGCTTGAAGCGGCGCTGGCGCTTCACTTCGGCCAGAAACTTCTCTTTTGTTCCCTCCGGCAGACCCAGCAGGGCGACCAGCTCATCGGCGGTTTTGGCCAGATCCGGCGTCTCTTCGGGGACTATCTCCAGACTGTAGACGGGGCGGTTTTCCGCCAGCAGCACGCCGTTGGTGTCATAGATGAGGCCGCGCGGCGGCGCCACCGGCACCACCCGGATACGGTTGGAGTTGGAGCGGGTCTGGTAGGTGTCGTAGGACTCGACCTGCAGGTAATAGAGATTGCCCAGCAGCACCAGCATCAGCACGACGATGCCGATGTAGGCTACCAGAGTGCGCCGGAAGAACAGATTGCCCTCGGCACTGTGATCGCGCATCTCGATGCGTTGTTTCAGCATGCCTTTACCTCAGAACCATTGGGGCAATAACAGCAGGAGCGGCATTGTTCACTCTCTGTGATTCGCATGTGTGTCGGGGAGGGTGAGCCACATCCTGGCTCACTCCCTGTGATACGGGTGATTGGTGGTAATGCTCCAGGCACGGTAGAGGCTCTCGGCGACCAGTACCCGCACCAGCGGGTGGGGCAGGGTCAGCGGCGAGAGCGACCAGCTCTGCTCGGCGGCCGCCTTGCACTCCGGTGACAAGCCTTCCGGCCCGCCTACCAGCAGGGCAACATCGCGGCCATCGAGCTTCCACGCCTCGAGCTGGGTAGCCAGCTGCTCCGTGGTCCATGGCTTGCCCGGAATGTCGAGGGTGACGATGCGCGAGCGGCCAGCGGCAGCCAGCATGGCCTCCCCCTCTTTTTGCAGAATGCGGGGAATATCGGCATTTTTGCCCCGTTTGCCGGCGCCAATCTCCACCAGCTCGAACGGCATATCTTTCGGGAAGCGGCGGCGATACTCTTCAAAGCCATGCTCTACCCAGGCGGGCATCTTGGTGCCCACCGCGATCAACTGAATCTTCATGTCGGTACTTTGCGGCTCTCGTTATTGCGTGTTCACTTGAGCGGCACCGCCCCACAGTTTTTCCAGCTGGTAGAAGTCACGATGTTCATCCTGCATCACATGCACGATCACCGATCCCATATCTACCAGTACCCACTCTCCGCTCAGCTCGCCTTCCACGCTCAGCAGGTCGAGCCCGGCATGGCGGGCTTCACTGGCCAGATGGTTGGCGATGGCGCAGACGTGACGGTTGGAGTTGCCGGAGCAGACGATCATGGTGTCAGTGATGCTGGATTTGCCGCGCACATCGAGGGTGATGATATCGCGGCCTTTCATGTCATCAATCTTGTCGATGATAAAGGCGTGAAGTTCTTGGCCTTGCAATGAGTCTCTCCTGTATTCCGGCGCCTGACAGCGTGAGGGCGGCGGATTATATCATGGTCACTCCCGTTTCCTACCGGAACGGGATAGCTGGGGAGTCTTACCGGCAGATGGCGCGGTAGAGCCCCTGTTGATCAATATAGTGCGCAACCGGCTCGGGCAAGAGGTAGCGGGGATCTTCTCCCGCCGCCAGCAGCTCGCGCAGCCGGGTGGCAGACAATTCAATGGGTTGGTTGCTGGCCAGCCAGATATGGCCTGCCCGTTGCCGGTGCAGGGCGGCCACCTCTTTGACCTGATGACGGGCCAGCAGTTCAGTCAGTTCGGCCGGATAATCGGGTTGCCAGCCGGGGCGGGTACTCACCACCAGATGGGCGTAGTCGAGCAGCTCTCGCCAGCGGTGCCAGCCGGGCAGGCCAAGCAGCGAGTCCATCCCCATCAAAAAGCAGAGCGGCGTATCTGGCAGCTCCTGACGCAGTTCGATCAGGGTATCTATGGTGTAGGAGGGCTTGTCGCGCCAAAGCTCGCGCTCATCCACCACGAAGTGGCGGTTCTCTGCCGCCGCCAGCCTGACCATGGCCAGACGCTGCTCGCTGGAGCAGTGCGGGTTGGCGCGGTGGGGCGGTATATGGTTCGGGATCAGCCGTACTTCGGCCAGACCAATGGCATCGCGCGCCTCGATGGCGGGGCGCAGATGGCCGATATGGATGGGATCGAATGTGCCCCCCAGCAGACCAATAGGCGCCTTCAGCATGGCGTACTCTCCATCGCCAGCGGCAGGGGCGTGCCGTCACGAAAGCCGAGGGCTATGGTCTGCAGCATCAGCCAGGCTTGCTCGGTATCGAAGCGGCGCTGGGCGTCATCCAGCTGCGCCATCAGCTGCCACAGTTGCTGCAGCTTGGCGAAGGGGAGCCGGGTCAGTGCCTGTTGAATGAGCTGCTGGCGGCTTTGCCAGATGCGCAGGCGGCTGAAGTGTTCCCCCAGCGGCTGGCCGTTACGCATCGCCAGCGACAGTTCGGTCAGCTGCTCCAGCTCGCGACAGAGGGTCCATGCCAGCATCCCCGGCTCGGTGCCTTCGGCCCGAAGTGCCGCCAGAATGCGCTGGGCCCGGTTCACTTTTCCTTCCAGCAGGGTATCGACCAGCTGGAACGGGGTGAAGTGGGCGTGGCGGATAATGGTCTCCTGCAGATAGGTGACGCTGATGGGTTGGGGCGGCGAGAGCAGGGTCAGCTTCTCGATCTCCTGGCTGGCGGCCAGCAGGTTGCCCTCGTAGGAGTGGCACATGAAGTTGATGGCATCCGGCAGCGCCTTGAGACCAAAGCGTTGGAAGCGGGCGCTCATCCAGCGCGGGAAAAACTTGGGCTCCGGGTGGTTGACCGGCACATAGGTGCCGATCTGGTAGAGCTTGTCGAACCAGGCTGCCTTCATCTGGGTCTGGTTGAGACGACCGCCGCTCAGTACCAGCAGCAGATCGGGGTGGAGCTGCTTGCCAATGTCGCTGATGCGGGCAGCGAGATCCTTGTCGACCTTGGCGGGCAGTTCCAGTTCAATGATTTGGCGGGCAGAAAAAAGGCTCATCGCCTGACAGGCGTCGTAGACCTGATTCCAGTCCAGCCCCTGTTCCACCACGAAGGTGTGGCGTTCATCGAATCCCTGTTTGCGGGCGACCTGACGGATGACGTCGATGGCTTCCAGTCGCAACAGGGGCTCGTCACCAAAAACGAGATAGCAGGGCCGAAGCCCTGCTTTGAGGTGTTCACCAAATTGTTCAGGATAAATTCGCATCAGAAGCTTGCCTGACTGAAATGAAGGCGTGCAAGAGTAGCGGCCTGCTTTGGCTGCTTGAACTGCGACTCGTCACCAAATTGTTCAGGGTAGATCCGCATCAGAAGCTGACCTGACTCAACTGCCGGATCACCTGGTTGGCCGCCTGCTCCTGCATTTCGCGGTTGAGCTGCTCCTGCTCACGAGAGGAGGCGAGCGCGGCATCCGGCTTGTTGAGGAAGCTGCGGTTGAAGTTGATGGGGAAAACCTGAGTCGGTTTGCCGGGCACCGAGACGGTGAACTGGGTGCTGAAGCCCAGCACATACTCGGTATCGACACCCTGTGCGTTGACCGAGGCGACCTGACTGCTGGCACCGATGCCGCCCAGGGTCAGTACCGGGATCCCCTCCTTGTCGGCCAGGGTAACCCCTGACGCCTTGAGACGGGTGGTGACCATCCGGTAGAAGTCGCTCTTGTTGTCGCCCACGACCTTCATAGTCTTCAGCTCGGCCGGAATGCCGGTGCCGCGCATGTGAAAACCGCAGCCTTGCAGCAGCAGGGCTGCCAGCATGATAGCCATCCAGCGGGTGAAGATGGTGCCCATAGAAAATCCTCTTTGCATTAAGGGAAAGCGGCGGGCGCAGGGCCCGCCGTTATCATCCGTTTGCTGTCACAGATTGGCAACGCTCGTTGGCGATCAATCAGTTGGCGACAATGTTGAGCAGCTTGCCCGGTACATAGATCACCTTGCGCACGGTCAGACCGTCGGTGAACTTCTGTACCGAAGCGTCAGCCATCGCCAGCTTCTCGACATCAGCCTGGCTGATCTCGGCCGGTACGGTCAGTTTGCCGCGCATCTTGCCGTTGATCTGTACCACTACCAGCTTCTCGGTCTCGACCATGGCCGCTTCGTCGGCCACCGGCCATGCAGCGTGATCCACGTCGTCGCCCTTGCCCAGCATCTTCCACAGCTCGAAGCCGATGTGCGGAGTGATGGGGTAGAGCATGACCACGACCGCTTCCAGCGCTTCCTGCATCAGGGCGCGGTCCTGCTCGTCGCTGCCCAGCTTGGCCAGATTGTTCATCAGCTCCATGATGGCGGCGATGGCGGTGTTGAAGGTCTGACGGCGACCCACGTCATCGCTCACCTTGGCGATGGTCTTGTGCAGTTCGCGGCGAATGGCTTTCTGCTCGCTGGTGAGGGCGGCTACGTCCAGCGCGGCAACAGCGCCACCGGAAACGTGTTCGAAGGTGGTGCGCCACAGGCGACGCAGGAAGCGCTGGGCACCCTCTACGCCGGAGTCGGACCACTCCAGAGTCATCTCGGCCGGGGAGGCGAACATCATGAACAGACGGACGGTATCGGCGCCGTAACGCTCCACCATCAGCTGCGGGTCGATACCGTTGTTCTTGGACTTGGACATCTTGGTCATGCCGGAGTGGATCACTTCACGGCCCTCAAGGTCGATGGCCTTGGTGATACGACCCTTCTCGTCACGCTCTACCTTGACGTCGGTCGGGCTGACCCAGACGTTGCCGCCCTTCTCGTCCTTGTAGTAGAAGGCGTCAGCCAGCACCATGCCCTGGCAGAGCAGGCGCTTGAACGGCTCGTCGCTGTTGACCAGACCTGCGTCACGCAGCAGCTTGTGGAAGAAGCGGGCGTAGAGCAGGTGCATACAGGCGTGCTCGATGCCGCCGATGTACTGATCCACCGGCAGCCAGTGGTTGGCAGCCGCCGGATCAAGCATGCCCTTGTCGTAGTCCGGGGAGCAGTAGCGCGCGTAGTACCAGGAGGACTCCATGAAGGTGTCGAAGGTATCGGTCTCGCGGAATGCTTCCTGACCGTTGTAGGTGGTCTTGGCCCACTCGGCGTCGGCCTTGATCGGGCTCTGGATGCCGTCCATCACCACATCTTCCGGCAGCAGTACCGGCAGTTGATCTTCCGGCGTCGGCACCACGGTGCCGTCAGCCAGGGTCAGCATCGGGATGGGGGCACCCCAGTAACGCTGACGGGAGACGCCCCAGTCACGCAGACGGAAGTTGACGGTACGCTTGCCGTGGCCGAGGGCTTCCAGCTTGTTGGCGATGGCATCGAAGGCGGCTTGGAAGTCGAGACCGTCAAACTCGCCTGAGTTGAACAGCACGCCCTTCTCGGTGTAAGCGGCTTTGCTCACGTCAGGGGCTTCGCCATCGGCCTGCTTGATGACAGCCTTGATCTCGAGGCCATATTTGGTGGCGAACTCGAAGTCACGCTGGTCGTGACCCGGAACGGCCATTACGGCGCCGGTGCCGTAGTTCATCAGCACGAAGTTGGCGACCCAGACCGGTACCTTGCGGCCATCCAGCGGGTGAATGGCATAGAGGCCGGTGGCCATGCCCTTCTTCTCCATGGTGGCCAGTTCTGCTTCGGCGACCTTGGTGTTCTTGCACTCTTCGATAAAGGCAGCCAGTTCAGGATTGCTGGCTGCAGCTTGCAGGGCCAGCGGGTGACCGGCAGCGATACCGACATAGGTGACGCCCATAAAGGTGTCCGGACGGGTGGTGTAGACCTCCAGCTGCTCAGCCTGACCGTCGATGGCGAAGCTGATGTTGACCCCTTCGGAGCGGCCAATCCAGTTGCGCTGCATGGTCTTGACCATCTCTGGCCAGCCTTCCAGATTGTCGATGTCGCTCAGCAACTCTTCGGCGTAGTCGGTGATCTTGATGAACCACTGGGGGATCTCTTTTTGCTCCACCGGGGTGTCACAGCGCCAGCAGCAGTTGTCGACAACTTGCTCGTTGGCCAGCACAGTCATGTCGTTCGGGCACCAGTTGACAGAGGAGGTCTTCTTGTAGACCAGACCCTTCTCGTAGAGCTTGGTGAAGAACCACTGCTCCCAGCGGTAGTAGTCCGGTTTGCAGGTGGCGACTTCACGATCCCAGTCATAGCCCAGACCCAGCATCTTCAGCTGGTTCTTCATGTATTCGATGTTTTCGTAGGTCCAGGGGGCCGGCGCCGTGTTGTTTTTGATGGCGGCGTTTTCTGCCGGCAGACCGAAGGCATCCCAACCGATGGGTTGCAGCACGTTCTTGCCATTGAGGCGTTGATAACGGGAGATCACATCACCTATGGTGTAGTTGCGAACGTGCCCCATGTGTAGACGACCAGACGGATAGGGGAACATGGAGAGGCAGTAGAACTTCTCTTTGTCTACTTTCTCCACGGCCTTGAAGGTTTTCTTGGCATCCCAGTGCTTCTGCACTGCTGGTTCGATAGATTGGGGAACGTATTGCTCTTGCATTGGTGACATCCGGATCTGTGAAATGAATAGATAAATCAGCTGGGAAATCGCAATAGAATACCCATATCCTGCGGCGGCAACAACCGCCAGCGTCCCTCGGGCCTTAAGCCGGGCCAGATCAGGGTTTAGTAGAGGAGTAACAGCCATGGACAAACGTCAAAAAGGGTACGAAGCCTTCATTGCCGAGCTGCAAAAACAGTGGCAAGAGACTGAAGAGTTCCAGGGGGAGCGCCTCAACCGGATGATTGCCAAGGTGCAGGCCTATCTGGAGGCCGCCAGCGACCTGACTCAGGACGAGCTGGCCCTGATCGCCGAGTATGTGAAGCGGGATCTGGGCAACTATGACGAGGGGCGCCATGACGATAGCGAGCAGATTGAAGAGTCTGCTTTCATGCTGGCCCTCAAAGACACCGCCTGGTCCTGGCTGGCAGATGTGACCGACCGCGCCCAGGTGGAGTGGCGGGAGCTGGCCGACGAGCTGGAGCACAAGGGCGTCTATGAGGCGGGTGACTGGGTGGGGCTCGGGGTTATGGTGTGTGACCAGTGTGGCTGGCGCCATACCGTGCTGCATCCCCAGCAGCTCGATACCTGCCCCGAGTGTGGCTGCGCCGAGTACCACCGCGAGCCGCTCTCGCCCTGAGTCATGCCATCAATGCGGACGAGATAACGAGCCAAAAGGCGCCATCAGGCGCCTTTTTCTTACTTGCCGGTCTCACCGGGGCGTTTACTTGCCCGCGACGGAGAGGCCGCCAAAACGGATAAGCGGGGCGTAGAAGCCCTTGCCATCGTTGTGGTGCAAGGTGTCACCGACCGCTTCCAGCTCGACCAGCAGGCGGTAGAAGTTGCCCGCCACCGTGATGCCACGCACCGTCTGTCGCCGCACGCCATCGCGGCAGAGGAAGCCCGACGCGCCAAAGGAGAAGTCGCCGCTTACCGCATCGGCACCCGAATGCAGACCGTCCAGCTTGACCAGCTCCAGATAGTCGCCGCTCTGCACTTCCGCTTCGCGATGGGGGCCCGCGCCAAACACCAGATGGCGAGCGGTTACATCGAGGGCGCTGCGAGCACCGCGGGCGGCCGAGCCGTTACTGGCGACGCCAAAGTGGCGGGCGGTGGCGCTGTTGTGGAGCAGGGTTTTCAGCTCGCCGTCGCCAATCAGCAGCAGATCCGAGGTAGCAGCGCCTTCGCCATCAAATGCCTTGATGCTCATGCCGCCCGGCATGTAGACCCGGCTCTCCAGGGTGAGCCAGCGGGAGGCGACACTCTGCCCCACCTTCTCCCGCCAGGGGTTGATCCCCTGCTGGGCCCACTTGCCCGACAGCACCCCCTGGAAGCAGCCAAACAGGCTGGCGAAGCAGTTAGTGCTGAAGATGACGCTGTAGCGGCCACCCGGCACAGCCTCACCCGGCAGCAGGTCGCTGGCGACGGCATAGATCTGGTCGATGAGTTGCTGGCTATCCAGTTCGTCAAAGCGACGGCCATACTGCCCCTGTGAGTGCATAGACTGGCGGCCATCCCGTTCGACCAGCGCCGAGGTGTAGCAGCCGACGCTGAACTCGCCGTGTTGGCAGAGGGTGCCCTGACTGTTGGCGAGCCAGAGCTGGCTCTCCCCTTCGAAGAAGCTGTTGTAGGGGGCGCCGCTCACATCGGGCATCGCCAGCATGTCTGACTCGAGGCGCAGGGCCAGGGCGATCTTCTCCTCTACCGGTGTGGTATCGGGCTGGTTGATTTCGGCGCAATCTGTGGTGATCCGGCTATTGGCCACCGAGATGCGCTGATCCGGGTCTACCTTGGCGAAGCGGCTGGCATCGAGCGCATCCTGCAGCATGGCATCCAGCGCCAGCTCATCGAGGGATTCCGAGTAGGCGATGCCGACCCGACCCTCCTTTATCAGGCGAATACCGAGTTGCTGGCTGCTGGTGACCTTGTATTCACCCAGCTCGCCCTTGTCTGCCTTGAGGGAGAAGGCCTTCTCCTGATTGGCGATGATGTCTGCCTCGGCGCCGAGGTCGGCCACTTTATCCAGCAGGCGGGTGAGCAGTTGGTTCATGTCGAGTTGGCTCATCAGGCGTTCCCTCCCACCAGGATATTGTCCACTTTCAGCGCTGGCTGGCCCACCGAGGTGGGGACCGAGCCAGAGACCGAGCCGCACATACCGGCGGCCAGCGCCAGATTGCTGCCTACCATGGAGATCTCTTTCAGCACCTGCGGGCCGGTGCCGATCAGGGTGGCCGACTTGAGCGGCTTGGTGATCTTGCCGTGCTCGATGAGGTAGGCCTCCTGCACGTTGAAGTTGAATTCGCCGGTGCCGGGCTGTACCGAACCGCCCCCCATCTTCTTGGCGTAGATGCCGTGTTCGACGGTGGCCAGCATATCGTCGAGGCTGTGGTTGCCCGGTTCGATATAGGTGTTGCGCATGCGCGAGGTGGGGGCGTACTTGTACGATTCACGCCGACCCGAGCCGGTGCGGGCGTAGCCCGTTTTGAGGGCGCCCATTCGGTCCACCAGAAAGCCGGTCAGCACGCCGTCCTTGATGAGCTGGGTATGCTGGGTTGCCATCCCCTCATCATCGACGTTGATGGAACCCCAGACGTTGCTTTGCAGCCCCTCGTCCACCGCATTGACCACCGGATTGGCGATGAGCTGGCCCATCTTGTCGTGGAATACCGACGCCTTCTTGGCTACCGAGGTGGTCTCCAGCAGATGGCCGCACGCCTCGTGGAAGATGACGCCGCCAAAGCCGTTCTCCATGATGACCGGCAGGGTGCCGCTCGGGCAGGGGGCAGCCCCCAGTTTCACCAGTGCCTGACGGGTGGCGGTGAGGGCCAGCTCGCGCGGATCGATGCGCTCGGCATGCTCCCAACCCATCAGGGCGCCCGGCGCCTCGTAGCCGACGCTCTGCTCGCTCCCTTCCCGGGCGATGGTCTGGGCCATGATGCGGTTGTAGTGGCGGCGATCAGCTACCTGCAACCCTTCGCTGTTGAAGATCTCCACCTCCTGCTCCCAGCCCAGTACGTTGCCGGAGAACTGGCTTACCTTGCCGCTCTCGGCGCGGGCCACCGCATCCATGGCGTGCAGATAGGCGATCTTCTGCTCCAGCAGCTTGTCGGCCGACAGCGGCAGGGCGATCGGGTTGCGGTCGGTCAGGCGACTGAAATCGAAGGCGGTGGCGGTCACCACGGGGTCGCGGCGGTCTTTGGCCGCCAGCAGGGTGACGATACGCAGCAGCTCGTCGCGGCTGGCCAGATTGGTGTAGCCGTAGAGCACCTTGTAGCCGTAGCAGAGGCGTACGCCGATGCCGAAATCGAGGCCGCCGCTGATGTTCTCTATCTGACTGGAGAGCAGGCTGAGCTGGCTGCGGCGCTTGCGCTCGACAAACAGCTCGGCGAAATCGGCACCAAGCGCCAGTGCGTGATCGAGCACGTCGCGGGCGATGGCGGGGGCCAACAGGGAGAGTGGCGTCATAGGATCTCCTTTTCTGGGCGGGTCTCAGCCTTCGCGACCCGGATTCGAGCGTGATGGTGTAGCTGCCCCATTGTTGCAGAGCGTTACTCAAATGTCGCTATGGCGTCAGCGGATGATACCGATTGAAAAAATCGATGCGATAACTGCGACCGCATTGGCGACAGAGGAAGGTTTAAGAGAGCGGAGAGAAGAGGGGGAGAGACCGGCATCCGCACAGGCTGGGATGCCGGACAGGCAGCGCGGGTCAGAGCAGTTCGTGAATTTCGGTCAGGATCTGGTCGACCCACTGCTCGATGCGGGAGTCGGTCTGGTCATACTGGTTGGCATCGTCGAGGGCCAGGCCGACGAAGTGGCGGCCATCGTCGATCAGCGCCTTGGAGGCATCGAACTCGTAGCCTTCGTTGGGCCAGTAGCCCACCAGCTTGACCCCTCTGGGCACCAGCTGATCGTGCAGCATGCCGAGGGCATCCTGGAACCATTCGCCATAACCCAGCTGGTCGCCGAGGCCAAACAGGGCGACGATGCGTCCCTCCAGATGGAGGTCGCCAATATCTTCCCAGCGGGACTCCCAATCCTCCTGCAGCTCGCCGAAATCCCAGGTGGAGATGCCGAGGATCAACACCTCGTAATCCTCCATCAGGCGCAGGGAGACATCCTTGATGTTGTGGATATCCACCAGCTCGGGGCCGATAAGGGCGCGGATCTTCTCGGCAGCCATCTCGGTGTAGCAGGTGGTAGAACCGTAAAACAGACCAATCTTCATCGCTCTTTTCTCTTTGGGCGCTTTCTCGCTTGCTCGTGTGGGCTGCACCTGTTGGCAACACGATGGGCAACATAAGGGGAGGGCGCCAGTCTAGCAGATTGGCTGCGCTCCTTCACCGCCCGATATCACGAGGAGATCAGGTCGCGGCAAGCGGCTTGCACATCCGCCAGGCAGAGGCGTTACAATGGGCCACTGTTCTTCTGACTGCGACCGACCATGAGCAAGCCCGAGCCACATCCCCTGATTGAACCCTTTCTCGATGCCCTCTGGCTGGAGCGGGGCCTCTCCGACAACACGGTCAGCTCCTATCGCACCGATCTGGAAAAATTCTCTCTCTGGCTCGATGAGCAGGGCAGCTCCCTGCTGCTGGCGGGGATGGACGAGATCCAGCACTACCTCGCATGGCGGGTCGATCATCAGTTTGCCGCCAGCAGCACCGCCCGCTTTCTGTCGGCCCTGCGCCGTTTCTACCAGTACCTCAACCGCGAGAAGATGCGCAGCGACGACCCCACCGTACTGCTGGAGGGGCCCAAATTGCCCAAGAAGCTCCCCTCCGATCTGAGCGAAGCGGAAGTGGAAGCGCTGTTGACGGCGCCGCTGGTGGATGATCCGCTGGAGCTGCGGGACAAGGCGATGCTGGAGCTGCTCTACGCCACCGGATTGCGGGTCTCCGAGCTGGTGGGGCTGACTGCCGAGCATGTCAGCTTGCGGCAGGGGCTGGTGCGGGTGGTCGGTAAGGGTAACAAGGAGCGGCTGGTGCCCATGGGCGAGGAGGCGATGTACTGGCTGGAACGCTACTACCGGGAGGGGCGAACCCTGCTGCTCGGTGGTACCAGCTCGGATGTGGTCTTCCCCTCCAAACTGGCCCGGATGATGACCCGCCAGACCTTCTGGCACCGCATCAAGCTCTATGCCCAGCGGGCCGGGATCAACGGCGAGTTATCCCCCCATACCCTGCGCCACGCCTTTGCTACCCACCTGCTCAACCACGGCGCCGATCTGCGGGTGGTGCAGATGTTGCTGGGCCACGCAGATCTTTCCACTACCCAGATTTACACCCATGTGGCCAACGAGCGGCTCAAAGCGCTGCACGGCGAACACCATCCCCGTGCTTAAGCCCGTTGCAGGCGATTCTTGCCCGCTTGTTTAGCCTGATAGAGGGCTGCATCGGCGCGAGCCATCACACTATCTGGTGCATCATTCTGGGATTCGGTAATGCCACCGCTAAAGGAGACGCTTAATCCCTTTTCCCGCCAATCCTGTTGCCCCATGCTGGCACGCCACAGCTCCATCAACTGCTGCGCGCTGGCAATATCCGTCTTTTCGAAAATGGCGACCAGCTCTTCCCCCCCAAAGCGGCACAGGGTTGCTTGTTCCTCCAGCAATTGGCAACCTAGCTGAGCAGTGCGCTTCAAAACGGCATCGCCGATAGGATGGCCATAGGTATCATTTATTTTCTTGAAGTTATCAATGTCGATAATTGCCAATATATATTGGCTATTTTCTTTATGCAGAGTGGCGAGCGTCTCTTCCAAATGACGGCGGTTGTACAAGCCGGTTAATGCATCACGCAGCGATTTTTCTGTTTCCGCCTGCATTTTGTCTGAAATCATCACAATTTCATCCTCCAGCTCCTCTATGCCAGCCAGCTTGGGGATAATAATCTGTTGCCCCGGTGGGGTTATACGCAATTGTCTAACAACTTGTACCAACGTGCTGATGGTATGTTCCAGACGTTGTCTGAAAATAATGGCAACCAGCGTGAACATCGATAGTGACAATACCAGAGTGATAAATATGGTAGGCAGCATTTCACCGATCAGTATATTGCTCTTGAAAGGAAAAACAGTAATAACTAGCCACGAAGGATTATTGTGAAGGGCATGATATGAAATGAGATCACCATTTTCGCTCATTAAGGTGCCGTTCCTGCCTTTTAATTTATAAATCCATGGTTGATCAAGTAGACTGCCGTTTTTCAGTGGGTCGCTATGAGCCACAATCATCTTGCTGTCCCGGTCAAAAAGCATATAGGCAACTTGATTACTGCTCTCCAGTATACGGCCTATACGTGCTGAAAAAACTTTCAAGTTCAGGTCTATGCCAATCACGCCAAGAAATTCCCTCTGGTTATTAAAAACAGCATGGGAAAGGGTGACGACCGGTGTTTTTTCAATTACATCAATGTAAGGGGAGCTCCAGATATTGGTGCCGGGATGCTCAATAGCATTGCGGTACCATGGACGTTCCGATTCTTTGAACTCTATCGGGGTTGGATGAAGAGAGAAATTGATATGCTTATTATCCTGGAGCATGTAGTACACGGTTTTTATTGGACCATCAGGGTAAAGAAGGTATTGCCAAATGTCGCGATAACGTTGTTTTAATTCCGGTGGAAGATCTCCATTATTTTCACTGATGTCGGCAATGATGATATTTATTTGTCGTTCAACTGAAGAGAGCGAGTTATCCCATTGCTGCGCAGTACTATCGTTAAAAAATCTGGCGGTATTCAGCAAGGTATTCTTCTGCATAACAGAAAAAAGATACGCACTACCCAATGTGGTCAAAACCAGTGGTAGGGCTAGCAGCAAAAGATAGCGGAGAATAAAACTGTGATTGGAGTTTGTAGCAGAGGAAGTTTGCATAGTCACGATGCCCATAGAATACATTGATGCCATGTAACCATAGCCTACGGGCATCGTGACACATATACACACCAGTCCGGGAAGTCGGCTTAACGCTCCTGTTGGGCTTTCAGCAGGTCGCGGATCTCGGTCAGCAGTTCCTGATCCTTGGTCGGTGCTGCAGGGGCGGCTGCCTCCTCTTCCTGCTTTTTCTTCAAGGTATTGATGGCCTTCAGCCCCATAAAGATGGCGAAGGAGATGATCAGAAAATCGATGATGGTCTGGATGAACTTGCCGTAGGCAATGACCACGGCAGGAGCGCTGCCTTCGGCAGCCTTCAGGGTGACTGCCAGGTCGCTGAAGTCCACGCCGCCCAAGATCAGGCCGATAGGCGGCATGATCACGTCACCGACGAAGGAGGAGACAATCTTGCCAAAGGCGGCACCAATAATGATACCGACCGCCATATCGATCACGTTGCCTCTGGATGCAAAGGCCTTGAACTCTTGTATCAGACTCATTCTTTCCTCCGAAATTAAGCACGCTAGCGTAACGGTCGGGCCTTGTTCTGGCGGCGATCCGCTATCGGGAGCAGGGTAGCAAGAGCACATGCTACCTGTTCTCCCTGACTAGCTTGCTGAGGTTGGCTCTGCTTGGCAATCAGGGGGGCGTGATTTTTTGGTTCAACCTGATATTAATTTTTCGATAAATAGCAGGTTGAATGCTGAACTGTGCTGCTGTACTTTGTTGAGTCCATTCATTCATGCCACGTGAGTAAAAGAGTGAAGTATTTACTACTGGGAATGATGCTTTTGTGCACATTTACTGCCAAAGCGGGGATGGATCCCCAGGCCTTGAAAACAGCCATATCCACCAGGCTGGGGATATCCGTATATACGGTTGATCAGACGCCTATTGCGGGCCTGTATATGCTGGGCACCTCCAAGGGGGTGCTCTATAGCGATGCCAAAGGGGATTATCTGGTACAGGGGGTCATGCTGGACATGACCCGGGACATGAAGAACCTGACCATCTCCGGCATGCGCACTCAGCGTCGACTGGGATTGGCGCAGGCAGCCCATGCTCCCATTGTGCTCAAGGCCCGGGATGAGCGTCATCGGGTCGCGTTGTTTCTTGGCGAGAAGGATGCGGCACGGCGTCAGCTATCCGGTACTCTGCAACATCTGCAGGCATCCGGGGTGAGCATCGCGATCTATCCGGTCATTGACCATGCCGAGCGAGCCACCGACTGGTGCAACGATCCCCTGCTGCAAAATTCGCCCTTCAAAGCTTATTTGCCTCAAAAGGAATGTAGTGAGACCCTTATCCAAAATATTGGCCTGAGCCAATGGTTGGGGGTAAAGGTACTGCCGGCCTGGATCTCCTCTGAAGGAGATCTGGTGCGGGGTTACCAGAGCCCTGAACAACTGCTCAAGATACTGGATAATTTTGATGCCTCTGCACATTCGTCGTCGTCCGCGAGTTGATGATTCCCATCTGCCCGCCAACCTGCATCCGCTGCTTCGCCAAATCTTCGCTAGCCGTGGCGTAGATGATCCCGTCCTGCTGGAGCGCAGCGCCAGCTCGCTGCTGCCACCCCAGCGCCTCTATGGCATGGAGCAGGCGGTGCCGCTGCTGGCCGATGCGCTGGCCGCCCAGAAACGGATCCTCATCGTCGGTGACTTCGACTGCGATGGCGCCACCAGCTCGGCGCTGTGCGTGCTGGCCCTGCGCGCCATGGGCGGCCGCCACATCGATTTTCTGGTGCCCAACCGCTTCGAGTTCGGGTATGGCCTTACCCCCGAGATCGTCGAGCTGGCGGTAGCCCGCGGTGCCGAGTTCCTGATCACGGTGGATAACGGCATCTCCAGCATTGCCGGAGTGGCGGCGGCCAAGGCGGCCGGCATGCAGGTACTGGTTACCGATCACCATTTGCCGGGTCAGGAGTTGCCTGACGCCGATGCCATCGTCAATCCCAATCAGCATGGTTGTGACTTCCCCTCCAAGTCGCTTGCCGGTGTCGGGGTCGCCTTCTACCTGATGGCGGCGCTCAACACTCACCTCAAGCAGTCCGGCTGGTATGAGCGGCTCGGCATCGTGGCCCCCAATGTGGCGGATTACCTCGATCTGGTGGCCCTCGGCACGGTGGCAGACGTGGTGGCGCTCGACGGCAACAACCGCATTCTGGTGCATCAGGGTTTGCAGCGGATCCGGGCCGGTCGCTGCCGCCCCGGCATTCAGGCGCTGGTGGATGTCTCCGGCCGCGATGGCCGACGCCTTACCGCCGCCGATCTCGGCTTCGCGCTGGGGCCACGCCTCAACGCTGTAGGTCGCCTTGATGACATGTCCCTCGGGGTCGCCTGCCTGCTCTGTGATGACCTCAATCTGGCGCGCCAGCTCGCCTCCGAGATGGATAGCCTCAATCAGGAGCGCAAGGAGATCGAGCAGGGGATGCAGCAGGAGGCGCTTGCCACCCTGGAGCAGATCCGGTTTCGCGATGGTGAGGTCCCATCCGGCATCGTGCTGCACCGCAACGAGTGGCATCAGGGGGTGGTAGGGCTGGTGGCCTCCAAGGTGAAGGAGAAGTACTACCGTCCGGTCATCGCCTTTGCCGAGAGCAGCGAGACCGAACTCAAGGGCTCTGGCCGCTCTATCCCGGGGGTGCATCTGCGCGATGCGCTGGAACTGCTCGACACCCGCCATCCGGGGCTGATGGGCAAGTTTGGCGGTCACGCCATGGCAGCGGGGTTGACTCTGCCCAAGGCCAATATCGAGGCGTTCGGTCGGGCTTTCGAGGAGGTCATCTGCGAGCTGGTGACGCCGGAGCTCTTGACCGGGGTGCTGCTCACCGATGGTGAGCTCTTGCCGGACGAGCTCAATATCGAGCTGGCGGAGCTTATCCGCGCCTCCGGCCCCTGGGGTCAGGCCTTCCCCGAACCACTGTTCGACGGCGAATTCGTGCTGGTACAGCAGCGGCTGGTGGGGGAGAAACACCTCAAGATGATACTGACTACCGATTCTGGCCATGCGGTCGATGCCATCGCCTTCGGCGTTGATCTCAAGCGCTGGCCCGATGCCTCGGTAAAGCGGGTACGTCTGGTCTACCGGCTCGACGTCAACGAGTGGCGCGGCAACCGCAGCGTGCAACTGCTGGTGGAGCATCTGGAGGCCGCCGGTCTCTAATCTTCAGCGCTGTCTTGTTGCGGATGACGGCCACCTTCGGGTGGCCGTTTTGTTTTGCCCGGTTGGTGCAGAGCCACTCTGGATGACAGTTTTTAATTGCTGGTTTCATGAGAGGGGTGATTTTAAGTATCGCAAGTTACCGCTTGGCATGGTGAAAAATTCAATAAAGAGATGAATCGTGATATATTCGCACTGTTTTATATTCTCTCTTCTGAACGGGACTGATCCCTTGCCGCTCTTTGGCCGACTCTCGACCCGGGCGATGGCCCTCGCCATTGCCTGCCTCTTGTGGCTTGCCGCCTCTGCTGCGGCAGAGGTTGTTGCAGCTCCCCGTCAGGAGACCGTTGGGCAGAGGGTTGCCCTGCAACTGCATGAACCCTCCGATCAGGGCTTGGCCAACAGTGTCAGCTTGCCGCCCGCAACCCAGTGGCGGCTTGGCTTCGAGCAGGGGCGGCGACTGGATGGTGCCCCTCATCCTGAGCTCTACCAGATGGTGCTGGCCTGGTTCCAGCACGAGATCCTGGGCCTGCTCTGCGGCCTGCTGTTTTTCCTTCCGCTCGTCTATGTCAGGCAGTTGTCCGGCTATTTCGGTTATCTGCACCGACGGCTGCTGCTTTGCCACCACCTGCAATATCGTTTCTGCCACAGCGACTCGGCCGCGGCTGCTTGCTAAGCGCCCGTCCGGTTGCGGTCTCTGCTCTGGCTGACTGACTCGATTCCGGCAGATTCTGCTTTTCGGTTAAGGGCCCTGTTGCCCCCTTGTTTCGTGCCTGTCAGCTGGCGAGCACAAAGAGGGGTCTATCCCGCATACCTGTGAGCAGATCCGATGGAATATTACGTAAACCTCTTTATCCAATCGATTTTTGTGGAAAATTTGGCACTCGCCTTCTTTCTTGGCATGTGCACTTTTCTGGCCGTATCCAAGAACATCAACACCGCCTTTGGCCTTGGCATGACGGTGTTGGTGGTGATGGTGATTGCCACCCCCCTGAGCAATCTCATCTACCGCCATATCCTGCGCCCCGGGAGCACCTTTTTCGGGGAGTTTGATCTGAGCTTTCTCGATTTCATCGTCTATGTCGGGGTGCTGGCGGCGCTGGTGCAGGTGATGGAGATGGTGCTCGACAAGCACTTTCCGGCGCTCTATCACGCCCTTGGCATCTATCTGCCGCTGTTGACGGTGCACTGCGCCATCTTCGGCGGGGTGATGTTTATGGCGCAGCGGGACTACGACTTCATCGAGTCGGTGGTGTATGGCGCGGGCTCCGGGCTTGGCTGGTTGCTGGCCATCGTCGCCATCGCCGGATTGCGGCAGAAGATGAAGTATTCGGATGTGCCGGAGGGCTTGCGGGGGATTGGCATCACCTTCATCGTGGCCGGGCTGATGTCGCTCGGCTTTATGTCCTTTTCCGGCATGTCGTTTTGACGCTGCAAGACAAAAAAGAGGCGCCTATGGGCGCCTCCTTTGTTATTCAGAGCGGATGGCTCAAAGCTCGCGGGCCCAGGGGTGCGCCTTGGGGCGCAGCGCCAGTGCCAGACCCAGCAGCAGGACGGTCAGACCGTAGAGGGGCCAGTTGCCAAAGCGCATATAGGGGGTAGCACCGTGGGCCGGGCGCACTTCGCTGCGCAGCACACCCGCTTCGAACTGCGGGATCTGGCCGATGATGCTGCCATCGATCTCGGTAACGATAGTGATGCCGGTGTTGGTGTCGCGCAGCAGCGGACGAGCCAGCTCCAGCGCGCGCATCCGGGCGATCTCCATGTGTTGCCAGGGGCCGATGCTGGTGCCGAACCAGGCATCGTTGGAGACGGTCAGCAGGAAGTCGGTATCCGGGTTGACGTTGCGGCGCACCTCTTCCGGGAAGATGATCTCGTAGCAGATGGCGGCGGCAAACTTGAGCCCCTTGGCGATCAGGTTGGGCTGCACCTCCTCACCCCGGCTGAAGGAGGACATCGGCAGGTTGAAGAAGGGGGCGATAGGGCGCAGCAGATCTTCAAACGGCACGAACTCGCCGATGGGCAGCAGGTGGTACTTGTTGTAGCGGTTGGGGTGGCCGTAGAAGTAGGACTCCTTGCCATCCGCATCCTGTACCCCCATGCCGAGCACGGTGTTGTAGAAGCGTTGCTTATCCTCGTCGTAGTGGATGATCCCTGCCAGCAGGCCGGTCTCGTTCACCTTCATCGCCTTGTCCAGATTCTCCAGATAAGGGCCCATGGTCTTCTCGAGGGCAGGGATCGCCGATTCAGGCCAGACGATGATGTCGGCATCCTGATTGTCGCGGCTCAAATCCTGATAGGTGCGTACCGTGGGGGCCAGCGCTTCCGGATCCCACTTGAGGGACTGGGCGATATTGCCTTGCACCAGCGCCACCTTGACCGGTTCGCCACGGGTTACCCAGTTGAGCTGCATCAGGCCGTGAGCGCCGGCAGCCAGCAGGGCGGGCACTGCCAGCCAGAGCGGGGAGCGGGATTTCCACACCAGCCAGATGGCGGAGGCGGAAAAAAGCAGTGCCAAGGTGATGCCCTGTACCCCGAGAATGGGGGCAAATCCCTTGAGCGGGCCGTCGATCTGGGTGTAGCCAAACCAGAGCCAGGGGAAGCCGGTCATCACCCAGCCGCGCAGCCAGTCGGCCAGCAGCCAGAGCGCCGGGAAGGCGAGCAGCCAGCGGCTCCAGTGACGACCGCTGAAGAAGCGGGCAAAGAGCCAGCAGGCCAGCGTCGGATAGAGCGCCAGATAGGCGGAGAGCCCGGCCAGCAGCACGAAGGCGACCGGCAGCGGGATGCCGCCAAACTCGGTCATGCTGACGTGGATCCACCACAGACCCGGCAAGAACAGCCCCATGGCGTAGCCAAAGCCGCGCCAGGCCGCCTGTTTGGGACTGGCCTTATCCAGCAGGGCGTAGAGGCCGAGCAGGGAAGGAATAACCAGCGGCCAGTAGCCGAAGGGGGAGAAGGCCAGCACGGCGATGGCACCAGAGGCCAACGCACTGAGGCTTAACAGAATTTTTGAAGTAACAGGAGATAATCTCACGGGCGATGGTGCTCGTCTTGGTCTGCAACTGGGTCGAATGGCCGGTATCTTACCCTGTACGGTTGCCAACGGCGAGCCTCGTGCCGTCCAGATAGCACAACGCCCCGAGGTCGGGGCGTTGTTCAATGCGTTCAGGCGGCTTACTGGGGTTCAGATTGCGCCACGGCGTGGTTCTCGGGGATCTTCACCTGCAACTGCTGCAGGCGGCGCTTGTCGGCGTGCATCACCTTGAACAGGTAGCCGTCCAGCTCAATCTCCTCACCCTTCTTGGGCAGGTGGCTGAAGGCGTGCATTACCAGACCACCCACCGTATCCACCTCTTCATCGCTGAACTTGGTGCCGAAGAAGTCGTTGAAATCCTCGATCTCGGTCAGGGCGCTGATGGAGAAGACCCGCTTGCTAAGGCGGCGGATCTCGTCCGGCTCATCCTCGATGTCGTCAAACTCGTCGTCGATCTCGCCAACGATAAGTTCCAGTATGTCTTCAATGGTCACCAGACCGGAGACGCCACCAAACTCGTCGACCACGATGGCCATGTGGTAGCGCTCTTCGCGAAACTCCTTGAGCAGGCGATCAACGCGCTTGCTCTCGGGGACGATCACCGTGGGGCGCAGGATCTTCTCGAGCTGCAACGGTTCGCTGGCATGGTGGCCACCGAAACCGAAGGGAAGCAGATCCTTGGCGAGCAGAATGCCCTCGACATGGTCCTTGTCCTCGTTGATCACCGGGAAGCGGGAGTGACCCGATTCGATGATCACCGGCAGGATCTCGTCGATCGGCTGGGACTTCTCGATGGTGACCATCTGGGAGCGGGGGATCATGATATCGCGTACCCGGAGATCGGCGATCTCCAGCACCCCTTCGATCATGTCCTTGGTGTCCTGATCGATAAGGTCACGCTCTTCGGCATCGGCTATCACTTCTACCAAATCATTGCGGTCTTTTGGCTCGCCCTGGAAGAGTTGGCTGAGCTTGTCGAGCCAGGTTTTCTTCGGCGAGCCGGTACTAGGGTGATCGTCGGTCATTTTTTCTCTTGGTTACTCATTGAATATACGGGGATTTCACTTCAGCTATATGAGGATGGCAGCCATCTGTTTCAAGCCGATGAACTGCCATGCTGCACATTACTCTTCGTCGCTCTGATAAGGGTCGGCAAAGCCCAGCTCCTGCATAATGTCGCGCTCAAGCGCTTCCATCTCTTCGGCTTCCTCATCCTCGATATGGTCATAACCTAGCAGATGCAGACTGCCGTGCACAACCATGTGGGCCCAGTGGGCCATGAGGGGTTTGCCCTGCTCCTGTGCCTCGTGCTCCACTACCTGACGGCAGATCACCAGATCGCCCAGCAGCGGCAGCTCCAGACCGGGTGGCGCCTCGAACGGGAAGGAGAGCACGTTGGTGGGCTTGTCCTTGCCGCGATAGGTGAGGTTGAGCTCGTTGCTCTCCGCCTCGTCGACGATGCGCACCGTCACTTCTGCCTCCTGCTGGAAGCCGAGAATGGTGCCGTCGAGCCAGCCCTGCAGTTGGGCCTCGCTTGGCAGACCGTCGGTGCTGGCACTGGCCAGTTGCAGATCCAGGGTTACGCTCATTGCTCGCTCTCTTTGCTGGTGTTTGCTTGGCCGGCCACCTTCTCGGCTGCCTGCTTGGCGTCGAATGCCTCATAGGCCTGCACGATGCGGGCCACCACCGGGTGGCGTACCACGTCGGTAGACTGGAAGAAGTTGAACGACAGACCATCAACGCCCTGCAGCACTTCCAGCGCGTGGCGCAGGCCGGATTTGGCATTGCGCGGCAGGTCGATCTGGGTGATGTCGCCGGTCACCACCGCCTTGGAGTTGAAGCCGATCCGGGTCAGGAACATCTTCATCTGTTCGGTGGTGGTGTTCTGGGCCTCATCGAGGATGATGAAGGCCTCGTTGAGGGTTCGACCGCGCATATAGGCGAGCGGCGCCACCTCGATGATGTTGCGCTCCATCAGCTTCTCGACTCGCTCAAAACCCAGCATCTCGAACAGGGCGTCGTAGAGCGGGCGCAGGTAAGGGTCGACCTTCTGGGAGAGATCGCCGGGCAGGAAGCCGAGCTTCTCGCCCGCTTCCACTGCCGGACGGGTCAGCAGAATGCGGCGGATCTCCTGACGCTCCAGCGCATCCACAGCCGCCGCCACCGCCAGATAGGTCTTGCCGGTACCGGCCGGGCCTATGCCGAAGCAGATGTCGTGGCGCACGATATTGGCGATGTATTGGGCCTGATTGGGACTGCGCGGTTTGATGAGACCACGCTTGGTCTTGACCGTCACCTCCTTGCCATAAGGGATGGAGGGGGCCGGTTCGTCATCCTGCTCCAGCACCCGCGACTCCAGAATGGCCAGATGAACCATGTCGGGAGTGATGTCGGTTACCTTGCCACCCTTGAGGGGCTGGGTTTCTACATAGAGGTGCTTGATGATGACGGCGGCGGCATCCACCTGGGCCTGCTTGCCCAGCAGCTGGAAGTGGTTGTCACGGTAGCTGATCTCGATGCCGAGGCGGCGCTCCAGCTGCTTGATGTTGTCATCGAAGGGGCCGCAGAGACTGGCAAGACGCTGGTTGTCGGCGGGTTCGAGATGCAGGTTCAGGGTCGAGAGGTGTCGGCTCACAATATCCTCGTATCAGGGCGCTCCCCATCCGCCGGGCGGATGGGGAGGGGGAGATTAATGGGGAGTGAAGGCGGCCACGCCCAGCTCGTCCGGCACGTTGTCGGGACGACGGGCCAGAATGTCGCTCGGGGCGGTGGCGATGCGCAGGTTCATCTCGCTCTCGCCGCGGATGAATTTGCCGCGCAGAGAGTTGGGCAGCACTTCGGTGATCTCCACGTCGGCAAAGCCGCCGATCAGGGTATGGGCTCCCTCGAAGTTGACCACCCGGTTGTTCTCGGTGCGGCCGCACAGCTGCATCGGGTCGAGCTTGGAGGGCCCTTCCACCAGGATGCGTTGGGTGGTGCCCAGCATGGAGCGACCAATCTGCATCGCCTGATTGTTGATGACGTGCTGCAGGCGGGCCAGACGGGCTTTCTTCACTTCCATGTCGACATCGTCGGGCATGTCGGCGGCCGGCGTACCGGGGCGCGGACTGAAGATGAAGCTGAAGCTCATGTCAAAGCCCACATCCTCGATCAGCTTCATGGTCGCCTCGAAATCCTCATCGGTTTCGTTCGGGAAGCCAACGATGAAGTCGGAACTGATGGTGATGTCGGGACGGGCAGCGCGCAGACGACGGAGTTTGGATTTGTACTCCAGAATGGTGTGCGGGCGCTTCATCATGGTCAGGATACGGTCGGAGCCGCTCTGCACCGGCAGGTGCAGGAAGCTGACCACTTCCGGGGTGTCCTTGTAGACCTCGATGATGTCGTCGGTGAACTCGATGGGGTGGCTGGTGGTGTAGCGGATACGGTCGATGCCGTCGATGGCGGCCACCAGACGCAGCAGCTCGGCGAAGGTACAGATGCCGTCGTCATGGGTCGGGCCACGGTAGGCGTTGACGTTCTGACCGAGCAGGTTCACTTCGCGTACCCCTTGCTGGGCGAGCTGGGCGATTTCATAGAGCACGTCGTCCAGCGGTCGGCTCACCTCTTCACCGCGGGTATAGGGCACCACGCAGTAAGTACAGTATTTGGAGCACCCTTCCATGATGGAGACGAAGGCGGTTGCCCCTTCGGCACGCGGTTCGGGCAGGCGGTCAAACTTCTCGATCTCGGGGAAGCTGACGTCCACCTGGGCGCCACGTCCCTCCTGAACCTGTTTGATCATGGTGGGCAGGCGGTGCAGGGTCTGCGGGCCGAACACGATATCGACATAAGGAGCACGTTGGCGAATGGCATCGCCCTCCTGGGAGGCCACGCAGCCACCGACACCGATCACCAGACCGGGCTTGTTTGCCTTGAGCTTTTTCCAGCGGCCCAGCTGGTGGAACACCTTCTCCTGCGCCTTTTCGCGGATGGAACAGGTGTTGAGCAGCAGCACATCTGCCTCTTCCGGCTCCTCGGTAAGCGTGTAGCCATTGCTGGCATCCAGCAGGTCGGCCATCTTGGACGAGTCGTACTCGTTCATCTGGCAGCCCCAGGTTTTAATGTGAAGTTTCTTGCTCATTGCTACTCTTGACTGGTTTTGAATTTGGCATGGTCAAAGGACCGGGCATTTTACTCCGCAATCGTGAGACTGCCTAGCGAATATCCAGTCCGGCCCCTTTGCCAGCGGGGGCGCCGCGTGCTGGGAAAAATCGGCTTTCCCCTTGATTTGACGCAGCAATTCTCCACCCCCTTCACTGTTTATCCCGCCCCCTTGCGGTATCATGGCGCCATTCGGTTTGGCCCCGGCCACCCATGAGCGGGGCGCCCCTTTTGCAGGAATAAAGTTATGGAACAGTGTGATATCGCCATCGTCGGCGCCGGCATGGTGGGGGCGGCTACCGCCTGTCTGCTGGCGGCCCAGGGCCTCTCGGTACGGGTCATCGAAACCCAACTGCCGGAGCAATACGCGCCGGAGCAGCCGCTGGATCTGCGGGTCTCCGCCATCAGTCAGGCTTCGGTGGCGCTGCTGGAGCAGGCTGGCGCCTGGCACCATCTGCAGCAGATGCGGCTCTGCCCCTATCGCCGACTGGAGACCTGGGAGCTGGATGGCTTTGCCACCCGCTTCAACGCCGCCGACCTCGGCTTGCCTCAGCTCGGTTACATCATCGAGAACCGGCTGGTGCAGCTCGCCCTGCTCAAGCGGATGGAGGATTTCCCCAATATCCAGACCCACACCCCGGCGGCAGTGACCAGCCTGCGCCAGAGTGCGGATGAAGCTGTGCTGACTCTGGACGACGGCACCGAGCTGGCGGCCCGCTGGGTGCTGGCCTGTGATGGCGCAGAATCCCATACCCGCAAGCTGGCAGGCATCGGGGTATCGCGTTTCGAGTACCGCCAGCACTGCATGCTGATCAATATCGATACCGACTTCCCGCAGGAAGATATCACCTGGCAGCAGTTCACCCCGAGCGGCCCGCGCGCCTTCCTGCCACTGCCCGGCCAGCATGGCTCCCTGGTGTGGTATGACAGCCCGGCCCGTATCAGGGCGCTTGCCGCCATGAGTAACGAAGGGTTGGCTGCCGAGGTGCGCCGCCACTTCCCGAGCCGCCTCGGCGGCTTCACCGTCACCGGCAAGGGGAGCTTCCCGCTGGTGCGCCGCCACGCCAACAACTACCACGCTGGTCGGGTGGTGCTGCTCGGCGATGCCGCCCACACCATCAACCCGCTGGCGGGGCAGGGGGTCAACCTCGGCTTCAAGGATGTGGCCTGCTGGGCTGATCTGCTGCAAGGGGCTGGCGCCGACTGGCATCAGCTGGCGCTGGCCGAGCGCTACCAGCGCCGTCGTCGCCCCGACAACCTGCTGATGCAGTCGGGAATGGATCTCTTCTACGGGGTGTTCAGCAACGAGATTGGCCCCCTCAAGCTGGCTCGCAATCTGGCCCTCAATCTGGCTGACAAGGCTGGCCCCTTGAAGGAGATGGCCCTGCGCTACGCGCTTGGATTGGTGTAAGCGGGGGAGGATGCAGAAGGCCAATTGCCGCTCTGGTTGGGTTGCCTGCGCTGTTCATATCTGCAAGGTTGGCTGGATGGGCTGTGCAGGCGCGAAAAAGCGAGTATAACGGGTCGGCTATCAACCACGATTTGGGAGAGAAGGGATGAACAAGGCACTACTGGTGATCGATTTTATCAACGACATCGCCCATCCTGACGGTCGCATTGCGACCACGGCCGACCATGTGATGGAGCAGAACGCCATCGCGCATGCCAATGAGGCGATGGCTTATGCCCGCGCCCACGATTGGCTGGTGGTGCTGATCAAGGTCGGTTTCGACAGTCGTTATCAACTGCAACCCAAGGGTTCCCCCATGTTTGGCCGGGCCCATCAGCTTGGCGCCCTCTCTCTTTGCGACAGCGGCACCGATTTTCATGCAGAGCTCGATGTGCAGCCCGGTGATCTGGTGCTGGCCAAGCCCAGAGTTAGCCCATTCTATGGTACTGCGCTGGAACCCGCCCTGCGTGCCAACCATATCGACCACCTCTATCTGTGCGGCGTAAGCACCAGCTGGGCCATTCAGTCGGCAGCGCGAGATGGTCACGATCGCGATTACGCCATCACCATTCTGGAGGATGCCTGCGCGGCGGCGGATGCCACCGAGCACCACACCTCGCTGCGGATGCTGAGCCGTATCGCCGAGGTCATCAAGGTGTCCCAGCTCGACTGACCCTTTGGCAGCAGGCTGCGCTTGCTCGCTGTTTTGACATTTTGTCTGCGGCCCTCTGTTGGGCCGCAGCTGTTTTGGGCAACATGGAAAGATTGCCTGTGGCCACAAGGATGAGGACATGCGTTATCAGGGACGGATCGTGCGTTGGAACGAGGCGCGCGGCTTTGGTTTTATCGTGCCCGAGCAAGAGGGGGCGCAGAAAGGTGCCGAGCTGTTCGTGCACATCACGGCACTGCAAACAGATGGTTTGAGCCCGATGGCGGGAGAGCGGGTCTCCTATCTGATGGGGAGCGGTAAAGATGGCAAACCCCGCGCCGAGCAGGTGTTCTTCCCTGATCGTCCGCTGTCGCTGGCGGCGAGCCATAGATCTTCGCGCTCGGAGTCGGCTTCAAGCCAAGGCCGTTCGTATACTCCTGCCAGTACGTATCGTCGTCCGCGCCCTGTTTATCAGCGCCGTAGCCGCTGGCGCAGCACGTTTGTTCCCCTGCTTTTGGTGGCACTGTGCCTTTTCAGCTATTCCCGCTTCTCGGCCGAGTTGGGGATTCCCGCGCCTGCCACTCCTGTCAGCAGTGGTGAGAGCCGTATGGGTTCGTCTGCCGACACGACTGCATCGCTGCCAACCCGCAGCTATCAGTGCGATGGTCGCCAATATTGCTCCCAGATGACCTCTTGTGAGGAGGCGACCTGGTTTTTGCAAAACTGCCCTAATACCAAAATGGATGGAGAGGGAGATGGCATCCCCTGTGAAAATCAGTGGTGCGAGAATTAAATACTATTTCTAAATAAAAAATGGATGATTTGTTCTTTTTTTATCCGGTTTAGGAGCTGGCCTGAAACCTTGCCGGATGGTGTGACATGGTGACATTTGGTCTCATTTGGCTAAGTGAGAATTGGGTGCTTTACTCTACCTGCTGACTTGATTGTTAATAGGTGGCGAGGCGCCACTTTTGCCACAGGATGGCCACCATGATCGATAACATGCCTGGGGGGATGCGTCGCTTTGCCGAGCGAGTTCAGGACCTGGTTGCATTGCTAGATTCACTGGATGACCAGTTTGCAGTAATAGACGGCAACGGGGTGATCCATTATACCAACCTCGCCTGGAATCGATTCGCCGAGCAAAATGGCATGGCAAAGGGGTATAACTGGCGTGGCGTCAATTATTTAAGCGCTTGCGATGGCTCTGCTGAACCTTCGGCGCTGAGCGCTATTGAGGGGTTGCGACGGGTCTTGCTGCGTCAGCAGGAGAGCTTCTATCTGGAATATCCCTGCCACAGCCCGGATACCCAGCGCTGGTTCATGATGCGCATTGTTCCGGTCAAAGGGATAGATGCCGAGTTTTATGTCATCACCCATTCCAATATTACTGAACGGAAATTGCTGGAGCTGGAGGTGGAAAGCCTCTCCCTCCATGATGCGCTGACCGGGCTGGCAAACCGCAGACTGTTCAACAGTTTCCTGAACAACGAGTGGCGCCGGAGTGTTCGCGACAAGACTCCTCTCTCGCTCATCATGATTGACCTCGATAACTTCAAAGCCTGCAATGATCATCTTGGCCATCAGATGGGTGATGGTTCCCTCCAGCTGGTGGGCCATCTGTTGCAATCCTTTTGCCAGCGCCCGGCCGATCTGCCCTGCCGCTTTGGCGGTGACGAGTTTGCTCTGATCCTCGGTAATACCAACAGAGAGGCTGCGCAACGGATTGGCGAGGAGATCCGCCAGGCCATCCACGATCTCGACATCGTGGTGGCGGATAATATTCAACTCAGCGCCAGTATTGGCATTGCCACCTACACGGCAGAGCAACCACTGGAGGGGGAAGTGGCGTTGCTGGCAGCCGCTGATGCGGCGCTCTATAGCGCCAAGGGGGCGGGTAAAAACCGTAGTTATTGCACCAACTGTTGAGCCTGACCGCAGCTTTTGTTGTTAATGCGCCCCCTTCTGGGGGCGCATTGTTTTGGCTGGGTATTGAACAACCCATAGCCGCTGCCATCAGCGCTCGGGCGTGGCCGAGATTGGCGTGGGGTGCGCGGCGATCACCAGCTTGACGAAGCTGTCGCGGATGGGATCGGCAAACAGGGGATTCCATACCAGACTGACCTCCCACTCGGAATTGGGGCCAGAGAGAGGATAGAGGGTGACGTCAGGGCCGGCGATAAAGCTGACGCTGCGCGGCAGGATGGCGTTGCCGATACCGGCGGCGACCAGCGCTACCAGAGTCTGGATATCTTCGGCCTCCTGGATCATCCCGGTCAGCCGGTTGGCGCCGAGAAAGCTGGCGATCTGCTGGCTGAGGCCGGGGCAGCGATGGCCCACCATCTGCAGCAGCGGCTGGCTGGTCAATGCCTGCTGGACATCGAACGATGCCGGATCAGGCTGGGTCATCCGGGTTGGTACCGCCAGCACCAGCCGATCAATAAGCAACCTGTGTTCGCGCAACTGCGGCAGCTGCGGGCGGCGCATAAAGCCAAGCTGGAGCTGACCGGAGAGCAGCTGCTCCTGCTGGATGGCGGAGGGCATGTCCTGCAGATGCACCATCACATCGGGCACCTGCTGTTTGAAGCGGGCGACCAGCGAGGGGGCCAGCGCAAAACTCGACAGACCAAAGCCAATCTTGAGCCGACCGGCTACCCCGCTCGCCACCGCCAGCGCATGGCTTTCAAACTCCCGCCCGTGCTCGACCAGCGCACTCGCCTGGGTCAACAGCTGGGCGCCGACGGCCGTGAGTTCGGCGCCGTGACGACCGCGATTGAACAGGGTGCTGCCGAAGGTCTGCTCCAATCCCTGGATCTGCTTGGTGAGGGCGGGCTGGGTAATGAAGAGGCGATTGGCCGCTTCCCGGTAGTTGGCGGTCTCTGCCAGCATCACGAACGCCTGCAGTTGTTTAAGGTCGAATTTCATTCTGTTTGGTTATCGAAAGTGGCCATTTGCTCATTATAAATTATCTAAATGCCCTGTTCTAATGGCGCTGAAAGGGGAGCCGAGTCCCCTCCGGTCTGGAACAAGGAGTCATATCATGTCTACCCAACGCTATCTCTTTTTGATGAAAGGCACCCTGGTGCTGGCCCAGCCGCTGGCCGCACCTGAAACGGGGGAGTTGCTCGTCAGCCTGCTGCAACAGGGTTTTGTGGTCGGCCCCTTGCAAGTGTGGGCTGGCAGTGCCGAGCAGGCGCTCGCCTGTTATGAGCGTGCCGCCCAGCAGCAGGCCTTTGCCGATGCGCTCTCTGGCTCTCTGCCCGAGCTGGCCGGGGTGTCTGTATGAGAGCCTGTATGAATGCCTGTATGAGTGCTGGCATGAACACGCTCACCCTGTCGGTATCCGCCCTGTTGCTCGATATGGATGGCACTCTGGTCTGCTCGACCGGTGATGTGGAGAAGGTGTGGCGGCTCTGGTGTCAGCATCATCAGCTTGCCCCTGAGCCGGTGTTGGCTATGTGCCACGGTATGCGCTCACGTGAGGTGATCCGCGCGCTGGCCCCGCAACTGGATGTGGAGCGGGAAGCGGCGCGGCTCGACGAGCTGGAGATGCTGCATACCGGCGGCGACGCCATCGCTGGGGCTGGCGAGTTGCTGCACTGTTTGCCGCCACAGCATTGGGCCATCGTGACCTCCGCCAGTGAGCGGGTTGCCCGTCACCGCCTGCGTTGTGCCGGTTTGCCGCTGCCCAACCTGCTGGTGGGGGCTGAAGCTGTGATCAATGGCAAGCCCGCTCCCGAGCCCTATCTTCTGGGGGCTGAACGGCTTGGTGTCTTGCCCGATTGTTGTCTGGTGTTCGAGGATGCCCCAGCCGGTATCGAGAGTGCCCTGCGTGCAGGTTGCACTGTGGTGCAGGTAGGAGGCGATGCGCCGCTCAATCCGGCGGTGGTGGCGGTGATCCGCGACTGGTGCGAGGTGAAGGTGGAGTTGGGGGAAGGTGACTCCCTGCTGGTGACGCTGCCCGCCTGAGCGATGGAGATAAGGGGTTGTGGCTGCATATGCGCTATGAGCCATCCGCACTCTATGTTGCAATAAAAACGCCCCCGAACTGCGGGGGCGTTTTGCTTTCTCAACGGTTATTTGAAAACGCGGAAACGGGTGGCGTCGTCGATAAAGGTCTTGTCGCCGGCCGGTTGCTTGATGCTGCCAAAGGGCATCTGGGCGCGCAGCTGCCAGCTGGCGGGCAGGTTCCACTCCTTGCGTACCGCCTCGTCGATCAGCGGATTGTAGTGCTGCAGGGAGGCGCCGATCTTCTCCTGCGCCAGCGTTGTCCAGGCCGCAAACTGGGCGATGCCGGTGGCATGTTCCGACCAGATGGGGAAGTTGTCGGCATAGAGGGCGAATTTTTGCTGCAGATCCTTGATGACGTCGGTGTCCTCAAAGAACAGCACGGTACCGAAGCCTGCGCGGAAGCTGCCATCCACCTTGGCCTCACTCTGGGCGTAGGCCTCCGGTGGCACGATCTTTTTCAGCTCTGCTTTGACGATATCCCACAGCTTGTGGTGCTGGGCGCCAAACAGGATGACGGCGCGGGAGCTCTGGGAGTTGAAGGAGGAGGGGCTGTGTCTGATGGCATCCTGGATCAGGGCCGCCAGCTGCTCCGGCGTGTGGGAGACCTGGTCGCCCAGGGCATAGATGGTACGACGTGCTTTGATCTGTTCGATAAACGGACTGCTCATAACATCTCCTTTGCTTGATAGTCACCGGGCGCCAGCCTTGTGGCCAGCCATCCCCTGTTGTTCAAGCTATAGACTATACCACCCGATTATCTTCCGGGCGCTTACATGCAGTGGGTTCACTTTCAACCGGGGGTAAAAAACCGTCTGCAGGCGACCGGCTTGATCGCCTGCAGACGGAGCTGGTTTAGCTGAACAGCAGGTAGGAGAGGGTTATGCAGCAGATGATGCCCGAGATGATGGGCACCGAGGTGCGCTTGATGATCTCGATGGGGTTGCTGCCGGTGATCGAGGCGATGACGATGATCACTGCGGCGACCGGCGACATGGAGCGGATCAGGTTGGCGGTGAGTTGCATCGGCAGGGCCACTGACACGCTGTTGACCCCGACCTTCTCGGTGATCTCGGGAATGATGTTGATAAAGGAGTAGAAGACCGCCAGCCCGCTGCCGCTGATAAAGCCGATCAGCGCCGCCGTGCCGGAGAAGAAGAACATCAGGATGGAGCCGACGCCATCGATGTGTTTCACGCTGTCCACCAGGGTATCTATGATGCCGATGGCTTTGAGCCCCTCCACCAGCATGCTGGCCGCCACGATGAGCGAGACCACCTGAGCGAGCCCCGTGCCCATGCCGGTAAAGAAGATGGCGAACTCTTTACTGGTCTCCTTGATATTGCCTTTGCGCAGCAGCTCCACCCCTATGGTGAGCAGCAGACAGACGAAGGTGATCTCCACCAGCCCGAGGGAGATGTGGGTGAAGCAGATGCCGAACAGCAGCACCAGCACCAGCGGCAGTACCGGGAAGAGGCCGTAGTAGGCGGGCGGCAGCCCGGTCGGCACGGCGAGCGACTCCTTTTTTTCCTCCAGTCCGCCGCGCGCCTGCTGGCGCTTGTCCATCGCCTTTTGCCAGAAGTAGTGCACCACCGCCATCAACGCCAGCGTCGGCAGCGAGATGGGGGCGTGGTAGGAGACGATGTACTCCACCAGCGGGATCCCCAGCTTCTGGGCAGCCAGCACGTTATCGGCCCCCAGCGGGCTGGGCATGATGGTGGCAGTGGTAGCGATGACGGCCCCGGCGGTTAGGGAGGACATGTTCGACGCCTTCAGTACCGGATAGAGGGTCGCCATCAGCAACACCGCCAGACTGGCAGCGCTCGGCACCACCAAGGAGAGCAGGTTGCCCAGGAGGAAAATCACAGGCACCAGCAGGTAGGGGGAGCGGATGCGGCTCAAGGGGCGGGTCAGCAGCATAACGGTCACGTCGTTGGCGCCGATGTGGCTCATGTAGCTGGAGAAGCCGAACAGCACCATGATGGTGAGGCCGACATTGCCCATCTGGCTGATGAAGATCTGCTTGATCTGGACGAAGGGGTCAAGCCAGCTGAGGCCGCTACTCTCGGCTTCAGGCAGCAGCGGGTGACCCAGTCCGACGGCCGCAAACATCAGCAGCAGCCCGGCGCCAAACAGCACTATCTTGGCATCGTAGTTTTTGGCGATGAGATAACCACAGATGACCAGGATCAGGGTGCTGACAATTATTTCCAGCATGTTTCCAACACTCTCTTCTTGATGTGAATGGGCCAGCGAGCTGGCGGTTCGGGATCAGATGGCGCGGGCAAGGGTTTCCATGCACCAGGCCCTGAATCCGGGCACGTCGATATCGAGACACACCTCGGCGTTGGGCGCTCGCTTGAGCCGGTTGTTGATATCCACCGAGGTGGTGCCCAGGGTGTGTTCACCCCGGGTCTCGATGGCCACATGGCAGGCCCGGGTGATAAAGAGGTCGGGGAGCACCAGATAGGCGATGGCGCAGAGATCGTGCATCTTGAGCCCGGTCTGCATGCTGCCGCCGCGATAGTGGCCGAACAGGGCGTGGAGCATGGCGCCAGTGCGGTTGAGGGCGGGCAGCGCTGCAATCATCTCGCCGGTCAGGGTGGCCCGGCTGGTGACATCGAGCCCGCACATCACGATGGGCAGGCCGCTGCTGAAGACGATGTGGGCTGCCTCCGGATCCACGTAGATATTGAACTCGGCATTGGGGGTGTGGTTGCCCCGACCGGCCGAGCCCCCCATCAGCACGATCCGCGCGATCTTCTCCCGACACTCGGGGTGCAGGGTGAGCAGCAGGGCTATATTGGTCAGCGGCCCGATGGGCACCAGCGTCATGGGCTGTTCGCTGGCGAGCAGGGTGATCTTCATGGCTTCGACGGCATGCATCGGCAGCGGCTGTTGCCCGGGCTCGGCGAACTCGTAGCCATCGAGGCCGGAGTGGCCGTGGATGTGGCTGGCATCGTCGAGGGGGCGCACGAGGGGCTGGCTGGCCCCCTGTGCCACCGGCACCTCTTTGCCGAAAAAGTGCAGCAGGCGCAGGGCGCTGCGGGTGGTCTTGCTGACATCGACGTTGCCGGCGACCGTGGTGATGAGCGCCAGCTCGATCCCGGGATGAAACAGGGCGGCGGCGATGGCAACGGCATCGTCGATGCCGGGGTCGGTATCCAGAATAATGGCGACAGGGTTCATGCTGTTCTCCTCGGGGTTAATCGGCTTGGCGGGCATCGGCGTGGGGCCAGCAGCAGATGAAGGGGTCGACAATCTCGCGGGTCAGGCCATCGGTGAGGCCGAGATCGGTCAGATGGGGCCCCGCATTGCAGGCAAGACAGGTCCCCTCGATGGCCTTGAATACCCGGTAGGGGGGCTCCCACTCCACCACCTTGCCGCTCACTTCGCGCAGGGCGTGGAAACTGGCCGCCAGCTCGCTGGCAGGCAGGTCGGAGAGCATGCCCGCGATGGGCATGGCAACGTGGGCCAGTACCTTACCCTGCTGGACGACGGCCATGCCGCCCCCGCTGGCGATCAGGGTGTTGGCGGCCAGCATCATCTCTTGCGGGTCGCGCCCCAGCACCACCAGATTGTGGGAGTCGTGGGAGTAGCTGGTAGCGATGGCCCCTTGCAGCTCGCCCCACCCTTCCAGCAGCGCCAGCCGGGTGCCCGCCTGATGGCGGCCGTGACGGTGTTGCACCGAGATGAGGCTAAATCCCGCCGGCACAATCACTTGACCCTCTTTGACCTCCACTTCGGTTTCACTCCACTGGGTGAAGCGAGCCCCCTTGATGGTCTTGAAGCGGGCCCGTCCCGCAGTCAGCCCGGGCACCCGAATGACAAAGTCCTCAAGGGTGCGCAGGGGGATCTGCATGGTGTCGCGCGGCGCCTGGCAGCCAGCGACAGGCTCGGAGGGGGTGAGAATGGCGCCATGGCGGGCGACCCGCTGGCCGCCGCTGTAGACCCAGAGCGGGTTGAGATCGGTGAGGTTGTCGAATACCACCAGATCGGCGCAGCGGCCGGCAGCGACCAGCCCCAGATCGTTGCGCTGCAGGCGGATGGCGGCGTTGAGGGTGGCCATCCGCAGCACGTCGGGCACCGCCAGCCCCAGCTCTGCCAGCAGTTTGACCAGCGCAATCATGCCCCCCTTCTCCAGCAGCATGTCGGGCGGCACATCGTCGGTACAGAGGGTGATTTGGGAGGAGAGGTGGGGCAGCTGTTTCAGCGCCGTGACGATCTCCGGCAGCAGGTAGGGGTGGGAGCCGCGCAGCTGCAGGGTGAGCCCGGCCCGCAGCTTCTCCAGCGCATCGGCCGCCGAGGTGAGTTCGTGATCCGAGCTGACCCCGGCCGCCAGATAGGCTTGCAGCCGGTGACCACTGAGGCCCCGGGCGTGTCCCTCAATCAGGGCGTTGCGCTGCAAACCGGCGTATAGGATGCCGGTCATCCGCTCGCTGCCGCCGAGCACCCCCTGCATGTCCATCACCTCGGCGATCCCCGCCACCTCCGGCCACTCCAGCATGGTGGCCATCTCGGGGCCGTGGAAGTCGGCGCCAGACATCTCGAGACCCGGCGTCGAGGGGACGCTGGAGGGGGCGGCGCAGATGACCCGCAGCGGCAGATTGCGGCTGGCGTCGATGGCGTAGCGCACCCCCGCCAGTCCCAGCACATTGGCCAGCTCGTGGGGATCCCAGAAGATGGTGGTGGTGCCCTGCGCGACCACCACATCGGCGTAGCGCTCCGGCGTCAGGTGGGAGCTCTCCACATGGACATGGCTGTCGATAAGACCGGGCGAGAGATAGGCGCCAGCCAGATCGTGGGTCTCGCGTGCCTGCTGGAAGGTACCGACCGGATGGACGCTGGCGATCAGCGTGCCGACCAGTCCCACGTCGACGGGGCGGATCTCGCCGGTCACCATGTCGATCAGGTTGGCATTGGTCAGCAGCAGATCGAAGGGGGCTTCGCCGAGGGCCGCCTGCACGGCGCGGCGGCGCAGGTTGAGGGATGCATCTTGTTCACACATGAAGGAGATGGCCTGACAAGGGGAATAATGGGCCCACTTTAGGGAGGGGATTGGCTCGTGCATAGCGCAAAGAATTTATAACTGGATAAGAAAGGGTTATGCTGCTGCAAACGTTTTTCTCCGGTTGTCGATTTCATGTCCGAACCCTGGCGCCGTCTGCCTGCGCTCTCTCTCAAGCAGATCCAGTATTTTGTCACTCTGGCCCAGCTGCGCCACTTCACCGAAACGGCCAATCAGATGGCCATCAGCCAGCCCGCCCTGAGCAGTGCCCTGCGCCAGATTGAATCTGTGCTTGGCGGCAAACTGTTCCATCGCACCGCGCAGGCGGTCACCCTGACCGAACAGGGGGAGGCGATCCTGCCCCACGCCAAGGGGTTGCTCAATGTAGCCCACGCCGCTTTTGCCGATATGCAGCAGGTGATGGTCGAAGGGGGCGATGGCACCCTGCGCATCGGTCTGATCCCGTCTGCCTGCACCCTGATGTTTCCGCTGGCGGCCGCCCGTCTGCAGCAGCAGTTTCCGGGATTGCGGGTCGAGTTTCAGGATCACACCAACGACGGTCTGTTGCAGGCGCTGGCCGAGGGGTCACTGGATGCGGGGATTGGCGTGCTGGATGGCGAGTTGCCCGATTCGCTGGAGGTGACGCCGCTGCTGGACGATGCGCTGGTGGCGGTGATTAACCGGCAGGATCCGCTGGCAGAGGAAGAGACCATCTGCTGGCAGGAGCTTACCCGCCGCGACATCGCCCTCTTTGCCAGAGGCAACGTCAGCCGACAGGTCAACGGGCTGACCCAGAGCCAGCTGCCCGGGCTCAAACCCAGATACACCACAGATTATGTCGAGACACTCTACGGCCTGGTGCGCTCCGGGCTGGCGGTTGCCATCCTGCCCGGGCTCTATGCCGCGAACCAGTGCGATCCCCAGCTCAAGGTCGTGGCGTTGCGCGAACCGGTGCTGAGCCGCACCCTGGCGCTGATGTGGGCGAAGGGGCTTTCCCGTTCAGCTCGCATCGATGAGGGGCGCGCGCTGCTGCGTCAGGTCATCATGGCGCAGTACGCCGCATCCTCCTCTCGCTAAGCGGCAGCAGGGCTGGTGACAGGAGCTGTCCGATGGCCGCTTGACCCTGACGGGGGCAGATGGCAGCAACTGCCCCTGGCAGCCCTCTTCCACTCCTGACGTTTCACCTTTTTCCCCTTCTGATTCAATTCGTTGCATTGATGGCTTCGCCTGCATTCCTGATTCGGCGCGACTTGAGCTGCATGAGTGGCGATTGCCCCCCATCTGGTGATTAACCCGCCCCTTTGTATAGTGCCGGTGGAATTAATCAGGTTTGGCAGGAGTACCCATGGAGATGAATTCGCGCGCGCTTCGCGCACTGGCCCTGTTGGGCGCCTTGCTCGCTGGCTGCACGACCGTGCACGCCTCCGAGACCCTCAATACCATTCTCGGTGGCGGCGCAGGCGGGGTGGCGGGCACCATGATCGGCAAGGAGCTGGGGGGCGATACCGGTGCGCTGGTTGGTGCGGCCATTGGCGGCGCAGCCGGTGGTGCGGCGACGGCAAACAAGGGCAACAAGAATGAAGCGGCGCTCGGTGGTGCCGTGGGGGCGCTGGGCGGTGCCGCCATCGGCAAGAGTGTCGGTGGCGATACCGGCCAGCTGATTGGCGCCGGGGTTGGCGGGGCGAGTGGCTCGGCCATCGGTGCCAAGACCGGTGATGGCCACCAGAGTCAGGATCGCTATTACGATGATGATGACCACCATCACAAGCACCACAAAAAGCACAAGAAGCACAAAAAACACAGATGGCATGACGACGATTGATCGCCATCTGTCGTGAATGGCAGGGATGAAACAACGGGGCCAGTGGGCCCCGTTTTGCATGTTTGATCAGACCAGCCGGTGCTGGCGGCGACCGGCGGCAAAGGCGTTGATGTTGTCGATCAGCTGGTCGGCCAGCCGCTGCATCGACTCCTCGCTGGCCCACGCCACATGAGGGGTCAGAATGAAGTGGGGGTATTGCAGCGCCTTCATCAAGGGATGGTCGGGGGGCGGAGGTTCGACGCTCGCCACATCGAAGCCGGCACCGCCGAGGCTACCGTTGGCCAGCGCGCGCAGCAGCGCCTCCTCATCCACCAGACCACCGCGGCCGACGTTGATCAGCAGGGCACCCGGTTTCATCAATCCCAGCTCCCGCTCGCCAATCAGGTTGCGGGTGTAGGGGGTGAGCGGGCAGTGCAGGCTAATGACGTCCGAGCTCTGCAGCAGCTCGTCGAGGGGCAGCCGATCCTCATCGTGACTGGCGCCGACCTGACTCTGGGCGTAACGCACCGTCATCCCCATTCCTCTGGCCCGCTCGCCGAGTGCCTGACCCAGGGTGCCCTTGCCGATGATGCCAAGCTGCTTGCCGTGCAGATCCATGATGTTGTGGTCGAAGAAGCAGAACTGGCCGCTCTGTTGCCAGCGCCCCTCCAGCAGCGACTGGCGCCAGCAGAAGAGGTTGCGCGACAGGGCCAGCATCAGCGCCATGGCGTGTTCCGGCACCGAGGGGCCCGAGTAGTTGCGGATATTGCACACCCCGACGTTGGCGGCGCGGCACGCCTCCAGATCCACGTTGTCGCTGCCGGTGGCGGCGAGTGCGATGAGTTTGAGCTCCGGCAGTTGAGCGAGCTCGGCGGCGCCGATGCGCACCTTGTTGATGATGGCGATGCTGGCATCTTTGAGCCGCTCCACCACCTGTTCCGGGGCGGTACGCGGATAGCTCTGCCAGTGGTGGGGAAAGTCGGGGTGATGCAGGGTGATGCCCGCATCCAGGGTATCGCTGTCGAGAAACACAATCTGCTGCATGTACCTTCCTGCCATATTCGGGTTTGAACCGTCATGATGCCAAAAAGGGCGCCATCAGAGCCAGTATGCCGCGCCATGGCGGGTGGGCTTTCTCCGGCAGATGTGATGTTGCGCGCGCTTTGTGGCGCGGGTCAGAGCCAACCCAGATGGTTGAGCCACCCCTGAATGCGGGTGGGGGTTTCGCCCAGTTCCATCAGGGCGTAGGGGCGATAGTTGAGCTTGTGGCTGCGGCGGCTCTCGGCCTGACGTGCCTCGGCCGCCAGCAGCGGCCAGCGGCCGCCATCCTCCTGATAGAGATCCAGAGTAGGGATGGTGCCCTGCGCTATCTCTTTTGCGAGGATCTGGTTGCTCTGCTGGTCGGGGAAGAAGCCATCGAGCAGCACCAGCGCATCGGGGGCGGGCAGCTGTTCGCTGGCGATAAGGTTGGCAGTCCAGGCTGCGCCGGTGCCTTGCGCCAGGATCAGCTTGAAGCCCCCCTCCTGCAGCTTGGCATCGGCCAGTTTGCTGATCCGCTCGGCCAGTTGCTTGCGAAAGGCGTCGCTCTCCTTGGCTTTCTTCTCGGCGGCAGGGTCGAGCTCGGTCTGTTGGGGAGAGGGGAGCAGCAGCAGGGTATCAAAGCCCAGTTGGCTGAGGGCGCGGGTCAGTTGCCAGAGCTGACCGCTGCGCTGCCAGTCGGGCAGCAGGATGGCGAGCCCCACATAGTTGTCGCTGTCGTGCTTGGCAAACAGCACCGTCTGTTTGTCGATCTGGGTGGCTTCGGGTTGCCCTTTCCAGTCGCTTGCTTGCCAGTGATCGAGGGGGAGTGGCTCTGTGATGGGCGGCGCAACGTCGCTCGCCTGTGCGACATGGCCAGCCAGCATGGTCAATAACAGCAGTGATAAGGATAATCTGGCCATAGTATGCTCCCCCGGTTATCTGGGTTAGCGGCGGCAGCGCGATTTTCTGAAGGGGGAGGCGGCGTTATGGCCGCGAACAGGCAATAAAAAAGCGAGCCGGTGGCTCGCTTTTTTGCAATCAATTTAACGTGGTCAATTAGTTGACGCGACGCTTGAATTCACCGGTGCGGGTATCGATTTCGATCTTGTCACCGATCTCTACGAAAGCTGCAACAGCCAGTTCGTAGGTAGTGCCTTTCAGACGGGCAGGCTTGGTCACTTTACCGGAGGTGTCGCCACGGGCAGCCGGCTCGGTGTACTCAACTTCGCGCACGATGGTGGTCGGCAGTTCTACGGAGATGGCTTTCTCGTTGTAGAAAGTCACTTCACACAGATCTTCCATGCCGTCTACCAGGTAGTTCAGCACGTCACCCAGGTTGTCTTTCTCTACGTCGTACTGGTTGTACTCGGTGTCCATAAAGACATACAGGGGGTCGGAGAAGTAGGAGTAGGTGCACTCTTTACGCTCCAGCTGAACAACGTCCAGCTTGTCGTCGGCCTTGAAGACAGTCTCGGTGGCGCTGCCGTTCAGCAGGCCTTTCAGCTTCATTTTGACCACGGCGGAGTTACGGCCGGATTTGTTGAATTCAGCCTTCTGGACCACCATCGGCTCGGTGCCGATCATGACTACGTTACCAGCGCGGATTTCCTGAGCGGTTTTCATGTAAAAAATTCCTGTTCGTGAAACGGACGGATAAAAACTGCCAGATTATATACGGCTTTCCAGAAATTTCACCAACCTCGTGACGAGATCCCCATCCCGGAGCAGCTTCTGTGACCAGAGTCGCCCATGTTGCTGCCAAATCGCGCTATATCGGGGCCATTGGGCCCAGAGTGCGCGGCAATCTTCACCACGGTTGAGAGCCAGATTGAAGCGGCGCAGCCATTCGGCGCAATCGGCAGGCAGATTAGTAAGATAGTGGTCGAGGAACTGCTCCAGCTTGACCAGATGGGCCTCCTCCTCCTGTTGGTAGATATGCCAGAGGAAAGGACGAGCCGCCCACTGGGCCCGCACGAAGGAGTCCTCTCCGCGCACCAGATTGAGATCGCAGCTCCATAGCAGTCGATCGTAACCGGCCTGATCGGTCATCGGCAGCAGCTTGATGGTGAGATTGCCCGAGTGGAGCAGATCCCCCGCTTTGGCGGTGGTGATGGCCCCTTCAAGGTTCGCGCCGCGCAGCACATCCTGCAGCGAGCGCCCGATCGGCAGCAGCAGGGTGACGGGCGTGGTGCTCTGGCACCAGCTCTCGACCAGACTTTGCAGCGCATCGCTCTCGTAGGTAAAGAGGCTGACCCGCAGCTCGTTCTCTTGTCTGGGCGGCAAACCGAGGCTGGCCCAGTAGGCTGCCAGTCCCGCTTCATCTTGCTGCCACTGCTCCCGTTCGGCGATGAGGTCGTGCTCGCACAGGAGACCGCCGGTTTTAGCGGTAAAGCCCGGGAAGAAGAAGAATTTGTTGAGGCTTTTGCTGCCAACCCGTTGTGGCGAGGCGAGGCCGTGGCAATCGTCGACCCAGCTCTCCGCCGAGAGGTACTCCAGATTGATCCAGCAGGGGGGGCTGGGTTGGCTCGCCATGAGTTCGGCCATTTGTGCAATGAAGGGGGCGGGCAGTTCGCAGGCAAAGGCCTCGATCACCACTCTGGCCGGGGTCATGTCGGTCGGCAGGGACTCATGCCAGTGCTGGATATAGATGCCATCGACCCACTGACCATCCTGCGCCGGGTCGAGCCCGGGGCAGATGCGGGCGAAGCTTGCCAGATCGTCCACCCAGAGCCGCACCTGAACCTCATCGCCATGTGCCGCAATATTCCCTTCCCGTTTTAGCTGGCGGGCGAGTCGCCAGGTGACGCCGATGTCGCCAAAGTTGTCGACGACGCAGCAGAAGATGTCCCAGTCAAACGGGGGCAGGTGAGTGGTCATGGCTCGGGATCCCAGATGCAAAAAAACCGGTGCGCAGGGTAGCACACCGGTTGACTGGCTTCTAACCGTCAGCGCGTGACGGCGGTCTGTAGCAGGTTACTCCTTGCCGTAGACGTTGTTCTCTTGCTCGCGCACCCGGATAAAGGTAGTGCGCTTGGTCAACTCTTTCAGCTGGCTGGCACCGACGTAGGTACAGGTGGAGCGCACGCCGCCCAGAATGTCGCGCACGGCGTTCTCGACCGGGCCGCGGTAGGGCAGCAGTACGGTTTTACCCTCAGAGGCGCGGTATTCGGCGACGCCGCCGGCGTGCTTGTCCATGGCGCTGGAGGAGCTCATGCCGTAGAACTTCATGAAGGGTTCGCCGTCTACATCGACGATCTCGCCACCGCACTCTTCGTGGGCTGCCAGCATGCCACCCAGCATGACGAAGTCGGCGCCGCCGCCGAAGGCTTTGGCGACATCGCCCGGGCAGGTGCAGCCGCCGTCACCGACAATCTGGCCGCCGAGGCCGTGGGCCGCATCGGCACACTCGATGATGGCAGAGAGCTGCGGGTAGCCGACGCCGGTTTTGACGCGAGTGGTGCAGACAGAGCCCGGGCCGATGCCGACCTTGACGATGTCTGCGCCGGAGAGGATCAGCTCTTCGACCATCTCGCCAGTCACCACGTTGCCCGCCAGAATGACGTGGTTGGGGCAGGCTTCACGAATTTTGCGCACGAACTCGACGAAGTGTTCGGAGTAGCCGTTGGCCACATCGACACAGATGAAACGCAGCGCTTCGGACATGGCGAGGATCTGGCGGGTCTTGGCGAAATCTTCAGCCGAGGTGCCGGTGGAGACCATCACATGGCCCAGCAGCGCCGGATCGGTCTCGTTGACGAAAGCTTGCCACTGCTCAAGGCTGTAGTGCTTGTGTACCGCGGTCATCATCTCGAAACCGGCCAGCGTGCGCGCCATGGCAAAGCTGCCGACGGTATCCATGTTGGCGGCGATAACGGGTACGCCTTGCCATTGGGTCTGAGTGTGTTTGAAGGTGAACTGACGGGTCAGGCTTACTTGGGAACGGCTCTTGAGAGTAGAGCGCTTGGGGCGGAACAGGACATCCTTGAAACCGAGCTTCAAGTCTTCTTCGATACGCATTACAAATTCCTTATTGAGCCTTGTTGAAAGTCACTTTTGCAGTGGCAAATTTTCGGCAGGCGCAAAAAAACCGGTGGTTTTCAGGCCCTCCGGTTTACAACAGTGTAGGCAAAAATCCCTTCAGAACAAGACTGATAATTCACTCATTGTTGTGGTAGCCTTTGGCGTCACAACCTGAGGTTGGCCACAAGCTTCATCCAGCACCTTATCTTGCCCTCCGTTTACCTCTTTTCTCTCTGTTTTCAACCCCATGCAATCGGCGTCGTTGCTGCCACCGACTGTCGTCTGCCGTTGCGGTTTGCCGGGCAGGTTGCGGCTGGTTACCACAAATCGGGTTGACCCCCGGGTTGGCTGTGATAGATCTGGGCGCAATATCGACAAGGCGAGAGATCGTGATGGGCAAAACATTGTTGAGTGCCGCCATCCTGTGGGGGCTCTGTGGCAGCGCACTGGCGGCAACACCGACCAGCTATGGCTGGGTCGAGAAGGGGCTCATCATGCCGATCGGTGTGGCGGTGAAGATGAAGCTCGATACCGGCGCGCTCACCTCCTCTCTTGATGCGCGCTCCCTCGTCCACTTCAAACGGGATGGGAAACCCTGGGTGCGCTTCATGCTGGATGTGACCGATGCCGACAGCGGTGAGCGGGTCAAACAGCAGTTCGAGCGCCCGGTGGAGCAGAGCGTGACCATCCGCGGCGCCGGTGGCATCGAGCAGCGGCCGACCGTCACCATGTCCATCTGTCTGGGGGATAAGGTGTACGAGGAGTGGTTCACCCTGCGGGATCGCAGCGACATGATCTATCCGGTGCTGCTTGGCCGCCGCCTGCTGGCGGATCTCGGCCCGGTGGATGCCAGCCGAACCTTCACCGTGCAGCCAAATTGTCATTGATAGCAAACAGCCCGCATCGCGGGCTGCTTGTTTATCGCTTATCTTGCCGGAGGTAAGGGGAGGAACACACTCACTTCCAGCCCCCCTTCCGGCCGGTTGTGGACATCAAGCTCGGCGCCGTGCAGCTGGGCGATGCGCGAGACAATCGCCATGCCAAGGCCGACGCCATCTCCCTGCTGGGGATTGACCCGGAAGAAGCGCTCGCACAGCCGTGACAGTGCCGCGGTCGGAATACCGGGGCCATTGTCGCGAATATCGACCCTGACCCTGTGCCCCTCCTGCCGTACCTCGACGGTGATCTCGCCCCCGGCCTGGGTGTAGCGCAACGCATTGTCGATGAGGTTGCTGAACAGCAGATCGAGCAGGGTGCCCTGACCCATCACCATCAGATTCTCATCCCCCTCCAGCGAGAGCTGCTGATCCTTTTTCAGGGCGATGGGGGCCAGCGTTGCCAGCGAGGTTTGCAGCAACTGGCTCAGGTTGAGCTCGCTCTGCACCACCCCTTGCTGGTTGTCGATACGGGCCTGAGTTAGCAGTTGGCGGATCAGCCGGTCGCTGCGATCGAGGGCCTGCAGCATCTTGTGCATCGATTGCTGGCGGCTCTCCTCATCCTCGGCGCTCAGGGCATTTTCACTGTGGATCCGCAGTACCGCCAGCGGGGTGCGCAGTTCGTGGGCGGCCTCGTTGGTGAACTGTTTCTCCCGCTCGATGGTTTCGGCCAGCGCATGCATCAGGCGGTTGATCTCGTTGGTGAGCGGGGTCAGTTCGTGGGCACTTGTCTTGAGATTGAGCGGGCTCAGGTTGGCGGGGTGGCGCTCGCTAATCGCTTGTGCCAGCAGGCGCAGGGGGGCCAGACCGCGGGTGATAAGCCACCAGAGCAGCACCAGCAGAAAGGGGAGGGTCAGCAACAGGGGGAGCATGGTGAGGGCGGCCATCTTGCTGGCCAGTTCACTGCGCTCGTCATCCCGCTCGGCCACCACCAGCCAGGTGCGGCCATCCTCATTGTAGAGGGTGAAGGTGCGCCACTGATGGTGATCCTTTTTCACCGTGCTGAAACCGCGGGTGAGCTCGACCAGTGGCTGACCCGGGGCACTGGGGGAGCGCAGCAGCATTACCCCCTTGTCGTTGATCAGCTGGAAGTAGAGGTTGCGCTCGAACTCGTGACCATAGGGGGTGAGTTCCCGATCCTCGCCGCTCAGATTGAAGCTGGGATCCTTGGTCCACTCGTCGGGGTTTTGCACCTCCCAATCCTGATAGATGGTGCCATTGGCAGGCAGCGCGCCTTGCTGGGCCAGATAGCGCTCCAGCAGCTGATCGGTGATGCGGGCAGACTGGGCCAGCCGTGCATCGAACAGCTCCTCCATCTCGTGGCTCGCCTCCAGATAGCCGATGACGGCGCTGATGGTGAGGCTGAGCCCCACCAGCGTGAGAATACCGGTGAGCAGAAAGCGGCGTATGGAGCGCGGTTTTTTCATCGGGTGACACTCCGGCTGGCCTGATCAAGCTGGGGAATGATGTAACCGACGCCGCGAATATTGCGGATCAGGTCGCTGTAGAACTTCTTGCGCAGGTGGTGGATATGCACCTCGACCGCGTTGCTCTCGGCCCCCTCGTCCCAGCCGTAGAGGCTCTGCTGCAGCTGCTCCTTGCTCAGCACCCGGCCGCTCTGGCTGATGAGCTCTTGCAGCAGCTTGTATTCGTGGGGGGTGAGCTTGACCGGTTCGCCCCGATAGGTGACCTGCTGCGCCTCGGGGTAGATGAGGATCTCCCCGTACTCCAGCACGGCCTGCACCTGACCCTTGCTGCGGCGTACCAGCGCGCGCAGGCGGGCGTTGAGCTCCTGCAGGGCGAAGGGTTTGACCATGTAGTCGTCGGAGCCGGCATCCAGCCCGATGACCCGATCGTCGAGGGCATCGCGGGCGGTGAGGATCAGCACTGGCAGCTGGTGCCCTTCGCGGCGCAGTTTGCGCAGCAGGCTGAGACCGTCGATATCGGGCAGGTTGAGGTCCAGAATGAGGGCGGCAAACTCGTCGCTCTTGAGTGCCGTCAGGGCGGGCAACCCCTGTTGCAGCCAGTCCACCGTATAACCGCTGTGGCGCAAGGCATCCTGCATGCCATCACCCAGCATCACATCATCTTCAACCAGCAGGATCCGCATTGTTATTCCCCTTGAAACGACTCTGCCCACCAGTATGCAAGCTGGTGGGCAGAGTTTAAATAGATCTCTGATACGGCAGGACTTTACAGCTTGGCGAGCCGCTCGCGGATCTCCATTTTGCGGCCCTCGTCCGCCACTTCCCTGCCCGGGCGCGCTGGAGCTGCCATCGCCTTGTCCAGATAGGTTTTGGCTTCTGCCTTGCGGCCCTGATCCAGCAGGAAGTCGCCGTAGAAGAAGTTGGGGTCGATGCCGGTCGGGTTGATGGCCAGCGCCTGCTTGAGCAGCTGCTCCGCCTTCTCGTCATCACCGAAGCCGACCGGCCAGCCGGGCACCTGATAGTAGAGCGAGCCCAGGCTGGTGTAGGCGGAGCCCTCCAACGCCTTGGGATCCTGCTTGATGGCCAGCTCCAGCTTGGCCTTGGCCTCTTTCACCAGTCCCAGCGCCCCCAGCCCGCCTTTGGCACCAGCCCAGGTGCTCTTGACGATGGCCGACCAGATGAGCAGGTCGGTGCGAAACGGCTCCTTGGCGCTGGCCGCTTCGGCCTGGGTGCTCAGGGTTTCGAGGCAGCTCTCCTTGGCGTTGCCGCTCTGCTGGTACTGGCAGACGGCCCACTGCTGCTGAATGGGGGCGAGGGCATCTGTGGCTGCCTGGGCGCAGGTCGAGCCAAGCAGGAGGGCGATGACGCAGGAGGTGGCAGATTTTAGCGCAACGTTCATATCAAAGTTCCTTTTTGGTCGGGATGGGGCGTGAGAGATCGGGCTGCAGCGCCGCGCCGCTCTCGACCATGCCCGGCTGTTGGCGGGCATAGCGTTTAATGATGGGCAGCTGCTTGGCCAGCGCCTTGTCGACGATGCCGGGCAGCAGGGCATTGAGCCGTACGAACAGCTTCTCCGGCCAACCGAGCCAGCTGCGGCGGGTCTCGTTGCACAGGGCGATGATCGCTTCTTCTGCCACTTCCTGCGGGCTGTCGGTCTGGGTGCCGAGCGCCGCATTCATCTCGTAGGCAGCTTCGGAGTTGAGTTTGGTTCGGGTGGCACGGGGGGCAAAGTGGAGCACCTTGATGCCGCTGCCCTCCAGCTCACGCCCCAGCGCCTCGCTAAAGCCGCGCAGGGCGAACTTGGTGGCGCAGTAAACGCTGTAGCCCGGGTAGCCGATGCCGCCAAACCCTGACCCCATGTTCATGATGATCCCCGGTTTGCGCAGGCGGGGCAGCAGGGCGCGGGTCAGCTGGATTGGCGCCTCGATATTGAGCAGCAGTTGGCGCTCGACCTGCTCGCTGCTCTGATCTTCCAGCCAGGCAAACTGGTTGCAGCCGGCGTTGTTGATCAGGATGTCGAGCCCCTGTTCCAGTGCTGGATGCTGCAACAACTTGGCGCGTTCGTGGGGCACGCCAAGATCGGCGATCACCACCTGATGGCGCTCGGGGTGCGGCAGCGCCTTGCACAGGCGCTCCAGTACCGGGGCGCGGCGGCCGTGCAGCAGCAGATGGGCGCCTTGGGCTGCCAGCTCCTGGGCCAGCTCCTCGCCAATCCCGCCGCTGGCGCCGGTGAGCAGCACCGTTTTTCCTTCAAGTTTCATGATGCGGATTCCTTCTGGTCACGGCGTGGCGGTGAGGTTGTAGAGCATCTCGCCGTAGAGGCGATAGACCACCTTGGTGGAGTGGATGATGGCGGCCTGATCCGCCGGGCTCTCGACCTGATCCATCAAGGATTCAAAGAACTTGAGGTGCTCCTGATCCAGCGTGCCGTGGGAGCTGAGATAGCTCATTGCCTGCGGGGGCAGACCGAGGCCGCTTTTCAGCTGGTCGGCCACGGTCAGGGCGATGGCGACGCTGGTGCCCTCCAGCACCTGTACCATGCCGAAGAAGCCCATGGGGTTGCCACGCTGGATCTGGTCGTAGAGGAAGGCGACCATCAGCTCGATGGGCAGGCCGGGCTGGCCGTGACGCACCGCCTCGGCATCGCCGCCACAGGCGCGGATGTCATTGAGGATCCACTCCTGATGGCCGTACTCCTCGTCGATGTACTCGGCAATGGCGCCGCGTACCCACTCGTACTCCTGACCCAGCTTGCCGCCGGTCGCCATCAGCAGCGGGACTGTGTGGCGCACGTGGTAGTAGGCCTGTGCCAGAAAGGCGAGATAGGTGTCGCGACTGATGTCACCACGGCGGCAAGCTTCGATGATGGGGGCCTTGAAGAGGTGCTCGCGCTCAGTGGCAGTGGCTTGTTGCAGAGTCTGATAGAAGCTCATGAGGATTCTCCTGTGGTGCCGGTTGCAAGGCACTGGCTGATCTGTTGGGCAAACTGGCGATAGGTCTCTTCCCGGCGCACCCGCCCGTTGGCGGTGAGCAGCCCGGGATGCTGGTCGAGTGCCACCGGCAGCCAGTGGTGCAGGCGGGCGTAGTCGGGGAGACGGCGATTCAATACTTCGATCTGTTGTGGCAGCTCGGCCTCTTTGCCCGGCAGGGGCTGGATCAGCGCCACGTTGGCGGGCTGGCCATCGCCGAACACCACTATACGGGCGATGGCGGGGCAGAGCTGGGCTTCAGCCTCGACCCACTCGGGGGAGAAGTTGCGGCCAAAGGCGGTGATCTGGACATTCTTCTTGCGCCCGGTGATGTGGAGGTAGCCCTCTTCATCGAGGCGGCCCAGATCTCCCGTGGCAATCAGCTCGGGGATTGACTCATCGCTACCCAGATACCCCAGCATGGCGCTGCCGCGTACCAGGATCTCGCCATCGTCACCGATGGTGACCCGGGTGTGGGGCAGGGGGCGGCCAACGCTGCCCGGCTTGTCAGCACCCATGGTGTTGAGGGCCACTACCGAGCAGCACTCCGAGAGGCCATACCCCTCGTAGACCGGCAGACCAAGCTGGCGGGCATGGGCGATAAGATCGGGGGCAACCTTGCCACCGCCGACGGCGATAAAGCGCAGACCGCACAGCTGCTGGGCCAGCACCGGGGTACTGGTACAGAGCGCCAGCAGCAGGCGCAGCAGCTCGGGCACCAGCACCAGACTATGGGTTGACCAGCGCAGCAGTGCCTCCCCCAGCATGGCTGGATTGAGCGAGCTGGAGCCGGTGAAGCCGAGTTCTGCCAGCGACGGGATGCGGCTGCTGGCGCCGGTCAGCAGCGGCACATAGAGGCCGGTGAGGTTCTCAAGCAGGGTGGCCAGCGGCAGCAGGGTGAGGTGTTTTTCCACCTTGGCTGGCGCGACCCGTTCGGCCAGCGATTCGCACACCGCCATCATGCTGGCCAGCGAGAGGCAGACCCCTTTGGGTTGGCCCGTGGTGCCGGAGGTGTAGGTGATCTTGGCTGTGCCCTGTGGCAATGCCGGGAGGTTTGCCGGTTTGCGGCGCCAGAGCGGCAGTTCGCCGCTGACCAGCAAGAGCGGCTCGGCAGCGTGCCATCCCTGATGGGCCGGGCCAACCAGTGCATCGGCGCCGCTGCTCTCCAGCAGCCACTCTTGCTGCTCAAGGCTGAAGAAGTGGGGCACCGGTATGACCACGATCCCGGCTTTGGTGCAGGCCAGATCCATCAGCGCCCATGGCAGACCGTTATCGAGTTGCAGGGCAAGACGCTTGATGCCGGCTTGCTGCAGCTTGTCAGCCAGATGCCGGATCTGCTGCCAGAGGCTGTGGTAGTCGAGCCGCTGCTGGCTGCTTAGCAGCGCAGGTGATTGCGGATTCTCGCTGGCATGTTTGGCGATGGCGTCGAACAGGCTCATTGGGCGCACCTTTTCTCACTGGTCAGGGTTGCATCGGTAAAAAGCACTGGCATGGGAGCCAGCAGGTTGAGCAGCAGGCTGCTCTGGGCGAGTACTGCCCGCCCCTGATTGATATCTCCCACCATCACCTTGGGCTGGCAGCGGTAGTACTCGCCCCAGGCATCGGCGTCGGCACCGACCTGATGAGCCTCTGCGAGAGCCAGTTCGACCGGATTGAGGCGCAGGCGGGTGAAGCTGTTGCGCAGCTTGGCGGTGCCGGTAAAGACCACATAGTCGAGGGCGTTGTCACACAACATGCGGCAGAGGGCGGCAAACATCAGGCGGGCATTGCCCGGCTCGCGACAGGCGAGGTTGCCCACTTCGATGATGCGCTGGCGGTCGGGACGAATACCAAGGCGAGTCTCGATGGAGGCTTCGATCGGCTGCTCCAGATACTGCTCCAGATAGAGGCGATGCTCGCCGGTCTGGCTGCTGGCACGGTTGAGGCCACAGGCACCAACCAGCGTCCCGTCGGCGCGATAGAGTCCAATCAGGCAGGGCAGAAAATGGGGAATGCGGGCATTGAACTCCAGGGTGTAGGCATCCTGGATATAGGCTTGCAGCGCCATGACCTGCTGCTCTGATTCGGCCAGGATCAACCGGTAGGGGGCTTGGATCTCGGTGGTCATGGGGAGGCTCCTTCTCTTGCGATGGGTTCAGAGTAAAAGCCCAAACTTAAGAAACCCTTAAGCGGCAAAAAAAAGTTGTCAGCATCCGGCACGGCAGGCAAGCTGCCCCCCTGTCGCCATCCCGAGGTATTCCATGTCATCGACTGCCTGCTGCCCCCTTTGTGCCAGCCATCACTCCTATCCCCTGCCGGTGGCGGGCAAGCGCTATCACCGCTGTCGCCAGTGCGAGCTGGTCTGGCTGGATGCGAGCGATCATCTTGATGAGGCGGCGGAGAAGGCGGTTTACGACGATCACGACAACCGGGTGGATGACCCCCGTTATCGCACTTTTTTGATGCGGGCTTTTGGCGAGGTGTTGGCGCGGGTGCCGCTACCTGCCAGCGGCCTTGATTTTGGCTGCGGTCCCGGCCCGGCACTGGTGGCGATGGGGCGCGAGGCGGGTTACGACATGGTTGGATATGACAAGTTCTATGCCGACTTTCCCGAGTTGCTGATGCGTCAGTATGACTTCATCACCAGTACCGAGGTGATCGAGCACATTGCCGAACCGCGCGCCGTGCTTGACCGGTTGTGGGCCTGCCTCAAGTCCGGCGGCATGCTGGTGCTGCAAACCCAGCGGGTGCTCGGTGACGAGCGGTTCAAGAACTGGCGTTACCGCCACGATCCTACCCATATCGTCTTCTTTTCCGAGGCGTCGTTTCGGGTGCTGGCTGCTCGCTGGCAGGCCGAGCTTGAGTTGCCTCATGCCGATGTGGCGGTATTGCACAAAGGCACGCCCTGAGGCGTGCCTTTTTCTGTTGCTCGCTTGTCAGTTACTCGTCGTAGCCCTTGTCCTGCCACTGGTAGTACATCAGGGCCGACTTGACGCCGATTGACTTGAACGGCTCCGGCGGCAGCCACATCGGCAGCGTCTGCTCGGCGTGGTTGAACCAGGGGTGCTCCTTGCCCTGATAGAGGCTGGCCACGATGTCGCCAAACAGGAAGGAGAGGTTGATGCCATGGCCGTTGTAGCCGAGGGCGTAGTAGATGTTCTTGTGCTCTCCCATTACCCCCACCGCTTCGGTGCTGTCGCCGGTCATGCCGAGTACCCCGTCCCACACCTGTTCAAACTTGATCCCCTTGAGGGCCGGATAGAGAGTCACCAGCTCCTTCATCATCATGGCGCTGACCCGGTTGAGGTCTCCCTTATAGTTGAGCCCGTCGTTGAAGACGTACTCGGCATTGCCACCGCCGATGACGATCCGGTTATCCGGGGTCAATACCAGATGAAACAGGATGTTGCGGGTGTCATAAAAGGGCATCCGGCTCTGCCACTGGATGGCGTTGAGCTGATCCCGGGTAAGTGGCTCGGTCACGGCGCTCTGGGCGTGTACCGGAAAGACCCGCCCGCTGAAGTAGCCAAGCTTGGAGGTATAGCCGTTGGTCGCCAGCACTATGCTGTCGGCGGTCACCTTGTACTTGTCGGCCACGTTCAGTTCGATCTGCTTCCCCTCTTTGATCCCGAGAACCGGGCTCTGTTCATAGATGGTGACGCCCGCCTGCTCCACCGCCTTGTGCAGGGCGTTGACCAGCTTCATGGCGTGTACCTGACCGCCATTGGGGTCGTAGACGGCGCCTGCGTAGCGGTCGGTGCCGAGTTTCTCTTCGGTGGTGTCGGCGTTCCAGTATTGCAGCGGGATGCCGAGGCGATTGGCGGTTTTTACATAGTCGCGGTACTCGGGAATATCTTCCTCATCGAGGATCGCCTCCACATAACCATCGAGCCTCATATCGGCATCGATGCCGGTCGATTCAACCAGTGCCTGCAGCTTGTGCATACTGGCGACCGTCAGATCATAGTGGCGCTTGCTCGCTTCCCCCTCTTCATAGAGGTCCATCACCTCGGAGCCCGGCAGCACCATGCCGCCATTGCGGCCCGAGGCGCCGCTGCCGACCTGTTTGGCCTCGAAGATGGCAATCTTGAGCGACGGATTGGCCTTGGCCAGATGCCAGGCGCTGGAGAGGCCGCTGTAGCCGCCACCTATGATGGCGATATCCACCTTCAGGTCTTGTGCCAGCGGGGCATTCTCTTCTGCCGGTTTCTCCTTGAACCAGTAGCTGGTGTTGGGCTCAAAGTCGCTCATTTTGGGGCCGCAGGCGGCGAGGAAAAAACAGCTGATGCACATGGTCAACGCTCGTTGGCAAAAGGTGGTCGGATTCATCTTCTACTCCGGTTACAGATACAAAATGTCAAATCATTTCATCGGGTTGGGCGGTATTGACCCGGCGTCCGATATCCCGCAGCCGGGCAAGCTGGTCAGCAAGACCGGGCCCCTCATCTAGGCTGCTGACAAAATTCCACAGGTAGGTCATCACAGCGTATACATGGCCTGCGGAGACCTGGGGTTGGGCCATCAGCATGGTGATGGCGAGCAAAAAGAGCAGGGCCGCGCTGACGCCGACCGCCAGAAAGGCGAGCGCCTCCCGATCCGATACCCGGATACGGATCCATGCGAGGGTACGGTAGTGACGGGCCAGCCTGATTTGCTCGGCGTGCGTCACCAGCTTGACCTCGTGCTCCAGCCGGTCGTTGAGGCGCTCATGCAGCAGCTGGTTCTTGCGTGAAAAACCGGGCAGCAACAGACCGAACAGCAGCAGAACCCCCATGCAGGCGATACCGACCCAGAACTCGATCACCGTCAGCATGATGGCTGCGCCCATGATGGAGACCAGGCTGGTGGCCAGGATCGGGATATGTTTCTCGAAGAAGTCGACAAACTCCCGTGCCAGGGTGACCCGCGCCACTATGGTGGATTGCCCCTCCTGCTGCTGACGCTGGGCCAGGATCACCGGCACCGCCAGCGCTGCGTAGATATGGGTGAAGGTGCGGGTATCGACCGCCCGGCGCAGGGCGCCGATGAGCCAGAACAGCAGCACGATCAGGGCATAGCTCGAGGCCTGCCACCACTCTCCCTTGACGATGGCGTCGATGGCAAAGCCGGCGAACAGGGGGTAAGCCACCAGCAGGATGTTTTCGAGGGCGACCAGCGAGAAGGTGCCCGCCAGCTTGAGGGGATTGGCCCGTGCAATCGCCCCCAGCGAACGACCGGCCGAGTGTGGCAACGGCGTAGCCTGCTCGTTGCAACTGGCTGCCGAAGTGGTTGGTGTTGTCATGGGTTATCTCCTAAGATGTCGGAAATGCTAACTTTGAGCAAGTGCTCAAAGTTTGTTTGAGCGGTCGCTCAAAGTCAAGCGGAACGATTGATATCGCAGGAGGTCAGATGGCACGCCCATCAGCAGAACAGCGCAAAGAGATGATCATCGAGGCCGTACTGGCCCTGTTTCGGGAGAAGGGGATGGCAGCCTCTTCTACCCGTGATGTGGCCGAGCGCACCGGTCTGGCGCGCAGCCACGTCTACCACTACTTCAAGGATTGGAAGGAGCTCTGCCTTTGCGCCGTGGAGCGCTTCACCAGTCAGGAGATTGCCGAGCAGCGGGAGTGGCTGCTGCCGCTGCCGGCCCGCGAAGCGTTGCCACTGTTCGTGCGGGACAACCTGCCGACCAGTCAGGATGCCTCCTGGGCCATCTATCTCGATGCATGGAACGAGTCGCTGCGTGACCCGGTATTTGCCGAGAGTTACCGCAAGACCATTCAGGCATGGCGCGAGGTGCTGGAGCAGATCCTGCAAAAGGGGATCGACAGCGGCGACTTCATGGCCGCTGATACCGGACGGCTGGCGCGCCAGATCACCTCCCTCATCAACGGCTATGCCGATGACCTCATTCTGGAGCCAACCCCCGAGACGGTAGAAGCCACTTATCAAGAGATCATGCAGGTGGTCAATCAGCTGGTCTTGCCCCCAGCCCACTCGTAGCGGCGCAGGCACACAAGGGGGGAGGCGTGCCTACGTGGAGCCTCCCCCGGTTTTGTTGGCCATCCGCCGGGCGCGCGATGGCCAGATACCAGGGAGCGGTTGTTGATGTCGATTACCCATTTGTCACTGCAAGATGCCCGTCATCTGCAACTGGCGGCGCAGGGGCTGCTTGCCCCCCGTCGCAGCAAGGCGACCCCGGCCGATCTGCTGGCCACCATTCGCCGCATGGCGCTGCTGCAGATCGATACCATCTCGGTGGTGGCCCGCAGCCCCTATCTGGTGTTGTTCAGTCGGCTTGGCCAGTACGAACCGCGCTGGCTGGAGCAGCTGTTGGCCGACGGCGAGATTTTCGAATATTGGGCTCACGAGGCCTGTTTTGTGCCGCGCGAGGATTACCGGCTGTTGCGCCACCGGATGCTCGATCCCGCCGCCATGGGCTGGAAGTTTTCGGCCAACTGGCTCGCCAGCCATCAGCAAGAGATTGACCAGCTTATCGAACGCATTCGTCAGCATGGCCCGGTGCGGGCGGCCGATTTTGAGCGCAAAGAGGGGAGGGGCAACGGCTGGTGGGACTGGAAGCCGGAGAAGCGCCATCTGGAGGTGCTCTTTACCACCGGTCAGCTGATGGTGCGGGAGCGGCGCAACTTTCAGCGGGTCTATGACCTCGCCGAACGGGTGCTCCCCGAGTGGCGTGACGAGCGGGATCTGCCAAGCATCGAGCAGGCGCAGCGGGATATGGTGCGCGCCAGCTGCCGGGCGCTGGGGCTGGTCAAAACCGGCTGGGTCGCGGACTACTATCGACTGCGGCGTGGCAAATACGACGCCCTGCTCCATCAGCTGGCAGACGAGGGGGAGCTGTTGCCGGTGCGGGTGGAGGGATGGCAGCACGGTGCTTTCGTGCACGTCTCGTTGGCCGATGAGCTGGCAAGGGCACAGGCGGGCACACTCAAGGCGACCCATACCACCGCCTTGTCGCCGTTTGACCCGCTGGTGTGGGATCGCAAACGGGCCAAGGAGCTGTTCAATTTTGACTATCGCATCGAGTGCTATACCCCGGCCCCCAAGCGCCAGTACGGCTACTTCGTGTTGCCTTTGCTCCATCGCGGCAAGCTGGTGGGCAGAATGGATGCCAAGGCCCATCGCCAGCAGGGCGTGTTCGAAATCAAGAGCCTCTATCTGGAAGCCGGGGTGAGAGTGACCCGCACCCTGGCGCAGGATCTGGCGAAAGCGCTGCACAAGCTGGCTGACTGGCACCAGACACCGCAGCTTCGTTATGGTGCGATTCCGGCCAATTTGCTGGCGTTGTGGCATGAAGGTGCCCTTGCAAAGTGAGGTCTATCCCTGCTGGACTAAGCTGCAAGGGGGATAAACAGTTCGGGAGCGGGAGATGAAACGAGCGGGAACATGGTGGGCGGGATTGGCGATGGCCATCTTGTCCCCTGCGCTATGGGGGCAAGAGCCGCCAGTGAAGATCTGTCTGGGGGAGGGTAACGAGTGGGCCCCATTTACCTACTGGGAGCGCAAGGACGGGGTACCGGATACCAGTCGCCTGACCGGTTCGGCGACTACGCTGGTGCTCGATGCGCTTAAAAAAAGCGGATTGTCCCACCAGATCCGCTATCTGCCCTGGGCTCGGGTGCAGCAGGAGCTGGCGGATTATCACCAGAACGGCCTGTGCGAGTTGACCTGGGATGCCAGCTACAAGCCGGAGCGTGCCGAGTTCGCCTTCTACAGCGTGCCCCTCTATTACACCCACCTCGCTTTTTTCTATCTCAAGCGCCGCTACCCCGAGCCACCGGATCTGCAGACGGTCAATCGCTCCCGGGTCTGCGGGGTGATTGGCTACAACTACACCCCCTATGGGCTGGCGCAGGAGCCACGTCGGGTCAAACAGCTACAGCAGGCGATCGATATGCTGGAGCGGGATCGGTGCGACTTTCTGCCGAGTGAAATCGAACCGCTGGTGAGTGGTATCAGCCTTGGCATATACCGCAGTGAGAGCGGCTTGATCAACCTCGCCTTGCCCAGTCGCAAAGGGTTCTATCTGCTGGTGAGCAAGGGGTCCTCCCGCGCCCACGAGCTGGTGAACACTCTCAATCAAGCGCTGGTGGCGTTTCAGGAGGAGGGGCATACCGACGACGTGATGCGCCGTTTCTTGCCACCGATGGAGTAACCACGAACAGCGGCCGTCACTTAGAGGGAACAGATGAAAAGAGGGTCAGCCGGTGCAAACCTGCTGGCCCCTGTAGTTAGTTTGGAGTAATAAAAAACCGGGCACGAGGCCCGGTTTGGTCAATCAGTCAGATGTGATTACTGGAGGACCAGCACCATCAGCAGACCAACGGTAATGGCAGATACCAGGAAGGCAAAGCCATAGAACACGTAGTGGTGCAGCTTGGTGGTGTGGATCCCCAGGTCATGCAGACCGTGGTAGATACGGTGCATGCCGTGCCAGATCGGCAGAGCGATGATCACCAGCAGGATGCAGGCACCCCACCAGGAGCTGGCGAATGCCAGAACGCGGTCATAGCTCATGGTCTCTACGTCCATGATACCCATGGGTACCAGCAGACCGGTGATGAGGACAATGACCGGCAGCAGCATGGCAACGACCATGCCACCCGCACCAAACAGACCCCAGTAAATTGGCTCGTCAGAACGTCTCATTGTTTTCTCCTCAGGCCACGATGATCAGGACAAGCAGGGATACCACAGCCAGCGCCACATACTGGGCGATGACGATCGGTTTCTCCGGCACCAGGTCTTCACCACGGAAGATACGCATGGCTTTCGGCGCCAGAGCGAACCAGGTCTTGGCATGGAACAGGCAGGCTGCCAGCGCAATCACGTGGAACAGGATAGCGATCGGGCTTTGCAGGGATTCCAGCCAGCCGTTGAACGCTTCCTGACCCTGTACCAGACGCATCAGACCCCACATCAGCACAACAGCGTAGATGGAGACGAAGATACTGGTGCCTTCGCGGATCATGTAACCGGTGTAGAAGGCGTTCTTCAGCCACCAGTCTTTCTTCATTTCGCGGACGTAAGGTTTACGTTTGCTTTCAGTGTTGTTCATGGTCTCAATCCTGCTCTCAATCTGGCTTGAACATGGCGATCATGTAGTCCTTGGCACTCTCTACCTTGCCAAGCTGGATGGCCGCTGCCGGATCGACGCCCTTCGGGCACACTTCGGAGCAGTAGCCCACGAAGGTACAGCCCCAGACGCCTTCGTCCTGGCTGATGATGCGCATACGCTCTTTGGCGCCGGCATCACGGTTGTCGACGTTGTAGCGATAGGCCAGAGCCAGTGCCGCCGGACCGGTGAACTTCTTGTTGATGCCGTACTGCGGGCAGGCCGCGTAGCAGAGACCACAGTTGATGCACTGGGAGAACTGCTTGTACTTCGCCATCTCCGCCGGAGTTTGGATGTACTCGCCATCGCACAGGTTACGCGTCTCGCTCGGGATGATGTAGGGCTTGATGCTCTCCAGCTTCTCGATGAAATCGGACATGTCGACCACCAGGTCGCGCTCGATCGGGAAGTTGTTGAGCGGCTCGATGGTCATCTTGCCCGGCAGATAGTCACGCAGGAACGCCTTGCAACCCAGCTTGGGTACGCCATTGACCATCATGCCGCAGGAGCCGCAGATCGCCATCCGGCAGGACCAGCGGAAGCTCAGGGTAGAGTCCAGGTGATCCTTGATGTATTGCAGCGCATCCAGCAGAGACATCTCTCTCTGATAGGGCACCTGGAAGGTCTGCATCCAGGGCTCGTTATCCTGCTCCGGACGATAGCGCAGGATTTCAATTTCAATCATCTCAGCCATTCTTCTTAGCCTCGTCTTGTTTCTCACCCTCGGAGCCGTACACGCGTTTTGCCGGCTGGGACTTAGTGATCTTCACATCGGAGTAATCGATGGAGGGCGTTTCGCCATTTTGGTAGAACGAGAGCGTGTGCTTGAGGAAGTTCACGTCATCACGCTCTTCGTAACCATCCAGACGCTGGTGGGAACCGCGGGACTCTTTACGATTGATGGCGGAGTGCGCCATGGCTTCTGCCACGTCCAGCATGTAGCCCAGTTCGATGGCGTACAGCAGGTCGGTGTTGAAGACAGAGGACTTGTCGTTGATCTTGACCTTTTTGTAACGGGCTTTCAGCTCGTTGATCTTGTCGATGGTGCCCTGCATCAGCTCTTCGGTACGGTAGATACCGACACCGGCTTCCATGGACATGCCCAACTCGTTGCGAATATCGGCCGGGTTTTCGGTGCCATCGATGTCGAGCAGGGAGAGGTGCTGCTTGATGAGCGCCTCGGCCTTGGCAGCCAGAGCTTCGGTGTTGCCATGCTTCTGGGTCTTGGCAAATTCACCGGCCTGTTCACCAGCCAGCTTGCCGAATACCACGATCTCGGACAGGGAGTTGGAACCCAGACGGTTGGCGCCGTGCAGACCGACGGAGGCACATTCGCCAGCGGCGTAGAGGCCGGCCAGACGGGTGGCACACTTGTTGTCAGTCTCGATACCACCCATGGTGTAGTGGGCAGTCGGACGTACCGGGATGGGCTCTTTGGCCGGATCCACGTTGACGTAGGCTTTGGCCAGTTCGCAGATAAACGGCAGACGCTCTTTCAGGTACTTCTCGCCGAGGTGACGCAGGTCGAGGTGAACCACATCGCCCATCGGGCCCTGGATCACGCGGCCTTTCTGCTGCTCTTGCCAGAATGCCTGGGAAACGCGGTCGCGCGGACCCAGTTCCATGTATTTGCTCTTCGGCTGGCCGATCGGGGTTTCCGGGCCCAAGCCGTAGTCTTGCAGGTAGCGGTAGCCATCCTTGTTGAGCAGGACGCCACCTTCACCACGACAACCTTCGGTCATCAGGATGCCGGTACCCGGCAGACCGGTCGGGTGATACTGAACGAATTCCATGTCACGCAGCGGTACGCCGTGACGATAGGCCAGCGCCATGCCGTCACCGGTCACGATGCCGCCGTTGGTGTTGTAACGGTAAACACGACCAGCACCACCAGTTGCCAGAATCACGGATTTGGCCTGGATGAAGCGGGTGATGCCGTTCTGGATGTCAAAGGTCAGAACGCCCTGAACGCGACCATCTTCCACGATCAGGTCAAGACAGAAGTGCTCGTCGAAGCGCTTGATGCTCGGATATTTGACGGAGGTCTGGAACAGGGTGTGCAGAATGTGGAAGCCGGATTTGTCAGCGGCGAACCAGGTACGGGGAACCTTCATGCCACCAAACGGACGCACGTTGGCTTTGCCATCCGGCTTGCGGCTCCAGGGGCAACCCCAGTGCTCCAGCTGGATCATCTCTTTGGTCGCATTGTTGACGAAGTAATCGACAACGTCCTGCTCACACAGCCAGTCACCACCGGAGACGGTGTCGTTGAAGTGGTTTTCGAGGGAGTCGTCATCACGAACGACACCGGCGGCACCACCTTCGGCTGCCACGGTATGGCTACGCATCGGATAGACTTTGGAAATCAGGGCGATATCCAGGTCTGGCTGTGATTCGGCTATAGCGATAGCGGCGCGCAGGCCAGTACCGCCGGCACCGATGATGGCTACATCGGTCTTGATAATATCCACATCTGCCTCCTTAGGGATAGATTTGCTGGGCACGATTTTGCTCTATGAAAAAAATTCAGGCTTGATGCAAGTCAAACAGCTTGGTTTTATTCCATTTTTCGTAGTTATTTTTTTCTAAAACACCCTGATCCCTGGATGAAAATGTCGTAATTTTCGTCATTTTTTGGTGTTATTGAGCAGTAAAACACCTTGCTGCGAAGACTTTAACTTCCGGATTATACGTAGTTTTCTTTCAATAAAATGCGAATCACCTCTCTTTTTAGGTACTCACGAAAAAAATTTTAAGTTTTTTATTAAAACTTTTTAATGATAATTATTGGCATTTAAATGCATGCATAAAAATTACTAATCCTTTTCTCGGCTGGGAAAGTGGAATATATCCGATGGGAGCTACTGAATAGCGGGGGTGACAGGAAGGTGGGGAGGCGACGGTAGTGTTAGATTACTCACTGATAATTAAGCGATATTTAAAAAAGCAAAGGGGCCTGTACGGCCCCTTTTTTATCATCGTCAGATGCGGAACATACCGACCTGATTACTCAATTCACCCGAAATATTTTTAAGTTGTTCAGAGAGATGGCGTGAGCTGTCGGCATCTACGGCAAGCTCGTCGGAGACATCTTTCACCGCCTGAATGTTGCGGCTAACCTCGTCAGTAACGGCTCGTTGCTCCTCGGCGGCACTGGAGATCTGGGTCGCCATGTCTGAGATCTGGTTGATGGACGCGGTGATCCGCTCCAGCGCCTGGGTGGCGTTGTTGGCATCATCCACGCTGTTCTGGGCCAGCAACTGCCCTTCATGCATGGTACTGACCGCACCCTGGGTATTGCGCTGCAGGGTTTCGATCATGCTGCGGATCTCGACGGTGGAGCTGTGAGTGCGTTGTGACAGCACCCGTACCTCGTCTGCCACCACCGCAAAGCCACGACCCTGTTCGCCGGCGCGAGCAGCTTCAATCGCGGCGTTCAGTGCCAGCAGGTTGGTCTGCTCGGCGATGCCCTGAATGGTGGAGAGGATGGTATTGATCTCCTGTGCGTTCTTCTCCAGCTCTTGAATGATGTTGGAGGCCTGCTCGACCTGAGTTGCCAGATCGGTGATGGAACGCTGGTTGCGGGCGATTACCTGCTTGCCGTGTTCACAGCTGCTGCTGGAGGAGCGCGCCGCTTCGGCTGTCTGCTCGGCATTGCTGGCTACCTCGACGGCTGTGGCCGACATTTCGTGGACGGCCGTTGCAATCTGGGAGATCTCGTTTTGCTGGCGAGCCAGCCCCTGATTGGCCTTTTCTGCCATGTTGTGAGAGGACTTGGCCTGCTGGTTGAGCTGGCCGGAGGAGTTTGATATGTCCTGCACCATCACATGGATCCGCTCGATAAAGGTGTTGACGTGTTTGGCGACCACGCCGACCTCGTCTTCACGCTCGATCTTGATGCGGCGAGTGAGATCGCCATTGCCACGGGAGAGATCGGCAATCGCTTCACCCAGGGTTTTCAGAGGGGCCAGCGAGCCGTTGATGGCGACATAGGAGAAGCCAGCCACGATCAGTATGGTGATGAGCCCCTGAATGAGGGATGAGGTAACCATGCGTCGTACCGACTGGTAGGCTGTCTCCTCATCCACCATCATGCCGTAATACCAGTTGGTATTGGGGATCGCGTTAAAGTCAAAGACCTCTTTCTTGCCGCTGATCACTAGCTCGTTGATCATGCCGTCATGGGCGATCTGGTTGATGTAAGATGCGGTCAGTTCCGGTGCCAGAGCCGTGGCGGATTTCAGGCTCATAGAGGCATCAGGGTGCGCGATGATGGTGCCATTGCTGTCCACCAGCATGGCGTAGGTGCCCTCGGTAGTGACCGCTAGAATGTCCGAGATCAGCGAACTGATGGAGACGTCTCCGGCAATGACCCCCTGGGTATTGCCACGCTGGAACGGCTCGGCAATGGTGACAATCAGCTGGCCGGTGGAGATGTCGGCATAGGGGGCTGTGATGACCAGCTTGCCTGCGGCGGCCGCATCCTTGTACCAGGGACGTTGACGGGGGTCATAACCGGCGGGCAAGTCGGTAGGTTTGCTCTGGATCATCTTGCCGTCTGCGGTACCGGCATAGACGAGGTCAAAGCCACCGGCATTCATGGATTGGGCCAGATGGCTGATGGGCTCATCTTCTTTGGCGAATGCTTCCTTGGTGGTGCTGACCATGCTGATCCGGGAGTCGACCCAGCGGGAGATCCCCTTGACGTTGGCCATGGAGCTTTCGTCGATGATGTTCCAGACCAGTCGCTGGGTCTCGCTGCGCAGCTGCGAGGTGTTGTACCAGACCTGCAGGCCGGTGATCACCAGAATGATGATCCCGATAGCCAGAACAAGTTTGTTTTTAATGGATAAGTTCATAGTTACTTCCTTGTGAGCGTCAGTCTGAAGTGTGTTCGAGCGAATTATTGTTATGTGCCATCTCTTATCGGCCGAAGTTGGACTCTTTTTATCCCGGTCTACGACTTAAAGTTAGCGGTTAACCTCACGCTTATCCATCTGGATGCTGGTTGCTCACAGTGTTAAAAAACGGTCGGGTCGATTGGTGAATATGCCGTCGACCCCCATAGCGGCCAGCTGTTGCTGGTCGGCATGGTGATCGACCGTATAAACCAGAACCTTTAGTCCGCGCTGATGTGCATCATCGACCAGCGCAGCGTCGATGAAATCAACATCGCAATTGATGGACCAGGCTCCCAGCTTTTCGGCAAAGCGCGCAAGTTCGAGCGGCAGATTAGCCGTAAGAGCTCCAATCCGGATATCGGGTCGCAGGGTCACAAAGCGAGCCAGCTCTGGATGGTGGAATGAGGAGACCACCCATTGGTTGGCGGTGAAGCCGAGCTCGTTCTCGGCCCGTTTGGTAAGCGCTGCGACGGCATCAGCGGTATTGGCTCCCTTAAGTTCGATATGCAGCTCACAGCTGCCGTCAATCAGGCTCATCACCTGCCACAAGGTCGGAATGATCTCCCCCTCGCCAGCATCGAGCTGTTCCAGATAGGAGCGGGATTGATCGGTCAGAACCCCCTTGCCGTTGGTACAGCGCTCGAGCCGCCGATCGTGGAATACCCACAACTCGCCATCGGCCGCCTGCACGTCGATCTCGATGGCGGGTGCTCCCAGCTCCAGCGCTTTGGCCATCGCCTTGAGGGTGTTCTCGGGGGCCAGGCCGCTGGCCCCGCGGTGAGCAATGATCTGCATGGTTTGCTCCTTTCTCATTGGCCGGGTTAGCCCCTGCTCAAGTGAATATCGATCTGTTGGTGGGGCAGGGTGAGCCCCTGTTGCTGCATCTTCTCCAGCACCAGCGAGTGAACTTCGTGGGTGATGGGCATCCGGTGATCCATGTTGTTCACGTAGAGCCGGATCTCGTAGATCAGTGCCGAGTCGGTGAACTCGATCAGGAACACTTCGGGTGTCGGAGTATCGAGCACCAATGTCGATGCCTTGACCGACTCTTCCAGAATAGTTTGAACCAGTTTGGGATCCCGGGTCAGGCCGATGCGGATCCGCAGTCGTACCCGGGTTATGGCGTCGGAGAGCGACCAGTTGATGAACTGCTCGGTGATGAAGGCCTTGTTGGGGACGATGATCTCCTTGCGATCCCAATCCACTATGGTGGTGGCGCGCGTCTTGATCTTGGTCACTGTGCCGGTGAGGTCGCGGATGGTGACGGTATCACCCAGCCGGATCGGTTTCTCGAACAGGATGATGAGGCCGGAGACGAAGTTGGCGAAGATCTCCTGCAGACCGAAACCTAGGCCGACCGAGAGGGCTGCTACCAGCCACTGGGTCTTCGACCAGTCGATGCCGAGCATAGAGAAGCCGGTGAGGGCGCCGATCAGGATCACCAGATACTTGCTGGTGGTGGTGAGCGCAAAGCCGGTGCCGGGGGAGAGGCTCAGATGCTGCAGCAGGGTCAGCTCCATCAGACTAGGCAAGTTGCGCGCGGTGACTACGGTCAGGATGAAGACGAAGGCGGTCAGCATCAGATCCTGCAAGGTGATGGCAGAGAGCTGCTCTATGCCGCCAATCTTGCTGCTGACCTGCCACACCTCGATATTGCTGAGAAAACTGAAGGCGGAGTTGAGATCCGACCATTGCACCACCACCAGCAGGGTGAAGCCGAGCATCAGCAGAGTGCGGATCAGTCCCAGCGACTGGGTGCTGAGGGTATCGAGGTCGAGTTCGGTCTCCTCGACCACATCCGGGATTTCCGAGCTCAGCTCCTCGTGCGGTTCATCCCGTCCGCGCAGGGCCAGGATCTCCGCCCGCTTGCTCTTGGCCCGATCGAAGGCCAGCCGGCGACGCTGGATCAGCATCCAGCGTCTGGCCAGATAGTAGACAAGCAGGCAGCCAAGCCCCATCAGCAGGCTCAACTCCAGCTGGCGCAGCAGAATGCGCGAGGTATAGAAGTAGCCAAACAGGGTGCCAATCACCGCCAATAGCGGCGCCAGCATCAGGCTGTTCCAGATGAAGTGGTGCAGCAGATGGGGCTTGGTCATATCGCTCTGGCCCCAGGTGAGCGGTAGTCTCTCCAGGTTGAGTCTGGCGAAGAAGAGCAGCAGCCAGAGGGCGCCGATGATAAAGGCCAGCCGCCCGAGCGAGTCGTAGAAGGCGTGCTCCTGATAGCTGTTGGCCATCCCCTGCACGAAAAAGCTCGGGATCAGTACCAGCAGCAGAGTGCGAAACTGTCCCCACACTTTCTGCACCTGCTCTTTTGGCCAGCGGAAGTGGTGGATGAGGATCCCCTTCTCAAGGGTGAGATGACGGGCCAGCACCAGTGCCAGCAGCAGAAACCAGATCTCGCCAAGGCCACGGCCGATAGCCACGGCAAAGGGGTATTGCCAGGCGCCGCCGAGCAGCCCCCGCACCATCAGTACCATGGCGGGGAGCGGCATGGCTGCAAGCAGAGAGCGCAACAGCAGGCGGCTGGTAAGGCTGAACTTGTCCTGGGTGACCTTGCCGATCCGTGGCGCTATATGGTCGCAATATTGGGTCAGATGGCGAGCCAGTTTGAACCAGCTCCAGGCCAGTACCAGCAGTCCCAGCGTGGCCAGGGTCAGACTGAGTGGCGTGTTTTCGGCGATGGCGTGGGGGACTTGCAGCCAGTTCTCCGGATTGAAAGCCAGCGAGAGGGCAGCAGGCACCCCGAGCATGACGGAGGGAGTGAGCGGCCGCACATCCGGCATCCAGAACAGGTGACTGGCGCTGAGCTCACGGATCTCGTCGATCTTGCTGTTGCGATGGCTGTAGAGCAGCTTGAGCCGGGTCTGCTCCTGAATCAGGGTGTCGGACGCGTCGTTGAGACGGGTCAACAGCTGGCGGCGAGCCTTGAGCAGATTGTCGAGCACTGCCTGCTGCGGGCGGTCAAGGGAGACCTCTTCGTTGGCGAGGAGCTGGTCGCGCAGCTGGCGGGGATCCTTGAGAGTATCCTGTTCGGTCTCATACTGGTATTTGGCCATGCGGGCGCTGACGATTTCGGATTCGAGCTTGTCGAGGGGGTAGTAGGCGGGTAAATCGGCCAGCTTGCTGCGCAGGTTCTCGCCGTAAGCGTCGCTTATCTGCAACCACTCCAGCTGCTCGCGTACCGAGTTGACCAGTTCGTTGAGCTCAAACAGATTCTTGTCGACGCTGCGTTGCCTGTCCTGCACCTCTTCGATCTGCTCCTCCAGTCGGCCGAGCTGGATGGAGAGGGCCTGATTCTGTTGCTGCTGCTCCAGCAGCAGAGGCATATCGTCCGAGAGCTGTTTGCGCAGTCGCTCGCTCTCTTCCAGTGCCTGCTCGGTCTTCTCCCGACGCAACTGGTTTTGCTGGGCCATCAGGGTCGCTTGCCACTCATCCTCATCGGCAATGGTCAGATTGAGCTCCTGCAATTTGAGCTTGCCAAGATCGCTGCGCTGCTGGGCCGAGAGCTGCTCCAGCTCCAGCATCTGGATCCGGTCGGAGATACTCTGCTCCTTGATCCGGGTCAGCAGCAGTTGTGCCTCCTGCAATCGATCCGATTCGCTGCTGAAGTTGAGTCGCTCCAGCTGACTGCGGGTGACTTGCAGCTGTTTGCGCAGATCATCCACCCGCAGATGGTAATCCTGACCGGTGCTCTCCAGCTGATTGAGGCTGTCCATGATGCCCTGACGCTCTTTGCGCAGCATCATCTGGCGGTTGCTGCTAAGGCCAATGGCCTGGCGCAGGCTCTCTTCCTTGAGGCTGGAGAGGGCTGGACGGCTCTTGGGCTGATAGTTGCGCAGGCTCTCCTTGAGGCGGGCCGACTCCTCGGGATAGTCGATCAATACCTGCTGATAGGCTTTGCCCTGCTCCCGGTAACGTTCTGCCTCTCGGGCAAACTGCAGTGCCTGCTGATAGCTCTCCCTCAATTTCTGATTTTCCGGCGTATCGCTCTTGGGGACGCTTTGCAGCAGCGCTTCGGCCTGGGCGATGGTGTCATCGGCCTGTGCATTGGTCGTGAGCAGAGCGAGGGAAAGAAGCAGGAGGGCGAGCAGGCGTTGCAACATGAAGCACGTGTCCGTTCATAAGAGGTTGCCCTAGCCTAAAGCAGGGGCAGAAGAGGGTAAAGCGTTCAATATTAATGATTTGTAACACAAATAACGGGCGATCCCGGCCCGATTTGGCTATTATTCTGGCCGTTTTTCCCTCCATTGAGCATTTTATGTCCGCAGTCGATCTGGGCACAGCCCCTCTTTCCCGCCTCTTTTGGCGCTATGTCACCCCGACCGTGGCCGCCATGCTGGTCACTGGCATCTATGTCACCATCGATGGCATCTTTGTCGGCCATATTCTGGGGCAGGATGGCTTGGCCGGACTGATGCTTGCCTATCCCATCTGCGCCGTGCTTTACGCTGTTGGTGCGCTGATCGGCATGGGCTCCTCCTCGCTCGCCTCTTTCTATCTTGGCAAGGGGGAGCAAAAACGGGCGCGCCATATCGTCGGCAATGCACTGGTGATGGTGCTGGTGGCCGCGGCCGTGCTCGCCTTCATCGGCATCAACTATGGCGATGAGATGCTGGCCTGGATGGGGGCAGAAGGGGATATTTTTACCGCCGGTCTGGCCTATCTGCAGTGGTATGCCTGGCTCGGCGTCTTTGCCGTGCTCTCCATGGCCTTTACCGCCCTGCTGCGCAACGACGGGCGGCCGGGACTGACTACCTGGATCCTGGTCGGGGGCGGCCTGCTCAACGTGCTGCTCGACTATCTGCTGATGGCAGTCATTCCATGGGGGCTGGCAGGTGCCGCGATTGCCACCATGCTCTCCCAGGCGGTTACCGGTGGCCTCTGCCTGTGGCACTTCTTTACTCCGCGCAGCAAGTTGCGCATCGGTTGGGATACCCTGCTGCCCGACTGGCGGCTGATGCTGGAGACGGTGAAACTCGGCTTCTCCAGCTTCCTGATGTATCTCTACCTCTCGGTGGTGCTGGCGCTGCATAACAAGGCACTGCTGGCTGTCGGCACCTCTTTGCATGTCGCTGCCTACGGGGTGATCAGCTATACCGAGGCCTTCTTCTATCTCATTTTCGAGGGGATTGCCATGGGGATCCAGCCCATCGCCAGCTTCAATGCCGGCGCGGGCAACTGGCAACGGGTGTTGCGGATCCGCAATCTGGCGCTGGGGGTGACCGTCGCCATCGCACTTTGTGGCATGGTGCCGCTCTACCTCTGGCCCGAGGGGGCTGTCTACCTCTTTGCTGGCGACAATCCCACCCTGCTGCCGGTGGCAACGCTCGGGATCTGGCTCTACTTCTGGGGGCTGCCGATGGAGGGATTGCTGCTGGTGGGCGCCACCTATTTTCAGGCGATCAACCGTCCCCGCATTGCCTCGCTGCTGACCGGTGGCAAGCTGCTGCTGATCGGTGGCTTCCTGTGGGGATTCTCGACCATGTGGGGCGTGGCCGGGGTGTGGCTGGCACTGCCGACCTGCAGCACTCTGCTGGTGTTGCTGATGTGGCGGGCGATGCGTCAGGAGTCCGGCTCCCACACACCGGTCTAGTCAGAATACCGGGCGTTTTATACAACAAAGGCAGCCATTGGCTGCCTTTGTCATTATCAGGGCTTGAACGCGCCGATAAAGATGGCGGGATCGACCCGGGTGTCGTTGAGGCTGACGTTCCAGTGCATATGGGGCCCGGTGGCGCGACCGGTTGAACCGACCCGTCCGACAATGCCGCCGCGCGGCAGACTCTGGCCGAGCTTCACATCGATTTTCGACATGTGGCAGAACATGCTGATGAGCCCCTGACCGTGGTCGACAAAAACGGTATTGCCGTTGAAGAAGTAGTTGCCAATCAGAATTACCCTGCCGGCGGCGGGGGATTTGATCGGGGTGCCGGCGCCGACGGCGAAGTCGAGCCCGGAGTGCGGATTGCGCTCCTCACCATTGAAGAAGCGGCGCAGGCCAAACGGGCTCGACAGCGGGCCATCGACCGGCTTGTCGAACATCAGATTGCTCGGCTGGTTGGGACTAAAGGTTTGATAAGCACGGGTCTGCTCAGCCAGTTCACGGTTGATGCGGGTCATGTCTTCGGCGAGCGGATTGACCTGACGGCTGTTTTTTAGCTTGATGTGCTGCTCGCGGTAGTGCTTCGGTGTCACGGTGAAGGCGAGGGTGCGACCATCGCTTGTGGTCAGGTTTTGGTTACCAAGCGGGCTTTTGAGGGAGATGCCTACGATGGCGATCCACTGGCCATCTTCCTGCACGACCAGTACGGGCTTGCCCTGATAATGGGCTTGTGGCGCCGGGGATGCCTTGCCAAGGGGGACAACGGCCACGCCGCCCGGCACCGGATGGTTGAGCAGACGGCTGATAAAACCTTCGGCAAGCGCCGACTGGCTGGCCAGCAATAACAACAGACAACACACAACTCTCATGACGATACCACTCGCTGTTAAAACGCCTCAGATGGCGGAAAGTGCGCCCCGTGGGCTGGCTGATTGGCCTGCGGGCGCAGGGAGACGATTTTGCCCTCTCTGCGTAGTTGCAGCCAGTGCCGGGTGTTGAAAAGAGCGGACAATCGGGGTTGGCTGCGTCAGGTTTTATGTCGCTGACATCCCGCTTCGCCATTGAGTCACTGGTGTCCAGCCTCTAGAATCGGCATCCGGCACTGATGCCTGCGATACACCGAGGAGACGACATGAATGGATTATCCCCTTTGCGCCAAGCACCGGCCCGCCACCCGCTCAGCCGTGGCTGGGTCTGGGTTCGCAGCGGGTTCGATATCTTCAACAAGGGGATGGGAGCCAGCGTCGCCATGGTGGTGTTCTGGTTCGGCGTTGGCATGGTGCTCGACCTGCTGCCAGCCGGCGGGCTGATCTCCCAACTGCTCTACATGGTGTGGGGGGCGGGGTGGGCCGTCGTGGCTGCCAGGGGATACCGCGGTGAAGCGCTCAACTTCAACGACCTTTTTGCCGGTTTTCGCCACAAGCTGACCCCCCTGATGCTGGGTGGTCTGCTGGTATTGGCACTCTTTACCCTGATTGGGCTGGTTTGTGTCGGGCTTCTTTCCATGTGGGGTCTACTCTCGGTGCTGACCCAGGATCCCGATAGCATGGTGGTCTCTGCCCTGCAGGTGCAGCAGTTGCTGATCGTGCTGCTGGTGGGGATGCTGCTGGTTATTCCGGTGCTGATGGCGGTCACCTTTGCGCCGGCCCTCATCTATTTCCACGATATCGGTATTTTGCAGGCGGCTCGCCTCAGCTTTGCCGGCTGCTGGCGCAACATGTGGCCCTTCTTCTGGTGGGGGATCCTCTGCGCCATCCTGCTGTTCTTTGGCGCTGTGCTGCTACTGGTTGGTCTGCTGGTGGTGATCCCAGCGCTCAACTACTCCATCTATGTGGCGTACCGCGACATCTTCGTCGACGAAGAGGGGGAGGTAACGCCTCCGGTTACTCCGTTTGGCTTCGAAGCGTGACGCAGCCTTGAACAATTGATTAAAGAAGGGGCCCTCTGCGACCCCTTCTGCATTGCTGGATGTTTTCACTCCCGCCAAAGCGGGTCGGCCGCCATGCTAGCCAGCAGAAAATCTAGGAAGCTGCGCAGCAGTGGTGACATCTGCTTGCGGGTGGCATACACCCCGTAAACGCCGAGGCGCTTGGGTTGCCACTGGGTCAGCAGCGGGACCAGCTCTCCCCGTTCCAGATAGGGTTGGGCGGAATAGCGCGGTTGCAGGCTGATCCCGGCGCCGCCCAGCGTCGCCTCCAGCAACAGGTTGGAGATGTTGGCACTCAGGTTGCCGCTGACCGGCACCGACTCGGGGCCGTCCGGGCCGTTGAACTCCCACAGACTCTTGCCGAAGTAGGTGTAGGTGAGGCAGTTGTGCAGCGCCAGATCCTGCACCTTTTGCGGTGCCGGGTGGTTGGCCAGATAGGCCGGACTGGCGCAGACCACCGAGTGGCAGGTGCCAAGTCGGCGAGCCACCAGATTGGGGTCGAGATCGTTGGTGATGCGCACGGCCAGATCGATCCGCTCCTCCACCAGATTGACGGTTCTGTCCAGCAGCAGGATATCGATGGCGGTGCCCGGATATTGCGCCAGATAGTCGTTGGCTGCACCAACCAGCAAGGCTTCCGACAGGGAGTAACTGCTGGTGATCCGCAGTTGCCCCTTGGGAGCATCATCCCCCTTCACGGCGATCTGCTCCATCTCCTCTCCCAGCGCCAGCATGGCGCGGGCCCGGTTCAGCGCCTCCTCACCAGGGCCGGTCAGGCTGAGACGCCGGGTGGTGCGATGCAGCAGCCGGGCGCCCATCCAGCTCTCCAGCTCGGCCAGATAGCGTGACACCATGGCGCGCGACATATCCAGTTTCTCGCCGGCGCCACTCAGACTCCCCTGTTCGACTACGCTGACGAAGACCCGTAAAGCGGTCAGTCGATCCATATATGGCTCTCTATATGTTCGATTTGTGCAACAGTGATGCGCTGTTAGTGCTGTATTTGCACCTTAAGTGATCTAATAAACTCTGTCCATCAAATGAACCCCCGAATGATTAATGAGGAAAACATGATGAACAACCTGATCCGCAACCTGACTCTGACCACCACCCTGTTGAGCGGCGCCGTTCTGGCGGGCCCGCTGAGCGTGACCGTCTACAACCCCGGTGAAAAGGCGATCTTCCCGGTCTCCTCCTCGCTGGTCGCGGGCGATAAAGAGGCCATCCTGATCGATGCCCAGTTCGACGTACAAAATGGTCAGGCGTTGGTCGACATGATCAAGAAGAGTGGCAAGCAGCTGACCACCGTCTATATCAGCGCCGGTGACCCCGACTTCTACTTTGGTCTGGAGCCTGTACTGGCCGCCTTCCCGAACGTGAAGGTGCTGGCCGACCAGCACGTGGTCGACCACATCAAGGAGACCAAGGATGCCAAACTGGCTTACTGGGGTCCGATCCTGGGCAAAGGGGCGCCGAAGAGACTGACCGTGCCGCAAGTGATGACTGCCAGCCAGCTGACCCTTGATGGCAAGAAGATCGAAATCAAAGAGATGAACACACCGAATGCCTATCTCTGGGCCCCTTCCATCAAGACTGCTTTTGGTGGTGTGCCGGTTTACCACGGTGTGCATGTCTGGATGGCAGACAGCCAGACCAAAGCAGCACGCAACAACTGGGTTCAGGCTCTCGACAAGCTGCTGGCGCTGAAACCCGAGCGGGTAGTGCCGGGCCACTTCCTGGGTGCTGAACCGAAAGGGAGCGAAGCTGTGACCTTTACCCGTGGTTATGTGCAGCGTTTCGAGCAAGAGCTGGCGAAGGCGAAGAACTCCGGCCAGCTGATCGATAGCTTGAAGAAGGCCTACCCCTCCCTGCCGGTTGACGATGGTCTGGCCATCGGTGCCAAGGTCAATACCGGCGAGATGAAGTGGTAATTCACTGAGCCGTATCCCTGTGTTTTTTTACCGGGCCAGAAGGCCCGGTTTTTTATCCTGAATGTGAAGAGAGATACCATGAAGCAACAGAATCCCGTTCTCCATTATGTTTATGACCCCCTCTGTGGCTGGTGCTACGGTGCGGCGCCCCTGCTGCAAAGTGCTGCCACCATTACCGGGCTGAAGATTGAGCTCCATGCTGGCGGACTCTGGCTAGGTGTGCGTCGTCAGCCGATGGGCGAAGCGCTGCGCGACTATGTCCGGCCTCATGATCAGCGGATCGAAGCGCTGACCGGTCAGCCTTTTGGCGAGCGCTATTTCAATGATCTTCTGCTGCGTGAGGGTTGTCTGCTGGACTCCGAACCGCCGATCCGTGCGGTACTGGCAGTCACCGCACTGGGTGGTGATGGCCTGACCATGTTGCACCGGATCCAGCAATCCCATTATCGGGACGGGATCTGGGTGGGCTCTGCCGAGCATCTGGCCACGCTGGCAGCAGAGCAGGGGATCAGTGAAGACACGTTCCAGCAAGCCTATCTGCAGGCCCCTCTGCTGCAACATCTGGCTGACAGCCAGGGGTGGATGAAGAGGGTTGGTGGTCAGGGCTACCCCACGCTTGGGCTGGAGTGCGGTGGCAAGGTGAGCCCTGTACGAGTGTCCGACTTCTTGGGCGACCCAGCCGGGTTGCGTCAGCATCTGCTGGAGCTGATGAAATAGTTATTAAAGTGTGAACAGACAATGCACCTTTAGTGCGGAGGGGGCAGGCCGATATTCCGGTATGCAGAAGCGATATGAAACACTTCGATTTTCTGCTTGCAGGCTATGCTCTATATGACCATTCCCGAAGGATGTCGCGGGAGTGAAGACCTATTTCAAGGAACCCCTCCTATGTTCAAAAACATGTCTATTGGTCAGAAGCTGAGTGCTGGATTTGCCATTCTGGCCTTACTGGTTCTGGGCTTGGCTTGGTTCTCCATCAGCCAGTTGGCCAAGCTCTACGGTGATACCGAAACCATTACCACCAATTTGCTGCCTTCCACCCGCTATGCCAGCCAGATGCACGTTGCCATTCTGGATGCTCGTCGCTCCGAGCTCTCTCAGGTGATTGCGGGGCTCAACAAGGACGCCCAGGAGGTGAGTGAACGGACGCTCACCTTCAACAAGGCCAAGCTGGCGTTTGATACTGCAGCTCAAAAATATGGTGCAATGCCCTTTACTACCGATGAAGAAAAACAGACCTATGAGCAACTGCTTAATGCTGGCGCCAAGTATTTCTCGGTGCATGAGGAGTTGGTCAATGCGTTTGCTGCCGGTGATCTGGATAAAGTCAGAAGTCTGCGCAAAAACGAGACCAGAGCTGCTTTGGAAGAGGCGGGGGCAAAGTCACTGCGACTGCGAGAAATCAACAATGAAATTGCGGAGCAGATGACCAAAGGGGTGGCCGATCTTTACGACAGTGCCAGAACCATGAGCATTGTTGTCAGCCTGATCACCCTTGGCTTTGTCGTTGTGATTGCCTGGTTGCTGACCGGCCAGATCCGCAATCCGGTTATGGTTCTCCTTGAGCAGACTCGCAGAGTCTCTGCCGGGGATCTCACCTCGCGTATCGATATGCAGCAGTTCAACAACGACGAATTGGGTACGCTGGCCAAGGGGTTTGGCGAGATGCAGACCAATTTGCGTACTCTGGTCAGCGAAGTATCAGGTTCAGTGGTGCAACTTAGTTCTGCTGCCGAGGAGATCAGCTCGGTCGCCAGCCAGTCTGCCAACAATATGCATTCCCAGCAGCATGAGCTCAATCAGCTGGCAACGGCGATGAACGAGATGCAAGCCACAGTACAGGAGGTATCGCGCAACACCAGCGATGCTGCCAGTGCGGCCACTTCTGCCAGTGAAACTGCTGAACTGGGTGCCAAGACGGTCAATGATTCCATCCAGCGCATCGAGCGGGTGGCGAGTGCTATCGAGAGCACGGCAGTGGTGATCCGCCAGTTGGGTGATGACAGTCGCAACATCGGCATGGTGCTGGAAGTGATCCGCGGAATAGCCGAGCAGACCAACCTGCTGGCGCTCAACGCGGCTATCGAGGCTGCCCGTGCCGGTGAACAGGGTCGCGGGTTTGCGGTGGTGGCGGACGAGGTGAGAACCCTGGCCAAACGTACTCAGGACTCCACTTCCCAGATCAACAACATCATCGCCGAGCTGCAACAACGTGCCGAGCAAGCTGGCAGCACCATGCAGCAGAGCCAGGATCTGATGAATACCACTGTGGCCACGGCGCGGGAAGCTGGTGAGTCTATCTCCCAGATCAGTGGCTCGGTCAGCAGCATATCTCACATGAATATCCAGATCGCGACAGCGACCGAAGAGCAGGGGGCGGTGAGCGAAGAGCTCAACCGCAACGTAGTCAATATCAGCCACGCCTCCGAGGAGGTTGCTTCCGGTGCAACCCAGATGGCGCAGGCGTGCAACGAACTGAACCATCTGGCGACCCAGCTGCAGGAGATGGTGCGACGTTTCCGGGTTTGATTGTTACAAAAGCAAGGCCGACAACCGCAAGGTTGTCGGCCTTTTTATTAGCGCAGCAAGATAGCGTAAGCCCGGGGATGGCGGTGGCTTGTTCCTTGTGCGGATATTGGGCATTCTGGTGACCCATTTGCCGGGCAGGACTCTTGCTGTATGAACCTTCGTGATCTCGAATATCTGGTGGCGCTGGATGAGGAAAAGCACTTTCGCAAGGCGGCCGAGCGCTGCTTTGTCAGCCAACCAACCCTGAGTGGCCAACTGCGCAAGCTGGAAGATGAACTTGGGGTGATCCTGATTGAGCGCACCTCACGCAAGGTTCTGTTTACCCCGGCAGGGGATGCCATGGCCCAGCAGGCGAGACGTGTGCTCAAGGAAGTGCGTGAGCTCAAGAGTATCGGCCAGCATTTTTCCGAGCCCATGTCGGGGGAGATCCATATCGGATTTATCCCGACGGTGGGGCCTTACCTGTTGCCCCGTATCATTCAAGCCCTGCGCGAGAGCTTCCCCCAGCTGGAATTCTATCTCTATGAAGAGCAGACCCAGAGCTTGCTCAAGCGGCTGGAGGAGGGAGAGCTGGATTGCGTCATTCTGGCCGAGATGGCTGGCATGGAGGGCTTTGGCTCCATCCCGCTTTATCACGAGCCGATGTGGTTGGCAGTGCCTTGCCAGCACCCGGAGGCAAGCGCCAAAGAGGTTCCTCTCGGACATCTCAAGGGCAAAAAGTTGCTGATGCTGGAGGATGGCCACTGCTTGCGGGATCAAGCCATGGGCTTCTGCTTTGCCGGCGGTATCGGTGAGGATCAGCGGTTCAAGGGAACCAGCTTGGAGACGCTGCGCAACATGGTGGCTGCTGGTAGTGGCATGACCCTCATTCCCCGACTGGCAGTGCCTGCCGATCGTGATGAAGGGGGCGTCAGTTATCGACCTGTTATCGATCCGGTTCCCGGGCGGACTATCTCTTTGCTCTATCGTCACTACTCGGTACGTCGCCCATGTTTCAATGAACTGGCAGCCAAAATTGCGGGCTTGATGAAGGTCGCTCTGGCGCAATAAAAAAACCGGCAGCGCAGGCTGCCGGTTTGATTTGAACCATTTGAGCTGATTTAGAAGATATCGTCGGTGGAGACGGGGCCTTCTACATTCGGATTATCTCCGCCATACACCTGATTGCCATCAGAGGTTGGTGTCGCATAGCGGGTCGGTTCGGTTCCTTCCTTGAAGTATTCATCGGTACCGCCACCCGTGGCCAGCAGTCCTGTCTCACTGTCAATCTTGACGGTCATGATCCCTTCCGGCACCGGCATCTTGTGCTCGGGGATATTCTTGAGTGCCACCTTCATGAAGTCGATCCAGATAGGCTGGGCAGCACCGCCGCCAAACTCGGCACGGCCCAGACCGCGCTGGTGGTTGTCAAACCCGATCCAGGATGTGGCGACAATATCCGGGGTATAGCCGGAGAACCAGGCATCACGAGATTCGTTGGTGGTACCGGTTTTACCGGAAATATCGTGGCGTTTAAGGTCACGCGCTGCACGCCAGCCAGTACCGCGCCAACCGTTGCCACCCCAGATGGCGGTGCTCAGGGTATCGGTAATGAGGAAAGAGCTCTGGGCACTGATGGTGTGCGGAGCTATAGCTTCAGTTGCACTGGCTGGAGCGCCTTCAGTGGCAGGTGCAGTCTGTTGCAGCGGGTCACTCTGCTGTTCGCAGGTGGTGCAGGCGATCGCCGGATTGGCTTGATAGAGGGTGTTCTCCTGGCTGTCAGTTACCTTGTCGATAAAGTAAGGGGTGACCAGGAAACCGCCGTTGGCCAGCACCGAGTAGCCGCGTACCACTTCAAGAGGCGTGAATTCGGCAGCGCCCAGCGCCAATGCTTCATGAGGTGAAATGAAGTCACGGGGGAAACCGAAGCGGGTCAGGCCGTCGATATAGGTATCGAGGCCAATGGCGCGCATCAGGCGTACTGACATGACGTTCTTGGACTTGGCGAGACCCAAACGCAGCGGTGTCGGACCATCGTAGACGGCCGGCGAGTTTTTGGGTTGCCACATCGGTCCCTTGGAGGGATCCCACTGGTTGATCGGTGCGTCGTTGATAAGTGACGCCAGGGTATAACCATGCTCCAGCGCGGTGGCATAGAGGAAAGGCTTGATGTTGGAACCAATCTGGCGACGCGCTTGATCAACCCGGTTGAACTTGGAGAGTTCGAAGCTGAAGCCACCGACCAGCGCTTCCAGCGCACCATTTTTCGGGTTCATGGCAACCAGTGCCGCGTTGACGTCCGGGATTTGAGCCAGCAGCAGCTCTTCGCCCTGCTCGCGAACCCAGATCCGGGCTCCGACTTTCAACACATCCCGTGCGGATTTGGGGGCATAGCCCTGGCGGTCGTCGGTAATAAAGGCGCGAGCCCACTTGATGCCATTCCAGCCAAGGGTGGCTTCTTTGCCATTTTTCAGAACCAAGGTGGCATTACGGTCATCCAGCTTGGTGACGACGGCTGCCATCAGTGGATCATAGGTAGGCTGTTTGGCCAGATGGGCGACGATCTGCTCGTAATCCCAGCTCGGCTCGCCAGCTTTCCACAATTGTTCGCTCGGACCGCGGTAGCCGTGGCGCATGTCGTAGGCAAAGACACCGTCCAGCAGGGCCTGTCTGGCCGCGCGCTGACGTTCGGCGGAGACGGTGGTATAGACATGCAGGCCCATGGTGTAGGCATCTTCACCAAACTGCTCGACCATTTTCTGGCGCACCATCTCACCCAGATAGGGGGCATGCAGGGTCACTTCGGCGCCGTGATAACGGGCCTTGATCGGCATCTTGGAGGCTTCGTCAAACTGGGCCTGAGTGATCTTGCCTGTCTCCAGCATCCGACCCAGCACCACATTGCGACGTGCAAAGGCGCGTTCCGGCGAGCGGATGGGGTTGAGCATGGAGGGGGCTTTTGGCAGACCGGCGATGATGGCGATCTCGTCGAGTCCCAGATCTTTGACTTCTTTACCGAAGTAGACCTGGGCTGCTGCGCCAACACCAAATGCACGGTAGCCAAGGGGAATCTTGTTGAGATAGAGCTCGAGGATCTCGTCTTTGGAGAGGTTTTGCTCAATCCGCCAGGCAAGGAAGACCTCCTTGATCTTGCGGATCAGGGTTTTCTCGTTGCTCAGGAAGAAGTTGCGGGCAACCTGCTGGGTGATGGTACTGGCCCCCTGACGGGCTTGGCCGGAGACCGCCCAGACAGTTGCTGCGCGCAGGATGCCGATGGGATCGATCCCCGGGTGCTCATAGAAGCGGGCATCTTCCGTTGCCAGTACGGCATCGATCATCGGCTTTGGAATTTCATCCAGACGCAACGGAATGCGACGGATCTCGCCATATTGGGCGATCAACTCGCCATCACGACTATAGACCCGCATCGGAGTTGCCAGTTTGACATCACGCAGCGCAGTAACGTCAGGCAGTTGAGGCTTGATGTAGAAGTAGATACCGATGAGGCTGGCAACACCCAGCACAGCACCCAGCATCATGACAATAAACAGGCGAACGAGCCATTTCAGCATGGAAGAACTACCAATCGTCTTAAAATTAGCCAACGGGCGCAGAGTATAGCCCTTTTGCTATCTGGAATTCGAGGTTTTCCTGTGGCGAGCCACCCACCTCGAAGGATGCGAGAGGTTAGCACTCCGGGGCGCAATAACCAAGGAGACGCCTTCCGATTAAGAAAGCGAGGCAAGTCACTTTTCGGTATAAACTTTATGACATTGATAGATAGAGCATTTAGGATAGCCAAAGACCTCTTCGGGTGGGCTGTCCTACACTCAACCCAGAAACCAAACCCAATAACGCATGGATGTGTATATGTTTGGGCTATTCAACAAGGGATCCCTCCTCCCGTTGGTGGGCGTTGATTTTGGCAGTCAGACCATCAAGGCGGTCACCCTCAGTGGACGTCCCGGCAAGCTGCATATCGATTCCGTCGCAGATATCGTTACCCCGAAGGGGACGCTGGTGGATTACCAGTTGCAGGATATCGAGCGAGTCAGCCAGTCCCTCAAAAGTCTTAAACGCCTGCTCCCCGGTAACAGCGACTATGCCGCCACGGCTGTGACAGGTTCCAACGTTATTACCAAAGTTATTCAACTTGATGCCGCTCTCAGCGACAAGGAGCTGGAGAATCAGGTTCAGCTCGAGGCCGAGCAAATCATTCCCTTTCCGCTTGATGAGGTCAGCCTCGATTTTGAAGTACTGGGCAATACCCTCAACAACGAAGAACGTCTTGATGTTTTGCTCAGTGCAGCACGAACCGAAAGCGTGAATGGCAGGGTTAGCGCGCTTGCCGAGTCAGGTTTTATGGTCAAAGTGGTTGATATCGGGTCACACGCACTGGGACGCGCCGTGGTGACTTGCCTACCTGAGCTGTTGGAAAGCGAACGGCCTGTGGGGGTAATTGATATAGGTGCCAGCTCAATGACCTTTGCAGCACTGGTTAAGGGAGAGGTTATCTACTCCCGGCTGCAAAACTTCGGTGGCGATCAATATAGCCAGGCACTCTCCTCCTTTTATGGCATGACGCTGGAGGAAGCAGAGCAGGCCAAGACCAAAGGCACGCTACCGGTGGATCACGAGCTGGATGTGCTGATGCCCCATATCAACTCACTGCTTCAGCAGGTTCGTCGCAATATCCAGCTCTTTTGCAGCTCTTCCGGCTATCGGGAAGTATCCAGGCTGGTGTTGAGCGGTGGAGGGAGCCTGTTGCCGGGTCTGGTGGTGCAGCTGAAAGAGGAAGTCAACTGCGAGGTATTGCACCCGGATCTCTTTGCCTTGTTTGGCAAACCCAAGAGTGAAGTCGAACAGTCACATGGTGCGAAATATATGACTGCGTTCGGGCTGGCTTTGAGGAGTTTCACTCCATGTCAAATATAAACCTCCTGCCCTGGCGCGAGGTACGAGCACAGCGCCAGAAGAAACAGTTTGGTGTCTTATTGGGAGCCTTTGTGCTGGCTACGGTTGCACTTGGTTTTTTTGTCGACTGGTTGGTTGAACATCAGGTGGGCTCACAACAGCTGCGAAACCAGCGTCTTGTTCAGGAGATGGCTATTTTGGATGCGCATCTGGGAGAGATCCGGTTGCTCAAGGAGCGGCGCAAAGAGCTTATCGACAGGATGCAGCTAATCGAGCAGTTGCAGATGCGCCGCAACTTGCCGGTTCGCCTCTTCAACCAACTGCCATCTTTGGTGCCTAACGGGGTTTATCTCAATACTCTCGCCTTGCAGAACAATACGATAGATGTAAATGGCAAGACGGAGGCATATGGTCGGGTAGCCAGCATGATGCGCAGGATTGATGCTTCCGGTTGGCTGGGACAGTCCAAGATCAGCACTATTTTTACTGCCGACGTTGAGCCTGTTTCCCTCAGCCAGTTTTCCATGATGTTCCTTATCGCCAACAATGCGGCAGCTGCCGATGATGCGAACAAGGGGAAAAAATGAATCTGCAGCAACTCAATGAGCTGGATTTCAACAACATAGCGAGCTGGCCCAAGGCTGCAAAAGTGATCTTTATTCTGTTTTGCTGTGTGTTGACTGGTGGGCTCCTCTACTACTACGTGATAGCCAATTCACTGGCTGTGCTGACACAAGAAACGGAGAAGGAGACTGAACTGAAGTCTCAGTTTGAGAGCAAAGCGATGCTTGCTGCGAACTTGGGGGTATACAAGGCTCAGATGGTTGAGCTGGAACATCTGGTTGATACCCAGCTAAAGCAACTGCCCAATACCCATGAAGTAGCGGGGTTACTGGATGACATCAGTTTTATTGCCACTGATAACGGCTTGAAGCTGAATCGAATTAATTGGGAACCTGAAGTGAAACACGAATTTTCGACCGAGCTTCCCATGCGTATCGAGGTGGTAGGAACCTATCATGAACTTGGCAAGTTCACGGCTGACATGGCGGCGTTACCTCGTATCGTCATCCTCGACTCCTTTACGCTCGATCAGAACAAGGATTCGGGAGACCTGATCTCGATGTCGATGCTGGCCAAGACCTACAAATATAACGGCAAAACAGTGGGGTCTAAATAATGAAGCGTATCTGCTGGTTGTTACCTGCTCTCCTGCTGGCGGGGTGTGGTGGCCAGGAGGACATGGATTCCTATATTGCCGACGTTAAAGCAAGGCCACCGATCCCCATTGAGCCATTGCCGGAGCTCAAGCCATTTTCTCCCATGCACTACCAACAACAGGAGTTGCGTAGTCCCTTCATGATGCCTCAGCCCGAGGCGAGCAGTGGGGCAGAGAATAGTGCCAAGCTAAAGCCTGATTGTGCACAAGTAGTAAGCGATCGGGAAAAAGAGGTGCTGGAGAATTACTCGTTAGCCAGCCTGTCGATGCAAGGTTCATTGGCCAAGGCCGGGCAATTGTGGGCGTTGATCCGAACTCCCGATGGTCAGTCTATGCGGGTCGGGCTAAACCAGTATATGGGGCTTGATCAGGGGCGGGTCATCAAAATTACCGATACTGCAGTGGATTTGCTGGAAACCATACCGGATGGGAAGGGGTGCTGGGTAACAAGAGAAACCCAGTTGGCCATGGCCAATACGCAGGCAAAACAATAATCAGGGATGAGCAGCAATGAGAAGAACAATGGAACATGTAACCAAGGTGGCCCTGCTGTTTTGTGCCAGTGCCTTCACTCAGGCCTGGGCGGTTGCAACCCTGCAAGAGATCAAGGTCAATCCTCTGCTTGCTGACCAACTGCAGCTTGAATTGAGTTTTAGTGAACCAGTCAGCAGTTTTACCGATCGTCTCTCCTACCAACCCAATCAACTGCTGTTACATATTCCCGGTGCAGTCGGTGCCCTCAAGGTCAATCCGTTACCGATCCAGAGACAGGGGGTTGATAACATCAAGGTGGAAGGTAAAGGCGCCGGACTTGATATCAAGATCGCTCTTGATCAGCTGGCCCCATACCAAGTGCAGCAGCAGGGTAGCAAATTGCTGGTGTCGTTGGGGGAGGGGGCATCAACGGCGTCTTTTAGTGCAGAGAATGCTCTGTTAACTCCGGCTGCGGTACCTGTTTCCACTTCAGCAGCTCCTGTCACCACATCGGCATTGATCAATTCCAACGTTGTAGCCAGTTCGCGGCCTATTCAACCGCAGGCGATGCCTGTTGCCTCAACGTCCTCAGCCAAACCCGTTCTCAATAATTATCAGAACAGTGGCGGTGGAGCCTATTTCAATACGGTAACTGGCGTTGATTTTCGTCGTGGCAAGGATGGTCAGGGCGAGTTTCTGGTGACACTGGACAACAGCTCCGCGGCGGTGGATGTGAGCAGTCGCGGCCAGACGGTGATGGCCAAATTCCACGGTACCAGCGTGCCTGACGGCTTGCTCAACCTTATCAATGTACAGGATTTCGCGACCCCGGTTTCTCAGGTCGAAGTGTCCCGTCAGGGCAGTGATACCCTGTTCGAGCTTTCGGTGAATGGACAGTTTGATTATCGCTATGATCAGGCAGACAAAATGTTCATTATCGAGGTGAAAAAGCGCACGGCTGCGGCTGCTTCCAAGCAGTATCAAGGAAAGCCCATTTCATTGAACTTTCAGGATATTCCTGTAAGGACCGTGCTGCAGCTCATCGCTGACTTCAATAACCTCAACCTGGTCACTACCGATTCTGTATCTGGTAACATCACGCTGCGTCTTGATGGCGTACCTTGGGAGCAGGCACTCGATATCATCCTGAAGGTGCGTGGGCTGGATAAGCGGCTGGACAACAATATTCTGCTGGTTGCTCCTGCTGACGAGATTGCTACTCGCGAGAAGCAGCAGTTGGAGAGTCGCAATCAGGTCGCCGATTTGGCCCCGCTCTACACCGAATATCTGCAGATTAACTATGCCAAAGCATCTGAAGTCGCGGCATTGCTCTCCTCCCAAAGTACCAAGCTGCTCTCGTCCCGCGGTGCAGTCAGTGTGGACGAGCGTACCAATGTGCTGGTCGTGAAGGATACGGCTGAGGTGATCAGCAATATCAAGCGAATGCTGGATATTCTCGATATACCGGTCAAGCAGGTCGTTATTGAAGCTCGCATGGTGACGATTGATGATGGCTTTGACGAGGCTCTAGGTGTGCGTTGGGGCGTGACCAAGAATGATGGCCATGGCAACAGCACATCGGGCTCCATCGAAGGCAACGATACCTCGGGTAATAACAACGGTACTTCGGCGATTACCAGACCCACAACTGATGACCGTATGAATGTCAACCTGCCAGTTACCAATGCGGCAGGTACACTTGCCTTCCAGGTGGCTCGTCTGGCCGATGGCACGCTTCTGGATCTCGAGCTTTCTGCGCTGGAGAAAGAGAGCAAGGCCGAAATCATCGCAAGCCCTCGGGTGACTACCGCCAACCAGAAGCCTGCGTTGATTGAGCAGGGTACCGAGATCCCCTATGTAGAGTCATCTTCCAGTGGTGCTACTTCGGTTACCTTCAAAAAGGCGGTACTGAGTCTGAAAGTTACGCCGCAGATCACTCCCGACAACCGGGTGATCCTCGATCTGACCGTTACACAGGATACCAAGGGTGAGACAGTGCCGACCGGCACAGGTGATGCCGTATCCATCAACGCCCAGTCCATCACCACTCAGGTGCTGGTGAACAATGGTGAGACCTTGGTACTCGGCGGTATTTATCAACAGACCATCAAGAGCGATGTGACCAAGGTGCCGCTGCTTGGGGATATTCCCGGATTGGGTGCCCTGTTTCGCAAGACAACCAGCGAGAACAAAAAGCGTGAGCTGCTGATTTTCGTGACCCCCAAGATAGTCACCGACGCTTTTTGAATGCTTTACATG
>NZ_JRGM01000119.1 GCF_000764665.1 Aeromonas lacus | reverse complement strand
CTGTAGATGGTGTGCTTTACTCAATGGTATTTGTCCCTGAAGTAGATAATGACCTCAACAGCTTTAATGTCCGTTCCCATTATGTCAAAGAACTTGCCTATGAAATGGCTAATGGTATGGATAAGAATGTAATGCGTATCATCGCTAAGGCTGCATTTATTACTGATAAGGCAGCAGCAGAGAAAGTATTTGGTGTGGGCAATGTTCTGGCTGATGAAGTATTTACCGATAACGTGACCTTTGCCCAATACGGCACTGATGGTTCTAAGCTGACACGAGGCCAGCAGATCGTAGATGCAATCTATAAAGCTCGCACAGAGTTTGTGAAAAAAAATGTGCCACACATCGACACAGCAGTTTGTATTCTGACTCCTGATGACTATGAGGCTCTTGTAAACGCTGCACAGGACATTAATAAAATGCCTTGGATGCACAAGCAGTTTAAAGGTCTGGTGACATTTGATGAAAAGCTGGATGGTTCAAACCATAATCCCATGACTGGCCTGAAGATTGCCGGTATTCAGATTTATGAAACTAACCACTTGCCGAATAAAAACGAGCTGAATGGTCTTATTGGACAACCTGAACCTCTCCCCGTGGA
>NZ_JRGM01000118.1 GCF_000764665.1 Aeromonas lacus | reverse complement strand
CGAAATACGCAGGCGTTCAGCTTCCTTAGATCTAATACAGAAAAATTTAAATGATAGCCTCATATCACTACAAGAACGAGAAGATGCTCTAATAGAAAAATCCAAAGACTTGGCAAGTGTCGTTGATATTAAATCAAGAGAACAGGCTCAAGAAATGCTATCTCAGTGGATAAAAGAAAAATCTAATGGGATAAAAGTGCTGGAGGAAAAGGAAAGAAAGGCGATTAAAGCCATTGATGATTTAAGGAGAAAATATGGGTCTTTCATAAAGATTCCATGATTATACAGTTCAAGTTCTCACCTTACAGGTATGCAGGTGTACTCCACCTGACAGCACACTAAGCGCAGTTTAGCCTCAAGAGAATCAAGCTCCAGAGATGAGTGATTTGGCTTACAAGAGAGGACTAAGAGACCCTTATTGGTATTAAAAATGGCAATGTGCTTGCACACATCACCATTTAGTAAAGTTCAAGTGCACCGATATCAATATCGATAACTCATCAAAATACCCTGAGCACCATCATTCATAATTCCAG
>NZ_JRGM01000117.1 GCF_000764665.1 Aeromonas lacus | reverse complement strand
GCATCTGACTGATCAACAATTCCTCTTGCGAGTTTCCTTCTTTAATTTTTTTGAAGAGATGAATGCACAACTTTTTGAGAAACCAAGGAAACCCTTGGGCTTGCTGTATCAGCCTGGCTTTTAATGGTTTAGTCAGATTTATTCCCGCCTCCCTCTCGAAACTAAGAATCATTTTTCTGGAATCTTTCTCATCGAATGTTTGCAATCTTCGCTCTGAACGATGATCTCGCAAGTCATGCCACAATCCATATGCGGGATTGTCATCACCAAGAAAAATTCCTGTTCTCCAAGAGAAACCAACAACTACATTTTCTTTCTCAGCAGAGACATCTAGTGCAAATCTTCTGAATGCACGAAACAGCGGGAAAAGCTCTTCCTTTGTGAATACTTCCTCAAATTGGTCAAAGAAAATGACCATTACTTTATTACTGCTTTTCAGATATTCTGCACATTCCCTAAAAGCCACCCCTCCGGTAATATTATCAATATCTTCGACGGAGAATTGTTGACTTAACTCGATAAAACCATCACCTATTGCTGCGTTAAATGCCTTACATACTGCATCAGCAACAAA
>NZ_JRGM01000116.1 GCF_000764665.1 Aeromonas lacus | reverse complement strand
GGTCTCAACAGGAACGTTAGGCTTAGCATTGAGATCATCAAGAGAGAACGAATAGTTGACTCCAATAATAAGCGCATGCAAATCTGCTTGCTTGGTACTGCCAGTACCAACGCCATCAAGAAAGCGGTATTCAGAACGAAAATGCCAACTATCTGTTAGCGCATAATCAATTCCAAGTCCTAGTACTGGTCGCCATTGTGTGTCGGTGACTCGTTCAATATCTGACTTTTTGTCTATCTGTAACAACGTCACTCCTGCCCGACTAAAGGCAAGCAATTCATCTGACAATGTATACTCCAACAGTATGGAGTCATCTATCCCCCATAAGGCCGCTTTAACATGGTTCTCGTTATAACTAGCGTTTGGAGTGCCATAACTTCTTATGCCAATTTCTAACGCTAGCCAATCAGATATCTGATAGCCACCGTAAACTCCATATATACCTTTGTTTTCTTCACAGCGAGTAGCTTGGAAACCACATGCGTCGCTATACTTAACAAATCCAGTTTCTACACCAGACTATGCCGATGCCGCAATGCTGCCACTCGCCCATGTTAGAAAAAGTGCACATGCGATAATAAAGTGTGTTCTCATTTAACTCCCATCTTGATGGTGTTATCTAGAGCC
>NZ_JRGM01000115.1 GCF_000764665.1 Aeromonas lacus | reverse complement strand
AAATAGTACTGAGGCTGGCCATGAGTGATCATCAGATTCGAGAATAAATGAATGAGTGAGTCGGGATTGCGTGTTGTAGAGATAAATCTCGTGTTGTCGAGATAATCATGTCCAAAGGAGTGAACTAATGGGTCATTAATTCCGTTCCCAGGCGATGTGGCGGAAAATTCCCACTTAAATATCTCCGCTGGAGGCCTGCTGTCGTATCTATAAACAAATTTTGGTGGGGATGCAAAAGCCATGAAGGTTGCAATTAAAACACCCATAAAAATAAATATTTTAATCATCGACTTAATCCCGTTATTTGTTGTGTACTGGAGTGATGAGCTCACCGCGCAATAGGGTGTTAACTGCCTTATAGTCTTGATTAAATGGATTCAACAAAAGCAGTTTGTTTTTTGGCGGAATGAGTGCTGTTTATGTGTAGTTATAAATATCACGTTTTTACTTAATTAGGCGTGGTGATAGCCACCAATTATTGATGGCTATTGCATTGATCAGTATTTATGTTGCCACACTGCGGGTAAACATAGGATATCTATCCTGCCTTGAGTGCGATTTCATCAATATCATCACAGCGCGTCCCCCAATGATCGTATGCATCAATATTTGCGCCAGTTAGTAGAGCTGTTTTCAATAAAGTCAGATGACCAAGCCCAATGTTTGCATCATTCAGGTTGTAACCCGAGTTGATCGCTATGCCACGTATAGTTGGGTCGGAGGCGGTTTTGTACTCGAAATAGATGCAGTTACCATTATCTGGACATCCAACCTGCCCTTCTTTATATCCAACCAACACTTTGGTGACAATTCCGTCACGTATGCATTGAGTCGCATTTGCGGTACC
>NZ_JRGM01000114.1 GCF_000764665.1 Aeromonas lacus | reverse complement strand
CTATTGAGGTGTATTCCTAACTCTGCACATGTAATTATGTTAGGCGATATTGGGCAACTTCCACCTGTAGATTTCGGTCTTGTTTTCCATGAACTGGTGCCAATACACGACATTCCAAAAATCACACTAACAGAGGTTCGTCGGCAAGATAAACTCTCAAACATTCCTGCTATTTCAGCCTCTATCCGTAATGGTGTTCTTCCAACATTTAGCTACGATGATGTCGTCCATATTGATATCAATGGAGCCAATGCAATTCAAAAGAGAGCAGTCTCAATATATTTAGAAAAACCTGATGAAACACAAATAATTTGCGCTACAACCAAAATGGTTAATGATATAAATAAACGCTGCGTAGCATTGAATAACAGTAAACCATTAAAGGTATTTATAGAAGAAGCAAATCACTATTTAGATACTGAGTTTAAACTACATGACAAAGTAATGTGTTGCTCCAACCTTTATGCTCATGACCTGATGAATGGTTCCATAGGAACCATTTGCCAAGTTTACAACGTAATGAAAATTATACATAATGATAGCAACGATGAACCTTTGTCTAGCTTTGGCAAGATTCTATGGGATGACGGCATAGAACGAGAGATCTCGTTGGATATAATCAATGCCCTTCGCCACGCTTATGCTATGACGATTCACAAGAGTCAGGGTTCACAGTTTAAGCAAGTCATCATTGTTCTGGATAAGGCCCCAAATATTGATCGAACAATGTGTTATACCGCGATTACACGAGCCGTAGAAAAGGTCTACTTGATCGGGCCTCTGAATATTCTGAGCCAAGCACTAACACATGAGTCAGCGAGCAAACGAAATGTTGATCTTGGACATAAGGTTAAAG
>NZ_JRGM01000113.1 GCF_000764665.1 Aeromonas lacus | reverse complement strand
GATGTGATCAAATTCTAAATCACTATATTTGTATGATGAATGATAGGTTTTTCCAACATGTACTTCGCTAACGGGTGAACTATTGTTTCTAATTTGAACATTAGTTAATACTGGAGCCTCATCAGTAACAGGAACAGCAACGTTAGCGGTTAAGTTTGAGCAATACTCTTCACCACTAACGCCTCCAACTGTTACAGGTTGAATGCATGCTCTCAACTTGTGGCCTTCAATTTTAAGTAGCTCATCCCCAACATATTTAGATAAATCAATTGTGGCAGTATGAACAATACCATCTTCATCGATGACAATCTCCTGACCATTATTATGATCTACTTCTATTGTGCCTGCCTGGCCACTTTCATTCTGCCAATACAATAATGTTGCACCTTCTTCCTCACCTATGTTACTTCCAGAATCTGGTGCTGAATATGTATATGTAACTGTCAATATTGAATTAGTATCTGGGAGAGCTGGAGTTGATGTGATCTGCGAAACTATGGCTGTAGGAGGAGTAGGCTTGTCGTTAAATGGTCGAAGTGTATGCTCAGATACAGTACACACTGGAACACCTTCGTGCGGTTCTGATTCATCAAGATTATTGTACCCCCTTGGTACTACAC
>NZ_JRGM01000112.1 GCF_000764665.1 Aeromonas lacus | reverse complement strand
GACTCACCAAATGTAGACCATAATTTACGGGCTTTTACTGGGCCAACACCTTTAAATCTGGCGTGACTGCCTAACATCAGTACGATCTGCTCCCCTGATGGCCTAATAAGGTCTAGGTATTGAGGGGTGATTACAGTGAGAATACCTCCGTGCTCTACTCGTCTACTATACTGCTTTTTGATAGCTAATTTAACCAATGCACCCTTCGCCAATATTAGTGACAGGCGATCACTGTTATTTTCAATTATGTGAATGATGTAATTGCGCTTGTAATTGCAATTACGAAGAGTGTCAGGATCTATCTGCACAGCATGAAATGAGCGACCTTTTCTGGATGGATATGGTGGTCTCGTGATGCGAAAAAACTTCTCTTGCTCGAAGTCATTCATCTCGGCACCCGCTTAAATATTTCTAGCAATTCCATACGATGCTGTTCTCGATGTGAATTTGATTGAAGAGATTTATATTCTTGCTTTAAGCCTTCTAAATGAGATTCAAGTTCTGCAACCCGTAGCTGTAATTGACGAATTATTTTGTCTTTCTCTTGAATGCTCTTTTCTTGCGGGCTGTATCGCTTTGCAGGTGCTTTTGAAGTATCCCTAGCC
>NZ_JRGM01000111.1 GCF_000764665.1 Aeromonas lacus | reverse complement strand
CAACATGAGACATTAAACCATAGAATAAACAGTCTAAATTTTTATCATTCAAGAAATAAACTACAAACATATCTAAAGAATTGAATTTATTTTTAAATGAAAACTTATCAGAAATACTGTGGTGATTTACCAATGCTTTTAAAAAAGTATACTTTTTGTAAACATCAATTACTTTTTCTGATTCCTTTTGAGCATCAACCATAGTTAAATCTAATTCTGCGTCACTTATCGATGATTCGTTTCTAATAATTACTATAGGGTCTATCTCATTGAAAGCTCGTCGTAAATAGTTAAAATGCATATCTTGCCATTGCATTCTCACGATTGCTTTATGAATATCCTCCTTCATCGCACTATATAGTTCATCGAAGTTATTTGCTATGTTTGACAACTGAGTCATTGACTGGTCAAGATTAATTAAATTGCTGTCATTACCCACTTTGATATTTTCAATAACCACGACCATTTTATCTATTTGTACTCTTGCCTCCGAAGCAATAATAAGCTGTCTTTGTTGAATGACACTTT
>NZ_JRGM01000110.1 GCF_000764665.1 Aeromonas lacus | reverse complement strand
AAGTGTCCCTCTGTAACGGGGTACAATACGTACCCCTCTGTATTTAAAGCCCACGGTCTTGACGATATTGCTCATTCAAAGCGTACATATACGGTGCATTACGTTCTATCAATGCAGTCTCGTAATCACTGTTTGTTAGTACGTTACCTTGTACAGTAGTGGAATAGTGGTTAGTAACTGATCCTCTACCGTTGAAGTTATTGTCTTTGTTTGCTTTCAAGAACTGTGTCATATCTTGGTTCAATGCTGGGCCAAGTACACGTTCGCCCTTTTGCAAGTTCCAAGTACCTTCATTTGGCACGTAGTCGATACCATCGTGCGCTTGACCAGTCCATTGCTGACTTCTAATCTGTGCAACGTTCATCATACCCATTGCGACAGTCAAAGCAGCAAAAATAGGCCCCATTGGCCAACCCCATGCAAGTGCAGCAGTAGCGCCGTTATACGTAGACATAATGGCGGTAGCGATATCCATCTTCTTCTTCATCTCGAATGCTTTCTTATTGTTCTTGGCAGCATTTGCAAGGATTGCTTCACTACCGCCAACAACCAACTTCACTTGGGCATTTGTATTATCTTTGGCTTGTTGTACTTCTTTGTTACTAGTACCTGGGAATGGAGATTCGCCGGATCCTTTCATATTGGCAATCATATTGCCTATTGTGTTTTTTGACGTTTGCTGTTCCCAGAACTTATCCAATTCGGCTTTGTCGTATTCTTCTTGTGCACGCTTCTTCTGCTCTTGTAACTCTATGAACTTCTTG
>NZ_JRGM01000011.1 GCF_000764665.1 Aeromonas lacus | reverse complement strand
CAGCTGAGCTATAACCCCACAAAGGTCGGCTTGGGTGATACACACCGCACTGCCCTGGGTATTCAATTCAACAATCAAGAATCTGGTGGAGCTACGCGGGATCGAACCGCGGACCTCTTGCATGCCATGCAAGCACTCTCCCAGCTGAGCTATAACCCCTTTGATTCCAGATTGTTCGAGGAGAATTTGGTGGAGCTACGCGGGATCGAACCGCGGACCTCTTGCATGCCATGCAAGCGCTCTCCCAGCTGAGCTATAACCCCAACTCACCTCGGCGCTGACGAAGTTATCTCCGGCAACGGAGGCGCATGATAGGCATCACCCGCTTCAGTGTCAACCCTAAAATCACCCCGATTGGCGCGTTTAATCAAAATTGCAGCAAGTCGTTGTTTTTATCGACTAAATGCCCGCAATCCCGCTGTTTAACCAGCGCTTTGGCGTGCTGGTCGCAACACCACAGCCTCGGCCGTCACTCACCCAATCATGACTGCAGGAGAGGCCGCTCTACGAGATGGCAAGGCCGAAGCGCTCAGCAGGAGGCGGTTCACGAAAGCCTTTCCATGAAGAGGATTGAATTTGAAAACCCTTTCCATGATTTATGTAAATTTACAACACACAAAGTTGATCTGGCTCACAAATAGCCATAGGATCAAACCGTGACCCAGGTCACACAAAGCAACAAACCAACAGAGATATGAGGTGAAACCATGTTCGAGAATCTGGCAGTTCTGTTCCACCTGCGCGGTGCAACCAGAAAAAGCGGTGTAGTCGAGAAAGATACCTACGCTCCGTCCACCCGTGAATACTACTTCCGCTACGGCAAGTAATTGCTGAAAGCCTTTCACGGAAAACGTAATAAAACTACAACACACACATCATCACACAGCCCTCTCGAGGCGCTGTCCTGTCCGGGCCAGATGTTCCACGGCCAAACCTGAACTCCACCAAACAAGAATGGGGCCCGCAGGCCCCATCTTTTATTGCTCCGGATTGTCATTGCACTGAAGAGTGCACCGGCTTGTCGGCAAGGCTTGCAGCCTTGGATCGGCTCAGAGCTTGATCCAGGCATCGGCCCAGGCCGTGCCCTTGCCCGGCTCATAAGCCCAGGCGGCACCGGCACACCAGCCGGTGTAGGGGTGCGGTTTGCACTCGTAACTGGCACCGCCGTTGCTGACCCGCTCGCCCGCCTTGTAAGGAGTCCCCTCTTTATAGGCCGGATAGTCAGGCGGCGTTACGCCCCCCTCCTCTCCTTTCACCAGCAGACTATGGGTGGTGCTGCGGCCTAGGTTGCCCTCGTCGGTTACAGTCAGCTTGATATCGAGCCTGGTATCGGTCGCTGGCTTGGGCAGGGTCAACTCCAGCGTCACCTGATCCAGCGCAGGCGCAGAGGCACCCGCTGGCAGCGTCCAGGCATAGGAGAGCGGCTTGCCTTCCGGATCGCTGGAGTGCTGGCCGGAGAGGGTCACCTTGCTGCCGCCTTCGGCCTGCGCCGGGCCGGTGATATTGGCCACCGGCGGCAGGTTGGTGCCACCGCCGTTATCCTCGATCACCACCTCCGGATAGAAGTGCTGAACGCAGCGGCTGTAATCCCCCTCCTTGAAGGCGCTGAAACGGGTCTGATAGCCCACCAGCTTGCATGCGTAACTCTTGCCGCCGTTGGGGTTCTCTGCCACATAGCTCCAGTCCTGCTCCCAGTAGATGGGCAGGGCACCGGCACCCTTGTCGTCAAACACCTTCATGTTCTTGCAACCAAGCAATTCGTCGGATGGCACCGCCACCCCGAGGTAGTTGGCAAACTCGCGGTAGTAGTTGATGCGGTTCTGGGACTGGGCGTGCTCGACCGGGCCACCACACTCCACACCACCATTGATGATCTGGGTGGTGACCCCGAAGCCCGGCACCAGACCGTTCTGCTTGTCATGGTCATTCGGCTGCCAGGTGCCATCGATGACATGGAGCATGGAGGGCTTGGGCGGCTGCGGATAGGTGTAGAAGAACACCGCACTGGCCAGGTTCAGCCAGGTGTCGGCCACCAGATCGGGGCGGTCGAGCAGGGTGCGAACCGTACCGAACATCGCCTCGGAGAAGGGGCCGTAGTTGTAGTTGTAGGAGAGCTGCTTGGCGCCGCGGCCAAAGTAGCTCTTGAACTCGCCATTGTCGAAAGTACCGCACGGCCACTGCTGACCCTGCCACACATCGGGGCGACACTCGGCGTTGTATCCGCCGCGCATGGTCTCATTCCATCCCATCTCGCGCACGTAGACCAGCGCCTGACGCCACTCTGCCTCCGGGCGCCAGTTTTCATGGCCGCCGGTCTCCTGGGCGAAGTGGGCGAACATGGTTGCCAGCGTCTTGCGGCAGATGGCATCGGCATCGCGGCCATCGCTATAGTCGCTGCACAGAGCCGGGAACTTGGCCGCCGCCTGCAGCAGGCCACGATAGGTGTACTCGGGGGCGCGCAGCGGGAAGAGGTAGTTGAACTGGCTCTCGCTCAGCAGGCTTTCGACCCGCTTGACGTTGCCCGGGTTGTCGGCACGGCCCGGCTGCACCGCCTCGACCACCAGATTGTCACGGGTAGCGATAGAGGCCTTGACCGCTTCCATCGCCGGGAAGTCGGTCAGCGCCTTCTCTTTGGCATCCAGCTCGGCCTGGCTCATATAGACGGGGGTAGTGCTGCCATCCGGCGGGGTTGGCGTCGGCGGATTGGGCTTGTCATCGCCGCCGGTGTCCGGCGGGGTCACCTCCCCTTCGCCGATCAGCTTCCACGGGGTATCCCACTCGTTGGCGGCCGCCATGCCCGGAGTCTGACCCGGGTTGACCCACCACTTGGCCTCGAAAACCTGGCCGTTGTAATTGACCTGGCTGCCGCCCGGGTAGGATTTGTTGATGTCGTATGCCTCGGCAGCCCACAGGTGGCCGCTCAGCATCAAGCCGGCAAGCAGAAGGGTTATGCGATTTTTTTTCATTATGTTTGCTCTCTGTCTAGGTTTTAAGCAGAAAAGGTGGGGCCTCATAAGACCCCGCCACCATCATAGGGATCTCGGCTTAACGGCAGCTTGCCGCCCCGACATCCAGCCAGACGCCGTGCTTGCCCGGCTCGTTACCCTGAGTCCACCACCTGGCCTGCCACTGACGGCCGTTGTGGTTGGTCAGCTCCCCACCGCTGTAGGCAACGGCGGCACTCCACCCCAGATCAACCTGACTCGCCAGCGCCCACTGATCGGCACTGCGGCTCGGCGCATTGCCCTGAGTCCAGTACTTGGCACGCCATACCAGCTGGTTGTGGCTCACCTTGTCACCGCCGTTGTAGACCTTGCTGGCCTGCCATGCGGGAACGTTTGCCGCTTCCGGGTCGGTGGTGTTGCAAGAGCCGTCGACCACGGGATCCAGCGTCAGCACGACTCGCCCCTCGCTCTGGTGTACCCCGTCCGAGACACTCACACTTAGCTCATGCTGTTCGCTGGTGGTGACAGCCGGCGGTAACAGACGCAGGTTGGCGCTGGTCTCGCCTTCCGCCTGCCAACCCATCGGGAAGTGCCAGCGGTAGCTCAGCGCATCGCCCTCGGGATCGCTCGCCTCGGCAGTGATGGTCAGCCACTCACCGCCGATGCCGCCAAGCTGCGCCGGTACGGTCACCACCGGAGGCTGGTTCTCAACCACGCCCTGCTCCAGCGGCCGCCCGTTGACGGTAAAAGAGAGTGACTGCTGCGGTTGCAGCAAGCTCTGCTGTACCAGTGTCTGACCACGGCACTGGATGGTGGCGCGGCCGGGCTCGCTGGCGGTGGGCAGGTTGATGTGGAACTTGTTCATGACGCTACTGGCCGCCCGGTGATTGGCCAGCCTGAAGCGCTGCAGACCATCGCGGGTCTCCACCTGCAACTGGCAGTCACTGCCGGACAGGGTGCTGCTGTCATCCGGATAGGTGAAGCCGTAGGCGCCGTGCAATGCCGGATAGATGTAGCTGGGCAGACTACCCTGCGGGTCGTAATAGCCCACCAGGGTGGTCACCGGCACCCTGAACTGCTCGGGTTTGCGCGCAACCTTGGTATCGATGGGGGAGACCTCCACCCAGCTCTGGCCATCCGAGGTGAAGCTCTTCTTGAAGCCCCGGTTCACCAGAATTTCCTTGCCGTTGATAAAGAGGCGACTGTTGTAACCGGCCCCGTGATCGATGGTCAGACTGCGTCCACGGTTGTCCGCAGAGGCAACCGGCACCCGGATATCACGAGTCCAGCGACCGTCCCACATGGCGACCCTGACCAAGTCGTAATCCGCCAGCAGGGCGCTCAGCCCGGCCTCGCTCAGGGCATCCATGGGAGCATCAACCTTCTCTATCCCCTCGACCGTGTGCTGATAGGGCTCCATCCTGGCCGTCGCACTGTTCCACTTGCTAAAGCCGGTGGCCGAGTTGGCATCGAACACCGCCTTGCTCTCCAGAAAACGCTGGATGATGGCGGCCGAATTGGGGGTATAGAGGGTGAAACGGTTGGCACCGGAGAGAGGGCTGCCGCCCGCCATCGCATCGTAGCCAAACTTGCGGCCATCGAACGGTGGCTGGCACTGGCCATCCAGACAGGCATCCTCATTGGTGCGGGTCGGCGAGAAGTTGGGGATGAAACGGTGTTTGTCACTATCCCAGCCCCAGCTGGAGTTGAGCTGATCGGCACTGCGATGAACCGAGCCACGGAAGCCATCCACATAGTGGCCAAGGCCGAAGTTATGGCCCACCTCGTGGCTGAACTCGTTACCAAGGGAGCTATCCAGCGTGACGATGCCACCGCCGCCGGAACCACCGTGCACCTGAACCCCATTGGCATATTTGCCGCGACTGTTGTGCGCCGTCAGCTGGGCCACCACAAAGGGATGGCTCCCCTCCCCTTCACCGGCACTGCTGTTGATGCCGTAGTTGGCATTGTCGATGCCGTGGGAGATGAGCTCCTTGCCGATGCGCTGACGCATGGTGCCGCCATGCCAACCCCCTTCGCTCGGGTCAAAATCGGTCAGCAAGGTGCCGTTGGGCAGCATCACCTCAGGCAGGGAGAGCGGCGCATACTGACTGACAATCAACCGGCTGGCCGGGATGGTCTGGAAGTATTCGCGATGAGCCTCCTTGTCATTGGCAAAGGCAAAGCGATCCCGCGGCGTGGTGAGCATGCCGATGTCGATGGTGTGCAGCAGCAGCTCGCCGGGGGCGCCGACTTTGATATCACGCAGTTCACCACTGAGATTGCCCTGTCGAACGGAGAGGGTCAGTCCGGGCAGGATCCACTCGGCGGGCAGCTCGCCGCTCCAGGTATCCGGGGCATAGGTGATGCGGTTGTTCTCCAGCTCCCCCTCACGGAACCACTGCCCCTTGGCAAACTTGAACTGCAGGGTCTGGCCACGGGAGACGGTCACCTGTCGCTCGCCATAGAAGATCGTCGAGTTGTAGCCGGCAGTGGAGCGCAAGCGCACCATCTTGCCCTCCAGCAGCTCCGGGCTCACGGGCAGGTAGATATCCCGAACCCAGCGGCCGTCGGCGGTCTGGATCTCCACCAGCGCGCGACCAGTCAGCCGATCCTTGAGGAAGGCGCAGCTCTTGTCGCTCAGTTTGGCCAAATCAGCACTGCTGCTGATGATGGCACTGCTGCCGCTCTCCGGGACGAAGCTCACTCCGCCTTCGGGAACCCCCGCGAGGTGGTAGACCGTCTCGGGCAGTGCCGATGGCGGTGACAAGGTCAGGGTGCCAAGCAGCTTGCCGCTGCCGTCGCGGGCCTCCACAGCCATGGGAGTCACCCCATCGGCCTGGAGCGGTTGCACCAGCAGCAGGCTCTTGCGCAGGCTGGTCAGGATGGGTTGGCGATCCCCCTCCTTGGGATGGGACGGCAGGATCTGGCTCTGGGCAAACTGCACTCTGGCAGCCAGGCTGCCCGCCAGATCACTTTGCGGTGTCGTGTCATTGAATATCAGGGGCGCGCTGCCAGCAGACAAAGGGGCTGCCGCCAGCGTCGCCATAATGAGGCCGGCTATCGGGGTCATGTATGTAGTCATTTATTTTCTCGTGTTGATGGCTACCGGGAAGGAGGGGCATGTCGCCATGCCCCTGTCATCAATCGGGAGGTATTACTTGCAGCTGGCGGCGCCGACATCCTGCCAGACCGCAGCCTTGCCGGGCTCATCACCGCGGGTCCAGTACTGGGCCTTCCACTGGCGACCGTTGTGGTTGGTCAGGTCACCGCTGTTGTAGGCGACATTGGCATCCCACCCCAGTTGCACCTTGCTCACCAGCGTCCACTGATCGGCAGTGCGGCTCGGTTCGTTGCCCTGAGTCCAGTACTTGGCCTGCCACACCAGCTGGTTGTGGCTCACCTTGTCACCGCCGTTGTAGACCTTGCTCGCCTGCCAGGCAGGCCAGTTGGCGGCATCCGGATCGGTGGCCGAGCAACCGTCACCACCGCTGACCGGCTTGACCGTCAGACGGGTGGCGGCACTGGCATCCAGCGCACCGTCGGAGACGGTGAGGCTCAGGTCATAGGCGGTATCGCTGGTGACGTTCGGGCCGGCGACGACCAGGGTGGCACTGTTCTGACCGCTGGCGGTGAGGCCGGCCGGTACCGTCCACTGATAAGTGAGCGGATCACCGTTCGGGTCAGATGCGGTCGCCTTGAGGGTCACCTGCTTGCCGGACTCCACGGAAGCGGTAGCCGGCAGGCTCACCAGTGGCGGCAGGTTGGGCTGCGGCGCCTTGTTGGTGACCACTACCTGATCGCGGGCGGTGAGGTTGTGGTCGTCGGTCACTGCCAGCTCGAACACCAGATTGATGTCGGCGGACACGGCGTCCAGCACCACACGGGCCTTGGCCTGAGTGGCATCCAGCAGAGCAGCCTGTGGGCCAGAGACCTGCTTCCAGCTATAGGTGAGAGCGCCATTTTCCGGGTCGTGAGACGCGGAGCCGTTCAGCGTCACCTCGGTCGGGCCGGTGACACTCAGATCGCTGCCCGCGTTGGCCACCGGCGGCTTGTTGGCTGGCGGAGTGGTTCCCTCGCCGTGACCCAATCCCTCGTGCATGGCATTGAGGATGTCGCCGTTGTCGGCATCGATCTCCCAGGAGAAGAGGCCACCCAGCTTGTTGGCCAGCACATACTGCCCCTTGGCCTTGACCGAGCGGTCGTTGTCATAGGTGATGAGATCGCCGGTCGACGCCTTGAACAGATAGGGAGCCTCGGCCACCTCGTCGTAGCTTTTCTCCCAGCCGCTGCCCATGCGGTTGTTGACGATGTCGCGGTAATCGACCACGCCATCTTCCCAAGTGCCTTTCACCTTGCCGGTCGCCTTGCCGGTGAAGGGGTTGTTGCCCTGATAGCCGCTCACGCCAGTCCAGCCACGGCCATACATGGCGGCACCGACCACCAGCTTGCCGGGATCAACCCCTTGCGCCAGCATCAGGTTGACCGCTTTGTCGGTGGTGTACTTGGTGTTGGGATCCCAGCTCGCCGCGTAGAGGTTGGTCTGGTGACCCAGCTCGGTGTTGCTCCAGGCGCCGTTGTAGTCGTAGGTCATCATGAAGATGTGGCTCATGTACTGCTGGGCCGCGCGGTAATCGACATCTTCAATCTTGTCGTAACCGGCGCCGACTGCGGAGGTGAGCTCATACTTGCGACCAGTCTGCGATTCCAGCTCGTCGAGCATGGCGCGCAGCTCCTTCATCAGGGTCACATAGGTTGCGCCATCGCTCGGGCTGCCCAGTTTCGGGTTGGCGCCCTGTCCACCCGGATACTCCCAGTCAATGTCCACGCCATCGAAGAATTTCCAGGTCTGCAGGAACTCTTTGACCGAGGCGACGAAGGTATCGCGCTTGCTCTTGTCACCGAGGAAGTAGAAGGGATCGGAGAGGGTCCAGCCGCCTACGGAGGGGAGGATCTTGAGGTCGGGGTAGGCCTGCTTGAGCGCCATCAGGGCGCCGAAATTACCCTTGTAGGGCTCGTCATAGGCGGTCAGGCCGCTTTGCGGCATCTGGACGGCAGCCCAGGGATCGTGGATCGCCACCTTGAAGTCAGCCCGGCCGGCACAGGCACGCTGCAGTGCCTGGAAGCTGTTGCCGTTCTCGATCTCCTTGAGGCTGTCATTGATGCCATCCCCGCCGCAAATGGGGGTAAAGCCGTAGAGGATGTGAGTCAGGTTCTGGGCCGGGATCTTGTCCACGGTGAACTTGCGCCCGTAGACGCCCCACTCCACGTAGTAGGTGCCGACCACCTTGCCGGACTTGTTGGCGTAGGGCTTGTTGTTCTCCTGCAGCGCAGCCTTGAGCGGCGCCAGGTGGCTGCCGTCGGTATCGGCGACCACTATCTCCTTCTTGTCGGAGAGGGTGCAGCCGTCGGCATTGCAAAGGGCCACCTGCATCTGGTAGCGGCCCCCCTTGTTCACCTTGAATTTGGCGGTGCCTGCCGCGGCAGCGGGGCCTGACCACACCTCCTTGCCATCGAGCAGCACCTTGGCTGTCTGGCCAACGTCACCGCTCCAGAGGTTCCAGTTCACCTCCACATCAGCGGCATCTTTCACTTTGACCAGATTGTTGTAGGAGGTTGCCGCCTGATCGACTTCGACAATCGCGAACTTGGTGGGGCCCCAGCCGATAGTGGGTTTACCGGGCGCAGCCGCATAGGCGGCAGAGGTACAGAAAAGACCGACCGCAAGGGCCAGCATGGTTGGTTTTGGACTTGGCATTTGTTGTATTTCCCTATTTCGTTATTGTTTGCAACGAAAAGGGCGACGCGCCTGACAGGTAACGCAGACAGCAGTGCTCCTCCTTGGCAAAAGGAGCGCAACAACCTGTGGTGGCCCCGCTATCTTAGGTACTGCTGACCCTTAGACCGGAAGCTTTGCGTCCCGGCCTTTCGACCGGTTTGCCCTTAACACACTTCATTCGCGACAAGAAAAATCGCACACCGACTATAGGGGGGCGATTTGCGAAGTGCTACCTAGTAAAAATGACAGGTGATGGGACTCGTTTCAGGGGAACTGGCTCGATATGGTGAGGATTATTCTGACATCAGCCTCTATCCTTCCCCTTTCGCGCCACTCCCCTCCCTCGATCATTTGATTAATTTTGTGAGCTGGCTCACTGCACCGGCAACAACAAGCTGTTCATCAGGGCGCGCAGTTTGAGCGGTTTGACCGGCTTGCTGATGTAGCCGTATCCCCGCTCGCGGATCTGCGCCTGCAACTCGCTCTTGCGATCGGCGCTGATGATGATGCCCCCCAGCTCGTCACCACAAGCCTGCTGCAGCGCGGCAATGGCCTCCAGCCCGGTCTTGCCGTCGTCGAGGTGATAGTCCGAGAGCACAAGTCTCGGCACAAACCCCTCCGCAACCAGCGCCTCGGCCTCGACCAGATCAACGGCGCAGCGCACCTCGCAGCCCCAACGTCCGAGCAGGGTGCTCATGGCGGTCAGAATGTCACGTTCGTTGTCGATGCAGAGCACTCTGACCCCCTCCAGCTGGCTGTCACGCACCACTGGCGCCGCCAGCTGATGGGCCGTGACTGGCCGGGTGGCCAGATTGAGGGTCACCGCAAAGACCGATCCCTTGCCCGGCCAGCTCTGCAATGTGAGCTGATGGCCCAGCACCAGCGAGATGCCGCGGGCAATGGCGAGCCCCAGACCCAGCCCCTGCTCCTTGGCGGTGCGGGAGTGATCGAGGCGGGAGAACTCATCGAAGATCGCCTCCTGCTTGTCTTGCGGAATGCCGGGGCCGTTATCCCACACTTCGATGCGGATCTTGCTCCCCAGCCTGCGACAGCCGAGCAACACCCGACCGCCCGGGTTGTAGCGAAACGCGTTGGTGAGGAAGTTCTGCAGCACCCGCCGCAGCAGCCGCACATCGCTGTGCACCGCCAGCTTGCTCTCCACCACCGAGAAGTGGATCCCCCCCGCCTGTGCCAGTACCCCGAACTCCGCCTTCAGATTGTCGAACAGATCGTGCAGGGCGAAGTCGAGTTTCTTGGCCTTGAACTTGCCCGCCTCAAGGCGCGAGATATCGAGCAGATCGCTGATGAGATCCTCGGTCGCCCCCAATGCATCGTCGATATGGCGGGCGATGCGGGCTGGCTCCTCTTCGGCAGGCAGCATCTCGAGCAGGGAGGAGGTAAAGAGCTTGGCAGCATTGAGGGGCTGGGTCAGATCGTGGCTGACCGCAGCCAGAAAACGGCTCTTGGATTGATTGGCCCGCTCCACCTGCTGGTTCACCAGCAGCAGCTGGCGGTTGAGCTCGGAGAGCTCGCGGGTACGCTCGGCGACCCGCGCCTCCAGATGTTCGTTCGCTTCGCGCAGCACCCGTTCGGCATCACGGAATGGCGTGATATCGGTAAAGGTCATGACAAAACCGCCTGCCGGCATGGGATTGCCCTGCATCTCGATCACCCGCCCGTCGGGGCGCTCCCGCGCCGAGATATGGGCACTGCCCCGTTTCATAAAAGCGACCCGGCGCGCCACATGCTCCTCGATATCGCCGGGGCCGCACAGCCCCTGCAGTGCGTTGTAGCGGATGATCTCCTCGATGGGGCGCCCCGCCTGGATAAGCCCGGGCGGATAGTGGAACAGCTCGATGTAGCGCCGGTTCCACGCCACCAGCTTGAGCTCCCGATCCACCACCGAAATCCCTTGCCCAATATGCTCGATCGCCCCTTGCAGCAGACCGCGGTTGAAGCGGAATACGTCGGAGGCCTCGTCCACTATGGTGGCGATCTCCTCGAGCTGCATGTTGCGCCCTTGCAGGGCAGAGGCGAGCACCAGCCGTGCCGACGAGGTGCCAAACACCCCTGCCAGCAGCCGCTCGGTGTGAGCAATCAGCTCGGCCGACGCCTGCATCTGCGGCGCCAGCGTGCCACCATGCTCACCGGCAAAGCGGCCAAAAGCACGCTTGACCCGGCTCGACCCGACGAAACGGGCGGCCAGCATCTCCAGCTCCTTCACCGACACTCGCGCTTGATAGAGCGCCGTGGTATCGCGGCTCGGCTTGCCGACGAAGTTGGCCGCCTGCAACCGCTCGCTCACCGCCGGGCGGGAGAGCAGCGAGCCCGCCACATAGCCAAGCAGGTTGAAGAGCAGGCTCAGGAAGATGCACCAGGCCCCGAGGCTGAGATCGCGAAAAGCGGGCCAGTCGGGTGGCGCCAGCAACGCCTCCAGCGGCGAGCCGGCCAGCAAACCACTCTCCGCCAGCAAGGTGATGAACCAGAGGCTCACGCCGAGGAGCAGGCCGAGATAAACCCCCTTGCGGTTGCCGTGCCGCCAATAGAGACCGAGCAGCAGGGCCGGCGCAAACTGGGCCACCGCGCCAAATGAGAGATAGCCGATGCGCGACAAGCTGGTGAGATCGCCAAGCCAGAGGTAGAGCAACCAGGCCGCCAGCAAGATCAGCAGAATGGCGCCGCGGCGCACCTGCAGCAGCAATCGCACCAGCCGCTCATCGCGCCCCTGCTGCCAGAAACGACGTAGCAGCACCGGCAGCACCAGATCGTTGCTCACCATGATGGCCAGCGCGATGGTGCAGACGATCACCATGCCGGTCGCTGCCGAGGTACCGCCAAGGAAGGCGAGCATGGCCACCCCGTCAAAACCAAGGGCCATCGGCAGGCTGATCACATAGGTGTCGGAGGCCATGTCCGCCCCCACCCACTGCTTGCCCGCCAGTGCCAGCGGCCAGATAAAGAGCCCCATCACGAACAGGTAGAGCGGGAAGATCCAGCGTGCCCAGTGCAGATCCTGCCCCTGATTGTTCTCCACCACAGTCACGTGGAACTGACGCGGCAGACAGATAACCGCGCACATCGCCAGTACCGTATAGATGGCCAGCTCCAGCAGACTGCCGGGCGTCACCGCCATCACCGCATCGAAAAAGTGCCCCGCCACCTCGCTGCGTGCCGGGCTCGGCTTGCTCAGGATGAGCCAGAGGGCAAAGCCCCCCACCGAGATAAAGGCGAGCAGCTTCACCACCGACTCGAAGGCGATGGCTACCACCATCCCTCTGTGGTGCTCGGTGGCATCGAGATGGCGGGTGCCAAACAGGATGCTGAACAGCGCCAGCAGCATGGCGACCCCGAGCGCCAGTTCGGCGGTATTGCCCGATATGGCGCTGGCGTGCCCCGTCCCTGCGCTGTTGACCATCAGCAGATCGAGCCCGGTCACGATCGCTTTGAGCTGCAACACCAGGTAGGGAAGGATCCCCATGATGGCGATAAGAGCGATGAGCATGGCGAGCCGCTGGGATTTGCCGTAACGGGCGGCGATAAAGTCGGCAATGGAGGTGATATGTTCCCGCTTGGCCACCAGAATGAGGCGCGCCAGCAGTCGCCAGCCAAACAGAAAGACCAGCATGGGGCCGAGGTAGATGGGCACCGGCGACCAGGGCGATTCACTCGCCTGGCCCACGGTGCCGAAGAAGGTCCAGGAGGTGCAGTAGACCGCCAGCGACAGGCTGTAGAGCAGGGGCTGCCCCTTCATGCGATGCCGCTTGTACTTGTCCGCCACGAAGGCAATCAGAAACAGCAGCCCCAGATAGGAGAGCGACAATCCGATCAGCAACCATCCCTGGTGCATCTGCAACCCCTTGTCCATGTTGAGAATTTGTATGCAGGTTCGGCCAGTCTAGAGAGGTGGCCGCTAAAAGTCATCACCTTCAGACAGATTGAAATTATCGTTTTTCAATAAGTTTTGCCTTGACTGTATATCGCAAAACAATAAACATTGCCGCTATGAATATTGATAAACGATAAACTTTACCTTTCAGACAAAAACCATCACGGCGAGGAATGAGATGATATCCAACAAACTCGAACGTTCGAGCATGCTGATCGAATGGCTGCTGCTGCTGGCACTGCTGGCTACCCCTTTGATCACCTTGCTGGAGGTGTGGACCCCCTTCGGTGGCGCCGATTTGCTGCAGGAGAAGCTCAGCACCATCCTGAGCCGTCCCGGCATCAACCCTGCAGACTATCCGCTGCACTTCTCCACCCGGCTGCTCGGCACCCTGGTGCAGTTGTTGCCGGATCTGGTCTTCATGATGATGCTCTGGCAACTGCGTCAGCTGTTTCGTGGCTACCGCCATGGCCTGCTCTTCACCTTCGAACAGATCCGCCGTTACCGGCAGATCGGGCTGCTGCTCTGTGCACTCTTCGTGGTCGACCTGATCCATCCCCCCTTGCTGGATACGGTGCTCACCATGAGAGGCCCGGAAGTACTCGGTACCATCGCTCTGAGTACCTCCGATTTCCGGGTACTGCTGGCGGGACTCATCGTGCTGGCGCTGGCACTGGTCATGCGCGAGGCCAAACTGCTGGCCGATGAACAGCAACTGACAGTGTGAGGATCCCATGCCCATCATCATCCGGCTCGATGCTCTGCTGGCCGAACGCAAAATGACCGCTCGCGAACTGGCGCAGCGCATCGACATCACCGAAGCCAACCTCTCGATCCTCAAGAATGGCCACGCCAAGGCGGTGCGCTTCTCCACTCTGGAGGCCATCTGCCGCGAGCTCCAGTGCCAGCCCGGCGATCTGCTGGGCTACGAGCAGGAGCGCTAACCCCTTATGAGTCGTCATATCACCCTGTTTGCCCTGTGGCTGCTGCCGCTGTGGGCCTGCGCCACCGATGACGCGAGCGGCCCCCGCTACCTTATCGAGCAGGGCGCCAGCGCCAATGTGCTGCAAGTGCGCCTTACTATGCAGGGCGAGCCCCCTTTTACCCTGCTCCCCGCCCGCCAGTTGCCGGGCAGTGCCGCGCCAGCTTCCCCCACACAGGTCTGTCTTGCAGACAACCAGCCGGTTGCCCTCAACCAGCCCTTCTCCTGCAAAGAGGTTGGCTGGCAGATCACTCTCACTGCGGCTCCGGCGCTGGGGGCGGATGCCTCGGCCCAACAGTCGCTGCTGTTTGCCTCTGACCAGTGGCTATTGACCGAGTGGGGTAACTTTGTGCGCCAGCAGGGGAGCAGCCAAGGAAAGGTTTGTCTGCCGGATGGCAGTTGCCAACCGTTGCCGGATATCAACCAGCCGCCGCTGATCCTGCCATTTGGTCTGCAAACTGTGCCCGTCACCAAGCCTGACCCGCGCTTGGTGCTGAGCCATGACGAGGCTGCTAATCAGCTCGATCTTCCGGCCTTGCAGCAGCAACTGAATGAGATCATCGACTATCTGGCCTTCCAGCTCGATGTGGACCCGCCCACTCACCCGTGGCAACTGGTGTGGCTCGGGCGAGATGTGGCGACCCGCTCCCTTGGCGGAGCCGCCGGGGATCAGATATTTGTCGCCAATTACCCCACCATGAATGGCAAGCCGACGCCACAGGCCCCCCTGCGCCTGCTGCGCACTTCGGCCCACGAGGCGGTGCATATCCTCAGCGCTCGCCGCACCACGCCACAACCCACTTGGGTCAACGAGAGCCTCGCCGAGTACCTCGCCATCAAGGCTCTGCGCCGCTTCCGGCTGCATCAGGTCACGGCGGTCAACGAGCTGGCCGAGCGGGGCAAACAGCTGCCCCATAACGAGAGCGGCCTCTATCGGGCGGCCAGCGAGGTGATGGCTGGCGATCGCTCCTACTACCCGCTCTTTTACGTCAAGGGGAGCGCCTTCTGGGAGGCACTGGATCGGGAGTTGCAGCACAATGACGTGACGTTGGCCCGACTGCTACCCCAACTGGGCTGGCTGCCGGATGGTCGCTTTGATGCCGCATCCAGTGAACTGCTTGCCGGCACCATCGGCTCGGACACCTGGCGCCGCCTCAGCCGCTACTATCTTGGCGAACCGCAGTAACACCGCGAACTGCAACAACGAAAAAGGGAGAGCCGTGGCTCTCCCTTTTTCCAGGTGATGATTCAGATAGAACTGTATCAGGCCGGAGCACTCTCCTGCGCAGAGGGCGCAAAGGGACGCAGCCGCAGGAAGAAGACCGGCAAGACCACCAGTACCATCAGGAAGAAGATGCCGCCGCCAAGTGGCTCGAACAGCACGCCGCAGAGTGCCATCAGAGCTGCCACCGTCATGCCAAGACCCAGCGCTGCGTAGAGGGACTGGGCTGGGATCAACTGCTCGGCCGGTAGCTGGCGGGTCATGAAGCGCACCGCCCCGAGATGGCTCACCCCGAAAGTGACCGCGTGGAGCAGCTGCCCCAGCACCAGTACCCACAGCTCGGTCGACGCCCCCAGCAATACCCAGCGCACCACGCAACCGATGGCTCCGGCGATAAAGAGGCTCTGCGCCCCGAATCGTTGCAGAAAGCGCTTGTCGGCAGCAAACATACAGATCTCGGCCACCACCCCGATCGCCCAGAGGTAACCGATGATGGTGCCGCTATACCCTTGCGCCTTCCAGTAGATGGCACTGAAACCGTAATAGGCTGCGTGGCTTCCCTGCAGCAGCGCGGTCAACAACAGGAAGCGGCGCACCGACGCGCTGCGCAGGGTCGCCAGCAAAGATGCCTTGGCGCGCTCGCCCTGACTATCCTGTGGCGCCGGATAGAGTGGCAGCCAGCTGAGCAGCAGCATCAGCACCAGCCCCGCCACCATGGTGTGCAAAATCCAGTCGCTGCCGAAGTTGCCCACCAGCGCCCCGACCAGCGTCGAGGCAACGATAAAGGCAAAGGAACCGCACAGCCGCACCTTGCCGTAGTCGATGTGCGCCTGCACCACCATGCGGGTTGCCAACGCCTCACCCACCGGCATCAGGGTCGGGTAGATAAAGTTGGCGATCAGGGTAAGGCCGACCAGCCACCAGAGGTGATGGCTGAGATAGAAGCCAAGAAAGGCGAGCAGACTGAGCAGAGATAACAATCGGGTAACCGGCAGCAGATGGCCCGCCCCCTTGATCTGCCCCATCACCATCAGGTTGCCGGCAAAGCGGATCGCCATCCCCGCCCCCAGCAGGAGACCAATCATCTCGGCGCTGACACCCACCCCCTCCAGCCAGAGCGACCAGAACGGCAAGTAAGCGCCATAGACAAAATAGAAGGCGCCGAAAAAGAGCGCTAACCAGGAGAACGCGGGCATAGATCCTCTGCAACCGGATGACGGGAGCAGAATGATAACCCATCCCCTCCCACAGATCCCGATGGAAACCCCGCTAAGAAAACGAAAAAACTTCAACAAAATTGAACTATTACCGAAGAAGCCGGGTCTACTTGGTAACACCTCACTCCTGGTTAGTGTTGCAATCCTTCCACCCGCCCATGGCGGGTTTCTTTTTTGTCCCCTAATCACTTTTTTCATTACCTGGATCTGCAGAGCGCATTCAAACTTAAATCCATCTTCACAACGAAAAATCATCTGGATACAACATATCTTCGAGCTATCCTGCACCAAAACTATTTGTAGCGATAAAAAAAACACCGGCGTTAAGCCGGTGTCATATAATATCAACTCACTATATAGTGCCAAGAAATTTAGTGATATATAAATAGAGGCACTTATTTCTGGCCACTCAAATATTTTATTCTAGCCTTGGTCATCTCGGTTTGGCACTCATACAGTTCCAC
>NZ_JRGM01000109.1 GCF_000764665.1 Aeromonas lacus | reverse complement strand
GAACGTTACGAACTGCCAAAACCAACGCTGTTTAATTATATATTGTTTTTGTTGAGAGGACTGTATGAATCTTCATACATAAGTCATGTTGATGACAACTTCTCGTTTGAACAGTTTAGCGAACTTTTGTCATTGATAATACCGTTCTTCGAATTACAGCTTAGAGATGTGCAAAGTCTATTGCAACGGTTAATTTCTACATGTCATCATACATCGGATGACCGAAAGCCTGACATGTTTTTGATGGCAATCATAATCGGTAAAAGTAAAGGTGAAACAATAAGGCAGGAACAGCTCATAAAGTGTTGTCGTGAGACTATTGAATCAATAAAAACGGGGCTCTTAAATTTAGGTTTTGTTAAAGTAAAAATAGATACGGCTGGAATTTTTGGCTCCAACTTTGAGGTGTTCAATTTCCCTCAAAAAGTCGGCAGGAGGAGAGTTGAAAATAAAGTTGGTGAATATGTGTTTAATGCTAATCTTTATGATTTTTTCTCTGCCAAGATC
>NZ_JRGM01000108.1 GCF_000764665.1 Aeromonas lacus | reverse complement strand
TCTGATAGCATGCACCAATCCAGTAGGCCATGACTCTGAGGTAAGCCTGATGGTGAAGACGTGTAGTAGGGTGATTACAGCGGCTGTTGCACGGTAGAGTTAAACCAAGCGGCAGTCTGTTACTTTCCAACCCACACAGTCATAGGTCATTCCGCGCTCCACTGACTTTCTCTCATGCGTTCACTTGCTTTTCGGTTCAGCTGGGTGTCTTCGACCCGCGCCTGGTAGCAGACCAAGAGATCGGGTGACACGCAGTTGAGGGAGGGGGAGTTGACGTTAAGGATTGCAACTCCACAGCCCCGAGACATCAGAACTGGTGTAGTATCATCTCTATAAGCTGAGGAGTACGTTCGACAATTTGTGTAAACTTTTTTATCGTAAACGCATCAAATGTTGACACGAACTACATTAATGATAGGTTTAATGCGATTTAAGGACATGTTGGTGAGATTTCAAGGTGGATAGATGCTGTGGTTACTTGCCTTGCACTCAACCAACTCACACACACAGTGGCAGTTACACTGAAAAGTTCCTGCCCTTCCGTTCTAAGC
>NZ_JRGM01000107.1 GCF_000764665.1 Aeromonas lacus | reverse complement strand
CTATTCCCCTGTCTGGAACAGGGGCTTTATGAGACGGAGAATGAGGCTGGATCCGGATGCATATGGGGGGTATGCTGGGTCTGGTGATGGTCAGGTGCCATCGCATATAGCGTACTGAAGTCGATGATTCGGATGACATGCTGGCTCCCTTGAGGAACCAACTGTCTGGGTAACATTTTTGGAGTTTGATGATGAGTAACAAAGAACATCACAACGGCAAAGATGCCAAGAAAAAACCGCAGATGTCACTGAAAGAGAAACGCGAAGCCAAACGTCAGAAAGCAGAACTGAAAAATGGCAGCGCAATGAAGTAACGCTCCCTTACTGTTGTTCCTTCGGAGCCAGTACAAAGCCAGCCTGTGATGGGCTGGCTTTTATGTTTCCGGCCCGCAGACAATGTCGCGATTATTCCCCCTGAAACAGCAACCCTTTGATATCCATCCCTGACGGGAAATAAATCGTTTTTCTCCAGAAAAGTGACTGCTGCGATCTGGATATAAAAAAGCCCTGATTAATCAGGGCTTTTTTAATC
>NZ_JRGM01000106.1 GCF_000764665.1 Aeromonas lacus | reverse complement strand
GTCTAAACAAATGTCAAACGAATTATCAGAGCTTAAATCCACACTACATACGATGTGAACATTAACATTTTTTTGATGTAATATTGAATCAAGTTGCTGAGAGAGAGTTTTGGCTCCATTATAAGCAGCCAATAAAACAATCACACCATTTCTTATCATTTAGTGACAACCTAGTGAACGTTAAAATGTTACACAAATAATTTTAAGTTATAGTTATTACAAGTGAGCATCAAGTACATATAAAGGATTAAGAAGTTGTTGTTTCAACGCGATACAATTCGATCCGCACGTTTTTGATTTCCACAATAATTAACAAATCAGAAGAAATACCCCATCGGGATATGCATCATCTTAAGCGTATGACAAAAGCACCACAGTAGGGTGGTATACCTATCAATCAGTTTATCCTGTGGAATACAGGGTACTCCCAAAATGCTAACTGCAGACATTCTTGCCCCGTCCAACTGCCGTAATCCTCATGGTGATTGGATACATAAAATTGCTTTAGCGACAGTGATATCCCGATATCTTCTTCCAGTGCGCCAGCCCTTCCTTGCGCATCACCAGCACAGCGTCATTTCTTGAGTGCCCCTTTTTCCAGAGCCCAGAGTTCTTGCGAGGTGAGATACAGGCTGTCGCCCCTTTACGCGAGACAAGCTGATTACTGGCTGTGCTTTCATAGGCACTATCCGCATAAACACGCTCCAGCTTGCGCCGCAGTGG
>NZ_JRGM01000105.1 GCF_000764665.1 Aeromonas lacus | reverse complement strand
GATGTATTCTGAATGTTGTATGTAGAAAACATGGTCGCTGAAAGTGCCCTTTTTGGGCAAAACGCAAAAAAACTATTTCAATTTAAAACAATGACTTACATTTAAACTTTGTTTGGCATAGACGATTTCACGGTTTTTGAACTATTACAGTATTATTTTTTGAGCCGAGTAGACGTAAAAATTTCACATGTGAAATTTTTACGTCTACTCGGTTGTAGTCTTGGGCGGGAGTACGGAGAGCTCAGTTGTGGTTAAAAAGTATGATATCATGAGCTTATGTAATGGACCCCCTCTTTGAGGGGGAGATAGATATCTACGTTTCAAATGACAGACGCATTACCAAAATGGTGAATTAATATTCACTCCTGTTTCAACGTCACGACCATCTAAAGTTAGTCTGATTTTACTCTTTTTCTGCCAGAATTGTTTGCATAAGAGTCTTTTGGGGTAATGAGAAATCCATAGTATAGCCAGCCAACAAGAGCTCCTTGCCAAGAAAAAATTACAACCAAAACCCAGAAGGCAAGACTCAGTCTCAAGTACTTGTGCAACAAATCCAGCAAGGATTTTAACCAATAAACCACAGGGATGGCTAGAACGGCATAGCCC
>NZ_JRGM01000104.1 GCF_000764665.1 Aeromonas lacus | reverse complement strand
TCGTGATGTTTTTTTGAACTGAAAGATGAGGCCGCAGGCTGCCTAAATTTATAGGCACACCCCATGCCGAATCCGTCCCACTAGATCGACAACAGCCTGAACCCCCATTGGTGTAGCCAACAACTTAGCTGGGGCTACGCCACCGAGGCCCCAGGCGGTGCGGTTTAACCACGACAGTGTCTTGACGGTATCGTTCCTGTGGAAGACTAGTGCCGCATCGAGGGCCTGTGCAACTCCGTATACCCTGACACCCTGCGATATTGATAGGGGGGCTGCAATCCGCAGCTTGCGGGTCAGTGTACTCCGGCTAATACCCACCCACTGGCAAACCATCCCCACATCAGTCTTCATCAATTCAGCGAGCCGATAGAGTATGTCCGGTGCTACGCCAGCCACGATCCATTGATGTGCTCCTAGTGGGTCACGAGGAATACCAAGAGCTTCCAGGAGACAGTTCGTAGTAGCTGCGTCACTACTAGGATGATATGTTGTATAGGGCATCATGTAGCATTCCTCATTGTACAAACACGACCTCTCATGAGCTATCCTACCCCAAACTGTCGGTTTGAGTGGAACAAATGCCCCTGCATTGAGGAGGGCTGATGACCGAGTTGGTCTGTACTGAACCAGGTTTAGGCATTGAGCTTGGGACTACTTTTCAGGTTCTATCGGAGAACGGCTCTGAATGGGAAATCCTGTTGGGGAATGAATACCGCAGGGTCAACAAACGCAGCGGGCGCGTTACAGGCTGGAAAACACCTCCAAAATTTGAGTGCAAAGACATCCAAAAATAACAAATGAGAGTTCAATGCTGGTTATGCCAGTGATAAATAGCCAGCCCAGGTTACTCCCACATCAAAAGCAGAAGATATTATAGTTTTCATAAAGCCTTAAATAAGGAGCTTAGCATGCTCGTAAAAGAAATTGTGCCAACAGAGCAGGTCGTTGACATTCTCTGTGATGTCTGTGGTCGTAGTACAAAAACGAATTTTGGAACCAATCAATACGGCTCGTTATCGGCGGATTTTGGCTATGGTTCCCGTCACGATGGTGAGCGTTATCTGGTGCATCTGTGTGAAATGTGTTTTTTCGGTATACTCGCAACAATGAGGGAGATGCATCGCGGGGAACATATGTTTGACGATGACTATGAGGCTGCAAACCCAGACACATTTGGGCGTGATTATTCTAATAGGGAGATAATCTGAATAGTATGCCCCTATATTCGAGGTTGTGTGGAGAGAACTATTTCCTATCATCGACTCATTCTGTGAGCCAATGATATTCTCCAATCGGCTCATTTCGTGAGCCGATCAAGATCGTTCATCGGCTCATCTGGTGAGGTGGTCTCAACGCTCACTACCACTTGGATTTAATTTTTAGCTACATAGTTTCATAGCAGATTGGAGCTAGGCCAATAAGCAGATCCAAACGCAATTTAGCTCACGAATTTTAAATGATGCTATTTTTTGAGTCATCTTGGTGCCAAAAACAGTGGTGCTAATGCTGGGGTTGAGAGATAATTTATCTGATATAAAAATGTGATACATGAGGATAAAAATGAACGATTTTTTGAAAACTCTGTTGAATATCCGTAGTCTGCGTGCTGCATTGCGCGAGCTCTCTTTTGAGCAGTTGGTCGAGGCTAAAGATAAATTTGACGAAATCTATGCCGAACGTGAGCAGCAAGAGAGCAAAATCAGAGCAGAGTCAGCAGAACGCCTGCAAAAACTGGCTGAGTTTACCGAGATGCTGAAAGAGGCTGGCATCGATCCGAGTGAGC
>NZ_JRGM01000103.1 GCF_000764665.1 Aeromonas lacus | reverse complement strand
GAACATCACCATTGATGGAAATACACTAGAATTTGTTACTAGAAAAGGAAATACCTATTTAAAAAAAGAAATGGAGTTGACCGACTCTAAAAAAAATGACCCCGAACATGTCAAACTGCCAGATGTTATCGTGGTGACTCGAAAAGATGGATTGATTCTATTCGTACTGCGTGCTCCTAGTGAAGGATTAAAGTTTGTAACAGCGCAGACGCTATATGACAAGTATCAATATCAGTGGTTTGAGCCGCTAGCAGATAATTATCGGGAGTTGATATATCTCAACACGAAAGAATATACTAAAGATGCCTATAAACATTTTACGTGGAAGCAGATAGATGAATTTGCTTCAGTTGATCGTATGTCATTATCTTTTGCTAAAGGGATGCCTGGAGACTGGAAAGTATCCAGTCAGGGAGGGGCTGGTTATTTATTGGTTATGATTGATGGTATGCCATACTGGACCGATGCAGTTGGACAGATTCCGTTTGCTGTAGACACGTATAGAACGTACAGAAGCATTGCTGAAGTAGTTGATACAGGGATTAAATGGGGGCCGGGAACTCCAACCGGTAGAGTTACTGGTGACTTTGATTACTCCAATACATATGATAACTACTTTGTTCTAAGAGGGGCGCTGTATGCGGAGCAGAAATATAAATATGTCACTGTGAAAAATGAGTCTGGTACATACCCAGCTGCTCGTTTAATCGAGCGTGTGATGGCTGTTAACCCGAACAAATTAGCGGATAAAATCACCCCGGCAGAGGCGAAGAAATATGCTTCATGGAAAAAATAAATATATTGCCATGCTTATAGTGAGTGTGTTGTCTGTTTTGTCATTTCTCTTAATTGAGGAAGCTGGGCGAGTGGTGTATATGAAATTTTATACACCTACGTCCAGAGGGCGTGAATTATATTATGCCATATG
>NZ_JRGM01000102.1 GCF_000764665.1 Aeromonas lacus | reverse complement strand
ACACTGGAGTTAGCCCATTGCACGCCGAGCTTTAGATTGTCACCATCATCGATCTCGACAATAATCGCTTCCACTAGCACCTGGGCTCGTTGGATATCTAATTTGGTCACAACTTGTTCCAACTCTGCCATCACATTTGGTTGAGCGGTAATAATAAGGGCATTCGTTGTTTCATCAGCAGAGATGGCTAAGCTGCCACCACCTATACTCGAACCTCCAGCAATAGTTGAGTCTGGATTACTACCATTCCTTTTATCTAAATTAGTAGCTGAGCTGACATTTTTTAGCACCTCGACTAAATCCTTGGCATTGCCATATTTAAGGTAGAACACTCGGGTATTACCTTTACTCTGTAGGTCTTGATCAAGCTGATGTATCAATTCGATAGTACGCGTTCGCATCTCAGACTCTCCACTAACTACTACCGAGTTAGTACGCTCATCTGCAACAACTTGTGTTGTGAGCGAGGTTGAAACTCCTCCTTGATTGCTTCCATTTTTATTTAAATTTGTAACTATGCGTACTATTTCTCCTGC
>NZ_JRGM01000101.1 GCF_000764665.1 Aeromonas lacus | reverse complement strand
CTGGTAAGGATGTGATCGTTACCGTTCCAAGGTTGGGGTATAGAATAGACCATTCTATCTTTAAAATGTCTCATCAAAATACTCCTATCCTTAAAGAAAGCTCTGGCACTGTAAATCAAGGAATTGAAAGCAGAGGATATAAAAATATAATAAGAAAGACTCTTTCCAGTGCAATAATTGTTTTCATGATTTTTTCTGGCATATCAAATATCATCAGTAGTTGGCATGTTGATAATGATGATTTTCAATCTGATGCGATATATAAAACCACTCTTATGAATGGCAATGTGTTGTACAGTGATGCTCAGCTTAATGATAAATCATTACTTAATGAAATTTCTTGTAAGTGTGTTATTTTTTTTACTGAAAATAACATTTCCATTTATATTTTAGAAAGTAAAAAAGCAATGGAATTTACATTTGGGGAGAGCAGGTTAACGCTTGCAAAAATTAAAGAAATAAATAAAATTATATTGCAAGGTTTCTGATATGCCATATCATACTCTATTTTTAATAATCTCAACTATTTTTTACGTTTCCACAGAGTTGTTCGATGTAGACTCGCCATTTTCTTCTGGTCACTATAACAG
>NZ_JRGM01000100.1 GCF_000764665.1 Aeromonas lacus | reverse complement strand
AGCATCGGGATATCGACAATGAGCGGATCACTCGCATCAGAAAGGTGCCGGGCAAGGATGGTGCTCCGCCCAGCCTCGGTAATGACCACCTGACAGTCGAAGGCGAAAAATGCGACCACATCAAGGCGGACTATTCACTGACGGTGGATACCTCCCTGCACCAGAAGCTGGGTCAATCCCTCTTGGTGGAAGCGGGTGAAGAGGTGCATATCAAGGTGGGTGACAAGCTGGTGCTGGAGGCGGGCTCCGAGATCACCCTCAAGGGGGGGGGCAGCTTTGTGAAAGTTGACCCGAGCGGCATCAAGCTGGTCGGCCCTGCCATCAAGCTCAATGCCGGCGGCAGCCCGGGAGCAGGCTCTGGCTGGGCTGGTCAGGCTCCCGTTACTCCCAAAGGGGTCGAGGTGGTCAAAGCACCGGAACTGGTTGAACTGGTCAAGGCGATTGCCACCGAGAAGGCTATGGAGGCGCTCTTGAAAGAAGAGAAGCCCGCTGCGTTCTATCTCTTTTCTGAATAAGGAGAAAGCATGAAGTTTGCATTTCCCATCCTCACTGCCACAGGGGAAGAGTTCAAGGATGCCAAAGCGCTGACTGCACTTATTAATGGCGAAAAGTCCGGTCATTATCTCCTTGGCAATCACAACATGTGGCATGGTGGTATTCATATCAGCGATCAGAGCGCCCCCTGGTGCAAGGATAAATATCCTGTCCGAGCCATTGCTGACGGCAAAGTCGTGGCTTTTCGGATGATGAAGGATTATCTGACCTCTGAATTTCAGGGGGAGTCACTACGTTATTCCAACTGCTTCTGCCTAGTCCAACACGAATATTGTGAAATCAATGCAGAAACAAAAGCTAAAAACGAGTTCACCTTTTATTCGCTCTATATGCACCTGTTGCCTTGGGATAAGTACCAAAGTACCGAGAAGCTGGTGTTGAAAAAGGGTTGGAATGCTCGCAACTCAGTTCCCCATACGAATCCTGATGCAGAGCAGCAGCGTGCCGATGCTGCCTTGCCCCGTTTCACTTTGCCTAAGGATACCGAACTGGAGATGGATAGCAGCATTCCCCCCAAAAAGGGGAGTGTTGGGGGCAAGGAGTATGATTTCATCAAGGTAAAGATCAAGAGCGAGCTGTCCAATGCCCAGATAAAAGAGGCTGAAAAGGCTGGCGTATTGGTCAGTGAAGGGAGTTCAGTCTGGATCGCCAATAGCCCGGATGCCGTGACCTTTATCAAACCCAATGTTCCAAACTGGCTATTTGACCAAATAGAAGCTGAGCTGCTGACTAATATGATTGGTCGTTCGGATCCTGTTCTCAATGGGCCTACAGGTCGTCTAATGGCGGGAGACAAAAGTGTTTCTCTGCCTGCCGGCACCAAGTTGCAGTATGATGCCCACCACCTCGAGTTTCATTGGATCGGTGACAAGGCACGCAAGATGGCCAGATGCGAATATGTGACACCACGTGCAGATGGTGCTGTGGGTAGTTGCGGCATGGTTTGGGTGTGCGTCGAAGATGAATTTATCAAGGTCAATACCCGTACACCCTCCCATCTCGGCGAATTATATGTGTTGCCATCTCCCGTGCCGATCGCGGCGGGTGAGACCATTGGCTACCTCGGTCTGGTGGAAACGCCGGGCTCCCTGACTGGGGGCAAGCAAAGCAAGCATCAGGTACATCTTGAGGTGTTCACCCAGGATCCCCGTCTGGACGATGTTCTAGCCAACAAGGCGGAAACGAAAGGTGGCGCTACCTATGCTAAAGTACCTGCCGATTTGATCCTTCATGAGAAGAAGAGTGAGGGAGGTAAATCCAAGTGGGTGGCAACCAAGGATAAAAGTCAGGAAGTGCTGGTTGAATCACCCAAGCAGGAAAAGGATGAAGCCAAGCAGGAGTGGGTCTGCGTTTCAGCAGATAAATATGTCAAGAAAGAGCAAGTTGAGTTATTGAGTCAACATGACTGGCTGAAGATCG
>NZ_JRGM01000010.1 GCF_000764665.1 Aeromonas lacus | reverse complement strand
CTATCTCGCAACGTGGCAGCCATGACTCGCTTTGACAAGATTGCACTCTCGGGCGGAACCATTTACGTCAGCCCTGACGTAAATATCGAAGGAAAAACAACGGGGTTGCTGACCCATGCCGATGCGACTGCACGAGATATCGCGGCCGCAGCCTGGGTTCCCAACGCCTATCTCATCATTCCACTCAATGAGCAGTGGCGTCTTGGGTTCTCGGCCACTTCCTATTACGGTCTCGGTGTCAAGATGCCGGACAACTACAGTGCCGGTCACTTTGGCAATGTCTCCGATATCAAGACCATGGATCTGGGTACCTCACTCGCTTATCGCATCAATGAGATGTGGTCAATTGGTGCCGGGATCTCTGCTATTCAGGGCGAAGGCGAAGTCGGTGGCACTTTCCCCTCCCGCAATCTTATCGCCAAGCATTTGCAGGGGGATGGCTGGGCATGGGGATGGAATGTCGGCACCTTGCTGGAACTATCCAAACAGACCCGCATCGGCCTCTCCTATCGCCATGATGTCAATTTGAGGTTATCCGGCGACGCTATCATTGGTACACCGAGCGGCAAAGAGCTAAAAGACACAGGCAGTCTGGATCTACCGCTGCCAGCAACGGCTGAACTGGCCGCCGTTCACCAGTTGACCGACAACCTGGCCATCCACGGCAGTATGAACTGGACCAACTGGAGCAAATTTGTTCAATTGGAAGCAGATCTCGATAACATGTCCAACATGCATATCAAGGATGAACACTGGGAAGATAGCTGGCGCTATGCCATTGGCATGACCTATCAGCTAACACCTCAATGGCAACTGCGCTCCGGGGTCGCCTATGACGCAAGCCCGGTACCTGCAGATCGCCGTACCATCTCCATACCGGATGCTGACCGCCTCTGGTACAGCCTTGGCATGGGTTATCAGTTCACGCCCAATCTGACTGTTGATCTGGGACTGACTCTGATCGATGGTAAAAAGGTCGATGTCACTGAAACAATGCAGCTACCTATCCCAGGAACAAACAAAGTAGCAACCTCTACTTTCCAGGGCACTTCTGAAGGGGATGCTTGGCTGGCTGGTTTACAAATGAGCTATCTCTTCTAAATTCGGCTCTGACAGAAAAACACTATGCCAATTATTGCCTTACTCAGTAGGGTCAGGACTGGCATAGTGTTCTGCAACACCATAAAATCAAGCCAGTACCCATATCGGAGCCAGGCATGTATTCCTACGTTGCAAGACAGCCCATTCTCGACAGAGACCTTAATACCTACGCCTATGAGCTGCTCTTTCGCGATAGCCTGAATAATGTCTTCCCGAGCATCTCGTCACGGCAAGCAACGTCGAGTCTTGTCGTCGAACAGTTTCTGCAACAAAACATCGATCAGCTACTGGGCGGCCGCCCCTGCTTCATCAATTTCCCTCACTCCCTGTTGCTGGATGGCTTGGCAGAGTGCCTCCCACCCGAGAAAGTGGTGATTGAAATTCTGGAGGATGCAGCACCGGACGATGCCCTGCTGGAGAAGGTCAAACAACTCCATAAATTGGGCTATACGCTGGCGCTCGATGACTTCACCATGTCGCCAGACTGGGAGCGTTTCCTCCCCTTTATCAAGATCATCAAGTTCGATCTGCGGGCAACACCGCTATTGCAGATCAAGGTGTTCATCCAGCGCCACCAAAGCATGAATCTGACCTATCTGGCCGAAAAGGTAGAGGACAAGGCGGAATTCGAACGGGTCAAGCAGCTGGGGATCCAGCTATTTCAGGGCTTTTTCTTCAGTCGCCCCGAAATGGTCAAGCAGGCGACCATGGAACCAGCCCAGGTCGTCGTCATGCAACTGCTCAACGTGGTCAATCAGTCCGAACCTGACATCAACCGGATCGAGCAGCTGCTAAGCCAGGATATCTCCCTTTCCCTCAAGCTGCTGCGCTACGTCAACCATCTTAAAGGACATACCAATCCCATCTCTTCATTTCGCCAGGCCGCCATCTACCTTGGCAATACCCAGCTAAAGCGTTTTGTCTCGCTGGTTGCGGCCACGAGTGCAGGCAAGGGAAAGAGTGCTGAGCTCTATCAGATGTCGCTGATCAGAGCCCGCTTCTGTGAGCTGCTGGCCCATGCTCACGCACCGACCCAGCAGGCGCCACAGGCCTTTATCACCGGCCTCTTCTCCCTGCTGGATGTGTTGATGGAGCAGCCGATGGACAAGCTGCTCGGCACCATTCCGCTGATCGATGCCATCCGTTTGGCGCTGCTTGAACGCAAGGGCAATCTCGGCTTCTACCTCGCGTTTTGTGAAGACTACGAGAATGCCAACTGGTCACGGGTCACAGCCAGAACAGCCAAGCTTGGCTTGAGCGAGGAGAAGGTCAGCCATCTCTATCTGGCTGCAACCACCTGGGTCAACGAGCAGTTGCAGGCGATGGAAGCAACCGATTAATCGATCTCCACCGCGATCGCTGTCGCCTCTCCCCCTCCGATACACAGAGAGGCAATCCCTCTTTTTCCTCCCCGTTGACGCAGGGCCGAGACCAAGGTAACCAGAATACGGGCGCCACTCGTGCCGAGTGGATGCCCCAGTGCACAGGCTCCACCGTATACATTGACCTTGTCATGGGAAATACCACATCCCGCCATGGTCACCATGGTCACCATGGCAAATGCCTCGTTGATCTCGAAGAGATCAACCTTCTCCACTGACCAGTCAAGCCGCTCCAGCAATTTGGATATTGCGCCAATGGGTGCCGAGGTAAACTCGGCTGGCAAGGCTGCATGGCTCTGATAACCGACGATCCTTGCCAATACCGGCACCTGCCGGGCAACTGCCGTAGCGCTATCCATCAATATCAGCGCCGCCGCACCATCAGAGATGGAGCTCGCATTAGCTGCAGTAATGGTTCCCTCTTTACCAAACGCCGGTTTTAGCGTTGGTATCTTTTCCGGCCGTCCTCGGCCGGGTTGCTCATCCTCTGCCAGCAGCAAGCGCCCCTCACGATGGCAAGGCGCCAGCTCCGAACTAAAAGAGCCAGCCTGCTGGGCCTCAAGGGCACGCTGGAGCGATGCCAAGGCAAATTCATCCATAGCACTGCGGGTCAAACCGGCCAGATCAGCGCTGCGCTGGGCATGGATTCCCATCAGCTGGCCATCATAGGCATCCTGCAATCCGTCGAGAAAGAGGTGATCCAGCGCCCACTGATGTCCCATCCGAAAACCGTTACGGGCGTTATCCAACAGATAGGGGGCACGGCTCATGCTCTCCATGCCACCAGCAACCACAACCCGGTTGTCGCCAAGCCGGATGGAATCTGCCGCCAGCATCACCGCCTTCATACCGGAACCACACACCTTGTTGACTGTGGTTGCGGGTGTGGATGGCAGTAAACCCGCTTTCAACATCGCCTGCCTGGCGGGAGCCTGCCCCACCCCAGCCGACAACACGTTGCCCATAAAGACTTCGTCGACCTGCTCCGGACGCAGCCCGCTTTGCTGCAGTGCCGCCTCGATGGCACACGCCCCCAAATCAGGTGCCGTCACCTCTGCCAATGCTCCCTGAAATGCCCCCATCGGGGTCCGCTTTGCCGCCACAATCGCAATATCCATTTGCCAGCCTCTTTTTGTTACATGGCCATAACATAGGTTTTCTACGTCACGGGAACAAGAGTTGCAGTGCAGTTTACGTTTAGGTAAGGTGCCAGCAGGATTTAGTTCGCCAAGAAGTCTGTATGAACAAAAACAGGGATGAAGCCCGGCGCTACAGCATCAGTGAGCTGGCTCGGGAATTTGATATTACGACGCGCAGTATCCGCTTTTATGAGGATCAGGGATTGCTCAATCCCGCCAGAGAGGGCCAGACCCGCATCTACAGCAAGCAGGATCGGGTTCGCCTCAAGTTGACCCTGCGTGGCAAACGCCTTGGTTTCAGCCTCGCCGAGATCCGCGAATTGTTTGATCTCTATGATGCCGACAAGAGCAGCCGTACCCAGCTGCAAACCATGCTGGGGCTGGTAACGGATAAACGTGAAACGCTGCAGCAACAGATGGAAGATATCAGAATGGTGCTGCTGGAGCTGGATGCCGCCGAACAGCGCTGTCAGCAGGCGCTGAACCAGCTAGGTTAATGAAGCAAGAGGGCAAACAGGTCCTCTTCTCACATTGCAAAAACAACCCAACGCCAGATAGCAAAAAGCCACTCCTGAGAGTGGCTTTTCTTCAACCTGACAACTCGCGATTAGACGCGAACGAAGTCCAGGTGAACCAGCTTGTAACGTACCGGGTGACGCTGGATAGCTTTCACTTTTACGTTAACTTCTTCGCCGTTGATGACCAGAGTCAGTACGGACTCATAGAATTCCGGCTTCTCTTGAGCCAGGACCATTTTCTTGTGGTCAACAGCTACGGACAGAGCTTCTTTGCCTGCACCGTAAACGATGGCAGGAACTTGGTCAGCTTGACGCAGGCGGCGGCTCGCACCTTTCCCCAGGTCAGAACGGACTTCAGCTTGGAATACGAAAGACATAGTATGTATCTCTTTTGGATGAATTTATGGTGCTAACTGCGACCGGTCAGCACCTCGCAAAACGAGCGCGAATACTACCATGGGCCAATAACGGATACAAGGCTCATCCCGTGCTTTAACGCCCCTGCTCAAGGCGGGCAAATTGCTGTTGCCGCTGGGCCGGGCTCAGCGCATCAAACTGCGCCAGCGTCTCGGCGCGGGGACAGTAGAGACCATCCCCGGTTTTGACCCGGATACTATGGCCAAGTCGCGCCTGATTTTCAGCCACCAACGCCAGCAAATAGCTGTACGTATCGGCCCCCATGGCACTGGAGAGCTGGTTAGCTATGCGCCACAGCGTCTCACCGGCCGCCACCTGATGACACACTGCACGCTCACCCCCTGCAGCCGGGGCCGATAGCGTAAGGGTGGCGCTATCGGTTGACGTGACAGCAGCCAGCTGGATATCAGCATTGTTTACCGATTCACGCGCAACGCTCCCCAGCATCGCCAGCAACGGCTCCGCCTCGTAGCGAGGATTTACCGCCAGCTGAACCGGCATTGCATGCGCGGCACTGAACTCGGCAATAAAGGGGACAAGCGGCCCATTTTCATCCAACGGAGAGAGACCCTGCTGCTGCACTGCCGCTACAGCCTGAACGGATGCGACGCCATAAGCCATCTCGTCGATACGCCGCAACTTTGCCAGATAGGCTTTGGAGAGCTCGGCCTCCCCCTCGAACAGATCAAAGGGGGGTACCAGACGGGCAGGAAAGAGGATCTGCCAACGACCATTTTTCTGTTTCTGGGCCAGCGGCGGAAACTGGTTGCCATGCCATGCCACAAACATGGCGGGCGGCGTGCGCGTCAAGGGGTAATACTCCGGGTTCAACTGCACCCAGGTTTGCTCTGCGATAGGCTGGTAACCGCTGATCACCACCTGCGCCACACTCAACCAGATCCCCAGCATCCTTGCCTCCCTGACTTCCGTTTAAAGGAGCCCACCACCTTGGCCGCCCCTTCCCACACTCTATATCACGCAGTTAAAACAGACAGATAGCAGCTTAGCACTGCGCGATAGCATTCAGCACCCGTTTATCCGACACCGGATAAGGGGTCCCCAGATTCTGGGCAAAGAACGACACCCGCAGCTCTTCGATCATCCAGCGGATATTGGCTACTTCAGCCGGGATCAGCTGGGATTTGGGGATCTTGGCCAGCAGCGCCTTGTACTCCGACTCCACGCTGTGCACCTTGAGCATGTAGACCCGATCCCGGTTGGGATCGATGGCAAGCTTCTCGAGACGCCGCTCGATGGCCCGCAGGTAGCGCAAGAGATCCGGCAGTCGCTGCCAGCCGGTCTCGGTGACAAAGCCCTTGTGGATGAGGTTGCCGAGCTGCTGTTGGATGTCCGACATGGCAAAGGCGGTGTCGAGCTGCATCTTGCCCTTGAGCCGTTTCTTGATCTCATGGGAGAGGGTCAGCACGGCTTCTACCTGCTTGGCCACCTCAACCACCGCATCGTTGAGCTCGGCGCGGACGTACTCCTTGAGCGCCTCGAAACCGGCCTCGTCCCAAGCCATGCCGCCGTGCTGCTCGATGAGCTTGTCACAGCCGCAGGCGATGCAGTCGTCGATAAGCTCGGCCACCTTGCCAAACGGGTTGAAATAGAGCCCCAGCTTGGCCTTGTTGGGCAGCTTTTCCTGCAGGTACTTGATGGGAGATGGTACGTTGAGCAGTACCAGCCGGCGCTGGCCCGCCCACATCAGCTGCTGCTGCACCACAGGGCTCTCCACCAGCTGGATGGCGACCGAATCCTTCTCATCTACCAACGCCGGATAGGCCTTCACCTCGAACCCGCCCCGCTTCTGACTGTACTCTTGCGGCAGCTCGCCAAAGCTCCACAGAGTGAGACCGGACTGCTCGATATCATCGTCCGCCACTTGTGACAGGGTCTCCTGCACCTTGCCGCGCAGCGACTCTTTCAAGGCCTCCAGATCTTTACCTTCCGCCACCTTCTTGTGTTTGTCGTCCACCACCCGGAAGGTGAGTTTCAGGTGATCGGGCACCGCAGCCCAGTCCCAGGATTCACGGGGCACGGTCACGCCGGTCATACGGCGCAGCTGACGCTCCATCTCGTCCAGTAGCGGCCCCTGTTCGGGGTTGATGCTGGCGAGCAACGCGTCGGCGTAGTTCGGCGCTGGCACGAAGTTCTTGCGCATCGGCTTTGGCATCGACTTGATGAGAGCCACCAACAGCTCGTGACGAAGCCCCGGGATCAACCACTCGAAGCCCTTCACCTCCACCTGATTCAGGAGCGGCAGCGGAATATGCAGGGTCACACCATCGGCTGCCTCCCCCGGCTCGAACTGATAGGTCAACTTGAGCTTAAGGCGCCCCTGCTGCCAGAAGTTGGGGTAGTCGAGATCGCTGATGTGGGCCGCATCTCCCTTCATCAGCATCTCTTTTTCGAAGTTGAGCAGCTCGGGATCCCGCTTTTGCGCCTCTTTCCACCACTTGTCGAAGTGACGGCTTGATATCACATCCTCCGGCAAACGGGCATCGTAGAAGCGGAACAGATCCTCGTCATCCACCAGAATGTCGCGACGACGGGATTTGTGCTCCAGCGCCTCCACCTCGGCCAGGAGTTTGCGGTTGTCACTGAAGAAGCGGTGGCGGGTTTCGAAATCCCCCTCCACCAGGGCGCGACGGATAAACAGCTCGCGACACAGCGCCGGATCAATGCGGCTGAAGTTGATGGTGCGCTCATTGACCAAGGTCAGACCATAGAGAGTCACCTTCTCCTTGGCCATCACGGCGCCGTTTTTCTTCGACCAGTGAGGGTCGCTGTGGTGCAGCTTGATCAGGTGGACTGCCAGTGGCTCCACCCACTCGGGTTCAATCTTGGCGTTGATGCGAGCGTAGAGGCGCGAGGTCTCCACCAGCTCGGCGGCCATCACCCACTTGGGCGGCTTCTTGAACAGACCCGAGGCAGGGAAGAGGTGGAAGCGGCCATTGCGAGCCCCAAGGAATTCGGGCTTTTCCAGATCCTTGTTGCCGATATGGCTCAAAAGACCGGTCAGCAGGGCGCAGTGCACCGTCTTGAAATCTGCCGGTTCCTGGTTGGCTTTAAAACCAAGCTCCTTGACCGTCTGACGCAGCTGGAAGTGAATGTCCTGCCACTCCCGTACCCGCAGGTAGGAGAGAAACTCCTTCTGGCACATGCGGCGGAACGGGTTGCTGCCAAGGGCATCCTGCTGCTCTTTCAGGTAATTCCACAGATTGACGAAGGCAAGGAAGTCGGAATCCTTGTCTTCAAAACGTCTGTGCTGCTCATCGGCGGCCTGCTTTTTCTCCATGGGACGCTCGCGGGGATCCTGAATGCTGAGGGCAGCGGTGATCACCATCACCTCGCTCAGGCAGCCGGTCTGCGCCGCACTGATCACCATCTTCGCCAGACGCGGATCAAGGGGTATGCGCGAGAGCTGGCGGCCAGTCTCGGTCAACTGCAGTTTGGGCTCCTGGTCCCGGGTACCGGGCAGCTCTTTGACCGCCTCCAGCTCTTTCAACAGCGTCAGGCCATCCTTGATATGGCGCGACTCCGGCGGCTCGACGAACGGGAAGGCCTCCATGTTGCCAAGGCCGAGCGCCAACATCTGCAGGATGACGGAGGCCAGATTGGTGCGAAGGATCTCGGGGTCGGTAAAGGCGGGACGGCTATTGAAATCCTCCTCCGAGTAGAGGCGGATACAGATACCGTCCGCCACCCGGCCGCAGCGCCCTTTACGCTGGTTGGCGCTGGCCTGGGAGACCGGCTCGATGGGCAGGCGCTGCACCTTGGTGCGCCAGGAGTAACGGCTGATGCGGGCTGTACCCGGGTCAATGACGTAACGAATGCCCGGCACCGTCAGCGAGGTCTCCGCCACGTTGGTGGCGAGCACGATGCGCCGGCCAGCGTGTTGCTGGAACACCTTGTTCTGCTCGGCGTTGGAGAGGCGGGCGTAGAGCGGCAGTACCTCGGTATCGCGCAGGTTGAGCTTGCGCAGGGCATCGGCGGTATCGCGGATCTCCCGCTCGCCGTTCATGAAAATGAGGATGTCCCCCAACCCTTCGCGGGCCAGCTCTTCCACCGCATCGAAGATCCCCTGCAGCTCGTCGCGCTCCTCCAGCCCTTCACTCTTGTCGCCGGTTTTTTTATCGACAAACAGCGGGCGGTAACGCACCTCTACCGGATAGGTGCGACCGGAAACCTCGATCACCGGCGCCTTGTTGAAATGGCGAGAGAAGCGCTGGGGGTCGATGGTGGCCGAGGTGATGATCACTTTGAGATCGGGGCGCTTGGGCAACAGCTGTTTGAGATAGCCCAGGATGAAGTCGATATTGAGGCTGCGCTCGTGGGCCTCGTCGATGATGATGGTGTCGTACTGGGTGAGCATCCGGTCGTTCTGGATCTCGGCCAGCAGGATACCGTCGGTCATCAGCTTGATATGGGTCTGCTCACTCACCTGATCGGTAAAGCGCACCTTGTAACCCACGTAGTGGCCGAGTTCGGACTCCATCTCCTCGGCGATACGGGCCGCGACGGTACGAGCCGCCAGACGGCGCGGCTGGGTGTGGCCGATAAAGCCCTTCACTCCGCGCCCGAGCGCCAGACAGATCTTAGGGATTTGGGTGGTTTTGCCCGAGCCAGTTTCACCGGCGATGATCACCACCTGATGTTCACTGATCGCCTTGGCGATCTCCGCCTGTTTCTGGCTTACCGGCAGGTTATCCGGATAGGTGACCTTGGGTACGCCCGCAAGACGGGATTGGTAACGCGCCTGTGCCGCATCCAGATCGGCGGCAATGGTCTCAAGCACGGCAGCCTGTTTGCCTTCGGGCAACTTTTTGACCCCGTGCAGACGGCTGGATAGACGGCGGGCGTCAAGGTTCATGCAGGCAGAGAGACGGCGGCGCAGCGCCTCGATAGAGAGAGACAAGGTACGAATTCCTTAAAAGAGTGCCCGGCAAGGGGGCCATATCGATAGCTAGGGCAGATCCTAAAGAGCGAGAAGGAGAGGTGCAAGCCTTAACATGAAGCTCGGGGCATACGAGTAGGCCCCTTTGCGCCATTGAAAGCATCAGGTCGGCGAACTTGCTGTCTCCCAAAATAACGAAGCAGGCCATTGGCCTGCTTCAACATAGAGACACAGCACTCAGCCGTGGCTATGGACAAAACAGGTAGTGAGCTGAGCGTGGATCGCCTGCATCACATTGTGGCGATTGATCACCCCGAGCAGCCTGCCCTCCTCTACCACCGGATAGATCTTGGGCTTCTGTCCCATCATCATCTCAGCCAGAGTCAGGATGCTGGTATCTGGCCCCACCGTCAGCACCTCTTTGCGCATCACATCCCGCACCTGTGCCACCTGTTCACAGTGATACGCCTCCTTGAGCATTACCGCGATGCAATCTTGCTCGGAGATCCAACCGATCAGACGTCCTTTCTCATCGGTCACCGGCCCCCCCAGCTGGTGGCTGTTCAAAAATTTCTCGACTGCCGCTTGCACCATCATGTCCGCTTTAAAGGTGATGGGTCTGCTCTGCATATAATCCCTGGCTTTTAGCGATTCCATATCTGCTCCCCTATGGTGGTCAGTCAAGCCTGCGTATTGCGCGTGAATATCGGCACCGTGCACGGCTTATTCCAAGCATAGCTGGAAGCCAGAGCAGGTCAGCAGTACGCATGCACCTCCTCTACCGTTGGAATGGCAGCCTGTACCATCTGCGACAGATTGTCAGCCAGAACGGCGACAACTTCACCATCAACCCGCCCCTCTCGTACCAACTGCTTCATAAAAGAGAGCGCCTCGCCAGCAGAGAGCCCCTGCCGATACGGCCTGTCCTGCACCATGGCCTGAAAAATATCGGCCACCCGCAAGATCCTCGCCTCCAGTGCCATCGCCGAAGCAGGCAAATGAAACGGGTATCCCGCTCCATTCGGTTCTTCATGGTGATAGGAGGCCCAGCACGCAATCTCTTCGAATCCCTCGATGTGGCGCAAGATCTGATAGGTCTCGAAACTGTGGGTATTGATGATGGCCCGCTCCTCGGAGGTTAATCGCCCCGGTTTGTCCAGAATTTCATCCGGCACTCGCAGCTTGCCGAGATCGTGCAGTAATCCGGCGATCTCCAGCATGTCACAATGAATGGCACTGACCCCCATACGCTCAGCCAGCAGTCGCGACAGACGGGCAACGCCGAAAGAGTGAGCCATGGTAAACGAGCTTTTGGCATCGACAATGCCCGAAAAAATCAGCGCCAATGCTTTCAGCTCGCCATTGGTCGTCGTGCAAGGTTCGCGCTCTTGCAGCATCTCAAGCATGTAATCATTGATGGAGCGCGACTCGAGCTGGAGCCAGAATGCCTCCGAGCGAGAAGCTTGCAGGAATGCCGCAACCAGCTCGGGGTCAAAAAATTCACCGCCATAACCCTGCAGCCGTTCGCGGATCTCGTTGGTATGCATCAGGAGCGACCCATCGCTATAGTGAGGGGCCGCCAGCGCATCACAACGGTCTACCAGAAAGATGAGATTGGCCTGACGGGCAACTTTCTTGTCCACATCGGGTAAATTGCGCAGCAACTTCCAGTGGGTGTGGTGATAACGGATGGGAAGCGCCAAAGGGGCAAGTAGCCGGAAATCCTTTAATAGCTGATACCCTACTTCACAGTGGAGCTGCGACGACTCCCAGTCAAACTCGCTGACCAGATGGTGGTGAATGGCTGTTGATGATACACCGATGTCATGCAGGACTCCCAACTCGAAGAGCAGTCGGCGTTCCGCATCGTCCATCCCCAGTACCCGGCTGCACTCGGCCGCCATGATCCCGACTCGTTTACCATGGGCAACATCGCCAATACCCACCAGATCCAGCGACGCAGACAAGGCATACACCACCTGTCTGAGATCGACCTGCAATGAGAACGAGTTCTTCTCCGTCAGCGTTCTGTCCATGATCACTATCCCATGCCGCCATGTTGTTATCAGAGGAGCCATTTTACCCTGCTCATATAAATAATTTAGTCAACAGCCATCCTCTTGGCCTTGGTGGACAGACAAAAAGTGTGATTTGGCAGAGGATTACCGGGAAAAATAACTATGCGACCTTCAACCACCGGTACATTTGCAAATTAGCGTTTTGTTACAGGTGAACACAGATGAGCCCTTGCCTAATAAAGCAACGAATAGGGGCCCAACCCTTCGTTCTACCTACACTATGGTTTACCATGCTGGCTATTGCGGTGCATGGCACCATCCACCCAGGCGCTAGCCGCCGTCATCGGATACCTCATCTCGAGCAACATGAGCAAAACAGCACACGCCGGCAGCGAGCCGACCTTCTATTTCCACGACTACGAGACCTTCGGCATCAGCCCCGCCAAGGACAGGCCGTCGCAGTTTGCCGGTATTCGTACCGATGCGGATTTCAACATCATTGGCGAGCCGCTGGTCATCTATTGCAAACCGCCGGCGGACTACCTGCCAGATCCGGAGGCGTGCCTTATCACCGGTATCACGCCACAAAAGGCAATGAAGGACGGGCTGTGCGAGGCGGATTTCATTCGCCAGATCCACGAGCAGTTCGCCACGGCAAATACCTGCGTGCTGGGCTACAACAGCATCCGCTTCGATGATGAAGTGACCCGCTATACCCTCTATCGCAACTTCTATGACCCATATGCCTACGCCTGGCAGAACGGCAACTCCCGCTGGGACATCCTCGACATGCTGCGGGCCTGCTACGCCCTGCGCCCGGAGGGGATCGAGTGGGCCTTTGACGATGAGGGCAAACCGAGTTTCCGTCTGGAGAAGCTGACGGTCGCCAACGGCGTCGCCCATGCCAATGCTCACGATGCGCTGTCAGACGTGCTGGCCACCATCGAGATGGCAAAGCTGGTGAAAAAGGCCCAACCCAAGCTGTTCGGTTACCTGTTTGACCTTCGCAACAAGAACAAGGTGAAGGCACTGATCGACGTGGTGACCATGAAACCGCTGGTGCACGTCTCCGGTATGTTCTCACCTTGGCAAGGGTGTGCAAGCTGGGTCTCGCCGCTCGCTTGGCACCCCACCAACCAGAACGCTGTGATCATGGTGGATCTGACCCGCGACCCCACCCCGCTTATCGAGCTCTCCAGCGAAGAGATCCGCGAGCGCCTCTACACCAAGAAAGAGGAGCTGGGGGATCTGGCCGGTATTCCGGTCAAACTGGTGCATATCAACAAGTGTCCGGTACTTGCACCGGCCGCCACCCTGACGGCAGAGCGAGCCGATGAGCTGGGCATCGAGCGGGAGCAGTGCCGCAAGAGCCTGGATCTGCTGCGCGCCCACCCAGAAGTGCGGGAAAAACTGGTGGAAGTATTCAATCAGGAGTTTGCGGGCAGCAATGACGGCGATCCCGATACCCAGCTCTACGCCGGTTTCTTCGGTCACGGTGACAAGTCCACCATGGATCTGGTGCGCGCCACCCCGGCGGATCTGCTGGGCGAGCGGGAGTTCGCCTTTACCGATTCACGGCTGCCGGAGATGCTGTTTCGCTACCGCGCCCGCAACTGGCCGCAAACCCTGAGTGAAGCGGAACAGAAACGCTGGCGCTTGCACTGCAGCGACTACTTCAGCAACCGTCTGCCTGACTATGTACCGCGCCTCGAAGCGCTGGCAGAACAGAATCAGGGTAACGAACGAAACTTTGCGATTCTTAAGAGTCTCTACCACTATCTGGAAGATTTATGAGTTGTGATTGATTTCACACTAAATCCTCATCGCCAATCCCCTTCTTCAAGTCATAATGACGAAGGGGATCTTCTCAAAAACCAATATGTTGCATCCCCTGTGCCTTGCCCCTATCAAACGGAAGCCATTTGCTGATGCCTCGTCACCACGCTCTGCTGGGATTACTGGCCCTGCTGCCGCTGGCAGCCAACGCCGCATACCGGTTCGATATGCCGGACTACCTTGCGCTGTTGCCGGAGCAGACCTATCACATTGTTGAGCACAGCTTCAGCACCCTGTACAAGCAGACCGACTTTACGCCTCAGGTCACCAACAGCTACTTCAACAACTCCAACCTCTACAAGTTTGTCGGGGTGCCGCTGGTCATCTCCGCCCAATCCGGCTTTCAGCTGGAGGTGTTTGGCCAGGCCTATAACCGCGCGTCTCAGGCCTATGTGCATCTGAGCGAAGATATGTCGCTTTACCGGGTGATGCGGGTCGATGTGATGGGTAACCCCAACGATCGGCTGGCTATCGGTTTTGGCTTTGGTATGCCAATCACCCCTAATCTCACCCTCAAGGCCATCACCTCGGGCAGCGATATCCCGGGCTATGGTTCAGCCAAATACGCGGCTGGCGTCGAGTGGCGTTACTGACACAGCTCATGCAAATAGCAAAAACTCAGGCTCCCGAAGGAGCCTGAATTGTTTGAGAGGCGGGCCTTATCAGATGTAACGGATCACCCGCCCTTCGCCCCCTTGCAGGGTCACGGCCGTACCGACTGCCTCTCCCTGCCAAAAATCGGTTCCCCCTTCCGGCAGCAGAAACTCCTGTGGTTGCCCCTCCCAGTTGAAGAGGCAGAGCAGAGTGCCCCCCTCGGGCAGGCTCACTTCACCGCAGGCAAAGTCCATCGACTCGAAACGGGCAGAAGGTGCACGAGCAGCACAAAGACCCAGCAGCTTGCGCAGTTGCGCCGCCTGCTCCTCATCGAGATCTTGCAGTCGATCACCCGCCAGCATCATGCCGCCACTCGCCACCAGTGCCGCCAGATGGAAGCTGTATTCAGCCTGACTCGCTTGCTGGGTTGGCAGATCCCGCAAACAGATGCAGTCGGGGTCGAGGGCCCAAAGCTTGTCGTTCTGCCAGGCGCGGCAGAACGCCTCGCGGGCGATCTGGCGATAACGGTGGCCGTTGCGCTCCACGTCATCGCTCACCCGCATACCGTGCACCAAGCCAAGACTTGGCCAAATGGGGGCATTGCAACCAAGCAGGAAGGCTCCCTCCCCTGCGCCGCGCAAGATGGCGGCCATGCCGCGTCGATAGGCCTCAACCCGGGTGGCCGCCGGATCGTGGAAACGACCACCATGGATGGCACCCCAGAAGTTGGCATCGAGCTTGAAGTAGTGGATGCCCCACTGCTCGCGCAGAGTGCGGAACACCTGCTCAAGGTGAGCTTGCACCTCGGGGTGGGTACCGTCCAGCACATACCAGGGGGTACAGCGCCAACCGCCATAAGTCACTCGCTCGGAGGGGAGCGGCAAGCCGTCATCCCCCTTTACGAACCAGTCGGGGTGATCCTGAAACACCTGCGAAGTTGGCTCGGCAATAAAGGGGGCGACCCAGAGGGCAGGCTCGCAGCCAGCCTGTTTGATCTCGGCGGCCAGCGACGCCACGCCTTGCTCAAACTTGGCCGACGGGGTGAGCCAGTCACCCATTTTGGCCTGATAGCCATCGTCGATTTGCACATAGCGCAGGGCCGGGAAGCGCTCGGCACGCACCTGCAGGTTCTCGCGAATGTCGGCGGCGCTCACCTCGGCGTAGTAGTGATACCAGGAGCACCAGCCGCTCGGGCGATCACTCACCTTACCGATCAGCGAGCCATGCTCGACCTCGATCATCCGTGCCAACTCGGCCAGCAGATCCTCGCGATCCGCCCCTTCAAGGCAGATCAGCGCCTCGCTCTGCCAGTGCTCACCGGCCGCGAGTTCCCGCCCTTCGCAGTTCATCAGGATCTGCAGCCGACCATCCGGGTAGAGGCGAAACTCCCCGCCAAAACGGTGGCAGCTGGCAAAGGCGAGCAGCAGCCACCCCTTGCCATGCTCCACCAGCAGCAGGTTGTGAATTGTGTGATAGCCATTGTCATCAGTAATGCGATAGACGCTGGCATCGGGACAACGGCCGACATGTTGTGGTGATTGCCAGCTACCCATGGTCTGGGCCAGCATCTGGAATCCTTCGCCATAGATGGCGCTATCCACCGGCAGGCCAAGCTTGCCGTCAAACAGCACCCAGCGCTCGACCGGGGTGGCATCAGAACCGGTGTTGTCGAGTCGCACCCGACACAGGGGCCCTTCCCACTGACGGGTTTGCAGCAGATGGGGTGGCAACGCATTATCGTTCGCCAGCTGGCGAACTCGGGACAAGAGGGATGTCATCACTACTCCTTGTAGTTCAAAAAGGGTTCTATCAGGCACTTTTCAAAAAATGCCAATCAAATCAGCTTCAAATGAACTGATTTCAGTTGTTATTGTTTTAATGCCGCGACCCGGCCTCTCTGGTAAACTGCGATTTTTCTTCCCAGTCGATGAGGTTCACGTGATCGCGCAACGCGCCTTGCTGTACTTTCGTGACTTTATGGTCATCGTCGCCTGCCTGCTGGCAGGCAAATCCGTGGCAGCCATCCTGCCGTTTGCCTTTCCCGGCAGCATCATCGGCATGCTGCTGCTGTTTGTGCTGCTCTCCCTGCAACTGATCAAGCTGCACTGGGTCGAGCTGGGAGCAGGCTTGCTGCTGCGCCACATGGGCGTTTTGTTCGTGCCGGTTGCGGTCGGACTGGTGGCCTGGCTTGAGCCCCTGCGCCAATCCTTCGGCGTCATCATGCTCTGCATCGTGCTCGGGATCGTGCTGATCCTCGCCACCGTCGGTCGGCTCTACCAGAGGATGAACAAATGATCTTCTGGCTAGCGATCCCTCTGACCCTGGCGCTCTATTTCGCCACCCGCGCCCTCTATCGCCGCCTGCCCTGGCCCATCATCAATCCGGTGCTGGTGCCGACCGCGGTGATCATCGGTCTGCTGCTCTGGCTCGACCTGCCCCTTGAGCAGTACGAGCGCGGCAGCAGCCCCATTACCATGCTGCTGGAGCCCGCAGTAGTTGCGCTGGCGCTGCCGCTCTATCAGCAGGCGCGCCAAATTCAGGCCAAGCTCAAGCCCATCCTAATCTGTACCCTCGCCTCCGTCTTGATCTCGGTGTGCACAACCCTGCTGATCGGTCATTTTATGGGCACAGATCCGGCGCTGCTCGCCTCATTGGCGACCAAATCCATCACCACCCCGCTCGCCATGAGCGTCAGCCAGTCCATTGGCGGCATTCCCGCCATCGCCGCTGCTGTGGTGGTGGTAGTGGGAATTGTCGGCGCCCTGATCGGCTACCCGCTGCTCAAACTGCTCAAAGTGACCGACCCGGAAGCGCAGGGGCTCGCCATGGGGGCCTGTGCCCACGCCATCGGCACCGCCACCTCAGCCGAGAAGGGGATCACCCAGGGCGCCTTTGCATCGCTCGCCATGGTGGTGTGCGGTATCCTCACCGCTGCCGTCGCGCCCCTCCTTTTTGCCATCTATCACTGGCTCACCTGACCGATGATTAACCACCCCGACGGCTCTGCAGCGCTGTCGGGGTGCGACCTGCCGCACAATTTGCACAAGACAAACGTTTCCATTACCATCCCCCTCCGTTTGCCCGTCAGGGCGTGAGCCTGCTCACACATTTACCCGAGCTTGCTCCCTACAATGGCCGCCCAATTGGCCTTTGAGGACACACTATGCATCCCCGTTTTGCCAAGCCATTCGATACCCTCTCTGCCCCGCTCAAAGCAGCCGTGCAGCCCATGCTGGATAGTGCCGACTTCAACGCCCGCTTCACGCCGGAGCAAGTCGCCACCCTGAAAGCCGCCACAGGTCTCGATGATCGCGCCCTGCGCCTCGCCCTGTTGCCGCTGGCCGCCGCCTGCTCGGTCGCGCCCATCTCCAAGTTTTATGTCGGTGCCATCGCCTGCGGCCTGAGCGGCAGCTGGTACTTTGGCGCCAATATGGAGTTCGCGGGACAAGGTCTGTTCCACTCGGTTCACGCCGAGCAGTCCGCCATCTCCAACGCCTGGCTGGGTGGCGAGACCGGGATCTCTGAAATCACCGTCAACTACACCCCCTGCGGCCACTGCCGTCAGTTCATGAACGAACTGAGCACCGCCAAGATCCTGAAAGTCTCTCTGCCCGATGACCTGAGCGCCCTGCAATCCTTCCTGCCCCACTCGTTTGGCCCGGCGGATCTCGACATCACAGATGCGCTGATGAGCCCGCAGGATCACGCAGAGCTTGAACTTCAAAGCGAAGACCCGCTGTGGCAAGCCGCGCTGGCCTCCGCCCGTCAAAGCTACGCCCCCTATAGCCAGGGCTATGCCGCGGTGGCGCTGCAGTTTGCCGATGGCCGCATCTTCTCTGGCCGCTACGCCGAGAACGCCGCCTTCAACCCCAGCCTGCCGCCGATGCAGATGGCCTGCGCCCATGCAGTGCTTAATGGCGAAGATCTTGCCACCATCCGCCGCGCCGTGCTGCTGGAGAATAAAAACGGCCAGATCAGCCAGCGTGACTCCGCCCAGTCCACCCTCAAGGCGCTGGGCTCGGTCGAGTTGGAGTATCAGGCGGTCTGACCCCGGCTTTGCGTCGATAAACGAAAGCCCCCGCACCTTGGTGCGGGGGCTTTTTTACTTGGCCGTTTAACCGGGAGCGACCGGTGATCTGCACGATTTGGCGCGGTTGATCACCCCGTCTAACCGGTTGCTGATCAGACCGGTTTCAGCCGCGCAGTGAAGTGGCGCAGCAGCGGCGGCTCGTATTCAAAGGTGAGCCCGCGAATGTCGCTGGCCCGCGCTTTCACCGCGATCAGGCAGTCGGCCACATAGTCCATGTGATCCCGGGTGTAAACCCGGCGCGGAATGGTGAGCCGCAACAGCTCGAAATCTGCCGCCTCCTGCTTGCCGGTGGCGGGATCACGCCCCAGCAACAGGGAGCCAATCTCCACCCCGCGCACGCCCCCTTCCAGATAGAGCTCGCAGGCGAGCGCATGGGCCGGAAACTGCTCGGCCGGAATATGGGGCAGCAGCTTTTTGGCATCGACAAACACCGCATGGCCGCCAGTGGGGGTTTGGATGGGGATGCCCGCCTCGGCCAGCCGCTCGCCGAGATAAGCCACCTGACTGATGCGATAGGTGAGATACTCCTCATCCATCCCCTCGCGTAGGCCAATGGCGAGCGCCGCCATGTCCCGTCCGGCAAGGCCACCGTATGTGACAAACCCCTCCATCGCCACGCAGCGCACCTGCACCGCACGGAACAGGTCGAGATCCTCTTTGAAACAGCAGAGCCCGCCGATATTGACCAGCCCGTCCTTTTTGGCCGACATGGTGAAGATGTCCCCCAGCGCAAACATCTGGCGCACTATCTCCTTGATGCTGCACTTCGCATAAGCCGGATCCCGCTCCTTGATAAACCAGGCGTTCTCGGCAAAGCGGGCGGCGTCGATCACCACCGGAATATGGTGACGACGGGCCAGCTCGGAGACCGCCTCCATATTGGCCATGGAGACCGGCTGGCCACCGGCGCTATTGCAGGTCACCGTGATGATGACGCCGGCCACGTTGTCGGCCCCCAGGGTCTTGATGGTGTTGGTCAGGCGAGGAAGATCAAAATCCCCCTTCCAGGCATAAGGGGCCGTGGTGTCGAGAGCTTTCGGAGTGAGCAGGTTGATGGCCCGCGCGCCGGCCAACTCCACATGGGCCTCATCCCCCATCATGATACCGGCCCACTGGCGGTCGGACATGGCACCTGTGCCACTGTCGGTCAGCAGATCGATATAGACATCTTCGGCCAGCAACAGGAAGAGGTTCCAGCCAGCGGCCTCGAGGGCGGCGCGGCGCTAGGCGCCAGTGGTCTGTTTGATGGGCTCGACCATCTTGATACGAAACGGCTCGGGCATACGACGCATAAAAGACTCCTCACCGGCGCAAGGCCAGTGTGTTTGAAATCGGGATTGGCAAAGAGGCCGGGGCGTAGCTGTCATGATTGGCATCACTCCCTTCCATATCGGTTGTAGACAGTCGGTGGCCAATAAGATCCATTGATGGATGCTGCCAACGGGCAGCCTCGCCACGTTAACGACTGGTTGATTTGTAAACAATGGGTGCACCGACAGGCTGTGCGCCCGCTCACAAAGTGCGCATCTGTGCGGCAAACCGGCAGTGAGGTTGATCCGCCCGCTCCCTAGGTTCGTTATTCTCCCTACCCACACGCCACATCCCCCATCAGCCAAGGCCGGAAGCCATCATGCATCGCAAATCCCATCTGCCCGAGAAAATCTGCCCCGTCTGCCAGCGCCTCTTCAGCTGGCGGCGCAAGTGGGCATGCAGCTGGGAGGCAGTGCGCTACTGCAGCGAGCGCTGTCGCCACGCTCGTCACCACAGCAGTCAACATAATGGGGAGCAAGTCTGATGGAGCTGCGCCTTGTGCTCGGCGATCAGCTGAACGCCGCTCACAGCTGGTTTCGCACACCGGATCCGGCGGTCTGCTATCTGATGGCAGAGCTGCGCCAAGAGACCGACTACTGCCGCCACCATCGCCAGAAGGTGCTGGCCTTCTTTGCCGCCATGCGCGCCTTCGCGGCAGCCCTCACCCAAGCGGGCCACCGCGTCTGTTACCTGACCCTCGATGAGAGTGCCCGCTGGCCCGATTTACCAAGCTTGCTGGAGGCTCAGCTCGAAGCACATCAGGCCGACAGCTTTGCCTGGCAGAGCCCGGACGAGTGGCGCCTCGCCAACCAGTTGAAGAGCTGGGCCGCTGGCCTTGCCATCCCTGCTACCGAGGTAGATAGCGAACATTTTCTCACCCCCCGTGATGGCTGGCAGCGCTACCCCCACAGCCGGATGGAGTTCTTCTACCGCGCCCTGCGCAAACAATACCAAGTGCTGCTTGATGAGCGCGGCCAGCCCCTTAGCGGGCGCTGGAACTTCGATGACGAGAACCGCGCCAAACTGCCGGCGAGCCAGCCCATCCCGGCGCCCCTCACCTTTGCCAACGAGGTGAACGAGATTGACGCCATGTTGACCCGCCACGGGGTCAGCACCATCGGCGAGTCGGATGCCAGCAGACTGCCGTGGCCCATCAGCCGGCGCCAGAGCCGCGAGCTGCTGGCACATTTCCTGACGCACTGCCTGCCCCACTTTGGCCGCTATCAGGATGCCCTGAGCGAGCGGGGCTGGAGCCTGTTTCACAGTCGCCTGTCGTTTTCCCTCAACAGCAAGATGCTTCATCCGCTTGAGGTGATCCGTGCAGCCGAAGCCCACTGGCAGGCCAATCAGGCCTCCATCACCCTGGCGCAGGTGGAGGGCTTTATTCGCCAGATCCTTGGCTGGCGCGAGTTTGTCCGTGCCCTCTACTGGGAGAAGATGCCCGACTACAAGCAGACCAATTTTCTCGGGGCCAACCGGCCGCTACCCGGCTTTTTCTGGAGCGGCGAAACAGACATGGCCTGCGTGCGCCACGCCATTCGTCAGTCTCTGGAACACGGTTACGCCCACCATATCCAGCGGCTGATGGTGACCGGCAACTTTGCCCTGCTGGCGGGGATTGACCCCGATGAGGTGGATCAGTGGTATCTCGGCATCTATGTGGATGCCATCGAGTGGGTGGAGCTGCCCAACACCCGCGGCATGAGCCAGTTTGCCGATGGCGGCCTGATGGGCAGCAAGCCCTACGCCAGTAGCGGCGCCTATCTCGAGCGAATGGGCCACTACTGCAGGGGGTGCCACTATCAGGTCAAAGCCCGCAGCGGCGACGGAAGTTGCCCCTTCAACAGCCTCTACTGGCACTTTCTCTGGCGCAATCGGGACAAACTTGGCGGCAATCCCCGCCTCGCCCTCCCCTATGCCAACTGGGATGGCCAAGCCGCCGAACAGCAGCACGCCATTCTGGCGACGGCGGAGCAGTACCTAATCCAGCTGGAGCAGCTGTAAACGGGCCACTCCTCGTGACAACAGCGCAGCGATTTACGCTGGCAATCAGGCGTGCCATCGCACCAAACACCAGCCTGTGACTGGCAGGCAGACGGAGATCCCAATCCTGCGCAGAGCGGTTGAATATCCTGTGGCGGCTGATTATGGTGGTGGCCACATCAAGGTTTCCATCAACCAAACATCAGAAAAACGAGTCTAAGGAAAGACGATATGGAGATAGTGATTCTCGGTGGCGGCGTGATTGGGGTAACCAGCGCCTGGTATCTGGCCAAAGCGGGTCACAAGGTGACCCTGCTGGAGCGACAAGGGGGCGTCGCCCTTGAAACCAGCCATGCCAACGCCGGGCAGATATCCCCCGGCTATGCGGCCCCTTGGGCGGCCCCCGGCATTCCGCTCAAGGCCGCCAAGTGGATGCTGCAAAAGCATGCCCCCTTCACGGTGCGCCCCACCGCCGACCCCTTCCAGCTGCGCTGGATGCTCAGAATGCTCGCCAACTGCACCCCGACCGCCTATGCCACCAACAAGGGGCGCATGGTGCGCCTCGCCGAATACAGTCGCGATTGTATGAAGCTGCTGCGCGACGAGCTGAACATCGATTACGAAGGGCGCCAGCTCGGCACCCTGCAGCTGTTTCGCAGCCAATCCCAGCTCGATGCCAGTCAGCGCGATATCGAGGTGCTGGAGGAGTATGGCGTCCCCTACCAGTCGCTGGATGCCAGCGGCTGCGAAGCGGCAGAGCCTGCGCTGGCACGGGTGCGCGGCAAAATCGTCGGCGGCCTGCGCCTGCCCGGCGACGAGACCGGCGACTGCTTCCGCTTCACCAAGGCCCTTGCCCTTGAAGCCGAGAAGCTCGGGGTCAAGTTTGTCTTCAACTGCGATATCGACGAGATTGAGCAAGCCCGCGGCCGCGCCGTGGCGGTGCGGGCAGGCGAGCAGCGCTATCGCGCCGATGCCATCGTCTGTGCGCTCGGCAGCTATGCCACCGGCTTTTTGCGGCCGCTGCTGCGCCCGCTCGGGCTGGAGCTGCCGGTCTATCCGGTCAAGGGCTACTCCCTCACCCTGCCGATGATCAACGCTGACGCGGCGCCGCGCAGCACCGTGCTCGACGAGACCTACAAGGTGGCCATCACCCGTTTTGACGAGCGGATCCGGGTCGGCGGCATGGCGGAGCTGTCGGGCTACAACCTCGCCCTTAACCCGAGGCGCCACGACACCCTGGCCATGGTGGTGGGGGATCTCTTCCCCGAAGGGGGCGATATCAGTCAGGCTGAATTCTGGACCGGCCTGCGCCCCATGACGCCGGATGGCACCCCGCTGGTCGGGCCAAGCCCCATTCCCGGCCTCTGGCTCAATACCGGCCACGGCACCCTGGGCTGGACTATGGCGGCCGGTTCGGGTCAGCTGTTGTGCGATCTTATCAGCGGCAGCGACCCCGCCATCAGCGACGAGGGGCTGACCCTGGCCCGCTACGGCTAAGCGCCCACGCAGTCGGGCTGTTTCACTTGCCAACTGCTCCCCCGGATAAACGCGAGACGACTGACGCCAGCCGCTTTATTGACAGGCCACCGCCACAAGCGGTGGCCTTTTCGTCTGATGTTGACCTCTCCCCCACCCGCCTGTCGCAGCTACGCTGTCCCTGCCGGTTAATGCAGCAAACGGCACAGAATATTGCGCAATTCGACTTGCGCAAGCCGCCACAATCCGTAATGTGGATAGACGCATTTTTCGCAGCGCATATTTTTTAAATGGCCTGTAAACCGCTTGTAAACAGGCGTCGCCAGACAAGAGGTTACGGGTGTCATCGCGAGTTTCTTTAGCAGCAATCCAGGGTAGGACAATATGAAAAAAGTAGGTTTGGTCGGTTGGCGTGGCATGGTGGGATCGGTTCTGATGAGCCGGATGCAGGAAGAGCAGGATTTCGCCCATATTCAACCCACATTCTTCACCACCTCCCAGGCCGGTGAGGCCGCACCCAACTTCGGCGTCGATGCCGGTACCCTGCAGGACGCCTTCGATATCGCGGCGCTGGCCAAACAGGATATCATCATCACCGCCCAAGGCGGCGACTACACCAAGGATGTCTATCCCCGCCTGAAAGCCGCCGGCTGGCAAGGTTACTGGATTGACGCCGCCTCCTCCCTGCGGATGGAGAAAGACGCCGTCATCATTCTGGATCCGGTCAACGGCGACGTGATTGAGCAGGCCCTGAACGACGGCATCAAGACCTTCGTTGGCGGCAACTGCACCGTCAGCCTGATGCTGCTGGCACTGGGTGGTCTGTTCAAGGCCGATCTGGTTGAGTGGGTGAGCGTGGCCACCTATCAGGCCGCCTCCGGTGGTGGTGCCCGCCATATGCGCGAGCTGGTCACCCAGATGGGGATGCTGCGTGACGAAGTGGCGGTCGAGCTGGCAGACCCTGCCTCCGCCATCCTCGACATCGAGCGCAAGATCACCGAGAAGACCCGCTCCGGCACCCTGCCGGTGGACAACTTCGGCGTGCCGCTGGCCGGTGGCCTTATCCCCTGGATCGACACCAAGCTCGACAACGGCCAGAGCCGTGAAGAGTGGAAGGGTCAGGCCGAGACCAACAAGATTTTGGGTATCGAGAATGCCGTCATTCCGGTGGATGGTCTCTGTGTGCGGATCGGCGCCCTGCGCTGCCACAGCCAGGCGTTCACCATCAAGCTGAAAAAGGATGTGCCGCTGGCGGAGATCGAAGCCCTGCTGGCTGCCCACAACGACTGGGTGAAAGTGATCCCCAACGATCGCGACATCACCGCCCGCGAGCTGACTCCGGCGGCCGTCACCGGCACCCTCAGCATTCCTGTCGGTCGTCTGCGCAAACTCAATATGGGCCCGGAGTATCTGGCCGCCTTTACCGTGGGTGACCAGCTGCTGTGGGGCGCCGCCGAGCCGCTGCGCCGTATGCTGCGTATCCTGCTGGCCCGTTAATCCGCAAGCCAAACACAGATACAACAAGGGCGGGGAGTCACACTCCCCGCCCTTTTTCATTGCCAGTTTTTATGACCCGTTTAGCAGGTTCGCGGCCTTGCGGTCACGCTTGCCGTTACTTGAGCAGGATGCGCTGGCAACCGCTGTAGATCTCGGCCCGACCGGGGCGGCAAAAGCCCACCAACGTCAGTCCGGTCTGCTCGGCCCGCTCGACCGCAAGCTCGGTGGCAGCAGAGATGGCGAGCAAGATCTCCACCCCGGCGCTGGCGCACTTTTGCACCATCTCGAAGCTGGCGCGGCTGGTCACCAGAATGGCACCGTCACGGCGGCCAGCGCGGCACAAGTGCCCCACCAGTTTGTCCAGCGCAATATGGCGTCCCACATCCTCGCGGATGGCGAGAATGTTGCCCTCACCATCCAGATGCACTGCCGCATGGGTGGCGCCGGTGCGCTGGCCCAGCAGCTGGAGCGGGCGCAGCGCGCTCAGCACCTTGTCGATATGCCCTACCGCCAGACTCTGACTATCGGGCAGCAGTGGCTGGGTGCGGATCACCTGCTCCAGACTCTCGCTGCCGCAGATGCCGCAACCGGTGCGGCCCGCCATGGTGCGCCGCTTCTCTTTGAGGCGATGGACGCAGCGGTTGGCGAGGGTGATATGCAGCTCAATCCCCTGACAGCCGTCAATCTGCTCGATGTCGTGGATATCGAGCAGGCTATCGATGATCCCCTCCGAGAGCGAGAAGCCGATGGCGAAATCCTCCAGATCGGAGGCCGAACACATCATCACGCTGTGGGCAATGCCGTTGTAGACCAGCGCCACCGGCGTCTCGGAGGGGAGCGCCATCTCGCTGTCGCAGGTCAAGGTATCAGCGCGGTAGTGCACCACCTCGCGGTGGATGGCGCAGCGGGCCAGCTCGTTCTGTTCGCTCGGTTCTCTCTGCTCGCCCCGCGACTCACGCTCAAGTAGCTCTCTCATGGTGCGACCCCGTCAATGATTTCGGGATCCCGGGCCGAGATGCCGAGCCGCTTCATTTTGGAGAGCAAGGTGGTGCGCTTCATGCCGAGGCGGTTGGCCGCCCCCCGCTCGCCAGCGACTATGCCATTGCAGTCGCGCAGGGCGGCGATGATCGCCTCGCGCTCATCCTCCGGCCCCTCGGCAAAGAGCGGCGTGGCGGGCTCGTCATAGACCAGCGTCTCAATCTTGTGGTAGCCCTTGAGGGGCATCAGCTCCTCCGGCGAGAGGTTCAGCACGTGACCGCGAGTCATCACCACGGCGCGCTCGATGACGTTCTCCAGCTCGCGGATATTGCCGTACCACGGCAACGACACCAGCATCTTCATGGCATCGGCGGGGATGGCGGTGATGGTGCGGCGCATCCGCTTGGCAATCTTTCTGACGAAGAAGTTGACCAGGAGCGGGATATCCTCGCGCCGCTCGCGCAGGGGCGGCAGCTCGATGGGAAAGACGTTGAGACGATAGTAGAGGTCACTTCGAAAGCGCTTGTTCTTGACCATGGAGAGCAGATCGCAGTTGGTGGCGGCCACCAGCCGCACATCCACCGCGATGGGGTTGCTGTTGCCGACCCGCTCCAGCTCGTGCTCCTGCAATACCCGCAAGAGTTTCGGCTGCAAATCCAGCGGCATATCCCCCACTTCGTCGAGGAACAGGGTACCCTTGTGGGCCCGCTCGAAGCGGCCGATGCGCTGGGTCAGGGCGCCGGTAAAGGCACCCTTCTCGTGGCCAAACAGATCGCTCTCGATAAGGCCGGTCGGGATGGCGGCGCAGTTCACCTTCACCATCTCGTGATCGTGGCGGGCACTCAGGGCATGAATGGCCTGGGCGATCAGCTCCTTGCCGGTGCCGGTCTCGCCAAGGATCAGTACGGTACTGTCGCTCTCGGCCACCAGCCGCACCTTCTCCAGCACGTTTGCCATCACCGCGCTCTGGTAGATGATATGGGGGAACTCCCCCTGCATCTGCGGCTCGTTGATGCGAATGGTCTTCTCTTTGGCACCGTTGGTGTTGGAGATCTCCTGCTGCGCCTGCACGTTGTTCATGGCAATGGCCGTGCGCGCCGCCACCTGCTCCAGCAGGGAGATGTCGATATCGGCGAAGAAGTTGGCCTCTGGATGAGAGAGGATCAGCACCCCCAGCAGATTGCCCTGATAGCGCAGCGGCAAAATGCAGGAGCTGTCGGCATCGGGCGGCAGGATCTGGGAGGTAAAGCGGCAGCTCGACTGGCAGCCGTGGCCCTGCTCGCGATAAACGAAGAAGGGCTCGCTGTGGCGCAGCGCCCCCTGCAGGCAGTTCTTCTCAAAACAGGAGTGATCGATGATCCCCGGCTGATCGCTCTGCTGCTGGTTGACCAGATAGCTCTTGAAGCTGTCCGAGGTGGCGTTGTACTCGGCCAGACAGAGGCTGCTGATGCCAAAGTGGTGGTGCAGGATGGCAAACAGGCTCTTGGGCAGCTCGGCGATGCGCACCAGCTTGATCACCGCGTTGGTCACATCCACCAGAATTTTGCAGCTGTCGCGCTCAAGGCGCAGGGAGTTGGCCTGCTCCAGAGTGCGCTCCTTGTCCTGCACGTTCTCCAGCGCAATGGCGATGATGGCGGCCAGCTGGGTCAGCTTGGCGAGCGTCTCCATGGTAAAGCTGTCGAGGCGGGTATTGATGAACTCGACCCCGCCAAGATGGCTGCGGGCGGTGGTGATGGGGAGCTGGCAGTAGGAGCGCAGCCCCTCATAAATTCCTTCGGCAGCGAGGGAGGCACAGCGGTTGGCAAAACGGGCGGCAGGCAGGATGATCGCCTGCTCGGTACCATCAGTGGGAGCGTGCAGGTCTGCCTTGCGGCAGACAAGGTGCTTTGGGCCGCTCTCTCCCATGTAACAGAAAGTGGCCTCCTCGCCGGAGCCCCGGTTGAGGATCAGGTTGACCCGGGTTACGCCGCCAAAGCCGGCATCTATCTTGTTGAGTTTGTGGATAAAGTCATCGAGCGTCACGGCCGACAGGAGGGATTTGGAGAGCAGGAGGAAACCGTCGTCCCAGATGGGAGAGATCTCGTCCAGGGGGATGGCACTCACAGTAAGCATTGCGGCCTCACGTTATATCAATTTCAGTCACCAGTCAGGCTGTCCATGCCATCGCATCGCGACACAAGCGTTTCACCAGAATTAATAGCCGCAGCGCACTATCCACGCTGCCAAAAGGAAGGCGGTGACGACACTTGTCGCATGTTGCAATTCCACCGTTGTTATTAACGAACGATAACAAAAAATAACATTGTTATCGGGTGATTATTATTGGAATGGCGACTCATCATAGATGAGCTCAAATTTCATTACAATCCGATTTAATATATCTGGTTGCCATATTCAGGCAATAATTACATCGCGGATTGAATAATGGATTGGTGGCCGTACAAGGGGCCATTGTCAACTGTCAGATCTCTCTGTTGCCTCCCCTTTGCTGTGCAATAAAGGCATCATTCGAAACACGTTCAGGTGGTCGCTCACGAGGTGACAAGGCGGGTGTGGCAGCACTTCAAACCGCCCAGAATAAAGAGCGCGGAGAAGCCCTGAAAGGCGAGCAGCAGCCAGCTGGCGTTGTCGGCAAGCTCAACCGAGACGCACTGGTGAGTGAGGTAGACCAGCAGGGTGATCACCCCCAGCAGCAGGCAGTTGATCAAGGTGGTGGATATAAACCCGATCAGCCAGGCACTGGAAATACTCAAGGCGGAAAATACGCTGCCCATGGCGAGCCGTGCTGCCATAAAACAGCCGAAAAAACCGAAGCCGAGCAGAAATATCATCTCGTCGCGCCAAATATAGCAACCTATTCCCAGCAATATCGCCGCCAGATAGGTGCCAATATAGAAAATTCCGAATAAGCGACCAATTTCATGTTGCATCATTTATCCCCTGTTTTTGGCTAATAAAAGGGTGCCCGACTCGATAAATCCGAGTCGGGTTCCCTTATTTGTGCAGAACGTCCTTTTTTAGGGCGGGTCAGCCTTTGGCTGCGCTGCGCAATTTCGCCTTGAGCGCGCTGTATTCAGTCTGGACGTACACTTCCGCCTCAGGCTGATTGTCGATGCGCTCGATCTTCACCGCGCAGTACTTGTACTCCGGCGTGTGGGAGACGGGATCGACGTGCTCGATGGTGAGCTCGTTGCAGGCCCCGATCCACCACTGGTAGGTCATGTAGACCACCCCGGCGTTGACCCGGTCGTTGTAGTTGGCGCGGGTGATCACCTTGCCACGGCGCGACGAGATCCAGACCAGCGCCTGATCCTTCACCCCGAGCTTTTTGGCATCGCTCGGGTGGATCTGCACATAGCCCGGCTCATCGGCCAGGGTCTGCAGCGCCGAGCAGTTGCCGGTCATGGAGCGGCAGGAGTAGTGACCTACCTCGCGCACGGTGGAAAGCACCAGCGGGTACTCGGCACAGGGCTGCTCCAGCGGCGGCCGCCACTCGGAGGCAATCAGCTGACCCTTGCCACTCGGGGTGGTGAACACATTCCCCTCGAACAGAGTGCTGGTGCCCGGGTGATCCTCGGTCGGACAGGGCCACTGCACGCTCTTGAGATCGGCCATCTTGTCGTAGCTGACCCCGGCATAGAGCGGGCAGAGCGCACGCATCTCGTCCCAGATCTCTTCGGTGTTGTGGTACTCCATGGGATAACCCATGGCGGTCGCCATCAACGAGAAGATGGCCCAGTCCGGCTTCACGTTCTCGGGGGGCGTCACCGCCTTGTAGAAGCGCTGGAAGCCGCGATCCGCCGAGCTGTATACCCCTTCATGCTCGCCCCAACTGGTGGCGGGCAGAATGACGTCGGCCATCTCGGCGGTCTGGGTCATGAAGATATCCTGCACGATCACCAGCTCCATCCCCGCCAGAGTGCGGCGGAACTGACCCAAGTCAGCTTCGGTCTGAGCCGGATCTTCACCAAAGATGTAGAAGGCCTTGCACTTGCCCTCCTCCACCTTGTGGCCAAGCTCCGTCAGGCGATAGCCGGGCTTTTGGGAGAGCGACTCCACGCCCCACGCCTTGGCGAACTTGGCGCTGATGGCGGGATCGGCCACCGACTGATAACCCGGGAACTGATGCGGCAGCATCCCCATATCACAGGTGCCCTGCACGTTGTTCTGACCACGTACCGGCCCGCAGCCGGTGCCGCGGCGACCGAAGTTGCCGGTCAGCAGCGCCAGACCCGCCAGCCCCTTGACCACGTCCACTGCCTGACCGTACTGGGTCACCCCCATGCCCCACAGGATCATGGACGCTGGCGACTCGGCATAGGTGCGAATGGCGGCGCGGATATCGGCGGCTTTGAGGCCAGTGATCCCCTCGACATATTCCGGAGTGTACTTGGCCACCGTCGCCTTGAAGGTCTCGAACCCTTCGGTGTAGTTGGCGACAAAGGCCTTGTTGTAGAGCCCTTCATTGATCAACACGTTGGCGAAAGCGTTAACCAGCGCCATGTTGGAACCGTTTTTGAGCGGCAGCCACTGATCGGCGATACGGGCGGTCTCCACCATGCGGGGATCACACACAATCACCTTGGCCCCGTTTGCCTTCGCCTTGAGGATATGGCGAGCGACGATGGGGTGAGAGTCAGCAGCGTTGTAACCAAACACCAGCAGGCACTTGGTCTCTTGAATTTCGGGAATGGCGTTGCTCATGGCGCCGTTGCCTACAGTTGTCTCCAGACCGGAGACTGAGGGTGCGTGTCACACCCTCGCGCAGTGGTCGACGTTGTTCGTCCCAATCACCGCACGGGCAAATTTCTGCATCACATAGTTGGCTTCATTGCCCGGGCCACGGGCAGAGCCGGTGGTCATGATAGCGTCCGGGCCATATTTCGCCTTGATGGCGGAGAGACGGCTGCTGGCGAACTCGATCGCTTCATCCCAGGAGACAGCCTCGAACTTGCCACCGCGCTCGCGGCGGATCATCGGGCTCTTGAGACGGGGGGTCAGCAGGTTGGTGTCGTTCAAAAAATCCCAACCGTAATAGCCCTTGAGGCAGAGCTGCCCCTCGTTGGTCCGGCCGTTGGCGCCTTCGGCCCCCACCACCTTGTCGTTTTCAACCAGCAGGTTGATTTTGCAACCGGTGCCGCAATAGGGGCACACGGTAATGACTTTTTTCATGACTCACACTCTTGTTTGTTAACGAAAAACGGCTCGGCAAGCCCGCTCACACCCGCGCCGGCATCGCCAGCAGTGCCTCGGCACTGGCCAGCTGCTTCTGCCGGTTCAGGTTTTCAAGATGCTCCGGCGTGACCAGCCGCAGCGCCTGGGTCGGACACACCTCGACACAGGCCGGGCCCGCCTCGCGGTGACGGCAGAGATCGCACTTGAGCGCCTGCGCCTTGGTCTGCGGACGCTTGAAGAGCGAATCGGCAGCGGGTGCCACCTCTTTGAGCACCACCGCCATGGCGCCGTAAGGACAGGCCACCACGCAGGACTTGCAGCCGATGCAGCGCTCCTGCAACACCTTGACGCAACCATCCTCGCTGACGATGGCATTGTTCGGGCAGGCCATGGCGCACGGCTTGTCTTCACACTGGCGGCAGAGCACCGGCGTGGTCACCTTGCTGCCCACGATCACCTTCAGGCGCGGCTGAAAGTAGCTGTCCTTGGAGACCAGATGTCCATCCTCGATGGCAAGATGCAGGCCGCCCTCCCGCTCAAGGGTCCCGCTGCAAGACCCTGACTGGTGTGAAACGGCGCAGGCCACCTCACAGGTACGACACCCAATACAGAGACTGGGATCTGCAATCACGAAGCTGTTCATAGAGAGGGATCCTAAATGGTTCGTTACACCGGGCCGCCCGCCGACAGGCAAAGAGGCGGCCAGCCCCCCACAAAGCATTTATCAGACCAAAACGGGCCAAGGTTGCGATAAAAAATCACAAGCAACTGAAAATAAAGAAGTAATCAGAAATAGAAGCGCGCTGATTGCCACCCCTGACGAGGGTGAGGACGGGGTGGGAAGTGTGATCGACACGACAAAAGTGACGAGCTCGACACCGGCTGACCAACCCCTGCCCCAGTCGCATAAGGAGCAGTTCGAAGGCATTTGCAGCCAGGGTCGGCTGCTCTAAACCAGAGAAGCGGAGGAAGGAAAACCGGGAAGAAAAACCATACCAAGAGCCAAAAATGGGCTGCGCAGCACGCCAAAGCCGCTTGGGGCGATGGCAAGTTGTTTGGTTTTGCTATCGAACTGGCAAGCCATCATCAAGTCAAATCGAACAAAAATGGGCCACTTATTGACTAATTTGTTGAGCCAGAGC
>NZ_JRGM01000001.1 GCF_000764665.1 Aeromonas lacus | reverse complement strand
GACATAGTGTTCAGTCACGACTTCAGGTTGCTAAGGATGCTGTGAAGGGATTGATATCTTCAACTCCTGGTGTTGATTTTGGGTTGGCTGTATATAATTACAATGACAGTAATGGTACGAAAAATGGTGGACGTATTGTTCGACGTATTCTAAGTAACGATACCGATATCGGTAATGGTGTTACGGCAGAACAGAATTTATTGTCGACCATAGATAGCCTTGGGGCGGAAACTAATACGCCGCTATGCGAAACGCTGTATGAGGCCTATCGTCTATTTGGTGGCCGGTCAGTGTATTATGGTGATGACGATAGTTCACGAACTCCTGCTCGGGATACATTAGCAGAAAACCCTGTCGGAACCTATAAAGCGCCTTATGATAAATGTTCTAACAATGGCTATGTTATTTATATAACTGATGGTGAGCCAACTCAGGACACCAATGCCAACTCGTTAGTGCAGGGGTTGCTGGATAATCTCAATGCGACTGAAAAAGCTGCATATGGTACAACTGTTGGA